>JBQTIQ010000076.1:0-38240 GCA_052387955.1 Acidimicrobiia bacterium | reverse complement strand
CGAGCTTCGTCCGACCCGATCACGGTCCCGGATCACCCGCCGCGATGGTCGCTCTTGCCGGCCGATCTGTCGCGACCGAACGCTCAGCCGCCGGTAACCCCACACCGCCGAATCGGTCGAGCGCTCGGTCTGCGGTCTGGTTCGCACCACCACGGCAACGACGTACGGCTCGGGGGCGGCGTCGCCACCGTTCGGCAGTTCTTGGAGGCCGACCTGGTCGACACCATGCACGTCGCCGTAGCGCCGGTCGAGCTCGGCCGAGGAGAGCGACTCTGGACATCCCCCGAGGACCTGCTCGACCGGTTCCACCTCGAGTCCGTGCCGAGCCCCAGCGGGGTGACACACCAACTGTTCTGGCGCCGGTAACCACCACTGACCATGGGCCCGCGCCATCGGCCTCAGCGGGCGCGGTACGCAGCGAGGAAGGTCTTGACTCCGGCTTCGACCCTGGCGGTGATCTGGCTCGGGCCCGTGGGGTCTTGGCCGAGGGCTCGGCGAAGCTGTAGGTGACCGATTACGCCGCCGAGGAACTGCTCGGCGGCGATCTGGGGGTCGTCGACCTGGATCTCGCCGGCGGCGACGCGCCTTGCGATGAACTCGCGAAGCCGGGCGTAGGAAACGGCTGGCCCCCGTTCGAACATGGCCTGCGCGAGCTCGGGAAACCGGACGTACTCGCCCACCGCAAGCCGGAACAGCACCGTGGCCTGCTCGCTGAGGGCCGCTCGGGCCGTGGCCTGGCCGATGGCTCGCAGGCCTTCTTCGAGGCCGAGATCGGCGAGCTCGTCGACCGACCGGTCAGAGATCGTGGCGTCGGTCAGGTCGGCGATGATCGCTTCGAACAGCTCCTCCTTGGAGGAGAAGTAGCGGTACAGCGTCGCCTTTGATCCACCTGCCGCGGCCACCAGCTGGTCAATGCTCACACCGTGGAAGCCATGGGCGGCGAACAGGTCGAGGGCGACCTCGAGGTAGTGCTTGCGACGGTCCACACGTTGAACTGTACCGTTTCGTTTGCGTTGATGGGCCTGGTACTGTACGGTTTCGTTCAGTGGGCGACGAACGGGCACCGCGGAGTTCGGAGGAGTCGACATGGATGCACCCATCGTGACCAGGGGCGAGAACGCTCTCACCTTCACCACGGCACCGACAGACGTGATGCGCTTCCTTGCGCTCGGCGACCACAGCGCACCAGACGTCTACGTCGAACGACTGGCACCCGGCGACGGCCCGCCCCTGCACCGCCACCCGTGGGTGACGTGGGAGGTCGTGGTCGAGGGTCGGCTCCGAGCCCTCGTCGGCGACGACACCTACGAGCTCGGCGCCGGCGACCTGCTCTTCACCCCGCCGGACGTGCCGCACACGTTCATGGCCATTGGTGAGATCGACGCGGAGATCGTCGGCATCAACTGGCCCGGCGGGTTCCACCACCTCTACGCCGAGCTGGCTCCCTTGTTCCAAGGCGACGGGCCCCCTGACTTCGGGGCCCTCGCGGCCGCGGCCGCCCGCCACGGCGCGGAGATCCTCGGCCCGCCGCTCGCCCAGCTCGAGGCCACAGGGGGCTGACGAGACGCGTCACCGGCCTCAGCGCGGCGCCGGCCGACAGCGAGCGGGAGGTTCGCTCGTCGCACGTCACGCCCTACGTTCGACTGCGCCGGCGTGCCGGCGGGCAGGTACTGCACGGAGGCGGGACCGGCGAGTGTGACCGTGTCGCCGATCGTGAACTCGCCCTCACCGGCGATCACCGGCTCGACCTCGTCCCGTTCGTGGGAATGGAGAGGTGATCCAGCGCTGTCACGGCTGTGGTTCTCGGCGACTTGGACGTTGCCCGGGCCGGTTCCGCGCAGCCCAGGTGATGGTGCTGCTGGTGGCGGCCATCCATCGCTGGTTCCCCCACCTGGGCTAGCGTCCCGGTTCCCGGCGGTCGTACCGGGGACTTGCCGGTCCGTGGGCGCCGGCATCGGGGCGGTGGGGCATATGGCTGGCTTTGCAGGACGACTGTCGTGAGTGAGGGCGACGCCTTCTCGACGGGCGACCGGTCAGCATGAACCTGGAGCGGGCCACGGCGCTGATCGCCGGCTTCGAGGGCTTCCGGGGCTTCGTCTACGACGATTCGACGTTCCCGTCGCAGGCCGTCACGCAGGAGCAGTGCGATCTGGTCGGCGGGCAGTGGAAGGTCCGGCACAAGCCCGGAGCGACGGCCACGGTCGGTTACGGCGAGACGTCGGCTGCCATCGTCTCCCGGTTCTGGGACAGCGGGATCACCGAGCCCGACGCCCGCATCCTGCTGGCCGTGCGAGTCGCAGAGTTCGGCGAGGCCGTGCACCGCTCCGTGCCGGCGCGGTTGAGCGACCACCAGCATGAAGCGGCCACCTCGCTGGCCTTCAACATCGGGACCGGTGCGTTCGCCTCATCCACGGTCCGCCAGCGCCTGAACGCCGGCGATCCGCGGGGCGCGGCTGATGCGTTCCGCAAGTTCGTGAAGCCGGCGGCGCTGGCCGCCCGCCGGGAAGCCGAGATCGCCCACTTCCTGACCCCGGACACCACCCTAGGAAAGGCCGGTCCGATGTTCCTTGTAGGTCTAGAGCGAGCCAACCGAACCGACAACGGCTACTACCTGGTGCTGGGTAGCGGCCAACGGGTCGAGATCGAACATCCCGACGACCTTGACGCCCTCCGGGCCGTCGGCGTGCCCGACATGGGTATCGCCAAGGGCGCGTGGGTCGAGCTGGTCCCTGTCCTTCGGTGAAGACCTCGGTCCGCTGGTGGGCGTACGGCGTGATCGACCGGGCTCGGCCCGGCTCCCGGCGTGGCCGTCGGGCCGATCCGCCGGGGGCAAGCTTGGAAGGGGTACATCCCAAGCTCGTCGAACGGCTGCTGCGGGCCCATGCGCGGCATCCGCTGCGGGTCAACTCCGGGCATCGGACCTCGGAGCTGCAACAGCAGTTCTTCGACTGCGCCCAGACCCGCAAGCAGACTGGTCGCTGCCCTCCCGAGTGCCGGCGCAGTGCGTGCAACTCGGCCAACCCGCCGGGTGGGTCCAATCACGAGGCCCAGCCCTTCGGGCCGGCCAGTGCGCTGGCGGTGGACTGCGAACCCACGGACGGGGACTGGGACGGGTTCCACGCCGTCGCCCGAGAAGAAGGCCTCGTCTTCCCGATCGCGGGCGAGCCGTGGCATGTCGAGCCGACAGAGAACCCGACACCGGGGCGTTGGAGCCGGTTCCCTGACGGCTGGTGACCGGACGTGGGTTCAGCCTCTAGGCCCAACACCCCATCGGTTGCCGCCTCTCCGGCGGTGATCGATTCCAGAGCATGGCTTCAGGGCCCGGGATGGGTCGAGTGGTCTGCCAGACAAGCGATAGCGGAGAAGGAGACGAGCAGGTGGCCGGTTCGGGACCATGTGATACGTGCGCCAGAGAAGTCGCAGACGGGACACTGGCTTCAGAAAGACAATGCCTACGGTTCGATCCGGCCGACGATGGTGCGCAGGTCTGTCAGTCGTGTGGCCATTCCTGGGCGAATCACCGTTAGATCGTCGGGTGCGTCGTAGGCTCGGATCGTTGTCCACGACGCGGGTGACTCGGCCCATCCGTGCGCCGTCGATGGAGAAGCTGGCCAGGCTCCTCGAGTAGGAGCCGCCGGTCGGGCATCCTGGGAGGGTGCTCGTCGCCTGCCGTACGACGCGAAGAGCGTGACGGGGCGAGCCAACGACGACGTCGTCGCCACGATCATCGGGTTCGTGGGCGACATCGGGTTGGAGGTGGAGGCTGGCGCCATCGACGCCACCACGGTCCTGCCCGGCATCCTGGTCCGCGCCGGAGTGCTCGTCGTCGACCGGGCTCGACTGCGCTACCCGGGCGACCTCCTCCACGAGGCCGGGCATCTGGCGATCCTCACGCCGGCGGAGCGCCGCTCGTGCGCGGGCGCACTCGACGCATCCGGCGGCGACGAGATGGCGGCGATCGCCTGGTCCTATGCCGCCAGCGTCCACCTCGGCATCGACCCGGCGGTCGTGTTCCACGGTGACGGCTACCGGGGCGGCGCCCAGGCGCTCGTGGACAACTTCACCGAGGGCCGCACCATCGGCGTCCCGTTGCTGCAATGGTTCGGGATGACCCTCGACAGCCGGCCGGCGGAGCGAGCCGGCGTCTGGCCCTACCCGGCGATGCTGCTCTGGACGAGGGGCGAGTGAACCCTCTGCCGGCCACCGAGCACAGGCCTAGGAGAGCTTCGTTCCCCGCTCCGTCGGTGCCCGGCTCGTGCTCGAGCTCGCCCGTCGGGGCACGGCGGCGCTGTCGTGGCCCTCGACCCTCGGGGGGTTCGGGAAGCGCCCTGGCGGGGTGGTCACGCCGATTCGGCCGCCCGATTGAAGGCCCACAGCGCCACCGCCACCGTGACCACCAGCAGGCCGCCGGCAACGGCGAAGGCGCGGGCGACGGTGTCGGCTTCGAACGGGCCGGTCGTGAGGGCACGGGCGCCGTCGACCATGTAGGTGAACGGGTTCCAGTCGGCGGCCGCACGCACCCACGCCGGCAGCAGCGTCGCCGGCATGTACAGCGTCGACAGGAACGACAGCGGCATGAACAGCGGGGCCAACGCCAACGGGGCCTGGGCGTTGCGGGTGAAGAGGCCGACCACGAAGTACAGCCCGCAGTAGGCGCCGGCCCACAAGGCGAGCAGGGCGAAGAGGCCGACCAGGCCGAGGGCGCCCTCGTTGATGTTGGTGTCGAGCACCAGCCCGATGAACAGCAGCGCCACGCCGGCGGGGAGCACGCGGACGACGTCGAACAACAATCGGCTGACCAGCAGGGAGATGGGCCGGGCCTCGAGCAGGCGCAGCCGGTCGAGGAACCCGGACTGCAGGTCGATGACCAGCGCGGTCGCCGAGTAGCCGACGCCGGTCATCGCCGCCATCATCACGATCCCCGGCATCATCCACTCGGCGTAGTTGGAGGTCGGGAAGCCGGGTAGGTCCGTGACCCGCTTCAGGGTCGTGGCCACCAGGATCAACAGGCCGAGGGGGATGACGACCGGCAACAGGTAGGCCAGGACCGGGTTCCGGATGCCCTCCCGCAAGTTGCGGGCGAGCATCAGGGGGACCTGGGCCAACGGGCGCATCGGCGGCGTCCCGATCGGTTCGGCCGCCGGCTCCGCCGGTTTCGTCGCCCGCGTCACAGCCGGCTCCCGGAGGCGGAGGTGACACCCTGCGTGCGCCGGGCCACGGCGAGCCCGCCGCCGGCGTCGGAGTCCGAGGTCCCCTCGATCTCGGCGCCGGTCACGTTCACGAACACGTCCTCCAAGGTGGGGGCCAGCACCTCGACCCGGTCGACGTCGCCCTCCATGGCGGCGACCCGGCTCAGCCGGGCCAGCACCTCGCGCTGGTCGCCGTCGACGGTCAGCCGGACCCAGTCGTCGTCGTGAGGGTCGGGGGTGGCCGCGGTCGCCTCGACGACGCGGCGCTGGGCCTGCGGGTTGGTGGTCCGAGCCCGGATCGTGGTCGTGCCGAGCTGGTCCTTCAGCCGAGCAGGCGTTCCCACTGCGGCGATGAGCCCGCCGTGGACGATGGCCACCCGATCGGCCAGCTCGTCGGCCTCGGCCAGGTACTGGGTGGTGAGGAACACGGTCGAACCCTCGCGGCGCAGCGCCCGGATCTGTTCCCACAGGGCACGCCGGCTCTGGGGATCGAGCCCAGTGGTGGGTTCGTCCAGGAACAGCACCGGTGGGCGCCGGATGAGGGCCAGGGCGATGCCGAGGCGCCGGCGCATCCCTCCCGAGTAGCGGGCGGTGATGCGGCCGGCCGCGGCCGTCAACCCGAACACCTCGAGCAGGTCGTCGGCCCGGTCCCTCGACCCCCGCTTGCCCAGGCCGGCCAGCCGTCCGGCCAGGACCAGGTGCTCGCGGCCCGACATCAGCTCGTCGAGGGCCGACTCCTGCAGCACGACCCCGAGTTGACGGCGCACGGCGGCCGGCTCGGCGGCCACGTCGAGGCCCTGGACCCGGGCCCTTCCGCTGGTGGCCCGGGCCAGCGTGGTCAGTATCCGCACCGTCGTCGACTTCCCGGCCCCGTTGCGGCCCAGGTAGCCGAAGATCTCCCCGTCGCCCACGGAAAAGCTGACGCCGGCGAGCGCTTGGACCCCTTCGGGCTCGTAACGCTTGGTCAGCTCGTCGACCTCGATGGCCGGCGGGGCCCCGGCGCGGCCAGCGGGGCCGGCGACGTCGGTGGCGGCTCCGTTACGAGGTCTCTTCGCGGTCATGCGGGCGCCCTGCCTCTCGTCGATCAGGGGCGGTGGGAGCCGGCCCCGGCCCGGAGCGTCACCGTCGGCCGTTGACGGGCCGACGGTGACGGTACCCAAGGGCCGCACGCCCCGCGGGAGAAATCGACCTAGCCGAGGACGTCGTCGAGCAGGTCGAGCCCGAGGACGTCGTCGAGGAGGTCGATCCCCAAGATGCCGTCGCCGCCGCCGAGGCCGAGCAGGCCGTCGCCGCCACCGAGGCCCAGGACGCCGTCGCCACCGGCGCAGCCGTCGTTGCTCTGGCCGTCGCCACCGAGCAGCCCGACGTTGATGGCGTTGAGGCCGGAGCAGTCGTTCTCCTGGTCGCCGCCCACGTTGAGCGCGTTGACGGCCCCGAGGGTGCCGGCCACCGGGCCCTCGTTCGACTGCTCGCCCAGCACGTTGAGCACGTTGAGGCCGCCGATGGTGCCTGAGCCCGAGCCCGGGCCGCTGTTGGACTGCTCGCCGCCCACGTTCAGGGCGTTGACCGCGCTGGCCACGCCGTCGGTGCCGGAGCCGGAGTTGGACTGGTCGCCGAGGGCGTTGATGGCGTTGAGCCCGCTGACGAGCCCGTTCCCCGAGCTGGCGTTGGACTGCTCGCCGCCGACGTTGATGGCGTTGACGGCACCGGCGAGGCCGTCGGTGCCGGAGCCGGAGTTGGACTGGTCGCCGAGGGCGTTGATGGCGTTGAGGCCGCTGACGAGCCCGTCGTCGGACCCGCTGTTGGACTGCTCGCCGCCGACGTTGAGGGCGTTCACCCCGCCCAGGGTGCCCTCGCCGCCGGTGCCCGAGTTCGACTGGCTACCGAGCACGTTCACGCCGTTGACGCCGTCCAGCGCGCCGGCGCCCGAGTTAGACTGCTCGCCGCCCACGTTGAGGGCGTTGATGCCGGCGTGGGCGGCGTACGCCGGCGCCACCGCCAACAGCCCGCCCAGCAGCACAGCACGGGCCCTATGGGTTCGTCGCATTGCTTCTCCTTCTTCGGTTCGTGACATCGAAGGTAGAGGCGGCCCGATATGTCCGACATCCGGCATTCCACGTATGTCGGCCCGTCGGCGCCGCCATTCCTCGCCGAGCACCGCAGCGCTCGTCACGAACAGTGGGGTTCCGACCACGCGCCGGTCGTGGAGGGCGCGGGGGTGCCAATCTGGACCTGGTGATGACGCCCCTCCCGTCCGTGCCGGAGCCGCCGGCGACACCGGGGCGGGCGGAGGCCGCGACCGCGGCCTCCGGTGTGGCCGAGACCTCACTTCCGCTGGTGGGGCGGGAGGTGGAGCTGGCGATCCTGCACGGGATGTTGGACGACGCCGCCGGCGGCCACGGGCGGGTGACGGTGCTCGAGGGCGAGGCCGGGATCGGCAAGAGCCGGTTGGTCGCCGAGGCCGCGGCGCGGGCCGAGGTACGGGCCTTCCACGTCCTGCGGGGCAGTGCCGACGAGCTCGACGACCGCTCCTTCGGCCCGCTGGCCGAGGCCCTCGGTCTCGAACCGGGGTCGTCGGAACCGGACCGGGCCGAGATCGGCCGGCTCCTGGTCGGAGCCGAAGCCGGGGCGCCGTCCGATCCTGCCGAGCGCGCCGGTGACCTGCGCTACCGCATCGTCGAGTCGGTCCTGGCGCTGTTGGAGCGGCTCAGCTCGACCCGGCCCGTCCTGCTGGTCGTCGAGGACCTGCACTGGGCCGATCCGTCGACCGTGAGGGCCGTTCGCACGATCGCCCGGTCGATCGCCCAGTCGCCGGTGGCGCTCGTCCTCACCGCCCGGCCCTTCCCCCGCAGCGCCGAGGTCGGGCTGGTGATCGGTGAGCTCCGGGCGGGAGGGGACGACATCGCCCTGGCACCGGTCGACGAGCACGACGTGTGGTCCCTCGCCTCCGCCCTCGCCGGTGCCTGGCCGGGGCCGCGGCTGCGGGGGCAGCTGGCTGGCGCCGGCGGCAACCCCCTCTTCGTGATCGAGCTGCTCAAGGCGCTACGCGACGAGGACGTCCTGCGGGTGGCCGATGGCCACGCCGACGCCGGCGACGGGTCGCTGCCGCCGAGCCTGGCGCTCACGGTGCTGCGGCGGATCAGCTTCATGCCCCAGCGCACCCTCGAAGTGCTGAAGGTGGCGTCGATCCTCGGCCCCCGCTTCGCCCTCGACCACCTGGCCGCTTTGATGGGCCGCAGTCCCGTCCAGCTGGTGGGCGCGCTCGAGGCGGCGGTGCAGGCGGGGCTGTTGGGTGAGGTCGGCCCCGAGCTCGCCTTCCGTCACGACCTGATCCGCGAAGCGATCTACCTCGACCTGCCCCTCCCGTTGCGCCAGGGGCTGCACCGTGAGGCCGCCCGGGTGCTCGAAGCGATCGGGGTACCGCTGCCGATGGTCACCGAGCACCTGGTGCTGGGGGCGTCCACCGGTGACCGCCGTGCCGTGGACGCCTTGGCCCGGGCGGCGCGGCAGGCCGCGCCCCGCTCCCCGACCACGGCCGTGCGGCTCTTCGAGCACGCCCGTGGGATCACCCTGGCCGGCGACGGCGTCGCCGACGAACTGGCGAGCGAGCTGGCGCCGCTGCTGATCCAGACCGGGCGGGTGGCCGATGCCGAGCACCTGACCCGCCAGATCCTCGCCAGCGGCACCAGCTCGTCGGTCGAGGTGGCCCTCCGCCGGGCCCTGGGCGAGGCGCTGTGGACGCGGGGCCTCGTCGAAGCGGCCATCGCCGAACTGGAGGCGGCCGCCGCCGTCGAGGCGGTCCAGACCGCCGAAGGTGCCGGTGCCCTTGCCTTGGCCGCCCATCTCAAGCTGTTCCTCGGGCGGGTCGACGAGGCCGAAGAGCAGAGCCGGCGCGCCGCCGAGGACGGGCGCCGGCTGGGGGACGACTTCTCGGTGTGCCTCGGCCTGCAGACCGAAGCGATCGTCGCCCATGCCCGCGGTCATGTGCCCCGGGCGGTGTCGCGGGCCGAGGCCGCGGTGGCGGCCGCGGGGCGCAGTCGGCAGAGCAGGGTCGGGCACCTTCATCCCCACCTGTACCTCGGCCTGGCCTTGATCGACGCCGACCGGCTCGTCGACGCCGAGGCCGTGCTGCAGGCGGGCCGGGCCCGGGCCGAGGAACGGGGCACGGTGGCCTGGATGCCGCTCTACCACTGGGTGCTGGCGGTGAAGCGCATCATCGTGGGGGAGTGGGACGACAGCCTCGCCGAGTGCGAGGTCGGCATCGGCGTGGCCGAGGAGGTCGGGTGCGGCCTGCACGTGCCGTTCCTCTACGGGGTGGGCGTGGTCATCCACCTCAACCGGGACGACATGACCACCGCCCGTCGCCGCCAGGAGCAGGCGATGGCGGAGTTCCTCTCGACCACCAGCGCCACGTGGCAGGCCGAGGCGGCACGCGATGTCCGGGCCGCCGGCGCCAACTGGCCCTTCGAGTGGGGGCTGTGGATCGACGCTCAGATGCGCGAGGTCGACGGGGACCCGACCGGGGCGCTGGCGGCGATGACCGACGCCTGGGCTCTGGGGGCACCGCTGCGCTATCTGATGGCACACCGCTTCCTGGGGCCCGACCTGGTGCGGCTGGCGGTGGCCGCCGGCGAGACCATGCGGGCCGAGGCCGTCACCGCCGAGCTCGAGCTCGGTGCCCGCCGCGCCGGCACGGCAACTTCCACCGGTACCGCCCTGCGCTGCCGGGGCCTCGTCGCCCGCGACCCGGAACTGTTGCTGGAGGCGGTCGAGTGCTACCGCCAGGCCCCCGGAGCAGTCGTCGAAGGCGCCCTGGCGGCTGAGGACGCCGCCGCCGTGCTCGGTCGGGTCGGGCGCAGCGATAAGGCCGTCACTCTCCTCGACGAGGCCATGAAGGTCTACGAAGCCCTCGGGGCCAGCCGCCCGATGGCCCGTACCGAGGCCGCCCTGCGCGCCCTCGGGGTGCGGCGGCGGCGCTCGGGGGCGAAGCGGCGCCCGGCGCTGGGTTGGACGGCGCTGACCGGGACGGAGCTCACCGTGGCCCGTTTGACCGCCGAGGGGTTGACCAACCGCCAGGTGGGCGAGCGCCTCTTCGTCTCGCGCCGCACGGTCGAGACGCACCTCGCCCACGTCTTCCAGAAGTTGGGCCTCAGCTCCCGCGCCCAACTGGCCGTCGAGGTCGCTCGTCGCACCACCCCCAGTTGACGTCATCGGCCGGGCGCGCCCCGGCCCTAGGATGGCGCTGGTGACGGTCCTGGTGGCGGCGCACGACGGGGTGGTCTCGTTCGGCCCGTCCGGGCGTTCGACGGCCTTGGAGGGCCGGCAGGTCTCGGCGCTGGCCCGGGGTGCCGGGCACGTGTGGGCCATCGTCGACCGGGCCGAGGTGTGGAGGTTGGACTTCGGGTGGGCGCAGTCGGCCGTGTGGTCCGAGCCGTCCCTTACGTGTCTCGGGGAGGGCGCCGGCGGCCTCCTCGTCGGCACCGCCGGCGCCCATCTGTTGCGCCTCGGCGATGACGGGCTCGCGCCGGTGAGAGCCTTCGAAGCGCTGCCCGAGCGGGACAAGTGGTACACGCCCTGGGGCGCGCCGCCCGACACCCGTTCGATTGCCGACGCCGGCGGGCGGGCGTTGGTCAACGTCCACGTGGGCGGCCTCGCCACGTCGGACGACGATGGCCGATGGCGGGCGTTGGCTGCCGTCGACATCGACGTCGACGTCCACCAGGTCGTCGTCGCGCCCGACCAGTCGCTGCTGGTCGCCACCGGGGCTGCCGGGTTCGGGCGGTCCGTCGACCAGGGCCGGCAGTGGGCCTTCGACGACGACGGGTTGCACGGGCCCTACTCCCGGGCGGTGGCCGTCGCCGGGGAACATGTGCTGTTGACGGCGTCGGCCGGTCCCGGCCGGACCGACGGTGCCGTCTACCGCCGGCCTCTCGGGGCCGGCGGCCCGTGGGCCCGGACGACCGACTTCGTGCCCGGAAACGTTGACACCCACTGCCTCGCTGCCGACGGTGACAAGGCCGCCTTCGTCACCGAAGCCGGGGTGTTGTGGGCCAGCACCGACGGCGGTGCCACCTGGGCGATCGAGGCCGACGGCCTCGGCCACCCGTCGGCTGTCACCATCGTGTGAACTGAGCTGGCCGGTCTGGGCCAGCGTCGCTTCGTTCCTCTCTCGCCGACTGTGCGCCGGCAGCCCGACGGCGACGTTCGCGTCCCTCGATCCCCACCTCTGGGCGTGTGGCGCCCGATAGTCTCGCCCGGTGGTTCCGCTCGACGACCGCATCTACCACCTCGCGCTCTCCGGGGAGTGGGACGCGGCGCGAGAGGCGGGCGGCCCGTATACCTCCTCGACCATCGGGGTGTCGTTGGCCGAGGCCGGCTTCGTCCATTGCTCGTTCCGTGACCAGGTCAAAGCGGTGGCGGACCGGTCCTACATGGCCCGCAACGACGTCGTCCTGTTGGTCATCGACCCTGCCCTCCTCGACGCCGAGGTACGGGTCGAGGCCAGGGCCGGCAGCACCGACGAGTTCCCCCACGTCTACGGTCCCATCCCCCTCGAAGCGGTTGCGGCGGCGGTGGCGGTCCCCCAGGGGGGCTACGGGTACCTACGGGTCAACGACGTGCTCGCCACCCTCGACGAGTAGCCCGTCCGTGGGGACCCCCGCCCGCGGTGTCGGGCTCCTGCATCCCGGCGAGATGGGCACGGCCGTCGCCGTAGAGCTGTCCCACAAGGACGTCACCGTGCGATGGGCGTCAGCGGGCCGTTCCCCCGACTCCGTCGCCCGCGCCGCCCGGGCCGGTCTCGTCGACGCCGGCACCGTGGCCGGGCTCGTCGACGGCAGCGACCTCGTGATGTCGGTCTGCCCCCCTCAGGCGGCGCTCGACGTCGCCCGCTCGGTGACGGGGTTCGAGGGCATCTTCGTCGACGCCAACGCCGTGTCCCCGGCGACCGTTGCCGCGGTGGCGGCCATGGTCGAAGCCGGTGGAGGATCGTGCGTCGACGGCGGCATCGTCGGCCCGCCGCCCCATCGGCCCGGCACCACCCGGTTGTTCCTGTCCGGGCCACGGGCCCAGGAGGTCGCCGATCTCTTTTCCGGGACCAACCTCGAACCGGTACTGGTGGGCGAGCGGATCGGGGCGGCCTCGGCGGTGAAGATGGCCTTCGCCGCCTGGACCAAGGGGACCGACGCCCTGGCCCTGGCCATCCGGGCCTTCGCCCGGGCCGAAGGCGTCGAAGGCCCGCTGGTGGCCGAATGGGAACGTTCGGTGCCCGAGCTCCCGCCCCGCAGCGCCAAGGCCGCCGCCAACGCCGCCGCCAAAGGCTGGCGGTGGGGGAGCGAGATGGACGAGATCGCCGCCGCCTTCGGTGCCCAGGGCCAGCCCGAAGGCTTCCACCGGGCCGCCGCCGAGGTCTTCCGCCAGGTGCCCAGAACGGAAGTGGACAGCCCCGCCGACGCCCTCGACCTCGTCCTCGAGTTGCTCACCCAGGGGTCGCCGGGGCGGCCAGCGGGGCCGGTCCCGCCGTCGCCCACGGCCCGAGGGGCGGCCGGTGGAAGTAACTAGAGTCATCCGGGCGCTGTCGGAACCGGGCGAACGAGTACGGAGAGGCCCGTGACATCCCAGAGGGTGCGCCCACCTGAGGAACGGATCGACTGGAAGACGGCCTGGCCCTTCTTCCTGTTCCATCTGCTCCCGCTCGGCATCGTCCTCACCGGCATCTCGTGGCCGGCGGTGTGGCTGTGCGTCGGGCTCTACTTCGGGCGGATGTTCTTCATCACCGCCGGCTATCACCGCTACTTCGCCCACCGCAGCTACAAGGTCAGCCGGCCGGTGCAATTCCTCCTCGCCTTCGGCGGGGGCACGGCGGTACAGAAGGGCGTGCTGTGGTGGGCCGGGCACCACCGCGACCACCACCGCTACGTCGACACCGACGGCGACCCGCACACGCCCCAGAACGGGTTCTGGTGGAGCCACGTCCTGTGGATCACCTGCGACAAGCACAAGGCCACCGACTTCGAGGGCATGGCTGACTTCGCCAAGTTCCCCGAGCTGCGGTTCCTCAACCGGTGGGACATGGTGCCATGGCTCACGGTGGCCATCGCCTGCTTCCTGTTCGGGGGCTGGCAGGGCCTTTTCGTCGGTTTCTTCCTGTCGACGGTGCTGCTCTGGCACGGCACGTTCACGGTCAACTCCCTGGCCCATGTGATGGGCCAGCGCCGTTTCGCCACCTTCGACACCAGCCGCAACTCGTGGTTCGTGGCCCTCATCACGATGGGGGAGGGCTGGCACAACAACCACCACCACTACCCGCCCTCGGCCCGGCAGGGCTTCTACTGGTACGAGCTCGACATGAGCTTCTACGTGCTGCGGTTCCTCGAGACCGTCGGGGTGGTGAAGGACCTCAAACGGCCGACCGAGGCGGCGTTGGCCGGGCCCCGCCTGCGCGACGGCCACTTCGACATCGGGATGTTCCGCGCCCTGTGGAACAAGGTCAACCGGGCCGTGTCGCACTCGCCGGCCCTCCCGTCGGCCCAGCTCGAAGCCAACACCCGGGCGGCCGAGCGCCTGGCCGAGTACGACGCCCAGCGGATCACGCTGAGCCACTCGCTCGACCGGTCGCTACGGGCCGCCGAGGACCTCGCCCGTCTCGGGCGCCGGGGCCGCAGCCGCGTGCGCCGGGCCGTCGCCGGCGACCAGGTCACCGAACCGGCCGGCTGAGGGGCCGGGGCCCGAGTTCCCCCGCGGGGTACCGGTAGCCTGGCCCGGGTAACCGAGGAGAGGAGTCAGGGTGCTCGACCCCCGTCACCGCGTGCTGATCGAGTTCTGCGTCCCCTGAAACTACGTACCACGAGCCGTCGGTCTGACGGACGAACTGCTGTCGGGATGGGCTCCCATCTTCGAAACCGTCGAGCTGCTGCCCTCGAGCAAGGGCCGCTTCGAGGTGACCCTCGACGGTGAGGTCATCTTCTCCAAAGCGGCATTGGGCCGCCACGCCGAGCCCGGTGAGGTCGCCGCCCTCGTCCGCGACCGGATCGGGCCTGAGATCCCCCGCTAGCTCTGCTCGGTCCCCCGAGAGGTGACGTTGTGACAGGTCCCGGGACCGAGCAGAGGCCGACCGTGCGACCGCCAGGGAGCCGGGCGGCGATGGGCAGGCGCCAAAGGCGCCGCGGGGCGCAGCCCCCGGCTGGAAGGCCGGCTGTCGGCGGCTGCTCGTCATGATGGGCCGGTTGGTGGGCCGTCCCGCCCTCGACCGGCCCACGCCCGAGCCGGCACCGCCCGAGGCGGGCGGATGGGTGCGGCGGATGATGCCGTTCGTCATGGCGCACCGTCGCAACGTGGCCATCGCGGTCGGGGTGTCGGTCCTCGGCCAGGCGGTCACCGCCCTCGTGCCGGTGGCCCAGAAGGTCATCGTCGACGACGTCATCGTGGCCCAGCGCCGGGCGGTGTGGCCGTGGCTGGCGGTGCTGGTGGCGGCCGGAATGGTCGGCTTCGGGTCCGCCTATCTGCGCCGGCTGGTCGGCGGCCGGGTCAGCCTCGACGTCCAGTACGACCTGCGCAACGCCGTGTTCGAGCGCCTCCAGCGCCTCGACTTCGCCAGCCACGACGAGCTCCAGACCGGTCAGCTGGTGTCGAGGGCGTCGACCGACGTGACCTTGATCCAGACCCTGTTGGCGTTCCTGCCGCTGCTGATCGGGAACGCCGTGCTGGTGGTGGTGGCGCTGGTGGTCATGGTCGTGCTCTCGCCGCCCCTCACGCTGGTGGCCCTGGTCGCCGTCCCGGCGCTGGCGGCGGTCGCCCTACAACTGCGGGCGACGATCTTCCCGGCGTCGTGGGACGCCCAGCAGCGGGCGGCCGAGGTGGCCGGCGTTGTCGACGAGGCCGTCACCGGGGTGCGGGTGGTGAAGGGCTTCGGGCAGGAGGACCGGGAGCTCGCCAACCTCGCCGACACCGCCGGGGACCTCTATCGCTCCCGCGCCCGGCTGGTCAGGCTCCAGGCCCGCTACACCCCGGCGCTGCAGGCGATCCCGGTGCTGTCACAGGCGGCCGTGCTCGGTTTCGGCGGGTGGCTCGCCCTCGAAGGCCGTATCAGCCTCGGTACGTTCCTCGCTTTCTCGGCCTACCTGGTCCAGATCGTGGCCCCGGTGCGGATGTTCGCCGCCTTTGTGGCCGTTGGCCAACAGGCCCGGGCCGGAGCCGAACGGATCCTCGACGTCCTCGACGCCAACCCGGTCCTGCGGGACCAGCCGGGGGCATCGGAGCTGGCGCCCTCGGCGGGAGACCTGCGCTTCGACGACGTCGGCTTCGGCTACACCCGCAGCGAACCGGTGCTCGACGGCTTCTCGCTGCATGTCCGCCCCGGTGAGACGGTGGCCTTGGTGGGGGCGAGCGGGTCGGGCAAGTCCACGGTGTCCCTGCTCGTCCCCCGTTTCTACGACGCCTCCTCCGGTTCCGTTCTCATCGACGGGATCGACGTCCGCACGGTCACGCTCGACTCCCTGCGCCGCCAGGTCGGTGTCGTGTTCGAGGAGACGTTCCTGTTCTCGGACTCGGTGCGGGCCAACATCGCCTACGGCCGGCCCGACGCCACCGACGCCCAAGTGGAGGCGGCGGCCCGGGCCGCCGAGGCCGACGGGTTCGTCCGGGCGCTCCCCGAGGGCTACGCCACCGTCGTCGGCGAACGGGGCCTGACGCTGTCGGGGGGCCAGCGCCAGCGGGTGGCGCTGGCCCGGGCAATCCTCACCGACCCCCAGGTGCTGGTGCTCGACGACGCCACCTCGTCGATCGACGCCGGCACCGAGGAGGAGATCCACGCCACCCTGCGCCGGCTCATGCGGGGGCGGACGACGCTGCTCGTCGCCCACCGCCGTTCGACGTTGCGCCTGGCCGACCGCATCGTCGTCGTCGACCACGGCCGGGTGGTCGACGAGGGCGGCCACGAGGAGCTGCTGGCCCGCTCGGCGTTGTACCGCGAGCTCCTCGCTGGCCCCGGCGACACCTGCGACGGCCTCCAGGACCGGGCCGCGGACGAGCCGGTGCCCGGCCCGGAGATCGTCGACGAGTCGACCGGACCGTCGCCGTCGCGGCCGCTAGACCGCCGGCGACCGTCTGCGGAGGCAGGAGCGCAGCGACGCCCGGAGCAGACCATCAACACAGCTTGGCCCTACGATCGGGCTGCCGCCGGCCCGCGGGCGTCGGTGACGGTGGCCCCGGCGGCCCGGCCCGGCGGGCACGGCGCGCTCGACGGCACGCTGGCGGCGACGCCGGCCCTGCTGGCCGCGCTGGACAAGCTGCCGCCGGCGGACGACGAGGCCGGCATCGACGTGTCGGCCGAGGCCCAGGAAGCGGCGTTCGGCCTGCGGGCGTTCGTCAGGCCCTATCGCCGGGGCCTGGCTCTCGGGCTCGGCCTGGTCGTCGTGGACACGTTGCTGACCCTGCTCGGCCCGTACCTGGTGCGCCGGGGCATCGACCACGGCGTGGTCCCCGGCGACGCCGCCGCGCTGTGGTCCTCGGCGGGGCTGTTCGTGGTGGCCGCCGGAGCGGGCTGGATGGTGACCAGCGCCTACACGCTCGTCACCGGGCGCACGGCCGAGCGGATGCTCTACGCGCTGCGGGTCCGCATCTTCGCCCACCTCCAGCGGTTGTCGCTCGACTACTACGACCGCGAGCTCGGCGGGCGGATCATGACCCGCATGACCACCGACGTGGAGTCGCTGTCCCAGCTGCTCCAGACCGGCCTCGTCACCGCGGTGGTGGCCGGGTTCACCGGCGTCGGCGTGCTCGGGTTCCTGATCGTCCTGTCACCCCCGCTGGCCCTGGCCGCGGCCACCATGCTGCCGCCCTTGGTGGTTGCCACCTGGTGGTACCGCCGGCGGGCGCGGCGGGCCTACGACGCCGCCCGCGAACGGATCGCGGCCGTCAACGCCAACCTCCAGGAGAGCCTGGCCGGTGTGCGGGTGGCCCAGGCCTACGCCCGGGAGGGCCACAACATCGCCGGCTTCCGGGACGTCAACGGCGACTACCTCGATGCCCGGCTCGAGGCCCAGCGGCTCATCTCGATCTACTTCCCGTTCGTGCTGCTGCTGTCGGAGCTCGGCTCGGCGGTGGTGCTGGGGACGGCCGCCGCCCTGGTCGGCGACGGCACCGTCACCGCCGGCGTGGTGATCGCCTTCATGCTCTACCTCAACCAGTTCTTCTCGCCCATCCAGCAGCTGTCGCAGGTGTTCGACACGTGGCAGCAGGCCAGCGCGTCGATGGCCAAGGTGCAGGAGCTGATGGCGACGCCGACGGGCACCCCGGCGCCGGCCAGGCCGATCGTCCCCGGCGCGCTGCGGGGTGACGTCCGTTTCGAGGGCGTCGGCTTCCGGTACCCGGGCACCGCCGGGCCACCGGCGCTGAGCGGCGTCGACCTCGCCATCGCCGCGGGCGAGACGGTGGCGCTCGTGGGCGAGACCGGCGCCGGCAAGTCGACGCTGGTCAAGCTGCTGGCCCGGTTCTACGACCCGACCGAGGGACGGGTGGTCGTCGACGGCCACGACGTGCGCACCCTCGACCTGGGCGCCTTTCGACGCCGGCTCGGCGTCGTACCCCAGGAGGCGTTCCTGTTCACCGGCACCATCCGGGGCAACATCGCCTACGGGCGCCCCGATGCCACCGACCCCGAGATCGAGTCCGCCGCCCGGGCGGTCGGCGCCCACGACTTCATCGCCTCGCTGCCGCTCGGCTACCTCGAGCCGGTCACCGAGCGGGGCCGCAGCCTCTCGGGCGGCGAACGCCAGCTCATCGCCCTCGCCCGGGCGCAGCTGGTCGACCCCGCCATCCTCATCCTCGACGAAGCGACCTCGAACCTCGACCTCGCCACCGAGGCCCGGGTCCAGCGGGCCATGAGCGCCGTCGCCCGCGGCCGCACCACCGTGCTCGTCGCCCACCGGTTGCCGACTGCCCGCAACGCCGACCGCATCGTCGTCGTCGACGACGGTCGGGTGACCGATGCCGGCACCCACGACGAGCTCCTCGCCCGCGGCGGCCGCTACGCCGAGCTCTGGACCGCGTTCACCGCCGGCGACTCGGTCCCGGCGTGACCCCGCCTGACGGCGGCCAGAGTCCGACCGAGCGGCAACGTCAGCCTGACGATCGTCGGCGGTCGGGTCTGGGTCGTTGACGTCCGCTTCCCAGGGAGCGCCCTGGACGGCGCAGCCGCAGGGGGTGCGGGGGGCACCCCCGCATATCCGCCGGAGGGCGGCTTCGCCGCCCCGCAGGCGTCCGAGCCCGCCGCAGGCGGGCGCCATTGACTCGCCGGAACGGAGCGAGCGAAGCGAGCGAGTGACGGCGACCCTAGCTGGGGGGCTGCGCCCCCCCCGGCCCCCATCGCCGCCCGGCTCCCAGGCGGTCGCTCGGTCGGCATCTGCTCGGTCCCGAAACCTGTCACAACGTCAAGCCTTCTCGGGACCGAGCAGATCTAGATCCCGTCCCAGCGGCCGGCGGTGATGAGGAAGCCGGGGACCATGCAGGTGGCCACGCCGACGAACACGGTGAAGGCGCCGGTCATGGCCATCAGGCGCTCCTTGCCCAGGGCGAGCAGCAGGAAGAACAGGAACCACAGGGTCGCCCAGATGAGCCAGAACACCCCGAACCAGGGCCCCCCGTCGTCGAAGGTGACGAGGCTGGTGGGGACGGCGATGGTGGTGACGAAGAGGCAGTACCAGCCGAAGGCCCGGGCGTCGGTCACCTTCATGAGGCTGTTGTAGGCCAGCCACAGGTACGTGAACGAGAACAGCAGCGTCTGGGAGGCGGCGAAGCTCTCGCCCTGGAAACCTACGGTCAGGGCGATGCCGAGCTGGAGCCCGCCGACCAGCAGGTCGACTGCCACCACGCTGCGGGCGTCCACCCGTCCCAGCAGCGCCAGCCCGTTCACCAGCAGCGCCACCCCCGCGAACATCAGCCCGACACTCGTCATCTGTCCCCCTCCGAACGTCCCGGCGTCCCCCGGCCGGGCCGTCATCTTGTCCGAAGTTCGCCTTGTCCTCGCACTCGGGCTCAGTCCGCGGCGCGCGACCCCTGGCCCTCGGCGCAGGCCCGGAAGCCGGCCTGGTAGCCGTTCTCGTAGGCGGCGAAGAACCCGGCCCGGAACGCATCGAGGCGTTGGAAGCCGGCGCCGCCCTCGGGGGACGGCGAGTCGGTCTCGGGGCCGAACTGGATGAGCGAGGCCACCGCCTCGTCGAGGTCGCCGGGCGACAGGACCAACTGGGCCTGGGGTGGCAGCGATTCGTTGATCTCGCCCGACTTGGTGGTCCCGACCCAGGTCCCCGTGAGGCAGTCGACCTGCAGGACGGCGTCGAGCGTCCCGGTGGGCTGCCCGGCCAGCTGCTGGGCACGGGCCGAGAAGAGGTTGGCGATGACCGTGCCCTGGGCCAGGTCGCCGACCTCGTACACGGTCGGCATCAGGTCCCGCTCGTCCCACGCCATCTTGTCCTCGGCCTCGCAGTACAGGGCGAGGCCGATGGCCTCGTCACCCTTGAAGGTGCGCGGCCCGCAGCGCACGCCGTCGTCGGGATCGAAGGCCTCGATGGCGGGCTCGGCCCAGGTGGCGCCGGCGCCGACGAAGACCCGGCTCCAGAAGGCGTTGAGGTTGGCCACCACCAGCGGCTCGACCTGGGCGTAGGGCAGGTTGCCCTCGTTGAGGAAGTCGATCGTGTCGTTGAAGTCCTCGGGAATGAACGAACGGCCCTCCTCTTCGTAGCCCTGGCAGTGGGCCGCACCCTGGCGCAGCCCCTCCTCGAAGGCGCCGATGCGCTGGAAGGCAGAGCCGTGGGCGTTGGGGTCGGTGCCGAAGTCGGTGCCGAGCGGGTCGCGGATCTGCAGGAAGCCGCCGAGGGCGTTGTCGAGATCGGCGTCGGTGGCCCGGAACCGGCTCGAGCCGCCTTCGGCCACATACCTGGTCCACGCCCCGGCGAAGCAGTCGGCCTGCTGTTCGGTGAGGAACGTCGAGTACTGGGGGTCGTCCAGCATCCCGTGCTCGTTCTGGACCTTGTGGCCCAGCTCGTGGGCGACCACGATGGCCAGGGTCAAAGGCCCGAACTCGTCGAGCAGCTGGTTGGTCAACGCGTCGGTGTCCCAGGCGAGGAAGTCGTCGGCGGCGCAGTAGAACGCGTTGCTCTCGACGTCGGCGTAATCCTGGGTCCCGTCTCGGCCGCAGTCCGGTGGCGGGTCGGACGGACCGTAGGGGTACGCCCCGCCCTCGAGGTCGGTCCACTCCCGGTCGTAGAGCCGGGGGAACTCCACCTGCCAGAACTCCTCCACGTCGACCACCGCCGCTTTGATCACCTCGTCATCGTCGTCGTCGTCGAAGCGGGTCTTGCCCGGCGTGATCGACTCGTCGGTGAACGACCCGACCGTGGCCGGGTCGACCTCGTCGCCGCCTCGTTCCCGGGCCCGGCGGCTCGAACCGTTGTCCCCGCACGCCCCGAGGCCCACCATGGCCGCCAGTGTGAGCGCCAGCACCCGCGGCCAGCCCGGCGTGGCCATGGTGGCCTCGCTCCTATCGGCGCTCGGCCGGGCCGAGTGGGTCGGGACGGGTGAGGGCGGCGGCCAGGCGCTGGGCCTCGCGCTGGCGGAAGGCGACGTTCACCCCCAGCTTCTCGAGGTGCTGGTCGAGCGTCCGGGCGCCCTGGGGGACCGGGTGCTCGGCGAAGAAGGCGTGGACCTCCTCGGCCAACGCCGGGTCGTCGAGGGCCCGCACTCCCTCGGCCATGCGCACGATCGTGCTGGACGGGAACCGTTCCAGTACCTCGGCCCACCGCTGGCTCAGGAACGACCAGGCGACGGCCCCGTTGTGCCGGTTGAGCAGCGCCAGGCGCAGCAGGAAGGGGGCGTTCTGGCTGCGCACCTCGGTCACGGAGAGCTCCAGCATCCGCTCGAAGGCCACCGGGTCGCGGAAACGGGCCAGGGCGTAGAGGTAGCGCATCTCCTCCTGCGGGTTGGTGGCAGCCCGGGAGCGTTCGAGGAACGCCTCGTAGTCCTCAACACCGCCCCGCTCGGCCACCACCGTCACCGCCGCCGCCGCCATGGCCGGGTCGACGGCGCCGGGCTCGGACTGGGTGCGGGCCAGCAGGAGCCGGGCCCGGGCGTGGACGTCGTCGTCGTCACCGACGGTGCCCAGCAGCTCGAAGAGCGTCGCCCGTCGGGCCCGGGTACGGTCGTTCTCGCCCTCAGCGGGGGCCGGGCCCATGCGGTGCAGGGCGGGGCCGGCGAGGCCACGGACCAGGGCCTGGAACCGGGCGCCGGCGTCGCCGGTCACGACACGGTCGAGCGCGCCCAGCGCCGCCGCCAGGCGCTGCCACACCGACAGGTCGGTGTCGTCGGCGAAGCTGCGGGCGAACTCGAGGAAGTCGGCTGCCGGCGTCGAGCCGGTAAGCACCGCGGCAAAGGCGTTGTCGACCAGGCAGTAGCGCTCGAGCGGGCTGAGCTGGTCCAGCCGCTGGCCGAGCCCCGACAGCTGGGCGCTCGAGTAGCGCACCCGGTAGAAGCCGTTGCCGCCGTCGTCGAGCAGCACCCATTCGGGCTCGTAGTCGAGGGGCACATCCTGGCGGACGTCGTCGAGCAGCACCCGGCCACGGGTGACCTGGTCACCGCGGCCGTAGCGGAACTGCACCGGCACCGCCCACTGCGCCGGCGGGCCACTCACGGTGCCGTCACCGTCGTCCGCGGCCGTGAGCACGAAGCGCTCCTGGTGCAGCTCCAAACGGGTGCCCCGCACCTCGGCGCCGATCACCGGGTAGCCGCCCTGGAAGATCCAGGTGTCGGCGATGTGGCGCACCGGCTCACCGGTGACCGACTCGATGGCGTCCCACAGGTCGGTGGTCTCGGTGTTGCCGTAGGCATGGGTGGACAGATAGCGCCGGATGCCGTCGCGGAAGGCGTCCTCACCGAGGTACTGCTCGAGCATCCGCAGGACGGCGGCACCCTTCTCGTAGGTGAGCACGTCGAACATGCCCTCGGCGTCGGTGGGCGAAACCACCTCGAACTCGATGGGCCGCGTGGAGGCCAGGGCGTCGACATCGAAGGCAGCCGTGCGCGACAACCCGAACCCGGTCCAGCGGTCCCAGTCGGGGCGGAAGGCGTCGGTGCACTTCATCTCCATGAAGGTGGCGAACGCCTCGTTCAGCCAGATCCCGTTCCACCACCGCATCGTCACCAGGTCGCCGAACCACATGTGGGCGAGCTCGTGGTGGATGACGTCGGCCACGTTCTGGAGCTCGGGCTGGGTGGCCTGGGACGGGTCGACCAGCAGCAGCACCTCGCGGACGGTGATGCAGCCGAGGTTCTCCATGGCCCCGAAGGCGAAGTCGGGGAGGGCGACGAGGTCGACCTTGTCGCCCGGGTAGTCGATGTCGTAGTAGTCGGCGAAGAAGCCGAGGGCGAAGGCGGCGCTCTCGAGGGCGAATCCGGTCAGCGCCTGCTTGCCGGGCGGGAAGGCGATGCGCACCGGTGCCCCGCCGGCGAGGACGGCGTCGGTGAGCTCCAGCGGCCCGATCACGAACGCGACCAGGTAGGTCGACATCTTCATGGTGTCGGCGAAGGTGATGCGCCGGCGGCCGTCGTCGAGTTCCTCGGTGGCGGTGGGAGCGGAGTTGGACAGGGCGGTGAGCGCGGCCGGCACCACCAGCGTGACCGCGAAGACCGCTTTGGCCTCGGGCTCGTCCCAGCACGGGAACGCTTTGCGGGCATGGGTGGCCTCGAACTGGGTCACCGCGATCGTGTGCTCGGTCCCGTCGTCGCCGGTGAACGTCGAACGGTAGAAGCCGATCAACTTGTCGTTCAGCGCCCCCCGGAAGCGGGCCCTCAACACGTAGGCACCGGGCTCGACGGTGCGGTCGAGGGTCAGCCAGGCCCGCTCGGCGGCGGCGTCGATGCGCACCTCGGCCTCGATCCGGTCGCCTCCCGGTGCCTCCAGCCAGGCCTCGTCGATCTCGAGTTCGTCGGCGTTGAGGACGATCTCCGAGACGGTCTCGTGCACCTCGACGGAGACGGCCTCGGAGCCGGTGAACGTGGCCGCTGCCAGATCGGGCTCGAGGACCACCTCGTAGCGAGAAGGGCGGACGCTACGGGGCAGGCGGAAAAGGTCTCCGTCGGGCACGAACGACGAGGGTAACCGGGCTAGTCGCGTTCCCCGGCCACGCAGGCCGGCCCTGACCGCACCTCCGCTGGCGCTCCGGCGCTCGCATCGGTGGTGGCGCCGTTGCCGGTGCCGGTGCTGGACGCAGGTACGCAGCCGGGCCGAGCCACCGGCGCTAGATCTGCTCGGTCCTGAGAAGGCTTGACGTTGTGAGAAGTTCCGGGACCGAGCAGATGCCGACCGAGCGACCGCCAGGGAGCCGGGCGGCGATGGGCGCCGGGGGGCGCAGCCCCCCGGCTAGTAGGTTCCCGGCCTCGTGGAGGCTGCGTTCGACGTCGTCGCTCTGGGGAACGCCATCGTCGATGTCATCGCCGCTGTCGACGACGCCTTTCTCGTCACCCACGGGCTCACCAAGGGGGCGATGGCGCTCACCGCGCCCGAGGTGGCCGACGTGCTCTACGCCGCCATGCCCCCGGGACTGGCCACGTCGGGGGGATCGGCCGCAAACACGACCGTCGGGGTCGCCGCCCTCGGGAACCGGGCTGCGTTCGTGGGCAAGGTGCGCGACGACCAATTGGGCGAGGTCTTCACCCACGACATCCGTGCCGCCGGCGTGCACTTCGACAACCGGCCGGCCACGGTCGGCCTGCCTACCGGGCGGAGCCTCATCGTGGTCACCCCCGACGCCCAGCGCACGATGAGCACGTCGCTCGGTATCGCCGGCGACGTTACCGTCGACGACGTCGACCCCGAGCTGGTGGCGGCCGCCCGCATCACCTACTGCGAGGGGTATCTGTGGGACTCGGAGCCGACCAAGGCTGCCATCCGCCACGCCATGGACGTGGCCGGAGCGGCCGGGCGGACGGTGGCCCTGACCCTGTCGGACGGCTTCTGCGTGGAGCGCCATCGGGCCGAGTTCCTGGGCCTGGCCGAGTCTCGCGTCGACGTGCTGTTCGCCAACGAGGCCGAGATCTGCTCGCTCTACGAGACCGACAGCTTCGCCATTGCCCTCGACCGGGTGCAGGGCCACGTGAAGGTCGCCTTCCTGACCCGGGGCCCGGCCGGCGCGATGGCCGTGGCCGGCGGTGGGGTCCACTCGGTCGAGGCGATGACGTTCGGGGCGGTGGTCGACACCACCGGCGCCGGTGACCAGTTCGCCGCCGGCGCCCTCGCCGGCCTGGCCCGCAGCCTCGATCTCGAGACCTGCGCCCGCCTCGGCGCGTTGGCCGCCGGCGAGGTCATCGGCCACGTCGGCCCCCGCCCGGCCCAGGACCTGAAGGCCCTCGCCGGCCGCCATCTCGGCCTCGAACTCTGAGGTGTCGTCCTCACTCCTGGTCGACGCAGTTCTGCTCGTGCCGGCCCGGCGGCGTGGAGGTCTGTGGGCACTCGCACAACTGCATCGATCGCTTCGCTCGCTCCGTTGCGGCGAGTCTTGATGGTGCCCGCCTCCGGCGGGCTCGAACGCCTCTGGGCGGCAAAGCCACCCTCCGGCGAACATGCGGGGGTGCCCCCCGCACCCCCGCACCCCCAGCGGCTGCGCCGTCCAGGATGTCTGCGCCCGGCTTTCCCTCGATTACAGGACCCCGACAACGGCGTGTCGGCCAATCCGTCCGCAGCTCATGAGCCGTGCGCCGAGCCCGGTTACCAGGAGTCGAGTGTGTCCCGCAGCTCGTCGTCGCTGAGCATGTCGTGGGGCGAGTCGACAGAGCCCTGTCGCCGCCGGCGGCTGGCGCCCGCGGCCAGGCGCCGGCGACCGCTCGGCACGAGAGGCCCATCCTGCTCTTCGGTGCGCTCCTCGGTCGACGGGCCCATCGGCGGTAGTTCGGGTTCGACGAAGGGCGGGGTGTGATGGGCCGCCAGCGCTGGGACTGCCGGAGATGCCGTCGGGCTGGGGTCGTGATCGGCGGGCGGCGCGGCGGCGACGACTGAGCTGGAGTCGGGATCAGCCTGCGGTGCAGTGGGACCGGCGGCCGGGCTGGGGTCGGGAACGGGTGGGGCCGCCGTAGCCGCGGCAGCCGAGCTGGGGTCGGGATCAGCCTGCGGTGCGGTGGGACCGGCGGCCGGGCTGGGGTCGGGAACGGGTGGGGCCGCTGGCGCCGGCGGCGGCACCGCCGTCCGGGCCGGGAGCTCCACCGGATCATGCTCGGGCCCGGGACGGTCCTCGGCGAAGGCCGGCCACTCGCCCGGGGCCAGGGGCTGCTCGTCGAAATCGAAGGGGATGTCCTCGGCCAGGGCCTGGAGGCGTCCGGTCACCGCCGGCAGCCGGGCCCGGCCCACCGCGGCGCCGGCACCCACCGGGGCGCGGGACGGGGCGGCCAGCCTCGGGCGGGCAGCCACCCTCCGCCGATGCGCCGGGGCGCCGGTGCCCTGGCCCGCGGCCGTGGCCCGGATGGCGGCGACACGGCTTGCTCTGGCTTTCTCGGAGGCGGCGACGCCGGCGGTCAGGGCCGAGACCCGGCGGTGCTGGGCCAAGCTCACGATGGCCACCAACCGGCGGGCGCACTGCACCGAGCCGGCGAGCACGACGCCGGCGATGGCCGCCGCCAACTCGGTCACCCGGATGCGGCTGAGCGACGAACCGTCGTTGCCGATGGCCGAGACGAGCAGGAAGTAGATCGCCGGCCCACCGAGCCAGAGCGTCCACCACCGGTGCACGACCTCGCCCACGGGGGCGACCCTCCAGGCCGCCCCGGGCCGGGCCGGGAGCTGCGGGCTCGACGCCCGCCACAGGTCGTCCATGATCAGCTTCGGCACGAACAGGTTGGCTCCCGGGATCAGCCAGCCCAGGATCGTCCACATCGTCCACCACCGCCGGTCGGTGATGCCGAGCGCGGGCAGGTTGCGGTATGCCCTCGAACCCCAGGCCACGAAGACGACGCCGGTGACCAACAGGAGGCCGATGCCGATGTAGAGGGCGACGTCGGCGACGGTGCCGGCCTGCTCCGAGGCCCGGGTGTCGAACCCGGCCTCGCCCCCGGGCCCGGCGATCTCGATGGTCGTCCACAGCCGGAACAGGTGGGCCGCGGCGGTGACCAGCGCCACCAGCCCGGTGGCCGCGAGCAGCAGCTGGGCCACCATCGCCAGCCCGACGAGGGGCCGGAAGCGGGGGGTCTGGAGGGACGGGTCGATGTCCTCGAGGGCGCCGGACTCGAGGTCGCGGGCTTCGTGCCATCGGACCCATTCCTCGGCGGCGGCGGGGCCGGTCTTGCTCGACGCTCCCCCGCTCACCGGACGGTTGCGCAGACGCCGATAGCAGTAACCACACACCGGCACGTTGGCGGCGTTCTCATACCCGCAGCGGGTGCATCGGGTTGTGATCGGCAAGGTGGTGTGACCCCCGTAGGCATTGACGACCGGGCGCCGCTGAACTAGTCCATCGGCTCCCGCGGCCCGACCTTGAGGTTTCGCCGAAGGTCCGACGAGGGAGAGTTCCCCAGCGCGTCGTGCTGTTCCTGCTGGTCTGCTGCGGGTGTCGCTTCGCTCCTGCCTCCGCTGACTGTCGCCGGCGGCCTGGCGGCCGCGGCGGCGACCTGCGGTCTTGGGGTGAGGTCGCAAGCTGTGAGAAGGAATGGCCGATGGCCGGTAGCGTTCGACCATGACCGTCGCCGGCGCCGGCGCCCCCACCGGGGGCGAAGGGCTCGAGTCGGTCCTGTCGGTGACCAACTCGGATCGGGATGCCACCATCCATTCGGTCGTCGACCATGCCGACGCCGTATTCACGTGGGACTACGCCAAAGGCGCCCGGCCGGCGTTGGCCAAGCTGTACGAGAAGGCGAAGTCGTCCCAGTGGGACGGCGTGACCGATCTCCCGTGGGAGACCGAGGTCGACACCGCGGTGCTGTTCCCCGACGACCCTGCCGGTGCCCGCGAGGGAAGGGTCATGGCCCAGGCCATCCGCCTCGGCCTCCCGATGGCACGCTGGTCACCCTCGGAATGGGGACGGCTCTTCGTCGAACAGCAGAACTGGACCATGAGCCAGTTCCTGCACGGGGAGCAGGGCGCGCTGTTGTGCACGGCGAAGATCGTCGAGACCGTGCCGTGGGTCGACGCCAAGTACTACGCCGCCACCCAGGTCATGGACGAGGCCCGCCACGTCGAGGTGTTCGCCCGCTACATCGACACCAAGCTCACCGGGCACTACCCGATCAACGCCCACCTCAAGATGCTCCTCGACGACGTGATCAGCGACAGCCGGTGGGACATGACGTACCTCGGCATGCAGATCATGGTCGAGGGCCTGGCCCTCGCCGCCTTCGGCGCCATGCAGGTGGTCACCGGCGACCCGCTCCTGAAGCAGTTGTTGCGCCTGGTCATGAGCGACGAGGCCCGCCATGTCGCCTTCGGCGTGATCGCCCTCAAGGAGTACTACGGCGAGCTCACCGACGCCGAGATGAAGGACCGTCAGGAGTTCGCCTTCGACGCCGCCGTACGCATGCGCGACCGGTTCGCCCAACAAGAGGTGTGGGAGCGGCTCGGTGTCGACGTCCCCACGATGACGCGCCTCATCGTGGAGTTCGGCGGGAACAAGAACGAGGACCCGTTCCAACAGATGCTGTTCTCCAAGATCGTGCCCAACTGCAAGAAGCTCGGGCTGCTCGACGCCAACGGCGGCTGGCTGCGCCAGCGCTTCGGCGAGCTCGGGGTGGCCCATTTCGAGCACTGGGCCGACACCTCCGAGGAGTACGACCTGCTCCAGCAGCTGGCGTAGCCGGCGCCGTCGACTCTCAATCCTCCTCGTCGGGATCAGGCGGGAGGAACTCGAACTTCAGGTCGCCGAGACGGACCAGGGTGGAGGCGATCCAACCGCCCATCGCGCCGAAGTGGAGGTCGAGGACCGAGCCGTCCTTCAGCGTCTCCTCGTCCAGTTCGTAGCTGCCCTCGTAGCTGACCTCGATGGCGTACTCGGCGTCGGTGAGGTCGGCGCCGAAGATCGTCTCGATGGTCGGCCCCGCCCGCTCGAGCCGCTCCTGGCCGATCTCCGGGCTCCGTTCGGGCAGCACCGCCAGCACCGCGCCGGGATCGGGGAGGTTGGACAGCCGCTGCACCCGCAGCACGATCTCGATCTCGATGCGGGGCCCTTCGGTCAGGGGTTCGCCGATGTACCACGACCGGTAGGCCGACTGCGCCCACGTCGGCCATTCGAGGGTGATGTCGGCTCGTGCCCGGGGCGGCTGGCCTTCGCCGGGGAGGCCGTAGCTGGTCTCCCAGGTGAGGTCGCCGAGCAGCACGTCGGCCTGGAAGCGTTCCTCGAACGCCTGTCGTTCGAGCAGAGCGTTCTCGAATGTCTCGCGCAGGGCGCCGATGGCGTCCGTGAAGACGTGGTCGAGCATCTAGTAGGACATCACGAGCGGGTGGCGCAAGAGAGCTCGCGGGGGCGAGGAACAGGCGCCACGGCCGGGGAGATTAGACGCCCGTCACCGTGGCCGACGGGCGGGCGCCGAGTGGCCCCCGGCACCCGGCACTAGCGTGGGCCGCGCCCGCCATGAACCGTTCGCGCCAGCAACGAAACCGGTCCCCGGACGGGCCTGGGGGACGGCAGCCCGGGCGGCGGCGATGACCTGGGCCGAACCCGGGGCCGGGCTGTTCTCGGTCCCCGCCGGGCCGACCGCGGCCGTCGCCGCCGAGCTCCCGTCCCGGGCGACCCTCCGTAACGGGCGCTACGTCATCGAGGGTCTCCTCGGGCGGGGCGGCTTCGGCATCACCTACGCCGCCGCCGACGTCCACCTCGGCCGGGCGGTGGCGATCAAGGAGCTGTTCCCGGGCGAGGCCGTGCGGATCGGGGGACGGGTTGTCCCTCCCATGCACGAGGCCGGCGGGTTCGCCGAGGCCCGGAGCCGGGTGTTGCGGGAGGCGTCGGTGCTGGCCCGGTTCTCGGACCCCGGCATCGTGCGGGTCTACGAGGTCTTCGAAGAAGCCAACACCGTGTACCTGGTGATGGAGCGTCTGAACGGCCGAACTCTGCACGAGGTGATGGTCGGGATCGGCCGGCCGCTGGTCGAGCCCGACGTCGTCGAACTGGCCGCCCGGGTCGGCCACGCCCTCGCCACCGTCCACGACGCCGGCGTGCTGCACCGCGACGTCAACCCCGCCAACGTCATCGTCGAGCCCACCGGGCGGGTCGCCCTGATCGACTTCGGCCTGGCCCGGGACTACCTGGCCGACGACCAGGCCCCCATGACCCGCATGGTGACACCGGGGTACGCCCCGCCCGAGCAGTACACCGGGAACGGCCCGGTGGGCCCTTCCACCGACGTGTACGGGTTGGCCGCCACCCTGTACCGGGCGCTGGTCGGTCGGGCGCCGTTGCTGGCCCCGGACCGTCTGGGCGGCACCCGCCTCCTCCCGCCGCAGCGGGCCAACCCGGCGGTGTCCAAGCTGACCAGCGACGGGATCATGGACGGCCTGGAGCTCGATCCCGGTCACCGGCCCCAGACGGTGGCCTCCTTCCTGGCCCGCATGGGTATCGCCCCTGAGCCCTCGGCGGCATCTCCGCCGACCACGGTGCCGGGCGGCGACGGCGGCGGGGGCGCGTCGTCCACGGTGGTGGTGAGCGAGCCGGGCCCGGCCGGTCCCAGGGCCACCGCGGTCCCGGACTGGGCGTCGCCGTCGGCGGCCATGCCGGTACCGTCGTCGTCGTCGTCGATGCCGCTCGTGCCCGAGCCCGGCCCGCATTGGAAGGTGGTCGTCCCCGCCGTCGTGGCCACCGCCGCGTGTGGGGCCGCGGCACCGATCGCCGCCTTCGCGGCGCTGGCGCTCGTCGTCCTGCCCGGCGTGGCCACCGCCGGCGACGTCGTCGTGTACCGACGGCTGCGCCGGAGGGCGGACGAGCGCCTGCGGTTCCGCCACAAGGTCGGGCTGCCGATCTACGCCGCCGGCCGGTTCGTGCGCAACGTCGGTGCCACCGTGCTGAGCGGGATGCCGGCGCTGTTGGTCGAGGCCCTCGTGGTGGCGGCTGCGCTGGTGGCCGAAGGAACGGGGGCGGCCGGCGTCGTCGAGACGTGGGCCCTGCGGCCCGCCGGCGCCGGCGCCGCGGTCGCCCTGGCCGTCCCGGTCTTCCGCAACCGCTACCGGTTCCGGGCCCCGGTGATCGGCGACAAGGCGCTCGCGCTCGGCCTCGACGGGCCCCGGCTGTCCTCCGCCGGCGCCGTCCTGTGGGTCGCCGCCGCCCTGCTGGCCCTCGCTGCTCTCGGTCTTCGCCCCGACCCCTGGCCGCTCTGACGCCGGCCCGCTCGACGCGCCCGAGCACCGTGGCCTTGGGTCAGGTGGCGTTGGGGCGGCGGAGGACGGCGTCGACGAGGCGGTAGGCGCCGAAGGCGAACAGCCCGCCGGCCACCAGGACGATGAGCCAGGTCCGGTCGGTGACCAGGCCGTTGAGGACGTCGTCCAGGCCGTCGGAATCGCTGGCGTCGTGGCGTACGCCGGCCGAGAACAGGAATCCTCCGACGAGGCAGAAGGCGATACCCCGGCCCAGATAACCGGTCCGGCCCACGGTCTCGATGACGCGCCTCCAGCGCTCGTCGTCGGGCTGGTCGATCTTGCGCAGGAACTTGGCCGTGATCACGTTGCGGAACTGCCATGCCCCGACGCCCATCACCACCAAGCCGGCGCCGGCCACGAGCACGACCCCACCGGGTATGCCCATCACCCATTCGGTGATCCGTTGCTGGCGGCCGGTGCCCGTCTGGTTCGCGCCGAAGAACACCCGGGCCGCCCCGCCGGTGAGGACCAGGTACACGACGGCGCGGCCGGCGTCGGCCAGTCGCTTGGTCCCCTTGCCCCCGGGGTGCACGGCCCGGGCCAGGCGCCACAGGGCATGGGCGGCGCAGCCCAACGCCATCACCGCTACCAGCCCACGGCCGAGGGGCTGGTGCGCCACGGTCTCCAGGGCACCGCGGGTGGAGGTCCGCTCGACCGACTGGCCCGAGACCACCAGCTGCACGGCCAGCAGGCCGACCACCAGGTACAGCACCCCCTGGGCGGCGAGCCCGATGCGGGCCGCCAGCTCCACGTGTTCGCGCATCTCGGGGTGCAGCAGCTTCCGGCCGAGGTGGTTCACCCGGCGCCGGAACTCCCGGGGTACGAGCCGGTCGGCGGCCGTGACCACCTGCCGGCGGACCCGGTCGGGGACGTAGCGGACGGCCAGCTTCGTGACCCACGCCCGGGCCCGGACGAGGAGCTCCTTCAGCCAGTCCCGGAGGCGCGCGACTCGTGTGGGCACCGGCGCCATCGGGCCAGGATGCCCGCCGGCGGCTAGCAATGATTCATGCGACCGACCGACGTGCTGCCCCATCGTCCGCCCTTCCTGTTCGTGGACGAGGTGACCGAGGTCGTGCCGGGCCGCTCGGCCAAGGGGTTCTGGCGCCTCACCGGCGACGAGGCGTTCTTCGCCGGCCATTTCCCTGGCCGGCCGACCCTGCCCGGGGTGCTGATGGTGGAGGCCATGGCCCAGCTGGGGGGCATCGCGGTCTTGGCCGACGAGCGCTACGCCGGCCGCCTGCCTTTGTTCGGGGGTATCGACAAGGCCCGCTTCCGGGCCCAGGTCGGGCCCGGCGACACGCTGGAGATGGAGGTGACCTTGGACACGATGGGCTCGTCCGCCGGCCGGGGCTCGGGGGTGGCCCGGGTGGGGGAGCGGCGGGCGTGCGAGGCATCCATGCTCTTCGTGCTGGTCAAGACCTGACAGTGGGCCGCGCCCACCCGTCGGGAGCGGCCCGTGTGAACATCGAGTTTCGTCCCTTGACCAGGCGAAGGGGTATTTTCGATACTGCCTTGAAATGACCGCGACCTCCGCCACCACCGCCACCACGCAGGGGGCGCGGGACCACGCCCGGTCGATGGCGAGCTCGGTCGTCGCCTGCATGCCCACGGTCCCGTCGAGCGCCGCCACCGGGCTTGCGGCCGGCGTCGCTGCCAGCGACGTCCTGTGGGACGAGGTCGTCGCCGGCGGCGGCTACACCTCGGTCGTCCTGCCCCGAGGAGGACACCTGCGCCTGACCGACCTCGAGGGCGACGCCTGCGCGGGCGTGTTGGCCCACCGCCTCGACCGTCCCTCCGAGCGGCTCAACGTCGCCGACACGGTCAAGGTGCAGTGGCAGGCCTACCTCGGCCCCGGGTCCCTGCTGCTGTCGGACATGGGCCGGGTCCTGGCCGCCATCGTCGAGGACACCTCGGGCCGTCACGACGCGCTGTGCGGTACCAGCACCCGGGCCGGCAACCACGCCCGCTACGGCGACGGTGCGGCCGACGGCCCCCAGCCCAACGGGCGCGACCACCTGGCCGTCGCACTCATGAAGCACGGGCTCAGCCGCCGCGACGTCGTCCCCAACGTGAACCTGTTCAAGGGCGTACGGGTCGAGGCCGACGGCACCCTCGGCTTCGAGGGCTCGCCCCGTCCCGGCGCCCAGGTCACCCTGCGGGCCGAGCTGGCGGTGCTCGTCACGATCGTGGACGTACCTCATCCCGTCGATCCCCGGCCCGCCTACACGGTCACGCCCCTGCGGGTCACCGCGTGGCGGGGCCTTCCCGCGGGGGCCGACGACCCCGTACGAAACGCCACGCCGGAAGCCGTCCGGGCCTACCTGAACAGCGAGCAGGGCCTGTGACCGGACCGCCGACGTTCGAGCCCCCTGACGGGCAGGTCGTCCACGACGAGGTCGTGCGGGCGCGGGCGCCCTGGTCGTGGGTGGTCGCCGCTGGCCAGACCTTGCGGATCATCGACATCGGCGGCAACCAGGCTGTCGACTGCGTCCTCTACGACGCCCACGACCCCACCGAGCGCTATAGCGCGCCCGACACGATCGTCGCCCAGGGCAACGTCTACCTCGTCGCCGGCACCGTGCTGATGTCCAACGAGCACAACCCGATGATGACCATCACCGGCACGTCGTGCGTACGCCACGACACCATCGGCGGTGCGTGCTCGAAGGAGTCGAACACGCTCCGCTACGGCTTCCACACCTACGCCCAGCACGCTTGCGTCGAGAACTTCGTCCACGAGCTGGGCCTCCACGGCCTCACCAAGCGCGACCTGCAGTCGAACATCAACTGGTTCATGAACGTCCCCGTCGACGCCGACGGCAGCCTCGGCATCGTCGACGGCATCTCGGCCCCCGGGCTGTGGGTCGACCTACGCGCCGAGCGCGACGTGCTCGTGGTCGTCTCCAATTGCCCCCAGGTGAACAACCCCTGCAACGGGTTCGACCCCACCCCGGTGCGAATGGTGGTAGCGGCGCCATGATGCCGCGTTCCCCGGCCACGCAGGCCGTGCGTGACCGCGCCTGCGCTGGCGCTCCCGCGCTCGCATCTCGCGAGATCGCTCGGTTGCAGTGAGCGCCGCGTTCCTCGGGCCGCTCTGGCCCGGCGCCGCTGTCCACTGCCGCGTGTCATGAGCGTCTGGATCACGCGGCGCGACCAGGACCTGATCGACGCCGAAGTCCGCGCCGCCGACCCGGCGCTACCCCTGGCCGGCCTGAGGCTGGCGGTGAAGGACAACATCGACGTCGCCGGCCTGCCCACCACCGCCGGCTGTCCTTCCTACCGTTACGAGCCGACGGTCAGTGCCCCGGTGGTCGACCGGCTCGTCGCCGCCGGCGCCGTGGTCGTGGGCAAGACCAACCTCGACCAGTTCGCCACCGGGCTCGTCGGAAGCCGAAGCCCGTACGGGGCGCTCGAGAGCCCGGTCGCGCCCGGGCACGTCAGCGGCGGGTCGTCGAGCGGCTCCGCCGTGGCCGTGGCCACCGGCGCGGCCGACATCGGCCTCGGCACCGACACGGCCGGCTCCGGCCGGGTACCCGCGGCCTTCTGCGCGGTTGTCGGCCTGAAGCCCACCCCCGGATGGCTGTCGACCCGCGGTGTGGTGCCGGCGTGCCCGTCCTTCGACTGCGTGTCGGTGTTCGCCGGCGACGTCGCCACCGCGGCGGCGGCGATCGAGGCCGCGGCAGGGTTCGACGCCGCCGATCCCTACTCCCGGCCCGCCGGTGAGCCGAGCGGTCCGGTCGCCCGGGTCGGCGTGCCGGCGCTGTCCGTGCTCGAGAAGTGGTGCGCCCCCGAGGTCGTCGACGCGTTCGCGTCGGTCGACCTGGAGGGCTTCGACGTCGTCGAGATCGAACTCGACGCCTACCTGGAAGCGGGGGAGCTGCTCTACGGCGGCGCCCTGGTGGCCGAGCGCCACGCCTCGGTGGGCGCCTTCGTCGAGGCTCACCGCGACCAGGTCGACCCCGTCGTCAGCGCCATCATCGCCGCTGCCGGGCGGCTGCCCGCTCACCTCCTGGCCCGCGACCTCGGCCGGCTGGCGGGCTTGCGCCGCCGCGCCCAGGCCGTGTGGGGCACGGTCGACGCCGTCGTCGTGCCCACCGCACCGTCCCATCCGACCGGGGCCGAGGTCGCCGCCGACCCCGTCGGCGCCAACGCCGCACTGGGGCGGTTCACCAACGGCTGCAACCTCCTGGGCTGGTGCGCGGCCGCCGTGCCCTCCGGGGAGCGGGCCGACGGGCTCCCCTTCGGGGTGACGGTGCTGGGCCCGGCGTGGGCCGACCGGGCGGTGTGGGCAGCCGCGGCTGTCATCGCCGGCCACGAGCCGCCGCCCCCGGGGCCGGTCGCCGCCGGCGCCGCCGGCGTGCGCGTAGCCGTCTGCGGCGCCCACCTCCAGGGCCAGCCCCTCAACCACCAGCTGACCGAGCGTGGCGCCCGGCTCGTGGCCCGTACGACCACATCGGCGGTCTATCGCCTGGTGTGCCTGTCGACCGTCCCTCCCAAGCCCGGTCTCACCCGGGTCGGCCCTGGCGCTGGCGGCGCCGCCGTCGAGGTCGAGGTGTGGGAGCTGGGCGTCGCCGGGTTCGGCGCCTTCGTGGCCGACGTCCCTGCGCCCCTGGTGATCGGGACGGTGGAGCTGGTCGACGGCTCGGCGGTAAAGGGGTTCCTGTGCGAGCCCCACGCCGCCACCGGCGCCGAGGACATCACCCGCTACGGCGGCTGGCGTCGTTGGCTGGCGAGCTCGCGATGAGCCCGGCCGGCGCCGCCCGGTGAACGGCACCGTCGAGGTCGTCGAGCCGGGGAGCTTCACCACCGTGCAGGACTTCCCCGGCCGGCGGGGCTACTGGATGGTGGGCGTGCCCCCCAGCGGGCCGATGGACGACCTGTCGTTCCGCCTCGCCAACCGCGCCGCCGGCAACCGGCCCGACGCCGCCGGGCTCGAGTGCACCGCCACCGGCCCGGCCCTACGGTTCGACCGGACCACGGTGGTGTGCCTGGGAGGTGCGGTGATGGCCGCGGACCTCGACGGCCGGGTAGTGCCCTGGTGGCAGCCCTTCGAGGTCGGCGCCGGCCAGGTGCTCCGGCTGGGCCGTCTCGTCGGGCCCGGGCTGCGGGCCTACGTCGCCGTACGGGGCGGCCTCGACGTCCCGTTGGTGCTCGGCAGCCGGGCGACCTTCACCCTCGGCGGCTTCGGCGGCCACCACGGCCGCACGCTCCTCGGCGGCGACGTCGTCGCCATCGGCGCGCTGACCTCGGGGTTGCAGCCGTCGCCGGTGCCGGCACGGTGTTGGCCGACCCTCGGCCGGGCCTGGCGGGTCGGGGTGCTCGAAGGCCCTCACGGCGCCCCCGACTTCTTCACGGCCGGTGACGCCGACGCCTTCTTCGCCACCACCTGGCGGGTGCAGGTGCACTGCGCCCGCACCGGCGTGCGCCTCGACGGCCCGAAGCCGCAATGGGCTCGGCCCGACGGGGGCGACGCCGGCCTTCACCCGTCCAACATCCACGACACCGGCTACGCCCTCGGCACCGTCGACTTCACCGGCGACACGCCGGTGGTGCTCGGCCCCGACGGTCCCAGCCTGGGCGGGTTCACCTGCCCGGCGACGGTGGTATCGGCCGAACGCTGGAAGCTCGGCCAGCTGGCTCCCGGCGACGCCGTCGAGTTCGTCGCCCTGGCCCCGGCCCGGGCCGGCGACCTCGCCCGCCGGATCACGGCCATCACCTCGACCCTGCGGGCGCCCCGCACCGAGCCCCCGCTCACCGCCCGACGCGACCCCGACGTGGGCGTGCTCGTGGCCGAACCGGGCGACGACCGCCGGCCCTCGTTGACCATCCGGCGCAGCGGCGACGCCTTCGTGCTGGTGGAGTACGGGGACATGACCCTCGACCTCGCCCTCCGGGCGCGGGCCCACGCCCTCGACCACTGGCTGGCCGCTCACGCCGGCGAAGCCGTCATCGACGTCACCGCCGGCGTGCGTTCGTTGTTGGTGCAGTTCGACCCTGCCCTCGTGGACGTCGGCGAGATGGTCGACCTCGCCCGCAAGGGCGACGACGACCTGCCCCCCACGACCGAGCTCGCCATCGACGCCCGCACCGTGCACCTGCCCCTTTCGTGGGAGGACCCGGCCACCCTGCAGGCCATCCGCCGCTACATGGACGTGGTCCGCGACGACGCCCCCTGGTGCCCGTCGAACCTCGAGTTCATCCGCAGGATCAACGGCCTCGGCTCCGTCGAGGAGGTCCGCGACATCGTCTTCGACGCCCATTACCTGGTGCTGGGCCTCGGCGACGTCTACCTCGGCGCTCCCGTCGCCACGCCCCTCGACCCCCGCCACCGCCTGGTGACCACCAAGTACAACCCGGCCCGGACCTGGACCCCCGAGAACGCGGTGGGCATCGGCGGCACCTACCTGTGCGTCTACGGCATGGAAGGCCCCGGCGGCTACCAGTTCGTGGGCCGCACCGTGCCGGTGTGGTACCTCGACGTGCCCACCCCGGGCGACAAACCGGACGTGCCCTGGCTGTTGCGGGCCTTCGACCAGGTCCGCTTCCATCCCGTCGAAGCCGGCGAGCTGCTCGAGCTCCGGGACCAGGCCAAGCGGGGCGAGCTCGCCCTGGACATCGAAGCGACGGAGTTCCGTCTGGCCGACCACCTCGCCTTCCTCGACGCCAACGTCGAGGGCATCGAATCCTTCCGGCTCGGCCAGCGCGCGGCGTTCGCGGCCGAACGCGATCGCTGGCACCTCAGCGGCGAGCTCTGAAGCGCGACCGGAGTGAGCACTTCAGGGCGGCGGCGCGAGCGCCAGCTCGCCCGGCGGCGGTGGGTGTGGGGGGCAGCCCCACGGGATCATCGAAGCGCGACCGGAGTGAGCACTTCAGGGCGGCGGGGAGGGGACCAACGCGGTGCCCGCCGGCCAGTCGCCGGCCCGGCGGGCCACGTCGCCGTACGTCGCCGGGTCGGCCAGGAGGGACCGCAGCGCCACCTCGGCCACATGGTCGGCCACCGCCTCGGCTTCGTAGCCGTCGCCGCGGGCCGACCGCAGCCAGTTCTGGGTGCCTTCGTCGGCGGCCAGCAGGGTGCGGGCGGCGAGACGGACGTCGACGGGGCGGAGCTCGCCGGTGCTCACCCCCTCGGCCACGAGCGCCTCGACCTCGTCGTCGAGGCGGTCACGTTCGTCCCAGTAGGCGGGGAAGTCTCCGGGGGCCCGTAACGCCAGCCGGTGGATCTCGTTGATGTCGAACGGGAAGCCGCACAGCGCGACCACGTCCTCGCGCACCAGGCGCAGCAACCGCTCGGCCACCGGTCCCGCCGCCGTCCGCTCCCGTACGACGATGGCGAGGGGGACGCGGTTCACCCGCTCGAGGATGCTGGTGAGGATGTCGGACTTGGAGCGGAACCAGTAGTAGATCGACGACTGCTTCAGCCCCGCCTGCTCGGCGATCTGGGCCATGGTGACCGTCTCGACCCCGCGGGCGGCGAAGAGCGCGCTGGCGGCGGCGACGATGCCCTCGCGGGGGTCGGGGTCGGTGCCCGGCCCGGTGGCGGCCCGGGGCCGCCCCCGGCGCCGGGCCCCGCCCTCGGCCGTGGTCCCGGGGGCACCCTCGCGTGCGCTCACCGGCAGTGACCGGTCGACCGGGCGCGCGCCCGCGAGCCGGGCGACGGGGGGGGCCGGGGGCGCAGCCCCCGAGCA
>JBQTIQ010000075.1:0-7009 GCA_052387955.1 Acidimicrobiia bacterium | reverse complement strand
TTCTCGGCACCGAAATCGGTCTCGGTCTTGTGGGGACTCACCGGCGCCAGCGGCGTGCTCGACGCCCACAACACGGCGGTCGGCGCCGTCCTCGCCCATCTCGAGCGCTACGGCTGCACCACCCGGGTGCGAGTGAACGGCACCCGGTCCTTCCCCGATGCGAACGGGCTCACGATGGCGGTGTTCCAGCAGTCCACCTCTCGCGAGGACGACCCGCAGCTGCACACGCACGCCATCGTCTCGAGCAAGGTCCAGGCGCCGAACGGCCGGTGGTACGCGCTCGACGGCCACTACCTCAAGCACCACCAGCACGCCCTCGGCAACCTCTACCAGTCGGTGCTGCGGGCCGAGCTCACTCACCGCTACGGCGTCCAATGGCGCCCGATCGTCGACGGCCAAGCCGAGATCTCGGGCATTCCCGAGGAGCTACTCGAGACGTTCTCGAAGCGAACCCTCCAGGTCGAGGACCTCAAGGTCGTCCTGCTCGAGGCCTTCCGCGAGCGAGAGGGACGCGACCCGAACCGCCGCGAGGCCGCCGCGATCGAACGGGAAGCCGCCCAGGACTCCCGACCCGCCAAGAGCGAGCTCCCCCTCGACCAGGCCCAGGCTCGATGGCTGGCCGAGGCAGCCGAACTCGGGTGGACCCCCGAGCGCCTCGCCAGCCACATCACCCGGGAGCACACCCGCGACCAGCCCGCCCCCACCGTCGACGACATCCTCGACACGATCACCGCTGAGCGCTCCACCTGGGGCCGAGCCGACGTCGTCGGCGCCATCGCCGCGGCCACACCTGCGCAGTCCCGCTTCGACGGAGCCACCTGGGCGCGGGCTCTCGAACACGCCACCGATCAGGTCCTCGACACCCACATCGACCTCGACCCTGACACCACCGGTGCCACCCGAGCATCCGACGGCCGCTCGATCTGGGTCGATCCCGACCTGCCGCACCTGTCCCACGACCGGGTCCTGACCCAGGAGGAGCGCATCCTCACCTGGGCGATCGCCGCCCACGACCCCGACCCCGCACCCTCCGTCACCGTCGACATCGCTGGCCTCGACCCGCTCCAAGCCGACACTGCCCGAGCCGTCGCCGGCCACGACCCGCTCATCCTCGTCGTCGGCCCCGCCGGCACCGGCAAGACGACGACGCTCGGCACCGCTGGCACCGACCTGGCCCGACAGCACCGGCCTGCGTTCGGGGTCGCGCCGACGGCCAAGGCCGCCCGCGTCCTCGCAGCGGAGACGGGCATCCCGGCCGACACGATCGCCAAGCTTCTCTACGAATGGGACCGACCAGACGGGCCCGGACCCGGCTACCGGTTGCCGTCCGGGACGACCCTCGTCGTCGACGAGGCCAGCATGGTCGGCACCAACACCCTCGACCGACTCGTCGGGCTCGCCCAGTCCCAGCAGTGGCGACTGGTCCTCGTCGGCGACCCCCGCCAGCTCCAAGCCGTCGGCCGCGGCGGCATGTTCGACGAGCTCTGCCGCACCGGCAACCCCTACCACCTCCAGCACGTCCACCGCTTCGCCCACCAGTGGGAAGCCGACGCGACCCTCGCACTACGCAACGGACACCCCAGCGCCTTCGACGCCTACTTCGATCATCACCGGGTGACCGCCGGCGACCCCGACGACCTCATCGACCGAATCGCCCGTGCATGGGTCCACGACCACGAGCGCGAGCACACGATCGCCGTCACCGCCGAGACGAACGCACACGTCGACGCCCTCAACACCGTCATCCAGGCCCGGCGACGTTCGGTCGGCCACCTCGACCCAGACCATGCCGTCGTCATCGGCGGCGGCGAGACCGCGAGCCCCGGGGACTTCGTCGTCACCCGGCGCAACGACCGCACCCTGCGTACCACCGCTGGCGAACCCGTACGCAATCGCGAACGCTGGCGCATCGAGTCCGTCCAGACCGACGGCTCGCTCACGCTGTCCCAGGATCGGGGACACGACCGAGTGACGGTCCCCGCCGACTACGCCCGCCGGCATCTCCGCCTCGGCTACGCCGCCACCGCCCATGGCCACCAAGGCGACACTGTCGACCGCAGCTACACCCTCATCACGCCATCGACCAGCCACCGAGCCCTCTACGTCGGCGCCACTCGCGGCCGCCAGAGCAACCGCCTGCTCGTCGGCACCGAGGAGCCGAACCTCGACGCCGCCCGAGACACCCTCGAACACGTCCTCACCAACGACCGGACCGACATCCCCGCCGTTGCCCGCCGACGCGACCTCGCCGAACGCGGACGCGCCGCCCCGCAGCCCTCCGTCGACCCGCTCGAAGCAGCGGAGCGAGCCGTCATCCGAGCCGTCGCCGCCGCACGACCGTTCGAGACCGAAGTCGCCGAACGCCGTAGCGTCCTGTCCTCGGCGAGAGCGGAACTCCGAGCGCTCGAAGCCCAGCACCGCGATGCGGGCCCGCTCGGCAAGCGCCGCCTCCGCGTCCCACTCGCCGCCGCAGTCGACGCCGTCGCAGAGGCCAGCGACGCCTACGACCTCGGCGTCGAAGCTGCTGCCCCGACACAGCGCGCCCTGGCAGACGCCGTCGGGCAGCGCGACCGCCTCCAAGCCGCCCGCGCCACCCAGCGAGTCATCGAGCGCCTCGACGCCCTGCAGCACGAGCCGCCCTCACGCTCAGGCCCAGAACTCGGGCTCGGGCTGTGATGCTCAGGCCAGTATCCGCTGGGCCAAGGCTCGGATGCGCGTGAAGCGCTCGTCGCCGGCGGCCTTGGACAACCGCTGTTCACCCTCGAGAGCGGACATCCCGGCTCCATCACGCCGCTCAAACAGCGCACGAATGATGCGAGCCGCCTCGCCGGCCTCACCCTGGGCGAACCCAGACGCGTCCGTCCCGGCCGCGTAGGACACCTCGAGGCAACGCCACAGGTCGACGATGTCGGTCGGCTTGTCGCGAACCTGCGACGCGAAGGCTTTCAGCGTGAGTGCGGCAACCTCATCCGGGAAGGCCACGCCGATATCGAGCCGCTCGCCGTTGAGGCGGTGCAGCGCCATCTGCAGCACGACCGGCTCCCGCTGCAGCGCGAGCGCCAAGCCCGGCACCTCGGTGGTCACGAGATCGTCCGACACGCGATGGTTGCTCCGAGCCCGCGTCCGATACGACGGCACGAGGACGTCGACGACGGCGCTGCGTGACCCCTCCGCGCCTCGCACCGTCACTGGAACGTCGTCGACCGGCCGCGCGAACCGATTCCCCTCGACTTGCTCGTAGCCGCGTGCGATCAGTCGCCCGATCACGCCTTCCTCGCGCACGACCACCGGCGACACGCCCAAGTCGGTGTCGCCGGTCTCGCGGTAGAGCTCTGCGCCGAGCTGCCAGCGCGCCACGAGCGCGGTGACCATGTGGCCGCCGATGATCCGGTACGTCGAGGCGCCGAGGACGTCGGCGAGGTCGGCCAGCGCGACATAGCCGAGGTCCTCCGCGACCGATGTCGCCTTCAGAACGACGCGCCTCAGGGACGGTTGAGCAGCCATTCCCTCAACCTGCCAGCGGCCTCCAGACGGTCGGCTCCTCCAAGGTCCTGCAGATCCCAGACCTGCTGTGTCGGATCGGCGAGCGGGACCTCGACCCCGTCGACGTCGGCGACGAGCAGGTTCGCCGGGAACACCGACGCATCGTCGGGAGTGCGGATGATCACGTTCGCGTCGTGGCGGCCCTGCGCATCAACCAGACCCAGTTGGTCAGGGTCGACGAGCTGACGGGCGTAGAGGATCACCAGGCTCGGACGACGCCACGCGAGCAGCAGGTCTGGCCCTACGTCCGCTGACACTGCGAGCGACCGCTCGTCTGCCTGCCGCGCGGCGCGCACGGCGGCCGCGTTCGGCGGGTCAAGGCTGTACAAGTAGCGCTCCGACCCCCCAGGGCCGCGGTACTCGGACAGGAAGCGGTCGAGCAGTGCCTCGCGATCGGGCAACCATCGCCCTTCCGGGCTGCGGGCGACGAGATCGAGCTCGAGCAACCCGCGCAGGACCTGCGATGCGCGCGGCTGCGACACGCCAACCTTGTTCGCGAGTGCGGTGGCACCCGGCTCTTCGTTCGTTCCGCGCGGGAACCCGATGAGCGTGCGGATGATGGCGAGGCTTCCAGAACCCTGCGGAAGGCGGCTCGCCTTGATCCGCGGGCGCGCGGTCGTCGAACGCTGGCGAAGCACGAGGTTGTCAGCCCGAAGATCGAAGTTGCCCGCTGCGTCGGCCCAGGACCAGCCGGCTTGCGTCAGCGCGGTGCCCAGTGGTTCCGACACGAAGGGCATGACGAGCATCGGTGTCCCGAGTCCGGCGAGCGCTTCGTGGATCGGCTGAAGCTTGGCCAGCTCGTTCGGGTACGGCGCCCGACCCCTCTCCTCCACCGCGAACCTGGCGCGCACCTTGCCGAGTGCCAGGTCCAACATGGCGTCGACCTGCCGGTCGTGGACCCGTCGCTCGCTCTTGACCCGGCGCACGCTGGCGCCAGCTGCCTCAAGAGCGGGGACCACGGCCATAAGCATGACTCACAGCATAAGCACTGTGCTTATGGATGGCAACACACTAATGACTGCCCTCGACGATTCTACGAAGTGGTGCCTGGATCGCCCGCGAAGTGGTGCTTGACCGGCGGCGGCTCGCCCGCGCGAGTTACATCTCATCGTCGAACACGGCGAGCCGGCCGTTGCGGAGGTTGTCCTCGAACTCGCCCGAATCGAACGCGTCGGGATCAAACGGCCGGTCGAGCCACTCGCGCCGCTCGGCGTGCTCGGGATGCGATGGGTTGGCGAGGATCTCGAGCAGCTCGCGGTAACCCCAGGTCCCGCCACAGTCCTCTGGTGGGCAGGCGCGCCGGCCATCGACGCACGCCGGAACGGTCGGGGCGCTGCCGGCGGGAAGCACCTTTTCGACCGTGACCTTGTGATCCCAGCCGTCCCCGAAGTCGTAGGTGTACCGGAACGACGCACCCTCGCTGGCGATCGCGTCGAGGCGGGTTCGCCGCTCATCTCGCGGTGGTTCGCCCCAGTCCTCGTCGGGGTCGGGGACGCCGTAGCGCCTGCGCCCGACCTCGAACTCGTGCAGGTGGTAGTTCCACCAGCCGAAGGCGGCTTGGATGATCTCGTGCAGCTGGTCGAGCGTGGCGCCGCCGTCGACGAGCACGCGCCGCCAGATCGGCGGCTTGGTGTCGAGCAGCGTGACCTTGAGCTGGAACACGTCGCCGGTCGCAGGAGCTCGGGGCGACGGAGCAGGAGCGCTTCGTTCGTCTGGGAAGGCGATCACTTTGGCCAAAGGCTCGGCGCCGCCGATGGCTGCGGCCAGCGCGCGATCGGGCGAACCTTCCGCGAGCTTCCCGATGATGAGGCTCGACATGCGGAGCGAGAGCGCCTCGAGATCGTGCTGGCCCTCCTTGAAGAGCCACTCGCCGTGGAAGGCGAACTCGTTCATGACGCCAACAACGCGTCGGTCGTTCGTCGGGGCGATCCGCACCTCACCCATGGCCTTGCGTTCCGCGGCGAGGTACGCCTCGTCGACGCCATGCCGGCGGAGGACCGCTTCGATCGCAGCAGGCGCGCGATCCAGCAAGGTCGCGGCCGGTGCGAGCTCCATGAACACCGGGAGCAGCGTTCGGTTGTTGACGAGCAGCGCCACGTGGGGGCGCCAGAACAGCGCGTTGGCGAACCAGTCGCCGAGCGCGTTGGTCGACTCCTCGCCGACGGCGGCGGCCGGCGGGGTCTTCAGCCGGTCGCGCAGCTTCTTCGTCCCACGAACAATGAGCACGACAATGAGTCTCGCGGAGGATCAATCGTCGTCTGGCCACTCGCCATCGTCGTATGCATCTCCCACCGACCGTCCATCATCGAGCCTGAAGTGCTGCCAGGCGTTCCGAGTGAGGCCGACCTCCAGGAGCGCCTCATTCGGTGTTTGACCTGTGTCGAGGCGTCCCGCTCGACCCATCACGGCGACGCCCAGTTCGGGCGGGCCGGTGAGACGCGTGCCAGCTGGCACCCTCGCCCAGTCGCGCCCGATAGAACGGCGCTTTCGTCCGCGAGGGGGTGCACTCTTGACTGGCGTCGCCGGCTTGCGGTCGGTCGCCCGGACCAGTGGTACCAGGAGAACCGTTCCGTCAGGGTTTATGTCGGCGTCGTAAGCACCCGACGCTGCACCGTCGATGGCGCAGCGTCCCTTTTCATCGATGATGACAAGAGCCATAACGTGATCTTACGTAAGACTCACTAAGACAGCAAGAAAATCCTGCAGCGGTTCTCTTCAGCCGAGACTGCATGTCCGCTGTTCGTCGGCCCGAGTCGAGAGTCGTTCGAGCGCCTGGGGGTTGCTCACGCTGGACAGCGCCGAGGGGGCTCTCGCTGCCACGGCCCACGAGCCAGTCCGTTGCCAGGTCACGAACATCGTCGACGCCGCTGGTTGAGGCGCCTCGAGTGTCACACCCTCGCGCGAGACTTCGTTCCAGCGGATCGCCCTCCCGCTCTACCTGAGGTGCCTTACCGGCCACGCCGTTGCACGCACCGAGGTAGAGAACATGCCAGTCAGCCCGCCCCTCATCTCACGAGGTCCCGGAAGCCCGTCACTATCGTGTCGTCGTGCAGCACCCTTGGTCAGGCCGATGACGACTGACGAGCTTGCTGCCGTCGTGTCTGCGTTGCCCGGCTCGCGACGGCTGCCAGTCGAGGCGCCGCTCACCGCCGGCTTCCTTGTGGCTGGCATCGAGGTCGCAACCACATCGCCGGCAGCGGAGCGCACGCTTCGGAAGCGCTGGCGAGACCGCCGCGGCGCAGGCGCGACGCCGCTCCTACTCGTCGCCGACGATGCCAGTCGGCCCGGGTGCCTCGCCGTTCTCGGAACTGTTGATGCCGCTGGACCCCTGCGGTCAGTCGACGCGGGCGCGCTCACCGAAGTCCTGATGCGCATCGCGGGGCGTCCTCGGCTCGAGGCCGTGCGTGAGCTCGCTGCCGAGCTCGACCGCCTCGACCAGGCGGCCGCCTTGACCTGTCGGATCGAC
>JBQTIQ010000074.1:0-10588 GCA_052387955.1 Acidimicrobiia bacterium | reverse complement strand
GCCGAACGCGGTGACGCTCTCCTGCGGGAATGGGTGTACTGAGTTTGTCGGTCTGCTGCGGGCGTCGCTTCGCTCCTGCCTCCGCAGACTGTCGCCGGCGGCCTGGCGGCCGCGACGGCGACCTGCCAGTCGATCCATCCGCACGGCTTGGGTCGAGAAACCGATCGTTTGACCGTGCCGTTCGGGCGCATGGCATGCTGATGCGGCGTGGCCGGCGACGACCAGGGGCGGGTCGCGCCGTGAGGGAAGGAAGGACCATGAGGGCCGACCGTTCAGGTGTCGAGCGGCGCCGTCGTACCGGGCGTCACCGGTGGGCCCGAGGGTTGCTGCTGGTCCTGCCGCTGGTGACGTGCTCGCCCTCGCTGGCGGGATCGGCCTTCGCCGCCTCGCCGGGTGATCCTCGGCCCACGGTCGACGTCATCGTCCGCCTCGACCGCCACGCCCGGTTGAGCCCCGGCGCGCTGGTGGCCCTCGTCGGTGGCCGCCTCGGCACCGAGATCCCGCTCATCCGGGGCTTCACCGCCGAGGTCCCCCCCTCGGGCATCGACCGTCTACGGGCGGTCGCCGGCGTCATGGAGGTGACCGAGGACGCAGGCCTCGACCTGTCCCCGCCCGACCCGGTCGTGCCCGCCGACCACCAGCTCGCGGGGTTCGTGGACGGCGATTTCGGCGACCACGACGGCGGGCGCTCGTTCGAACAGCTCGGGCTGCCCGAGGTGGCCAAGATCGTCGGTGCCGACCAGGTGTGGGGCGCGACCACCGGCCAAGGGGTCGACGTCGCTGTGATCGACACCGGCGTCAGCCCGGTCCCCGGCGTCGGAGCCGTCCTCAACGGGCCCGACCTCTCCTTCGACGGGGACAACCCTGCCCTTCGCCACCTCGACGCCTATGGCCACGGCACCCACATGGCCGGGATCGTCCAGGCCGTCGCCCCCGGGGCGCGCCTGGTGAACGTCAAGATCGGTGCCGCCGACGGGGCCGCCGACGTCTCCCAGGCGATCGCCGCGGTCGACTGGGTGGTACAGCACCGCAGCGACGACGGCCTCAACATCCGGGTCCTGTTGCTGGCCTATGGCACCGACGGGGCCCAGCCGAGCCAGATCGACCCGCTGGCCTACGCCACCGAGATGGCGTGGCGCCACGGGATCGTGGTCGTGGCCGCCGCCGGCAACCGGGGCCAGGCGGTGGCGACGCTCGACAACCCAGCCCTCGACCCGTACGTCGTCGCGGTGGGAGCTTCGGAGGCCAACGGCACCTACAGCAGCGGCGACGACACCGTGGCCGCCTTCACCAACGGCGGCAGCGACGACCGGGGAGTCGATGTCGTTGCCCCCGGCCGGTCGGTCGTGAGCCTGCGGGTCCCCGGGTCGTTCATCGACCAGACCGCCCCCGAGGCCCGCACCGACGACGGAGGGTTCCGAGGTTCGGGCACGTCCCAGGCGGCGGCCGCGGTGGCCGGCGTCTCCGCTCTCATGGTGGCCGAACGTCCGGCCCTGCAGCCCGACCAGGTCAAGAGCCTCCTGATGTCGACCGGTCGCGACCTGCCCCGCTCGGCAACGCCCGCCCAAGGGGGGGGCGAGGTCCACGCCCCTGCGGCGGTGGCCGGCGACGCACCGCGCCCGGGGGCCGCGGCCCAGCGGTTCGCCCCTGGCACCGGGACCGGGTCGCTGGAGGCAGCCCGCGGGTCGGTGCACGTCGCCGTAGGCGGCGTGCCCCTGGTCGGCGAGACGACCGTGCTGGGCCAACCCTGGTCGGGGGTGTCGTGGTCGGGCCTGTCGTGGTCGGGCGGCTCGTGGTCGGGGCTGTCGTGGTCGGGGCTGTCGTGGTCGGGCGTGTCCTGGTCCGGGGTCTCCTGGTCGGGCGGGTCGTGGTCGGCTTCCGCCTGGCCCGGGCTCCGGGGACCGTAGGTTCGCGCCCCGATGACGGCGCGGCCCTCGAACGTCGTCGGGTCCGTCCTCGCCCTGAGCGCGGTGCTGGCCTCGGCCGCCGGCGCCCTGGCCTACTTCACCCTGGGCCCGCTGGGGCCGGCGGTGGACGGTCACGCCGTGCCCTGGTTGGCGCTGGCGGCCTTGTTCGCCGCCAGCGAGATGTGCGTGCTGCACGTGCACGTGCGGGGCCAGGCCTACACGTTCTCGTTGAGCGAGATCCCCTTCGCACTGGGCCTCGTCTTGGTGTCGCCGCTGCTGGTGCTGGCGGCGCGGCTGGTGGGATCGGGCGGCGCGCTCGTGCTGTACCGGCGCCAACCACGGTTGAAGGTCGTCTTCAACCTGAGCTACTTCGCCTTCGACTGCGGCCTGATCGTGCTGGTCCACCGGCTGGTGCTGGGCGGCGCCGATCCCCTCGGCCCCCAGGGCTGGGCGGCCGTCGTCGTCGCTCTCACCGTCGGCCTCGGGACCGGTCTGGTGGTGATCGGGGCGGTGATCGCGGTGGTCGAACAGCGCCAGCACACCTGGGTGCTCGACACCGCTACCGGGTTCGGGCTGCTCAACACGTGGGGCGGGGCCAACGCCGGCCTGTTGGCCGCCACCGTCATCGTCGCCAGCCCCGAAGCATGGTGGCTATTGGCCGGGTTGTCGGTGTTGCTGGGTGTCGCCTACCACGCCCACGGCCAGCTCCGGCACAGCCACCAGCACCTCGAACAGGTCTACGGGTTCACCGAGAAGGTCAACGGCTTCCTGACCGGTGACGCTCCTCCGGTCGAGCTGCTCCGCGAGATCGCCGAGATCCTCCGGGCCGAACGGGCGGAGCTGGTCCTGGCCCCGCTGGCGGGGGACGCCGCGGTCACCGCCCTCACCCTCGAGGGCAACGTCGTCGACGTCACCGCCGGCCCGGCGGCCGAGGCCGTGCTGGCCCGGCGCCTGGCCGCTCTGGGCGACCGGTCGAGCTGCCTCCTGGCCATGGCTGGCGCCCCGACCGGGGCCACCAGCGACGACGACGGCGACCTGCGTGACGCCGCCGTGTCCCGTCTGGGCGACCCCGAAGCCCCGATCGGGACCCTCATGGTGGCCAACCGGCTCGGCGACCTCGACTCCATCGGGCCCGCCGACAGCCAACTCCTCGAGGCGCTCGCCACCCACACCGCAGTGGCACTGGTCAACCGTGCCCTGGTGGGCCGCTTGCGGGACGAGGCGGACCAGCGGGCTTACGACGCCCGCCACGACCCGCTCACCGGCCTGCCCAACCGGGTCGAGCTCGAGTCGGTGCTGAGCGAGGCGTTGACCGTTCGCCAACTGCCGATCGCGGTGCTGCTCGTCGACCTCAACGGCTTCAAGGACGTCAACGACACGCTCGGCCATCACCAGGGCGACCGGTTGTTGGCCGACGTCGCCCTCCGGCTGGCCGGGGCCGCGGTCGGCAGCCGGCTGGTCGCTCGTCTCGGCGGCGACGAGTTCGCGGTGGTGTGGGCGGGTGACACCACCCAGCTGCATCTCGAGGCCGTCGGCCAGGCCATCGCCGGCGCCCTCGACCGGCCCTTCCGCCTCGGCGAGCTCGACGTCGACATATCGGCCAGCATCGGCATCGCCCGGGCGCCCGAGCATGGGACGGACGGGCCGACGCTGCTCCAGCGGGCCGACGTCGCCATGTACGCGGCCAAGCACGACCGGTCGACCTGCGCCCTCTACGACCCCGCCCGCGACCACCACAGCCCCGAACGCCTGGCGTTGGCGGCCGACCTGCGCCGGGCCGTCGAACGCCGCGAGGTGCTGGTCGTGTACCAGCCCAAGGTCGACCTGCGCAGCGGGGCCGTGGTCGGTGCCGAGGCGCTGATGCGCTGGCACCATCCCACCCGGGGCATGGTCGGTCCCGACGAGTTCATCCCCACCGCCGAGCGGGCCGGACTGATGCGCCCGCTCACCGAGTTCGTGCTCGGGACCGCCCTGAGCCAGGCGCGGCAATGGGCGGCGCAGGGATGGGACATCTCGGTGGCGGTCAACCTCTCGCCCACCAGCCTGCTCGACGAGACCCTGTCGACCACGATCGCCTCCCTGGTGGCCGACGGCGATCTGGGCCAGCGGCTGACGCTCGAGATCACCGAGACGACGATCATCGCCGACCCGGCCCGGGTGGTGGCCGGGCTCAACCGGCTGTCGGCCATGGGGATCCGGCTCGCCATCGACGATTTCGGGACCGGCTACTCGTCGTTGGCCTATCTGAAGACGCTGCCGGTCGACGAGCTCAAGATCGACCAGTCCTTCGTCCGGGCCATGATCCGGGAGCCGGCCGACGCCGCCATCGTGCGGTCCACCATCGAGTTGGGCCACAACCTGGGTCTGCAGGTCACCGCCGAGGGGGTCGAGGACATCGCCTGTTGGCGGGACTTGGTGGCCGCCGGCTGCGACACCGCCCAGGGGTACCTGATCGGGCGCCCGCTGACGCCGGTCCAGTTCACCGGCTGGCTCAAGGACCACCGCGCCCTGAACCAGATCCTCGCCGGCGGCTGAGCCTTCGTCCTCACTGCGCTCGCTTCGCTCGCTCCGTTGCGGCGAGTCTTGATGGTGCCCGCGTGCGGCGGGCTCGAACGCCTGCGGACGGCGAAGCCGCCCTCCGGCGAGATGCGGGGGTGCCCCCCACGCCCCCTGCGGCTGCGCCGTGCAGGACGTCCGTCCGGCACTTGCGTCAGCTGGAAGATGCCCCCAGGCCCAGTCGAGGGCCGCCGGCGATGAACGCCCGGGATCAGCCGGTGGCGGTCTTCACTGCGGCGGCGTAGGTTGCGGCGCCGGCCACGGTGGTGTGGGTGCCGTCGCCGCCGACCAGGCTGGGATCGGCATCGACCATCGCGGCCCAATCGACCAACCGGGCGTTGGGGTGCCGGGCCACCCCTTCCACCACCGTGGTGTTGACCTGGTCCTGCCACGCCTGGGGGACGTGGACGGTGAGGAACACCACCGTGCGTTCGGGACCGGCGAGGGCGACGAGCTGGTCGAGCTGGTCGGGGTAGAAAGCGCCGTTGGTCCCGAGATCGACCACCACCGTGCCGGGGGCGCCGCTGTCGATCCATGCCTGCAGGGCATCGATCCCGTCGGCCACCTGACGGGACACCTGGGCGTCGATGGCGATGTCGCCGGTGTACTGCGCCGACAACGCGTTCGAGGCCCCGAGCATGACCGAATCACCGATGCCGAGCACCCCGCCCGGGGTCGGCCCCGGGCCCGGCGGGGCCGGCACCGCCGGGGTGGGGACCGCGGCGGGGGAGGCGGTCGTTTCGGTCGGCGGCGTCGTCGTGGCGCCGGCGGTCGGGTCGACCACAGTCTCCGTCGGGGGCGTTGAGGGAGCCGGGGCATCGGTCGGGACGGGGCCGGGAGGGGGGGTCGCCGGCGCGGTGTCGGGTGCGGTTGCCGTCGTCGGGGTCGTGGCCGTCCCGGTCGTCGGTGTCGGCACCGTCACCGGCGGCGATGCGGCCAGCAGCACCTCGATGTCGGTCGGCTTGTGCTCGGCCCGGAACGGCAGTGCGACGAGGCCGGCGACCAAGACCGCCGCCGCGACCGCGCCCAGCCGCCACAGCCGCCGTCGTTCGGCGACCGGCCACCCCTCGGGCCACGCCCGGGCCCGGGCGAGGAACGTGCCCGCTCTGATCGGGCGCTCCACGCCCCGGTAGCAGGCCTCGGCCAATGCGAAGGTGAGCCCGACGCGCAGGGCGACGAGGGTGGGGCCGTCCAGGCTCACGTCGAGGTTGGGCCGGGTCAGCACCACCACCGGCCAGTGCCACAGGTACAGCGAGTACGACCGCAGGCCCACGGACCTCAGCAGCGGGTTGCCCAGTACCCGGCCCAGGATGCTGCGCCGGCGGCCCACGGCGGCGAGGACCACGACCGTCGGGAGGCTGACCCGGAGGAACCCGCCGGCGTAGAGGCCGCGGTCGAACTGGGAGACGGTGGCCATCACCACCGCCAGCCACACCAGGGCGGCGGCGCCGGCCAGGTCGAGGGCATCGAGGCGGCGCCTGGGGGCGGTGCCGGTGCCCGCCGGTTTTCGCTCGCTGGCGCCGATGCGCACCGTCGCCGGCGGCTGCAGCAGCGCCAGCACCGAACCGACGAGAAGGGCGCTGGCCCGGGTATCGGTGGCGTAGTAGGCCCGGCTGGTGTCCCCGGCCATCGACGCCCACCACATCGCCGCCGAGGACAGGGTCGCGGCCATCACCACCAACAGCGATGTGCCCCGCCGACCCAAGCGGGGGAGTACGAAGGCCAGCACCACCGGCCAGAGCAGGTAGAACTGCTCCTCCACCGCCAGCGACCACAGGTGCTGGAGGATCGACGGCCGCCCGATCGTCTCGAAGTAGTCGCCGCCCCCGGCGATCAGGTGCCAGTTGGAGCTGTAGGCCAGGGCACCGAGGAGATCGCCCCGCAGCCGTGGTAGCTCGTCGGGGACGACGACCGAGGCGTAGCCGGTGACCGCCACCAACAGCACGCCCAGGGCCGGCAACAGCCGGCGGGCGCGTCGCGCCCAGAAGCGCCACAGCGGCAGCCGCAACCCGACGCCCCGCTCGCCGACGAGCAACCCGGTGATCAGGTAGCCCGAGACGACGAAGAAGACCTCGACGCCGAGGAACCCGCCCGGGGCCCATCCGAAACCGACGTGGTAGGCGATGACGGCCAGCACTGCCAGGCCGCGAAGCCCGTCGACGCCGGCCAGGTAGGCCAGCCGGGCCGACCGCTGGGTCACGACCACGCCCTCGTCCGCCGGCGGCCCCGGCAGCGCCGGTGCCACCCGGCTCACGACCGGGATCACGGCGCCGAGGAGGAGATCCGGCGACGGAGGCCGGCGAGCCGTTCTTCGAAGTCCGGTTGGGCCAGGGACCACAGCTGGGGGTCGAGCTCGCGCTCGACGGCGGCTTCGTGGTCGGTGACCGCGGCCATCGCCGCGATCGTCGCCTTGGTGCGCACCAGCAGTTGGCGGGGCGCGGAGGCGGCCCGGGCCGCCATGGTGTGGGCCTCGGCCAACAGTTCGTCGTCTCCGACGCAGCGCCAGGCCAGCCCGCACCGCTCGGCCCCGGCGCCGTCGAGGACCTCGCCGAACAACACGGTGGCGTTGACGGTCTGGGCCCCGGCGGCCTGGCGCGACAGCCAGACATGGCCGCCCCCGGGGTGGATCCCGAGGGCCATGAACCGGGTGTCGAAGCGGGCGCCGCGGGCGGCGAGGCGGACATCGCAGCACAGGGCGAGGTTCATGCCGGCGCCCACCGCGGCGCCGTTGACGGCGGCCAGGGTCGGCAGCGGGCAGCGCCCGACGCGTAGGAAGCCCTCGTAGACCCGCAGCAGCGACTCCCGGCTGAAACTGCCCATCCCTCCCAGGGCGGCGCCGGCGCAGAACGCCGGCGGCGCGCCCGTCACCACCACGGCTCCGACCCCCGGGTCGGCCTCGACCCGGTCGAAGACCTCACCGATGGCGTCGACCATGGCCAGGTCGAGGGCATTGCGGCGCTCGGGGGCGTACAGCGTCACGGTGGCGACGCCGTCGGCGACTTGGCACCGGACGGGCCCTTCGGGCGCCACTGACGTCGCCTCAGCCATCGCCGCCAGTGTTGCAGGTGCGGCCGCGGCCCCGGTCCTAGGCTCCGCTGCCCGCCCCCGTATCCCAACCGGTCAGAGGACCCGCCCTTAAAAGGTGGTCAGTGTGGGTTCGAATCCCACCGGGGGCACGATGCGGTGTCGCGAGACCCCTCGGCCCGGAGGGGTCAGGTGAGGACGTTGAGGAAGCTTTCGCGGACCATGTTGTCTTGGGAGAAGATGGCTTGGCCGATCTTGGTGGTGTCCCAGACCAACACGGGGTTGTCGGGGTAGTAGATGTAGCCCTCGGTGAAGACTTCGTTGCGGTTGCCGGAGGGGTCGAAGAAGTAGATCGTGGCGCCCCGGGTGATGCCGTGGCGGGTGGGGCCGACGTCGACGGGGATCTCGTGCTTACCGATGAGGTCGCCGGCGTGGTAGACGTCGTGGACGTTGTCGAGCAGGAACGAGGCGTGGTGGAATTTGTTGGCTTCGGGTTGCATGACGAAGGCGATGTCATGAGGTGAGGTGGTGCAGGACAAGAAGCAGGCCAGGGTGACGGCTTCGTTGTCGGCGTCGACCAGTTTTTCGGACATGCCGAAGCCGAACACTTCTTGGAAGATGGCGATGGTGTCGTCGAGGTTGACGCCGCCGAGGAGGCAGTGGTCGAGGCGGTTGATGCGCATGCCTCGGATGTAGCCCTCGTCGGGGAGTACGCCGGGGTTGCGGGTGGACATGCCGTTGCCGACTTGGAGTTTTTCGGCGAAGAGTTGCATGGTGTGGCCCGACGGGAGCGTGAATTGGACGCGGCGGCCGCTGTTGCGGTGGACGCCGGCTTCGAGGACTTGTACGTCCAGGCCCCGGGCGCGGAGTTTTTCGTCGAGGTCGGTGAGGGTGGCGTCGTCGAGGACTTTGAAGGCGAAGTAGTCCATGCCTGGTGTGTCGGACTGGGCCAGCACGATGGAGTATTCGTCGTGTTCGTCCCACGCCTTGTAGTAGGAGCGGTCGTCGCCGTCGCGGTGGGACTCGATGAGGCCCATGCGGTCGCCGTAGTGCTCCCGGGCCTCGTGGATGTCGAGGACTCGAATGCAGACTTCACCGAGTCGGAGAACACCGGTCATGGACATTTACTGGCCTCCAGTTGTCATCGGGTGTCCGAGCCGCCCCTGACGATCGGCTTGCTCCAACGTGTCGGGCACCGAACTTCATGCCGGACGGGGCAGACTTGACTTGTGGTCCTCGGCCTCGATGGCCGCGTGAAGCCAAGTATCGACCGGGACTCGGCACCGGTGCGAGCAGATCGGTCCGCACCACGGAACCGAGCGGCCAGGGGCGCGGCGCCATCGGCGTCTCGTCGGCTGAGCAATGCTCGGTCTGTACCACGGACCACTTCGATTGACCTCGGCGGCAAGTGACGGGATAGTCGAGAGATCGACGTGGAGGTACCTGATGGCAATCAGTGGCGACGAGCTGTGCGTGATCGTCGGCGCGACCGGGACCATGGGCCAGGTCGTCACCAAGCGCCTGACCGACCGGGGGTTCCGGGTCGTGGCGGTCGCCCGTAACCAGGACCGGCTCGACGAGCTCGTCGAGAGCAACGGCAAGGTGGTCCCGTGCCCGGCCGACATCGGCGACAACGACGCCGTGGAGACGATCAAGGCCAAGCTCGACGGCCCGGTGCGAATGGCGATATTCGCCGCCGGGTTGCCGGTCCGCGGGTCGTTGGAGACCATCGACCCCGACGTCCCGGCCGAAGGCGCCAACATCAAGGTCGGCGGCCTGGTCCGCCTGCTCCAGGCGGTACGGGACAGCTTCCGGCCCGGCTCGCGTTTCGTCAGCTTCGCCGGCTCGCTCGGCCTCGAGCCGAGAGCACACGAGGCCGGGCCGGGGGCCATCAACGCCGCCGTGTTCAACCTCATGCGCCAGATCAGCATGCTGTACGGCCCCAAGGGCGTCACCGTCCACACGATCGCACCGGGGCCGGCCGACACACCCCGGGCCCGCCGCATCGTGGCCGCCGTCGCCGAAGAACGCGGTATGTCCTTCGATGAGCTGTGGCAGACGGGCTACGTCGACCAGACCTCGCTCGGTCGGCTCCCCACTGCCCACGAGATCGCGTGGGCGGTCACCGTGCTCCTCGACCCGGAAGCCGACGTCATGCACGGTGGCGTCTTTCACATCGATGCCGGTGGACAGCACGGCATCTACTGACCCCGGGACAGCCAGGTGAAGGCCTATCGACGTCGGCGGGAGGGCTTCCCGGCTGACAACGAGGCCGGATGAGCGGGGACGACCACTGCACCGAGAGTGAGCATCCTGTGCCCTCGTTGCCGCGGCTGCCTACTGGTAGGTGAAGGTACTGGCGGGGTTGGGGGCGGACGTGCCGCCGGGGGTCGTCACCAGGACCGTCGCGGTGCCGGGGAGTGAGGCGGGGGTGGTGAAGACGAGCACCGTCCCGGACACCACGAACGCCACCGGTTGGTTGTTGATGGTGACCTGGGTGGCGGTGGCGAGGTTGTGGCCGACGATGGTGACCTGGGTCCCGCCTTGTGAGGGGCCGCTGGAGGGGACGAGCCCGGTGATGATGGGGGCGGGGACGGCGTCGTCGTCGGTGATGGTCCCCGTGCCGGTGGCGTCGCCGATGGTCAGGCCCGAGGGTGAGGAGAGGCCGAGGGTGAAGCTCTCGGTGCTCTCGTCGATGTTGTCGCGGGTGATGGTGACCGTGACGGTCTTGGATTGCTCGCCGGGGGCGAAGGCGACCACGGTGGGGCTGATGGCGGTGTAGTCGGCGGGGCTGGTGGCGGTGCCGTCGGCGGTGGCGACGGTGACGCTCGCCGGTGCCTGGGCGGGGCCGTCCAGGGTGACGGTGAAGGTGAGGTTGGTGGTGCCGGCGCCGGTGCCTTCGGTGACGGCGACGGGGTCGTTGACGCGGACCACGGGCAGGTCGTCGTTGAGGATCCGGCCGGTGGCCTGCAGGTCTCCGCCGCCGCCGTTGACGAGGCCGGACAGGGTGGCGGTGAAGGTCTCGTCGGGTTCGAACGTGGTGTCGCCCGACACGGGGACGGTGACGGTGGTGGTGGTCGAGCCGGGCGGGATGGACCAGG
>JBQTIQ010000073.1:0-16730 GCA_052387955.1 Acidimicrobiia bacterium | reverse complement strand
CTAGCTGGGGGGCTGCGGCCCCCCGGCCCCCATCGCCGCCCGGCTCCCTGGCGGTCGCTCGGTCGGCATCTGCTCGGTCCCGGACCTTGTCACAACGTCAAGCCTTCTCGGGACCGAGCAGATCTAGCTGGGGGGCTGCGCCCCCCGGCCCCCATCGCCGCCCGGCTCCCTGGCGGTCGCTCGGTCGGCATCTGCTCGGTCCCGGAGCTTGTCACAATGTCAAGCCTTATCGGGACCGAGCAGATCTAGGCCCACCCACTGGCCCGGCTAGCCCGGCCCACCCCCACTCCACCCGCCGTTGGGGCCGGCAGGCCGCGGTCGGCTCTGCCGCCGTCTGTAACCGCTGTTGGTGGTGGGGATCCAGGGGTTGATGTGGCTGGTGTTGCTGTCTTACAGTGGCGCTACTGGCGCGGGCGGAGGCACTGGGAGGTCCTGTCATTCGCGCCCGCTCGCACCCCATCGGTCACCGTCGCCCACGGGTGGCGCAGGCGGTCGCCCTTGCGGTCGTGGTCGCGGCCGGGGGCCTCGTCGCCACCGGCAAGCACACCATCCAACCGGGCGAGACGCTGAGCGGTATCGCCTCCCGGTACCGCACCACGGTCGCCGCACTGGCCGACGCCAACGGGATCACCGACCCCGACCGGATCATCGCCGGGCGCACGCTCACGCTCCCCGGCGACGGCAGCGACGCCGCCGGCACCGTTGCCGGCGCGCCGGCCAGCACCCCAGGGCCAGCCGGTACCGTCGCGGTCGAGCCGGGAGACACGGTGGCCCTGCTGGCGTCGCGTACCGGTGTCCCCGCCGAGACCCTGATCGCCGCCAACGGCCTGACCCCCCCGTACACGATCTACGCCGGCACCCGCCTCTTCCTCGCCGCACCGAACGGGGCCGCGGCGCCGGCGGCGGCCCGATGCCCGGTGCCGGGCGCCAAGTTCGTCAACGACTGGGGGTACCCCCGCGCCGGTACCGGTTTCCACTACGGCAACGATCTCTTCGCTCCCGCGGGCACGCCGGTGCTGGCCCCGGCTGGCGGCCAGGTGACACAGGTGGTGGGGCCCATCGGGGGCAACCAGTTCCGGTTGGTCGCCGACGACGGCACCCGGTACTGGGGCTCGCACCTCTCCACCTTCGGGGCCACCGGCCGGGTCGAGCCCGGTGACCTGCTCGGCACGGTCGGGGACACCGGCGACGCCCGCGGCGGCGCCCCCCACCTCCATTTCGAGATCCACCCCGGCGGTGGGGCGGCCGTGAACCCCTACCCGTCGCTCGTCGCCGCCTGTCGGTGAGGGCCCGACATCGGTGCGGATGATCGGACGGCTGCCCGAGACCGAGGTCTACGTGGCCGACGTCGTCGCCCTCCGGCCCCGCTTTCGCTGACCGGGCCGCACTTCGCCCCGGGTCGGCCCGTGCGGGGGCCGACCCGGGGAGTTCACACTGCGGAGTGCTGCGATGAGTTGGGGCGCCAGCTGTGTATCCTCCCCGGCCGCGGACAGCGGAATCCCGATCTCCCGGAGCACGTAGCGCACATGCCTGAAGATGTAACGCCTGCTGGCGAAGAAGACCTCGAGGAGGAAGCGGACCTCGAGCTGGATGACGCCGAGATCGACGATGCCGAGATCGATACCGACGAGGAGTTCGAGGACGACGTCGATCTCGTCGAGGACGAAGTCGACGTCCCCGACGACGACCTCGTTGTGGCCGACGACGAAGAGGAGGTGGAGGCGGCCCCGCCCGCCAAGCCTGCCAGCGAGGAGGACAGCGAGGAGGACGACCTCGAGGAGGTCGATCCCGACGACGTCGAGGCCGACCTCGACACGATCCTCAAGGACCGGATCGCCGCCGCCGACGACGACGAGGAGGACGAGGAGGAGCCACCGGACACCGACGACCGGGCCGACGGCAACCGGATCCAACCTCGACGCCCCGGGGAGTTCGTGTGCCGTAGCTGCTTCCTGGTGAAGCCGCACACCCAGCTGGCTGACGCCACGCTCCAGCTCTGCGCCGACTGCGTGTAACTCAGCCGCCGACGTTGTCGAATTCGGTCGATCCCGCCGACGGCACGACACCGGCGATTCTTTCCGCTGATGCGAGCACCGGAGCGCCCCCGCCGGTGCGGCCGCGCCCGGCCTGGGTGGCCGGGGAACGCCAGTAACCCGGTTAGATTGCGGCTGTGGCCCCTGAACCCCGTCCTCTCGACCGGGTGCTGGACCTCTTCGTGTACGCCCCGGTCGGTTTCCTGCTGAACGCCGAGACCATCCTCCCCGACCTGGTGACCAAGGGTCGTCAACAAGTCAACACCGCCCGGGTGTTCGGCCAGTTGGCCGTCAAGAAGGGCAGCAAAGAGGCCATCAAGATGGTCTCCCGGGTGCAGAAGAAGGCGACCGGGTTCGCAGCGCAGGCGACCGGCGGCGGGACGAGGCCGGCGCCCACGCCTCGGCCGCCGAGCCAATCGTGGCCGGGGAACGGCCGCGGGCCGATCGACACCACCGTGGCCGTCACATCCGTGACCGGGTCCTCGGCGCCGGCGCAGCCGGCGGCTGACGTCCCCCTGGTCACCACGTTGGCCATACCCGACTACGACAGCCTGGCCGCGTCCCAGGTGGTGCCTCGTCTCGAGGGGTTGGTGGGCGACGAGCTCGACGCCGTGCGCATCTACGAGAGCGCGAACCGGGGCCGCAAGACCATCCTCAACCGCGTCGACCAGCTCGAGGAGTGAGCGCCCGACCCCTCGGCCGACAGGCTGGCGGCCTCGCCGCGGCGTGAATGCACCGGTGGAGGAGACCCGGCGGGCCACCGCCGGCGACGTGGCCCGTCTCGTCGAGATGGCTCGCGCCGCGGCCGAAGAACTGCGGCCGACCAAGGGCGGCGACGTCTGGGCGCGGCGAGAGGCGCGCCCAGAGCCCCTCGAACCAGGCTTCCGGGACGAGGTCGACGACCCGGCCCGTTGTTGCCTCGTCGGCACGCTCGACGGCTCGACGGTCGGGTACGCCATGGCCCACGTCGAGGCCCTCAACGACGGGGCTCCGCTGGCTGTGCTGACGGATCTCTACGTGGAGCCAGCCGGTCGGGCCGTCGGTCTCGGCGAGGTGCTCATGGACGCAGTGGTCACCTGGGCGAGCGGACAGGGTTGCGTCGGGATCGACGCCATCGTGCTGCCCGGCAACCGGGAGACGAAGAACTTCTTCGAGACCTTCCACGCCGTGGCTCGGGCCATCATCGTTCACCGTCGGCTCTGAAGTGGGAGCGCAACGAGCGCTTCAGGCCGACGACGCGAGCGTCAGCTCGCCCGGCGGCGGTCGGTGTGGGGTGCAGCCTCACGGCAGGCACTGAGGTGGCGCGTCCGGAACTGTGCGTCGGGGCGATCGTGGTCGTCAGCGGTCGTCTTCTGCTCGTGCGCCGCGGCCATGAGCCGGGCCGGGACCGGTGGTCGGTCCCGGGTGGCCGGGTCGAGGCGGGCGAGCTGCTGGCCGAGGCCGTCGTCCGTGAGCTGAGGGAAGAGACCGGCCTCGAAGGCGTGTGCGGCGATCTGGTCGGATGGGTCGAACGGTTCACCGCTGACCTCCACTTCGTTATCGTCGACTTCACGGTCACGGTGCTCGATCCGCACCAGGTACCAGTAGCCGGCGACGATGCGGCCGAGGTCGCCTGGGTCGACCTCGGGGAGGTTGCCGGCCGCGATCTCGTCGAGGGGTTGGCCGAGTTCCTCCATGAGCACGGCGTCATCCCCACGATCAGCTGATCATTCGACCGTGTCCCGGTTAGCGGGACGGTCGGCTTTCGGGGCGATTCTCGAACGCCCAGTATCTCCTCCAGTGCCGATCGACTCGTGGTGCCCCTGCTCGTCATGGAGAGTTCATCGCGCGCTGTGCGGGTATGGGAACGGATGATGGCGAAGGGATCGGCACCGGCACGGCCCGAGGCTCCGTTGCAGTCCCTCACGGCCGCGCTCGAGCTCCTGAACCTTTTCGCCACCACCAGCGAGTTGGGTGTCCGTGAGGCCGCGGCCCAACTGGGGGTGGGCAAGAGCAGTGCCCACCGCCTTCTCAAGACGCTCGCCGCCTTCGGTTTCGTGGAACGTACGCCCGAGCACCGCTACCGGTTGGGGGTCAGGGTCTACGAGCTCGGCGAGATCGCGGTGAGCCGGTGCTCGTTGCACGAGGCGGCCCTTCCCGTGCTCGAACAGCTGCGCAACCTGTGCGGCCACACGGCTCATGTCGCCATACCCGACGGCGCCGAGGTCGTGTTCATCGCCCGGATGGAGAGCCACCAGGGGGTGCGGTTCTCGTCGCGCTTCGGCCGGCGGCTACCGGCCTACGCCACCAGCTCGGGCAAGGCCATCGCCGCCTTCAACGACGACTTCGCCCAAGCCGTCATGGCTGCCGGCTTCCATCGCCTCACGGGCCGTACCACTGCGTCGCCTCAGGCCTACATGCGCCGCCTGGCCGAGATCCGCGAGGCCGGCTACGCCCTCAGTGCCGATGAGGTCCAGGTCGGCATCTCGTCCCTGGCCGTACCCGTCCTCGACGTCGAAGGTGTGGCCATGGCGGCGGTGTCGGTCGCCGGCCCGAGCGACCGGATCCTGCAGGACGTGAACCTCATGGCCCGCCGGGTGAAGGCGGCCGCCGCCCGGCTGGCCAAGGACAACAGTGACCGGGACGACCGCCGGGACGGCGGTCCTGGTCGACGTCTCGCCGCTCCCGCCTGACGGTCCCGCCCGATGGCGCACCGGCGGATGAGCGGCGACGAACTCGGGGGCGGCGCCACGGGCCTGGGTCGGGCGCATACAGGCGCTTTGCATCTCATTGCGTGCTGCTCACTACTGCTGTAGTCCTGCAGCTCCGCACGTATCAGCTCCTCACGAGCACATTCGCCCGTCGCCGACGGGCCCCGGTGGCTTGCGACCGGGGCCCGTCGGGTCAGAGACGTATCACTGCTGAGGCACTGAGACGCCCTCTGCGGTCAGGCGTTGGCCCCGGCGGCGGCTTCCTTGCCGGCCTTGAGCCAGGGGTGCAGACCACGGTGCAGGTCCTTGCCCTGTTCGGCGACGGAGTCGAAGCCCATCCACACGAGGACAGCGTTGATGTCGGTGGGGGCATCGCCTTCGAAGACGCGGTCGATGACGTTGCGGTGGCCCTTGAACAGGTCCTGCTGGGTCTGGAAGATCCACCGGCAGGGCTCGGAGCAGAAGAAGTAGTTCCGCTCGCCGACCCGCAGGGTGCACGACGTGTTCTTGTGGGGGCCGACACCGGTGCCCGGGAGCTGGCACAGGTTGCACAGCGACGGCAGCGAGTACGGGAGGGTGGCGTACTCGCCCTTCTCCTCCCAGGCCTTGTCGATGTTCTCCCACAGCGGCTGGTAGTACTGGGCCCAGCTGTTGGGGTACTTCTGGATGAGCCACTCACGCTCTTCGGGGTTGGGCATGGGCTCGTCGAACCACAGGGTCTGACGGTAGGTGTACAGGCCCAGCTGGAAGCAGTGCTGGGAGTGGTCCATCTCCTCGATGAACAGGTCCCAGAACCAGGGCTTGTCGAGGCCGAACTCCTCGAGGTTCTTGACGAACTGGTCGATGATCCACTCCTCCATGAACTCCTTGAAGGACTGGCGACGGGCCTCCAACGGAGTCAGATAGTCCATCGACGTGCCGGTCAGGGCGTAGAAGATCCGCCACGACCGCCACCACATCTTGTCCAACAGGTACTGGCCGTACTCCTTGCCGCCGTTTTCGATCACGGTCCGCAGCACCGGGTGGCCCTGCTGGGCGTGACGGGACTCGTCGGTCTGGATCGACGCCAACGCCTTTTCGAACACATGGTCCTCGGCCCCGTCAGCCATCGCCGCCATGGCAATGAACTGCAAGTTCGTGAACCCGGTCTCGAACACGAACGTCAACTGGATCGCGGTGTCGATCGCGTTGCAGGCCGTGAACATGTCATCGAACAGGTGCCGAGCGGCGATCATGGCCCACTCGTTGGTGTGATAGCCCTTGTGCGCCCAGTCGAACTGGGCGTCGATCTTCAACAGGTCATGGCTGAGCAACAACGGCACCTGGGTGTGGCGCATCTCGTCCAGCGAGCCCAGCCCGGCCATGGTGCGCCAGGCACCGTCACGGCCGAAACGCTGCATACGCAGCTCACCGGTCATCGCCGCGTACTCGCCCAAGGCAATGGCGCCCTGATGGAACTTCGACAGCTGGATCCACGCCGGGTCCAACTTGGCGTTGTGCTTGGCCTTGCCCAAGGTGTCACGCACGGCCAGGATCGATTCGTCCTTGGCCATCTGGTTCTCGACGTACTCGCGGTAGGTGTTGCGGTAGACCTCGTTCCAGTCCTTCCACGCATCATGCGGAAGCCACGGCGTCCCCGACATCGTCGCCGGGTACACGTCCTCCTCCGACACGTAGCGGAAGTTCCAGTCAACCTTGCGGGCGACATCAAGCCAGTCATCACGCTTAAGAGCCATCAGGTGGTCTCCTCCGAGTTAGCGGTTCCACTCGCGGTCGACCACCGAACGCCGGAGCCGTATGTCGGCGTCGACGGGGATCGACCTCGGGGTAGGAACCCGAGATCGGGACGGATTCCTCCACTTTCTTCCTCGGAGCGAAGAAAATTCCCGAGCTGGTCCCGCGCTGGCTACGAGACGCGTCGGTACTCGTACGGAGGGTGGCAGCCCGGTGGGGATTCCGGGCGGCCGGTCACTGGGTTGCCGGTTCGATACCGTTGACCTGCACGTTCGGGCGTGCCGGGGAGGCGCCGACGATCGTCGCCGGGTGCAGGCTGCGTAGGAGGAGGGCAGCCCCCATCGTCCACACGATCACGAGAGCAAAGGCGAACATGGCGAGCATGGGGCTCCGGTACCCCGCCGGCGCCGCGCCAAGCCCGAAATTCGTCAGATCACCGCGAGGTCTCCGCCGTCGGCAGGCCGGCCCACTGAAGGCATGGGCGGGACCGGTTGGGGAGGCATCGGCGACGGGCCTGGCTCGGGTGGCACGGGTGCCGGCGGCATCGGTCCCGGGCCAGGTCCGGGCGGTGTCGGCTGAGGAGGGAATGGCTGAGGCTGCGGTGTGGGATCGGTGAGGCGCACGAAGCGCTGCCTACCCGCCACCAACGATCAGGAACCGGCCGCGGTCGTCGCCTGGACGCCCTCAGATGCACGTGGGCCTCGGGGGCGCTCCGACGGACCGGCGCCCGCAGCAGACCCGCTAGTGCAGGCGGCGTACCGCCAGGTCGATCGTCGGTGCCGGCGCCGGCGGGCCGAGGAGGTAGCCCTGGGCCTCGTCGACGCCGAGGATGGCCAGGGCCTGTAGCTCGGCGTCGTACTCGACACCCTCGGCCACGGTCAGGGCGCCGAAGGCGTCGGCGACCCGGACCACCGCGCTCACCAGGGCCTGGCTCCGGTCGTCGCTCACCAGTCGTGAGGTGAAGGCCCGGTCGATCTTGATCACGTCGATCGGTAGCGACTGCAGCGCCGCCAGCGAGCTGTAGCCGGTGCCGAAGTCGTCGAGGGCGAGGTGCATGCCCATGGCCCGGAGACGTTGCAGGGCCGACAGGGCGTCAGGCGGGAGGACGGCGGCGGAGTCCTCGGTGATCTCGAGCACCAGCCAGCGGGGATCGACGTCGAGCCGCGCCACCCGGGCGTCGAGGTGCTCCAGGACCCGTCGATCGAGGATCTGCAGGGGCGACAGGTTGAACCCGACCCGGAACGGGGCCAGCTCCGGCACCGTCTTGGACCAGTAGGCGGCCTGGGCCACGGCCAGGTCGATGGTCATCCGGGCCAACTGGCCGCTGAGCCGGGTCGCCGACGCCACCCTCAGCAGGCGGTCAGGGCTGATCGAGGTCCCGTCCGCCCTCGTCCATCGCAGCAGGGCTTCGACGCCGGCTGTGCTGAAGTCGCGCAGGCGCACGATCGGCTGGTAGTGGAGCTCGATCTCGCCTTCGTCCAGCGCCCGGATGAGGTCGGCCTCGAGCTCGAGCCGGGCGACGGCGTCCTCGCCCATGCCGACGTCGAAACGTCGGGTCCGCCCTCGGGAGCCGACCTTGGCCTCGTGCAGAGCGGTTCCAGCCGCCCGCAGGAGGTCATCCGCGGTCCGCAGCTCCGCCGACGCGGTGGCGATCCCGACGCTGGTCGACAACGTGAGGGCACGGTCGTCGAGCTCGAAGGGCTCGGCCAGGGCGGCGACGGCCCTTTCGGCCACCGCCTCGGCGTCGCCGGTGGTGATGACGAGGAACTCGTCGCCCTGGGAACGGGCAAGCCGGTCGCGGGGGCCGGCCGCTCCCCGCAGGCGTCGGCCGACCTGCTGCAGCACGGCGTCGCCGGCAGCCAGCCCGAGCGAGTCGTTGACCCGCTTGAAGCGGTCGATGCCGCACATCACGGCGGAGACAGGTTCGCCGATGTCGAGTAGTTCGGCCACGTAGGCCAGGGCCAGTTGCTGGTTCGGGAGGCCGGTCAACGCGTCCTCGAACGCCAGTCGGGTCAGCGCAACGTCGGCCTCGACCTGGGTCAGGCTGGCCCGCTCCCGTTCGGTGATGTCGACCCCGGTGCTGAGGACGACGACGCCCGCGCCCTCCCCGACCCGCACGCTGTACCACTCGATCAACCGGCGGTCCCCGTCCGGCGTGGTCCAATGGTGGCGCGACACCAATGGCCCACCGTCCCGGCACGCCAGGCGCCACGCGGCCATGACGGCCTCGTGCTCGTCCGGTGGCACCACCAGGGCGAGCAGGCCGGCTCCCATCACCTCGTCGGCGTGGCGGCCGGTCAGGTCCTCGCAGGCCCGGTTGAACAGCACTGCCCGCAGGGCGACGTCGACGCCGACCACCAGGACGGTCGGCAGGTCGAGGACGGCACGGGCCAGCACGGCCGACGACATGCGCAACCCCGGCTCGGTGCCGGTGCTGGTGCCGGCAGAGAACGGGGACGCGTCGCCGTCGGTCGGCGGCCCGGTCATCGCGGGCCCAGGATCGTTGCGAAGAGCGCGGGAGAAGGGCGGCGGAGCAGGCCGATGCGCCATCATGCCAACCAATCCGAGGGCGCGGTACAACGGTGCACGCCGCGCCTACGGTCGGTTACCAGTTGCTCACTCGGCGGCGGTCGCCACTGGGCAGGCGACCCCGGTCCCCTTCAGGCCGCAGTAACCGTTGGGGATCTTGGCCAGGTACTGCTGGTGGTACTCCTCGGCGAGCCAGAACTTCGGGGCGGTGGCGACCTCGGTGGTGATGGGGGGAAAGCCGGCGCCTTCGAGCCTTGACCCGTAGTCGGCGCGGCTGGCCTCGGCGACGGCGAGCTGGCCGGGGGTGGTGGCGTAGATCGCCGAGCGGTACTGGGTGCCGACGTCATTGCCCTGGCGCATGCCCTGAGTCGGGTCGTGGGCCTCCCAGAACACCTTGAGCAGGTCGTCGTAGCCGACCACGGCGGGGTCGTAGACCACGAGCACGGCCTCGGCGTGACCGGTGCGACCGGAGCAGACCTCGCGGTAGGTGGGGTTGGGCGTGCTGCCGCCGGCGTAGCCGACGGCGGTCGTGTAGACGCCGGGAATGTCCCAGAAGAGCCGTTCGGCCCCCCAGAAGCACCCGAACCCGAACATCGCCTGCGCCATCCCTTCCGGGAACGGTGGCTGGATCGGGCGGCCGTGGACGTAGTGGGTGGAGGGCACCTCGAACACGGGATGATCGCGGCCGGGCAGCGCATCCGCACGATCGACCATGGCCGGGCCCTTGCGAAGGAACATGGCTCAAAGGGTAGGGCCTTTGGCCGCGAGTTGGCCCGGCGCGTCAGTCGTTCGCTCCTCCGCTCGACCGGGCGCCGGCGAGCCACTGGTGGACGGCCTGGCCGGCGCCGCAGGCTGGGCCGACCCGGGCGAAGGCAACCCCGGCGCGCTGGGCGGCATCGGCGTCGACGTCGGCGTCGCCCACGAAGAGGGCCTCGGCCGGCGTAGCCCCCAGGCGGTCGAGGGCGGCGAGCACCCCACCGGGGTCGGGCTTGGCCGTGCCGACGTCGACGGAAGTCACCACGACTTCCAACAGGTCGTCGAGGCCGCTCGGGGTCAACGCGGCGCGCACGTCGGCCGCGGTCATCACCGATGTGTCGGTCACTGCTCCGAGGCGGAACCGGGCCTTGAGTGCCCGCAAATCCTGGACCGCGGTCCCGATGGGCCGGGCCACGAGATCGGCGACGGCGGTGCCGGGCGGATTGGCCTCGACCAACGTGCCGCCGACATCGAAGAGAACGACCCTGATCACGGCACCACCCGAGTGGTGTACTCCCGTGGCCGGGGAACGCCGGCAATGCAGCCGTTCATCGGTGGGCATGTCCGCCGATGCGAGCGCCGGAGCGCCAGCGCAGGGGCGGCCAGGAGCGGCCTGCGTGGCCGGGGAACGCCGGCAATACAGCCAGCCCAGTCAGGAGGCCGGCGAGGGCGGAGGTGACGTCCACCGACAGGCGCACCGCTCGGGCTATGTCAGCGGGGTCGGGTCGGCGGCCGTCGCCCAGGGTGGGCCGGACCTCGACGCGGTCGCCATAGCGGTTGGTGCCGCCGAGGCTCAGCCCGAGGGCAGCGGCGAAGGCAGCCTCGGCCACCCCGGCGTTGGGTGACGGATGGGCGCCGGCGTCGGCCCGCACGGTGCGCGCGACGGCGAGCGCACGAGTCGGTCGCACTCCCGCCACCAGGACCGCGGTCAGCCGGGCCGGTACCAGCCCAGCCCAGTCGTCGAGGCGGGCGCTGGCCCACCCGAAGTTCTCGTAGCGGGCCGAGTGGTGGCCGAACATCGAATCGAGGGTGTTCACCGCTCGGTAGCCCATCGCCCCTCGCGGCCCGGCCAACGCCCCCCACAGCGCCGGCGCCACCACCGCGTCGACGGTGTTCTCGGCCACCGACTCGACGGTGGCCCGGCTCAACTCGGCGGCGTCGAGGTCGGCCGGGTCCCGTCCGGCGAGGGCCGGCAGGGCCCGTCGGGCCTCGTCGAGGTCGTCGGCCTCCAGCGCGGCGGCGACGGCACTGGCAGCGTCGCCGAGGGCCGAACCGGCGACCGCTATGTAGGTGGACAGGGCCGTGAACCGCAGCGACGCTCCGGCGGAGGCCCCCAGGGCGAGGCCGGCACCGGCTTGGGCCACGCCCGCCTGGCGCTGGTCGGCGTACAACACCCGTTCGGTCAACCGGAAGGCGGTGCCGAGCAGGGCTACCGGATGGGGCCGCAGGCGGGGTTCACCGAACAAGCGGTCGGCAGCGAGTCCCACGACGGCGGACGCCGCCCGCCCCCGGGCGCCGCTCACCACTTGGCCGCGGCGACGAGCAGACCGACCGACTCGGCAACGACGCCGGCGGCGCCGAGCACGTCGCCGGTGAAACCACCGATCCGGCGGCGGGCGCCGGCCGCCACGAGCAGACCGGCGGCGAAGGCGGCCGTGACCGCCACCGCCGCGCCGGCGCCGGCGCCGGCGCCGGCCAAGGCGGTCGCCGCCACCACGCCGTAGAGCGCGACCGGGCGCCAGTCGCCGCCCGCGAACTCGGTGGCCACGCCCCCTGGGCGGGCGTAGGGCACGGCGCGGGCGACCACGGCCATGACCGTACGTGAAGCGCACCACAGGCCCGACAGCAGTAGCGCCGAGGGGCCCATAGAGGCGAGGGCGGCGAAGCGCAGCACCAGGGTGGCGGCGACGGCGCCGGTACCGAACGCACCGACATCAGGGGTGGCCATGACCTCGAGCCGGCGTTGGGCCGACGGCAACGGGCCGAGAAGGCCGTCGGCGGTGTCGGCCAGGCCGTCGAGATGCAGCATCCCGGTGAGGCCGAGGTCGGCCACGACGACGAGGGCGGCGGCGACCGCCGGCGGCCACAGCCGGTCGGCCCCCCACCACACGACGCCCAGGAGCAGGCCGAGCAGGGCGCCGGCGAGCGGGAACCAGGTCAGGGTCGACCGGTCGGGGGTGGGATCGTCGGTCCCGGTGGGCAGGGGCGTGAGGAACGCCAGTGCCTTGCGCATCACAGCGCAGGGCCCAGTGGGAGCACTCGGCCGGCGACCACGAACAGCACCTCGTCGGCGACGTCGGCGACGGCCTGGTTGACCGTGCCCAACGCAACGCGGAACCGTCGACCGAGATCGGTTGACGGGTGTACCCCGAGCCCGACCTCGTCGGAGACCACCACCACGTCGCCGACCACCGCGGCCAGCGCGGCGCCCAGGGCGTGGTGGTCGGCGCCGAAGCCGGGATGGCCGGCCACCCAGGTCCCGAGCGCCTCCACCACCGTCACGCTCCGAGGGGGCACGGCAGCCAGGGCACCGACGAGATCGAGACCGGCCTCGACCGTGCGCCATCGGCCCGGCCGTCGCGCCCGGTGCGCCGCCACCCGGTCGGCCAGATCGGGGTCGCAGGCGACGACCGCGGTGGCGACGTAGGTCACCGGGCGGCCGGCGCCGGCCCGGGCTGCCGCCAGCCGTTCCGCCACCGCCGACTTGCCCGATCGCGCCCCACCCAGGACCAGGGTGATCACGGGCCGCCCGCGGGCCGTGACCGGGCGGGAGCACCGTAGGCCGGGGTCAGCGCGGGCGAGGGTCCCATGGGAGGAGCCGACGATAGTGCTGTGCCATGGTCCGCTCCGGGCGTCGCTTCGCTCCTGCCTCCGCAGACTGTCGCCGGCGGCCTGGCGGCCGCGACGGCGACCGTCCTCCTCGTGCCCCGGAGGCCCCAATCGGGAGCGGGCGGGTAGCGTCTCGGGCGTCGTGCGGTACCTGGTCCGATTCATCGCTATCTGTGCTGTGGGCGCGCTCGTGGGCCCGGCGTTGGTCGTCGCCCTGGCTGTCCCGGTGCGCCAGTTGGTCGGGGCCAATTCGTCGACCGAGGAGCCTCAGCCGCTCGACTTCACCGCGCAGCGGTCCTACGTCTACGACCGCAACGGCAACCTGATGACGACCCTGTTCTTCGACGAGAACCGGGCGCCGGTGCCGCTCGACCAGATCCCCGAAGAGGTGCGGCGGGCCGTCATCGCGGTCGAGGACGCCCATTTCTTCGAGCACGACGGCGTCGACCTGAGAGCGACGATGCGAGCCCTGTTCGCCAACGTGGAGTCGGGGGGGATCGAACAGGGCGGCTCGACCATCACCATGCAGCTGGTCAAGAACGCCACCCGCCGAGCGGAGCAGACCCTGGAGCGCAAGGCCAGGGAAGCGGTGCTGGCGTACCGCATGGAACAGGACCTGTCCAAGGAAGAGATCCTCGAGCGGTACCTGAACACCGTGTACTTCGGCAACGGTGCCTACGGGGTGCAAGCGGCGGCCGAGACCTACTGGGGCAAGAGCGCGGGCGAGCTCGGCTGGCCCGAGGGCGCCCTGCTGGCGTCGCTCATCCGCGACCCGAACGACTACGACCCCTTCTCCAACTTCGAGGTGGCCCGGGAGCGCCGCCGCGTCGCCCTCGACCGATTGGTGGAGGTGGGCGACCTCGCCGCCGCCGAAGCCGACGAGTTCGCCGGCGCTGCCCTACCGGTGCGGCAGGCGACGCCGGCGGTCCCGGTCGCCCGCGATTACTTCAGCACCGAAGTGGTCCAGCAGCTGTTGAACGACCCCCGCTACGGCATCGGCGACGACGCCCAGACCCGGAACCGGTCGGTGTTCCTGGGCGGCCTGCGTATCCACACCACCCTCGACCCGGTGCTCCAGCAGAAGGCGCTCGAGACCCGCGAGTCCACCCTTCCCGACGAGGCCGGCCCCGGCCTGTTCACCATCCGCGGCGGCCGGCAGGACCTGGCCACCGATTGTCCCAAGCTCAACGACGGCACCGACTGTCTGGGAACGGTGGCCGAGACCAGCGTCGAGCCGACGACCGGTGCGGTACGCATGCTGATCGGCGGGCCCGGCTTCGAGACGTGGAAGTACGACATCGTCACCCAAGGCCCCCGTCAGCCGGGTTCGTCGATGAAGCTCTTCGTGCTGTTGGCCGCGCTCGAGAACGGCTACATCATCAACGACAGCATCAATGGCGGCGACTGTGCCTTCCCCATCCCGGGGCAGTCGACGTACAAGGTCAGGGGATCGGGCGGGACCGCCTCGCTCACCCAGGTGACGGCGGGTTCGGTCAACTGCGCGTATTTGCGCCTGGGCCAGGTGGTCGGTGTCGACAAGGTCATCGAGATGACCCGGCGCCTCGGCGTCACCTCGGACCTGCCTGAGGTCGTCTCGTTCCCGCTCGGCGTGAGCCCGGTGACCCCGTTGCAGATGACGGCCGCCTATGCCGCCGTCGCCAACGACGGCATGTACAACGCGCCGTACTTCATCGACAAGATCACCGACGCCGCGGGCAAGGTGCTCTATCAGCACGAGCATCGGCCCACCCGGGTGATGACCGAGCAGACCGCTCGCCAGGCGACCGTGGCCCTGCGCGCCGTGGTCAGCGGTGGCACCGCCACGAGGGCCCGGCTGGGCGACCGACAGGTGGCGGGGAAGACGGGGACCACCGATGAGCACGGCGACGCCTGGTTCATCGGGTTCACGCCCCAGCTCGCCACCGGCGTGTGGATGGGGAGCCCGGAGACGACGGTGCCCTTGTTCAACGTCGGAGGCGTCAACGTCTTCGGCGGGACGTTCCCGGCCATGCTCTGGCACAACTACATGGCAGCCGCCCTCGAAGGGGCCGAGCCGCTCGAGTTCCCCGAGCCCGAAGCCCCGCCGAGGCGGGGCAAGTTCCTGGCCGTACCGAGGGGCCTCGAGGTCCGCACGGCCCCCACCCCCCGCACGACGACAGCGCCGCCGGCGGCGCGGCCGGCGCCCGCCCGTCCCGCCGGGCCGACCACCACCGTCCCAGGCTCGGCGACACCCGTGCCCGGTACCGGTGCCGGTGCCGGCGGGGGCGGCACGGCGCCGACCACCGCGCCAACGGCTCCGGCGACCTCAACGCCGCCGACCTCGGCTCCGCCGGCCCCCGACGAGGGCGGCCCGTGACCGTTCTTGCTCGGGGGCTGCGCCCCCGGCCCCATCGTCGCCCGGGTCGCTGGCGCTCGCTCGGTCGACCGGTTGCTGGAGGGGGATCGCGAGCGACGGTGGACCAGTGACGGTTCATGCTCGGGGCTGCGCCCCCGGCCCCATCGTCGCCCGGCTCGCAGGCGCTCGTGCGGTGACTGGTCAAGGGGGGATCGCGAGGGATGATGTACCGGTGACCGTGGCCATGCTCAACTCCGGCGCCGGTCGAGGACCGTTGGCTGCCGGCCGCACTTCGCCCACTGTGGGCCCCAGGTGAGCGGCGTTCCCGACGACCCGGTGGCGGCGGCCGAGCGCCCCTTGGCCGACCTGCTGGTGGTCCAGGCGCTGGACACCACCGCCGACCAGTTGCGCCACCGTCGGTCTCACCTGCCGGAACGAGCCGCAGCCCAGGCCAAGGCGCAGGAGCGGGCCGTGGTGGTGGCCGAGGCCGCCGGCGTGGAGGCCAGCCGGCAGGGGCTCTTGCGCGAGCAGCGCCGGCTGGAGGACGAGATCGCCGGCCTCGACGACAAGGCCACGGCGGCCAACACGACCCTCTACTCGGGCTCGGTACGGGCGCCTCGCGAGCTGCAGGCGCTTCAGGACGACGTCGATTCGTTGCGGCGCCGCCAGCGCCAGCTGGAGGACGAGGTACTCGAACGCATGGAGGCCATCGAGCCTCTCGAGCACCGACTGGCGGCCCTGGCCGGCGCCGTTGCCGGCATCGACTCCGTCCTGGCCGAGCTCGCGGCCCGTATCGACGACGTCGAGACCGTCATCGCCGCCGAACTCGACGACGCCGGGGCCCGTCGGGCGGCGGCGGCGCTGGCCGTGCCGACGCCGGTGCTGGCCGAGTACGAGTCGTTGCGGGGCGGCATGGGCGGCATCGGCGCGGCCCGGTTGACCGGCAACCGCTGCGAGGGTTGTCATCTGGCCCTGCCCGCAGCCGAGGTGGAAGCCGTCCGTCGCACGCCGCCCGGGTCCGTTGCGCACTGCAGCGAATGCGGCCGCATCCTCGTCCGCTGAGGTACGGGTGACGCGAGCGCATCCGGCTGACGACGGGCGGGCGCGAGTGCTCACGCCCTGGGACCGGTGAGGGCCAACCGTGTTCTTGTGGTTCATCGGCCTGTCCCTGGCGCTGACCGCGCTCGTCTTCCAGTCCCCGGCGCTCGACTACCGGGCGGTCATGGCCGGCTCGGTCCTCCCGCTCCTCGACGGGCTCACCGGCGGGGCGTGGGTATTGCACACCCTGGCGGCGCCGGTCCTGGCCCTGGTCGCGGTCATGGCCGCCACCAGGCGCCGGCGCCTGGCCCGTCGTCGATGGCTCGGCATCCCCATCGGCATGTTCGTGCACCTGGTCCTCGACGCCACCTGGGCCGACACCGAGCTGTTCTGGTGGCCGTTGTTCGGCTGGTCCCTTTCGGGCACGGCGCTCCCCGAGGCCGGGCGCGGCGCGGTGGGCTTCCTCCTCGAGCTCGCCGGCGCCGGCGCCCTGGCATGGGCGTGGAACCGCTACCGGTTCGGCTCCCGCCCCAACCGGGCCCGCTTCCTCCGCACCGGCCAGCTGCCGCGTTGCTAGCTGCGTTCCCCGGCCACGCAGGCCGTGCTCGACCGCGCCTTCGCTGGCGCTCCGGCGCTCGCGTCGGTGGGCTGGTGGAGGTTCCGGCCCGGGCTGGCGTCAGCTGCGTTCCCCGGCCACGCAGGCCGTGCTTGGCCGCGCCTTCGCTGGCGCTCCGGCGCTCGCGTCGGTGGGCTGGTGGAGGTTCCGGCCCGGGCTGGCGTCAGCTG
>JBQTIQ010000072.1:0-24330 GCA_052387955.1 Acidimicrobiia bacterium | reverse complement strand
TGCCGGGCGACTGGCGCGCTCTCGCCGGGCCTTAGGGCCCACGCCAGGACTACTTGGGCGGCTCGCCGGCCGGATGACCGCCCTCGCGGCGTCCTCGGCCTCACCGCAGATACCCGATTGCGCCTTCGGCCTGCATCCTAGCGAGGACGGCCCCCGGCTCGGCGAGCCGCGCCCAACCAGTCCTGGCGTGAGCCCTTAGCCTTCGCAGCGTGCGCGACCGGATCGACGAGCTGGAGCGGGAACTGCTCGACGTCGAAGCGCGCCTGGCCGACCCCGACGTACACGCCGACCCGAGCCGGTTCGCCCAGTTGGCCCGCCGCCACAAGGAGATCGACGGCATCGTCACCCCCGGCCGCGAGCTCGGGCGCCGCCGCGCCGACCTCGACCTGGCCCGGCAGATGCTGACCGAGTCGAGCGGCGACGACCGCGAGTTCGCCCGGGCCGAGGCGGAGTCGGCCGAGGCCGACGTGGCCCGGCTGGAGGAGGCTCTGCGCCTCCTGCTGCTGCCCAAGGACCCCAACGACGGGCGCAACGTGATCGTCGAGGTCCGGGGTGCGGAAGGGGGGGAAGAGGCCAACCTGTTCGCCCGTGACCTCTTCCAGATGTACCAGGGCTACGCCGGCCGCCAGGGGTGGAAGCTCGAGGTCCTGTCCTCCGACCCGTCACCGCTGGGGGGCTACAGCGACATCACGTTCGTGGTCGCCGGCGACGGGGTGTGGAGCCGGATGAAGCACGAGGCCGGGCCCCACCGGGTTCAGCGGGTGCCGGTGACCGAGTCCCAGGGGCGCATCCACACGTCGTCGGCGACCGTGGTGGTGCTGCCCGAGGCCGAGGAGGTCGAGGTTGCCATCGACCCCGGTGACCTCAAGGTCGACGTCTACCGCTCGACCGGGCCGGGCGGGCAGTCGGTCAACACCACCGACTCGGCGGTGCGCATCACCCACCTACCCACCGGCCTGGTGGTGGCCATGCAGGACGAGAAGAGCCAGATCCAGAACCGGGCCAAGGCGCTCCAGGTGCTGCGATCACGGCTCCTGAAGCTCGAACAGGACCGCCAGGCGTCCGAAGCTTCCGAGGCGCGGCGGGGCCAGGTCGGCGGAGGCGGCCGTTCCGAGAAGATCCGCACCTACAACTTCAAGGAGAACCGGGTCACCGACCACCGCATCGGATTGACCGTCTACAAGCTCGACCGGGTGCTGGCCGGCGAGCTGGACGAGGTGTCCGACGGCCTCGTCCAGGACGAGCAGGCCCGACGCCTGACGGAGTGACGGCCGCCGGGCCCAGCTCCGACGCCGACGTCAGCGGCGGCGCGGGGCCGGTCAGCTGGCGGTCGTTGTTGGACCGGGCCACAGCAGTGCTCGGCGAGCGCGACGATGCCCGCCGCATCGTCGAGACCGCCAGCGGCTGGAGCGGCGCCACCCTGGCCGTACACCTCGACGACCCGTGCACCGTGCTCGGCCATTCTCGCTACACGGCGATGGTGGCCCGCCGCAGCACCGGGGAACCGCTGCAGTACGTGCTCGGCGGATGGGGGTTCCGACGCCTCGACCTCATGGTCGACCGCCGGGTGCTGATCCCCCGGCCCGAGACCGAATGGGTGGTGGAGGCGGCGCTGGCCGAGGTGGACCGGCTGGCGGCGTCGGCGTCGGCGTCGGCGTCGGCGCCTGGGCCGGCGGCCATGACCGCCGTCGACCTCGGTACCGGCTCCGGTGCCATCGCCCTGTCGTTGGCGACGGAGCGGACCGGCCTGGCGGTGTGGGCCACCGACGTCAGTGCCGACGCCCTGGCCGTGGCCCGGGCCAACCTGGCCGGCGTCGGCCGGGCCGCCACGAGGGTGCGGATCGTGCCGGGGGACTGGTTCGAGGCCCTCCCCGCCGACCTCCGGGGCGGGATCGACCTGATCGTGAGCAACCCGCCCTACGTGGCCGCCACCGACGACCTCCCCCCCGAGGTCCGTGACTGGGAGCCGACCGAGGCGCTGGTCCCCGGCCCGCGAGGCCTCGAAGCGATCGAGGTGATCGTCGCCCAGGCGCCGGCGTGGCTGCGCCGGCCGGGAGCCCTGGTGGTGGAGATCGGCGAGGCGCAGGGTGAGGCCGCGCTGGCTGCGGCCGGCCAGGCTGGGTTCGCCGATTGCGAGGTCCGGCCCGACCTCGCTGGGCGCGACCGGGTCCTCGTCGCCCGGCTCGCCGCCCCCAGCCCGTCGAAATTCTCGTGACCGCCAGGGACGAGAGCCGCGGTAGGCATCGTCAAAGGCGGCGTGCGAGCGCGATCGGGGCTGGGGCTGGGGCTGGGGCTGGGGCCCATTCTTACGGGGCCGGTGGTCCGGTGAACGCGGCGGCCGCGCTGGGCGCCACCACCGAGGTGGCGCCCGCCGTGCTGGCCCGGGCTCGGCGCGGCGACCCGGTGGCCTTCGGCCAGGTCGTGCGCCACTACGACAGCCGGCTCCGAGGCCTCGCCTACCGGATGCTCGGGAGCCGCCCGGCGATGGACGACGTGCTCCAGGAGGCCTACGTCAAGGCGTTCAAAGCCCTTTCCGGGTTCCGGGGTGAGAGCACTCCCGGCACCTGGCTGTACCGGATCGTGTACCGCTGCTGCATCGACGCCCTGCGCAAGGAGGCTCGGGACGCGTCCGACCCGGTCGGCGACGACTGGCGGGAACGGCCCTCCGACCCCGAGCGCGAGCCGGGCCACGTCGTCGCCCAACGGGCCGACCTGGCCGAGGCGCTGGCCCGCCTGCCGGTCGACCAGCGCAGCGCCCTGTTGTTGATCGCCGACGGGCTCGACTACGCCGCCGCCGCCGACGTGCTCGGGGTCGCCCCGGGGACGGTGGCGTCGCGGGCGTCACGGGCCCGGGCCGCGCTGCGGTCGGCCCTGGCCGACGGAGGAGACCAGTGACCTACGACGACAGCCTCGACGCCGCCGTGCGGGCGCTGCCGGTGGAGGACCACGGGCCCGGGTTCTGGGCCGAACTGGACCAGAACCTCGATGCCGCGGCCGCTGACGTGCGAGCGAAGCGAGCGCTTCACGCCGACGGCGCCAACGGCAGCTCGGCCGGCGCCGACGAGCGCGGGGCGCAGCTCCCCGGAGGAGCCGGACGGCCGGCGCCGCCTGCCGCCGGCCCCTCGAGCGGAGCCGGTGGCGGCGGCGGTGCCGGAGCGGCCGCTGGCGCCAGCGCGCCCGATGCCCCCGTCTCGTCGTTGTCCGACGAGCGCGCTCGGCGGCGCCGGGCCAACCTGGCCCGGGTGGCGGCCGTGGCCGCCGCCGTCGTCGTCGTAGCGGTGGCCGTCGTCTGGAACGGCGCCCGCAACGACGACCGCCAGGAGCTGAACGTCGTGGTCGACCCGCCGGCGCCCGAGGCCCCTCGGCCCCTCACGCTGACCGCCTCCTACGAGGTGACGGGGGACAACGGCGGTGGGTTCCGCCTGACCGCGGCCGACGACGGCAGCTTCGCCTGGGTGGGCACCAGCACCGACGACGTCACCGTCGACCTGTACTACGACGCCTCCACCGGGCTCGCCGTCGAGTCGGGGGTCATCAGCCGAGGCGAAGTCGCCTCGTTCGTGACCGCCGGCGTCCCTGCCGGCGGCCCGGACCGGGGGATCGCGGTGCCGCCACCTCTCGGCTCGCTGGCCGACGCCGTGACCGCCATGGGCCGGGCCCAGTCGGGCGAGGTCGAGGTCGCCACCTTCCTCGACCGCCCGGTGTGGCGCTTCGACGGGCCCATCGTGGCCGACGCCCTCGGCGGCGACGGCACCCCCGACCACGCCGTGGTCGACGTCGACCAGCAGACGGGCGTGGCCCTGTCGATCAGCTTGCGCGCCGGCGACGTGCCCGTGAGCGAGGTCGTCGCCACCTCGGCGGTCGTCGGCGAAGGGATCGATCGCACCGCGTTCGGGCCGGTCTCCCCGATCACCGCCGCGGCCGACTTCGACCGGGGGTTCGCCCCGAGCACGGTCGAGGCCGCCGGCGGACAGGTCGGCTACCCGGTGCTCGTTCCCGGCGCCGTGCCCGAAGGGTTCCGGCTGGCGTCGGTCACCGTCGATACCGAGGTGCCGAGCACCACCGGCGCCGAGGGCTCGAACCCGCCCGTCACCGACATCGTCTCGATGCAGTGGCGCAACGGCTTCCTGTCCTTCACCGTCACCCTTCGCCCGGCCGGCGAGGCCCTCGTGACCGACCCGTTCGGCGCCGAGGGCATGCGGTTCCAGGCCGAACCTCAGACGATCGAGCTCGCCGGCCGGCCGGCGCTCGAAGGCGAGCTGGTCGTGAGCCCGCCGGCCCGTCCTCACCTGTGGGGCAGGACCGGCGACACGGTCGTGACCATCGACGGCGACCTCACCGCCGACGACCTCTACCAGGCCGCCCGGTCGCTGGCGCCGGCGACAGTGGAGGAGTCGAGCGTCACGTCGCCGCCAGGCGGTGAGCCGGTGGGAGATGGGCCCGAACAGTTCGTCGGTCTTGACTCCGGGAGTCTCTCCGTCTTCTCGGCCCGTACCGGCGCATTGATCGCCCACCTGACCGAAGACGGTCCCGATCCCGGCCACTCGGAGCCCGTCCTCGTCGGCGATGCTGCCTGGTTCATTCGCAGCGACCGCCTGTGCCGATCGAGCATCCTGAAGGTCGGTCTTGGCGGCGGCCTGTTCAATGAACCCGCGGTGACCGCGGGGGCGACGATCTCTGGCCTGGCAGTGAGCGCCGACAGTCGGATGGTGGCGTGGGTGCACGAGCCGTGCGACGGGGATGCCGTGTTGCGCACCAAGGACCTGAGCACCGGTCGGGAGCGGTCGTTCACTCTCGCTGACCGGTCGAACGGCGATGCCGTCGTCGTCGTCGGGAAGCCGTCGTGGGCTCCCGATGGTCGGCGTCTTGCTCTTCACCTCACTGGCAGTCGTGCGACATCGTCCGACGAAGGTGAGGGGTTCATCGAGACGCGGGTGCTCGACACCTTCACGGCAGACGCGGCGGAAGACGGGCAGTCACTGACGGGCACCGTTTGTTCCCTGCGCCAGCCGGTGTATCTCGCCGACGGCACCCTGGTGGTGCTCACGTGCCTCATCGACGGCGAACCTGACCGGGCCGCCGCGGTCCGGTTCGACCCCGCCACCGGCGAGCGGCTCGAGACCCTCTTCGAGCTCGAGGGGCCCCTACAGGGCGCCGGCGCCGAGGCCGTCAGCGCGTTCGACCTGTCGCCCGACGGCCGCCACGCCCTGTACGAGGTCGTGGACGGTGAAGGCCTGTCCAACGTCTACCGCTGGGACGGCGGCACTCCCGTGCGTGTCGATACCACCGCCACCCAGCCGAGCTGGTAGCGCTGGCGCCCGTCAGTCGGGCCAGCTGAGCGCTTCGGTGAGATCGCCGGCGGAAAGGCCGAGCAGCTGGCTGTCGTCGGCGGGTACGAAACCGTCGACGCCGCGAGCGAACCACTCGACCGTGCGGGCATCGGGATCGACGATCAACACCTCCTCGACGCCGACCGAGTAGTAGAAGCCGAGCTTGCGACGCGACTCGTCGCCGGGGGACACCACCTCCACGACGATGGCGGCGCTCGGGCTGTACAGCTGAGGGCCCGGCTCGGACAGGTAGGCGGCGTCGGGCACTCTGTAGTTATCGGGATCGCCGATGTTCAACGGGCCGCTGCCGAAGAGGCCGACGGCATCGGCTCTGGGCCCGATTATCAGGATCAGCTGGTGATCGATCCGCCCATGCCTGCCGTGGGGCCCTGGAACCACGTGGTAGTCGCCCTCCCACACCTCGTCGAAGAGATCCTGGCCAAGCGCTCGGCGCTGTTCGAGCCACGACTCGATCTCCGCCGGCGGCGACCCCGCGAACACGGTGCGCATCCGTTCCGACACTACCGCCCGTTCGACCGCCAGCGAGCGGGGGCGCAGCCCCCAGGAGACTTCAGTGCACGACGAGGATCTTGGCGTGGGCTTCGGGGTCGGCGAGGTCGGCGAAGGCGTCGGCGACGGCGTCGGGCGCCACCCGGCCGGTGATCAGGGGCGCCACATCGACGGTGCCTTCGGCGATCGAATGCAACGACTGGGCGAACTCCGCCGGCTCGTAGCCGAAGGCGAAGTCGATGCGCAGCTCGCCCCCGACGGCGAGCATGGGGCGGAAGGTGTCGGGGGCCATGCACACGCCGACGACCACGATCCGGCTGCGGCGGGGGGCGGCGGAGACGGCGGCGTCGATCATTCCCGGGGTGCCGACCGCCTCGAAGGTCACCAACGTGCGGCCTCGGGCCCGGGGATCGACCCGCCGCCAGGCGTTGGTCGGGGTCTCGCTCCCGGGGTCGACGACCTCGTGTGCCCCCATCGCGGCGGCCAGGCGCCGCCGCGCCGGCGAGGGATCGGAGGCGACGATCGGCTCGATACCCCGGGCCGCCAGAGCCGCGACGACGGCGAGCCCGACCGGGCCGCAGCCGAGCACGACCGCGGCCTCGTCCCGCTCGATGGCCGAACGGGCCACGGCGTGGATGCCGACGGCCATCGGCTCGGTGAGCGCGGCGAGATGAGGGTCGAGGCCGTTCGGCACCGGGAGCGCCAACGGTCCCGACAGCACCATCAGGGCGCCGAACCCGCCCGGGTAGCGGTTGGAGTACCCGATCGGGTGGAGGCCGGCACCGTCCAGTGTCGCCGGCACCGAGACGACCACGGTGCCGACGGCGGCGCTGCCGGAGGCCTGGCTGTTGTCGACGACCTCGCCCACGAACTCGTGGCCCAGCACCACGTCGCCGGCCGGGTCCATGAACCGCAGCGGCAGGGGGTTGTCGGGGTTGGCGGCGGCGGTCAGCGCCGCCATCTCGGCCATGGCATCGCCGTGCTGCAGGGCGTGGAGGTCAGAACCGCAGATCCCACAAGCCAGGGCGCGCACCAGGAGCTGGCCCCGCCCGGGCACCGGGTCGGGTACCTCGTCGACGACGAGCCGCCCGGACCTCATGACGACGGCGTTCACGGTCCAACCGTAGGGGGGCGCGATGAGTCCCGGCTCACCGCGTCGTCAGAGCTGTCGACGACCAGTCAACCTCGAAGACAAGGAGCCCTCCCGTGCCCAAGCGCGACGAAGCCCCCATCGGTGCCCCCTGCTGGATCGACCTGTTCACGTCGGGCACGGATGGTGCCCGGACCTTCTACGGCGAGCTGTTCGGTTGGACCTCGGAGTCCGCCGGCCCGGAGTACGGCGGCTACATCACCTTCTCCATGGACGGGATCCCGGTCGCCGGGTGCATGGCCAACGACGGCGAGCCGGGCGCGCCCGAGGTGTGGTCGGTGTACCTGGCCACCGACGACGCCGAGGCGGCAGTGCAGCGAGCCGTTGCCGCCGGCGGCCAGGTGGTCATGCCCGCCACCCAGTTGATGGAGCTGGGCAGCATGGCCGTCCTCAGCGATGTCGGCGGCGCCTCGATCGGCGCCTGGCAGCCCGGGCTCCACAAGGGCTTCGGCATCCTCGACGAGCCGGGCAGCGCGGCCTGGTTCGAGCTCCACACCCGCGACTACGACGCCTCGGTCCGCTTCTACCGAGAGGCGTTCAAGTGGGACACCCACGCCGCCAGCGACGCCGACGACTTCCGCTACACGACGCTCGGCGAGGGCGACGCCATGCTCGCCGGGATCATGGACGCTTCCGCCTTCCTTCCCGAGGGCGTCCCCGCTCAGTGGTCGATCTATTTCGGCGTGGACGATGTCGACGTGACCCTCGAGCAGGTCGTCGATCTCGGCGGTTCGGTCGTCAGGGCGGCCGAGGACACGCCCTACGGCCACTTGGCCGAGGCCGCCGATCCCACCGGGGCCCGCTTCAAGCTCCGGGGATGAGCTCGGGACCGAGCAGATCTAGATTCGGGCCGTGGCCAAGGTCCTGCACGTCGGCGACCCGGCGACGGTGGGTGCCGCCGTCGCCGCCCTGCTCGCCGGCGAGGCGATCGTGGTGCCGACCGAGACCGTGTACGGGCTGGCCTGCCGGGCAACGGCGCCCGGTGCCACCAGTGCGGTGTTCGCGCTCAAGGGCCGGCCGGCCGACGTGCCCCTGGCCGTCCTGGTGGCCAGCCTCGACCAGGCTCTCGAACTGGTCGAGGAACCGTCGGCACCGGCGCGGCGGCTCATCGAGCGCCACTGGCCCGGCCCGATGACGGTCGTCCTGCGCCGGCGGGCCGACGTCACCGTCGAGTTGGGCGGCGACGGCGTCACCGTCGGGGTGCGCTGTCCCGACCACGACCTCGTGCGCCGGCTGGCGGAGGTGGTGGGGCCGATCGCCGCCACCAGCGCCAACCGTCACGGCCGGCCGACGCCGACGGAGGCGGCGGTGGCCGCGGCCGCCCTCGCCGGTGAGGTGGCCCTGGTGATCGACGGCGGGACGTGCGCCGGGCTTCCCTCGACCGTGGTCGACGGCAACGACCCGAGCCTCCGGGTCCTGCGCCCCGGTCCGGTCACCGCGGCGCACGTGGCCGCGGCGCTCGACGGCCGCCCAGGTGCCGCCCCGTAGACTCCGGCCATCGACAGCCCTGACGCCGAATCGGCCTGCGGTCCCAGGTCGGCGCGACCATGAAGGTGGTCGTCGGCTCTGACCACGCCGGCTACGAGCTCAAGGCCCACCTGGTCGGCGTCCTCGAGAAGATGGGCCACCAGGTGACCGACCTCGGCAGCCACAGCCTCGAAGCGGTCGACTACCCACCCATCTGTGCCGCCGTCGGGCGAGCGGTGGCGTCGGGGGCCGCCGAACGCGGCATCGTCCTGGGTGGCAGCGGCCAGGGTGAGCAGCTGGCGGCCAACAAGGTCCGCGGCGTGCGGGCGGCGCTGTGCAACGACCTGTACACGGCCCGCTTGTCCCGGGCCCACAACGATGCGAACGTACTCTCGATGGGCGGCAGGATCGTGGCCTTCGGGCTGGCGGAAGAGATCCTCGCCGTCTGGCTGAGCGCCGCCTTCGAGGGTGGGCGCCACCAGCGCCGTGTCGACCAGTTGGCCGAGATCGAAGAAGAGGAGCGCACCCGATGACTGCGACGAACGGCACCAACTGGCCCGGCGGGCGCGACCGCGAGCTGTTCTCCATCGTCGAGGGCGAGCTCGAGCGCCAGAACACCACCCTCCAGCTGATCGCGTCGGAGAACTTCACCTCGCCCGACGTGCTCGAAGCGACCGGGTCGGTGCTCACCAACAAGTACTCGGAGGGTTACCCGGGCAAGCGCTACTACGGGGGCAACGAGCTCATCGACCAGGTCGAGGAGCTCGCCCGCCAACGGTGCAAGGAGCTCTTCGGCGCCGACCACGCCAACGTGCAGCCCCACGCCGGCGCCAACGCCAACATCGGCGTCTACCTGGCCCTGCTCGAACCGGGCGACACCGTGCTCGGCATGCGCCTCGACCAGGGCGGCCACCTCACCCACGGGTCGCCGGTCAACGCTTCCGGCAAGCTGTACCGCTTCGTCAGCTACGGCGTGACCGCCAGCGACGAGCGCATCGACTTCGACCAGGTGCGCGACCTGGCCCGGGCCGAGCGGCCCAAGATGATCGTGGCCGGGGCCACCGCCTACCCCCGGATCATCGACCCCCGCCCGTTCCGCGAGATCGCCGACGAGGTCGGGGCCGTGTTCCTGTTCGACGCCGCCCACGTCGCCGGGCTGATCGTCGGCGGCCAGCACCCGAACCCGGTCGACTTCGGCGCCGACATCGTCACGTTCACCACCCACAAGACCTTGCGGGGCCCCCGCGGCGGCGCCATCGTGTGCCGAGCGGAGTACGCCGAACGGATCGACAAGGCGATCTTCCCCGGCCTGCAGGGCGGTCCTCTCGACCACGTGATCGCGGCCAAGGCGGTGGCGTTCTTCCAGGCGGCCCAGCCCGAGTTCAAGGGCTACACCGCCCAGGTCGTGGCCAACGCCGACGCGCTGGCCCGGGCGCTCGCCAGCCACGGCCTCCGGCTGGTCTCGGGCGGCACCGACAACCATCTCATGCTGGTCGACCTGCGCCCCTTCGACGCCGACCTGTCGGGCAAGAAGGCCCGCCTGGCGCTCGACCGGGCCGGCATCTCCCTCAACGAGAACACGGTCCCCGGCGACCCCCGTCCCCCCTACATAACCTCGGGGCTGCGTATCGGGACGGCGGCGACGACCACCCAGGGGATGACCGAGCCCGAAATGGCGACGATCGCGGCGCTGATCCATCGGGTCCTCGCCGATCGGGAGGACGCCGACGTCATCGCCGCCGTCCGGGAGGAAGTCATCGACCTCTGCGGGCGCTTCCGCCCGTACTAGCTGGGGGCTGCGCCCCCCAGCCCCCATCGCCGCCCGGCTCCCTGGCGGTCGCTCGGTCGGCATCTGCTCGGTCCCGCAACTTGTCACAACGTCAAGCCTCCTCGGGACCGAGCAGATCAAGCGGAGCGGACGGTCGGGAGTCCCGCCAGGACGACCGTCGGCTCGGGCTCGACGGGCCGGGTTTGCCGCCCTGGGTAGCTATCGCCCATTCCGGCCTGCCAAGCTGCAGGGCCAGGGCGGGCCGGACCGGCCCACGAGCCGGAGCCGACCGGCAGAGGAGATGAGGGCTGTGGCCAACCAGTCGGGAACGGGGACCGGAAGGGACGGCCCTCTGTCGGCCCGGTGGGTCGTCTTCATCACCGTGGCCTTCACGACGTTCGTCGGCGCGGTCACGGCCCAGGCCGTCAACGCTCCCGGACCGAGCCAGCCCCGGCCGATCCTCGACCTGGGCCAGCTACTCGCGCCGCCGGCGGCCAAGGCGCCGCCGGCCGCTCCGGTGGCACCGCCGGCACCGCCCCCGGTGCCCGGCGCAACGCTGCTGGCCGCGCCCGGTCGGGCCATCCCCACCTTCTCGGCCCCCGGCGGCGCCGTCGTCGGCGAGCTCGCTGACCACTGGTACGGCTACGACATGGTCGTGCCCGTCGTGGCCCAGCAACCGGGCTGGCTCCTGGTACGGGTCCCCCAGCGGCCCAACGAGACGACGGTGTGGGTGCGGGCCACCGACGTCACCCTGTCGAGCACCTCGTACCGCATGGAGCTCAACCTGAGCACCCGGCGCCTCACCGCCTACAACGCCGGCCAGGTGATCGCCGACATGCCCGCCGGCATCGGCACCGCGTCAACGCCCACCCCGACGGGCAAGTACTTCATCAGCTCGCTCGCCGACCCCCTGGGGCCCGGCTACGGGGCGTTCATGATGGTGACGTCGGCGCACTCCGAGGTCATCGACAGCTGGCAGGGCCTGGGCGACGCCATCATCGCCATCCACGGGCCGATCAGCTCGTCGAGCGACGCCGCCATCGGTACCACCGGCACCAACATCTCCAACGGCTGCGTGCGGCTGCACAACAGCGACCTGGGCAAGCTGTCGGTGATCCCGCCCGGCACCCCGCTCGACATCTTCTACTAGGCCCGCCCCTCCGCGGGGCTGGGCCCTGGGGTTTCGGGGAACAAGAACGCCATGCTCGGCTATCTCATCATGCTCGCCATCGGCGGGTTGATCATCGGTGCCCTCGCCCGCCTCGTGATCCCGGGCCGCAACCCCATGGGCATCGGCATGACGATCCTGCTCGGCATCGCCGGGGCCTTCCTCGGCGGCATCGTCGGCAACGCCTTGTTCCAGCGCCCGGGCGGCCTGATCCTGTCGGTCGCCGGCGCCGCTTTCCTGGTTTGGCTCTTCGGCCGCCGACGGTTCGCCTAGCGCAGACCCGGCCGGCAGTCGGCCGGGCCTGGTGCCCGCGACCGCGGCCCGTCACACGCCGGCGACGAAGTAGAGCCAGTCCCCCTGCTCGGTGATCCCGACCCGGAAGCCGCCGTAGCTGCCGAACTGGTCGAACTGCGCGAGATCGGCCTCGCTGTAGAGCGCCAGGAGCGCTTGGCGCTCCGCTTCCGGGACCGAATCCCAGCTCGGGTACGTGAACGCCGAAGGCCAGGCGTACAGGGCCGGATCGGCTTCGGCGACGGTCCCGTAGGGCAGGCTCAGCAGCGTGGCCAGGTACCGCATCGGCTCCTCGCCGTCCGCCTCCGCCTGGCGCCAGTGGTCGCTGGGGTCGGTGCCGGCGCCGAAGCTGAAGGTGAACTCGGTCCCGCCGTGCGCCGCCAGCGCTTCGAGCCGATCGAAATCGCAGGCGACCGCCGCCTCGACGATCTGGATGCGGATGGCGCGCAGGGCGCCGGGCAGTTCGGGCTGGGCGGCCGGACGACGGCCCAGGGCCGCCGCCGAGCAGCCGTCGGGGTTCGATGCCAGCGGCGGGCCGGCGTCGGTGTCGGGCGTGGTCGGGCCTGACCCGTCGGTGGCGGGCCCGTCGGATGTCGTCGACGACGCCGCTGTCGCGGGCGGGGGTACCAGCTCAGTCGTTACCTCGGGGCCGCCGGAGATCGTCGAGGCGGCCACCGGACCTCGGTCGGCGTCGTCGCCGCAGGCCGGGACCAGCAGCGCCAAGGCGAACACACCGGCCCCCAAGCGGGCGGTCCCGGAGCACCGTCGGGAGACGAGCCGGTCATGGGTGCGGAGGATCGGGCCTCTCCTTGGCGAGGGGTCGGTGCCGTCGATCGACACTAGCGAGGACGCAGCCGGCTCTCGCGGTCACCCCGTGCTGGTGTCACCACCGCTGGTGGGCGGCGGCGCCGGGCCGCTCACCGACGTCTCTTCCGGCGGCGGGGCCGCGTCCGTGGTCGCGGGGCGCCCGACACCTTGGGCGCCGCCCCTCGGGAGGTTCGTCCCGGGCGGCCGGTCGCGGCCTTGGCCGGCGTAGCCGGCGTGGCCGGCGTGGCCGGCGTGGTCTTCGTGCCTCCCGGCGTCGCCGGCGTACGGCCGGCCTTCTTGTCCTTCCGCCGCCGCCAGGCCTGTCGCCATCGCGCCCAGGGCGCCGGCTTGCGTTGCACCGCCTCGGTCGGGCCGTAACGGACCTCGAGATAGATGACCTTGACCGCACCGCACAGCGGGGTCGCCACGAGCGCTCCGGGTACACCGGCAGCGGCGCCGCCGACGAGGGCGGCCACCATCGTCGTGGGCGGCGACAGGTCGACGGCCTCGCCCACGATGGCGGGACCGAGCACGTGGTTCTCGAAGTTCATCCAGACCACGTACAGCAGGACGCAGGCGACCCCGGTGCTGGGCCCGGCGGCGAAACCGAGCATGCCGAAGAAGGCGCCGGTGAGGAAGCCGCCGATCTGGGGTATGAGGCTCACCACCAGGGCCCACAGGGCGGCGGCCGGCGCCAGGGGCACGCCCAGGGCGAGGCCGGCGGCGAGGATGAACGACGCCGTGCAGGCGGCCACGAGGAGCGATCCCGAGAAGTAGGCCCCGATCGTCCGGTAGAAGATCCGGCCTGCCCGCACTGCTCGGGGCTCGACGCTATCGGGCAGCGCTTCCAGCAGTCGCCGTACCAGCCGGTCACCGTCGAGGAGCACGGCGACCCCGATGAGCGACACGACGAGCCCGGACAGCACGCCCCCGACGAGCCGTTCGGCGGCGTCGCGGATCGTGTCCTGGTTGACGCGGGCGGGGAGCTCGTCGACCCACCTCTCGATGGCGCCGACGGCGTCGCGGTCCTCGAGGGCCGGCCCGACGAGCGGCAGGTCGTAGAGGTCCTCGACCGTGCTCGGGAGCTCCCGGCCGAACTCCCCCGCCTGACGGACGGCCGGTGGGCCGAGCACGACGACGAGGAAGGCGGCACCGACGAGGAAGGCGCTGCCGACGAGGCCGACGGCCACGGCCCGGGAACAGCCGAGGCGGCCTTTGACCCGTACCACCAACGGGTCCAGGGCGAACGCCAGCAGCAGCCCGACGCCGACGCTGGTCAAGCTGGCCGCCGTCGAGCGGACGAGCGCGAGCAGGGCCAGGGCGGAGAACACGCCGACCGCCACCCAGGCGCCGCTGCGCCAGCCCACCGCGACCTTGGTGGGGACCTCGCCGTCCGACTGGCCCTCCTCGGGTGCCCGGTCGGGGCCTTTGCCGCCGCGACCAGGTCCCCCGTCGCGGCCAGGCATGGCCCCAACCTAAGGGACCAGCACGGCTGGTGTCGCGCCGTCGGCCTGAAGCGCGCGCTGCGCTGGCGCGTCGTTCGTCCTGCCGGGCTGCGCCCTGTAGCTGTCGCCGCCGAGGGGGTTGGCGCTCGCGCCCGTGGGCCTGGAGGGCTCGCTACGCTCGCCCTTCAGTGGCGCAGCGGGCACGGACCATCCCCCTGGCGCTGGGGCCCGGTGCGGTGGCCGTGCTGATCAGCGGCGTCGCCGTCGGCTGGCTGGCCTTCGGTGTCGCCAGCGCCGCTCGCCGCCCTCTCGGCTGGGCCCTTGCCAGCGCCGTCGTGGCCGTCGTCATCGCGCCCTTGGTCGCCTATCTCGACCGTCACCTGCCCCGGCTCCTCGCGCTCCTGGTCGTCTTCGTCGGCATCACCGCCGCCGTCGGTGCCCTCGTCCTCGGCGTGCTACGCGACCTCGACAACCAGGTCGGGCGGCTCAAGCAGGCCGCCCCCGAGGCGGCCGCGGAGCTGGCCGGTTCGGGCGGCACGGTCGGCGACGCCGCCGCCGAGCTCGACCTCGAAGGGCGGGTCCGCTCTCTGGTCGAGGAGCTCGAGAGCCCGTCGAGCGGTGTGGCCGCCGGCGTCGCCTCCTCGGCGGGCGCGTGGTTGGTCGGCCTCGTGCTCACCGCCTTCCTGCTGTCGTGGGGGCCTCGGCTGGCGTCCGCTGCGCTCCGCCAGATCCGTGACGACGACCTCCGGGAGCGGACCGGATGGGTGCTGCGGACGGCGGTCGGCGCCGGGCGCCGCTACGTGCTCGGTGCCCTGGCGCTCGCCGCTGCTACCGGATCGGTCACGTGGGTGCTGTGCACCGCGGCCGGGGTGCCGGCACCCCTGGCGCTGGCGACGGTGACGGCCGGCGCCAGCCTCCTGCCGGTTGTCGGCGTCGTCGTCGGCGGCGCACCGGCGGTGCTGCTCGAGGCCGGGCTCGGCTCGGGAAGCGAGGCGATCGGCCTCATGGTCGCCTTCGCCGGCCTCCAGGTCGTGCACGCGCTGGTGTTGCGGCGGGTCGTCGCCGTCCGCAGCCTCGTCGTCGGCCCCGCGGTGCTGCTCATCGCGCTGGTGCTCGGCTACGACGGCTACGGCGTCGGCGGCGCCTGCTGCGGGGCGGTGCTGGCCGTCTTCGGCGTCGCCGCCCTCGATGCCGCCGGCCAGGAGCGCGAGCCGACGTCGGCGCCGGCATCTCGGGACCGTAGGACCGCCACCTCGGGGCGGTAGGACTGCGGGCCGGCCCCGTGCCGGTGAGGCCTTGGCGGTGGCGGAGCTCCCCTACGCTCGGCTGGCCTCGGGGCCCCGGGAGTCGAACTGGGCCCGGAGCCGGGCGTAGCGCACCAGCCGCCAAGCCCACAGGCCGGCGGCGCCGAAGCGGCGCCGGAGACGGGCGGCGTCGACGATGTACAGCGCCCGGGCGGCTTCGGTGTGCGACCACAGCAACGGCACGTTCCCGAGCCCGGACCCGTCGACCGGGTCGGCTTCTTCGGCCAGCAGCCGGGGCAGGGCCGCGCACAGCCGGTCGAGGCGTGCTTCGGCTTCGTCCACCTGCCCGACGATGGCGAGCGCCGCCACCGCCCACCACGACACGGGCACGAAGGCGCCTTCGTGCCCGTGGAACCCGTCGTCGGTGCCCGGTTCGTAGCGGTACAGGAAGGCGCCGGCGCCGAGGCGGCGCAGGGTGTGCTCGACCAGTCGCAGGGCCCGTTCGTCGCCGCGCTTGAGCATCCCGAACACGACCGCCATCAACGCCGAGGCGTCCGCCCGCGGCGCGCCGGCGGGGTCGTCGTAGGACTGGGGCAAGCCGCCGTCGTCGTCGATGGCGGCCAGCACCCGGTCGCGCACCTCTCGCCGGGCGCGCTTCCAGTGCCGCCGCCGGGCCCACGGGCGCCACCCCCGGGCGATCCACACCGCCCGGTCCAGGGTCAGCCACACCCCGATGTCGGCGCTCACCAGGCGACGGGGCTCGCGGAACTCCCAGATGCCGTTGGACTGCTCCAAGGTGCCCTGTGCCAGCTGGTCGGCGACCCGCCGGACCATCGCCCACGTCGTGGGGTGCAGCGGCCCACCCGCCTGGAGGTACACCGAAACCGCCTCGAGCACCATGCCCAGCGCGTCGTACTGCACCTGCTCGGCCGCCGAGTTGCCGACCCGGACCGGCCGCGACCCGCCCCAACCGGCCACGGAGGGGACTTCCCGCTCGTCGGGCACCGCGCCACCACGGACATCGGTCACGGGGCCGGGAAGGCCGTCGGTGGCGTCGAACACGGAGGCGAGGAAGGCGAGGTAGCGGCGGGCCTCGTCGGCCCGGCCCAGCAGCGCCGCCACCGACACCGCCAAGGAGTTGTCCCGTAGCCAGCTGAACCGGTAGTCGAACTGACGGTCGCCGCCCACCGCTTCGGGCACCGACGTGGTCACCGATGCCACCGTGGCCCCCGTGGCCGGCTCGGTGCAGGCCGCCAGCACAGCCAGCGCGTCGCGAGCCCGCTCAGGGTGCCGGGCCGGCAGGTGGGCCCCTTCGAAGCGGTCCTCATCGACCTGCTCGGCCGCCCGTAACGACTGCACGGCGCGGGCTGGGTCGAACGTCGCTACCGTCGGGCCCAGGCCGATGGCGAGACCGGTCCAGTTCTCCGTGACCGCCACCGGATGCGTGACCCATCGGCCCTCGACCGACCCGGCCGTCCCGGCGGCGGCGCCGGCGACCCAGAGGCCCAACCCGCCCAGCGTGGCGCGCCACCCGTCGCCCGCCCACGAGGCCCATTCCCGGTCGAAGCCGCCGCCGGCCAGCTCGTGCACCACCTCTGCCGGCCCGTCCAGGCTGCGGACCAGCCTCACCAACACGGCCGCCGCGCTCCCCGGCGTGCCGGGATCGACGACGAGGCCGTCCCAGCACTCGAACCGGCGGCCGTCGATGCTGACCGTGCGCCTTGCTGTCACCCCCGCCGGGGACCGGTCCCACTCCGTCGCCCGTGCGCCGCGCCAACGGGCGGCGGCGCCTTGCGGATCGAGCAGCGACCACAACAGCGGCGGCGAGTCCAGCCGCGGCGTGCACCACCAGTCGATCTCGCCGTCGGGCCGCACCAGGAGCGAGCTGCCGCCGCCGCCCACCAGGCGATGTGCCCCGATCGGGTACCGGTCGCCCATTCAGTTCGAGCCCGCCCGGCACGACCCCAGGCCGGGCCATCGCTGAACACGTCCAACGCGACGCACGGGCTCGCCGGCCCACCACGAGCCCGGCGGCCGTCGCTGCGTTGACCCGCCCACGCCGCAGCTCTACCCGCTCAGGCGCGGCGCGAGCCTGACGTGCGGGCCCGCTTCGAGGCCGCCGATCCGCTCCGGGGACCATGCTCCCGTCCCGCGACGGCAGGCGCGGGACGGGAGCATGGCTGCAGCCGAGGCCCTCGGGGGCCGGGCACCGGCTGGGACCTCAGGCCCGGGGGGCCATGCCCGGGGCCGGGAGGCGGTCGGGGACAGGGCTGAAACCTCGTTCGTGGAACTGCACCCCGGCGCTCCTCTCCTGTCCGGGGCCGGCACCGCCACACGGCGGGCCATGACCGGACGACTGTCGGCTCCGGACCGATTCACTTCGCGGCGAGCTGGCAAACATCGAAGCGCCCGGATGGGGCCGTCCGAGGCCCCGGTGCCCGTCCGTCGAGCGGGTGCCCACGGCTCTTCGCCGCCGGTTCGGGACGGCCGGCCGCCGGGTACCGACAGGGCCATGGTGACCTCGATCGATACCGCTGCGGCCCGCCTTCATCATGACCGGGGGTCGTCGTTCCTGGAGGTGCTCCCCCCCGCCGCTTACCGCGCTGAGCACATCCCGGCGGCCACGAACATCCCACTGGCCGAGCTGACGAGGGAACGGGCCAACGCCGAGTTGGAGCCCGGCCGACCGGTGGTCGTCTACTGCTACGACACCGAGTGCGACCTGAGCAGCCGGGGCGCGGCCCTGCTGGAGGCCTACGGCTATGCCGAGGTCTATGACTACACCGGTTCGAAGACGGCGTGGCTCGGTTCGGGTCTGCCGGTCGAGGGCACCGTCCCCGGGTCCCAGCGGGCCGGGGGCGTCCTGCGCGCCGCGATGACGTGCCCACCGGGCACCCCGGTGGCAGAGCTGCCCGCGGCCGGGCCAGGAGACGTCGTGGTCGTGGTCGACGACGGCGGGCACGTGCTCGGGACGGTCCGCCCGCCGGTCGGCGGAGCGACCGGCTCCGCGCTGACGGTCGCTCAGCTGGCGCCGTCATCGGTGCGGCCCAGCATCACCGTCGACGAGCTCGCGCCCAGCATGGACAAGTCCGGAGAGTCCTATGTGATCGTCTCCACCCTCGACGGGGTGCTGTTGGGGGTCGTCGAACGGGGGGACCTTCGTGTCGACCGCTGAACCAGCGATCGAGATCGGCTACTGGCTGTCGAGCGAGGAGCACGGTCCCCGGGCGTTGGTCGAACAGGCGCAGGCGGCCGAGGACCACGGCTTCGGCTTCGCCATGATCTCGGACCACTTCCACCCGTGGGTCTCCCTCCAGGGCCACTCGCCGTTCGTATGGGGCGTACTCGGCGCCATCGCCCAGGCGACCGAAGGTCTCCACGTCGCCACCGGGGTCACCGCGCCGGTCGGCCGGATGCACCCGGTGGTGGTCGCCCACGCCGCCGCCACCGCCGCCGTGCTGCTCGATGAGCGCTTCGCACTGGGCCTGGGCAGCGGCGAACGACTGAACGAGCACGTGGTCGGCGGCCCCTGGCCCCGGCCCGGGGTACGACGGCGGATGCTGGGCGAAGCGGTCGACATCATCCGCAGGCTCTTCGACGGCGAAGAGGTCAGCGCCGAGGGCACCTTCTTCACCGTCGAGCACGCCCGTCTGTACTCCCGGCCGGTCACGCCACCGCCGATATGGATCGCCGCCTCCGGCCCTCGGAGCGCCAAGCTCGCCGGCCGCGCCGCCGATGGGATGATCGGCCTCGCTCCCGATGCCAGCCTGGTGTCCGCCTTCGAGAGTGCCGGCGGTATGGGCAAGCCCCGGATGGCCCAGCTGCACGTCTGCTGGGCCGAGTCCGTCGCCGAGGCCCGGGAGACGGCGCAGCGGTGGTGGCCCAACGGGGCGCTGCCGTCCTCGCTGCTGTCCGAGCTGTCCCGTCCCACCCAGTTCGAGGACACGTCCGCTCTGCTATCGGCCGACGACGTCGCCGCCACCGTGATCTGTGGCCCCGACCCCGAGCCCGTCGTCCGTGCCGTCCAGCGTTTCGATGCGGCCGGGTTCGGCCGCGTCTACGTCCACCAGGTCGGGCCCGACCAGCGTGGTTTCCTGGCCCACTGGGCGGCGACGGTCCGACCACTGCTGTGACCGACCGACTGTCCTCCGGGCATCAACCGTGACGTGTCGCCGCGATCGCCGGCAGAGGTTCGTCGCCGCCGCCGGAGGGGTAGTCGTCGGGGGCCACAAGACCGGAGGATGACTTCATGAGCAAGGACACCGGCCCCGAAGCGGGCGTCAAGGGCGTCGTCGAGGACGTCAAGGGCAAGGCCAAGGAAGTCCTGGGCGAGGTGACCGGCGACCAGGACAAGGCTCGGGAGGGCCGGGCACAACAGCGCAAGGCTGACGCCGAGCGCGAGGTCGCCGAGCACGAAGGCAAGGCCGACGCCGCTCGCGCCGAGGCTGCCGCCCACGAAGCCGAGCAGCGCAGCCACCAGTAGATGACCGACGTCGGCCAGGGCACGGTCGCACCGAACTCGGCCGTGGCCTCGTCGACGTCGACACTCGAAGGGTGCGTCAACCTCGAGGACGGCGGCTCGCGGGCGGTCCTGCGGCGGCGGGCGGCGGCGTACTTCGCCACCACGGTCGTGCTCAGCGCGCTCATCGGCGGCGCCGTGCTCGATGGCGTCGGTGCCACCGCGCTCTACGGCGTCCAGACCGGCCACGCCCGGGGTGCGGGCGGGGGCTACGAGCTCGACGTGCGCTATGGGACGGTCTCCCGCCCGGCCCTTGCCACCCCGTTGGACGTCACGGTCACCCGTGGCGGGGGATTCGACGGGCCGGTCACGGTCGCGGTCGATTCGAAGTACTTGGCCCTGTGGGACGAGAACGGCCTCGATCCCAGCCCCGCCGAGGAGACCGCCGACGCCGAGCAGACGATCTGGACGTTCGATCCTCCTTCGAGCGGGGAAGTGCTGGCGATCTCCTACGACGCTCGGATCGAACCGGCGGCCCAGAACGGACGGTCGGGGAGGGTCGCGCTGCTCGACGACGCGGGCTCCGAACTCGTGGCCGTGACGTTCCACACCCGGGTCATGCCCTGATGGGGCACTGAACGATGGAGATCGTGGCTCGGGCCAGCATCACGTTCCTGGTGCTCTTCGCCCTCACGCGCGGCCTGCGCAAGCGCAGCCTGGGCGACATGTCCCCGTTCGAGATGCTGCTGCTGGTGACGCTGGGCGACATCGTGCAACAGGGCATCACCCAGGAGGACTACTCGCTCACCGGCTCCACCCTGGCCGTGGCTACCTTCGGGTTCTGGATCACCGCATTGACGTGGCTGTCCTGGCGGTCGGAGCGGGGGCGTCGCCTCATCGAGGGCATGCCGATCGTCCTCGTGGAGCGCGGCCACCCGGTCGAGTCGGCCCTGAAACTCGAACGCATGCCCCTGGAAGAGGTGCTCGAGGCCGCCCGTCAGAACGGCGTCTCGGACCTCGCCCACATCGAGTACGCGGTCCTCGAAGTGAACGGCCGTATCTCGATCATCCGCCGCGACTGACGTTTCGGCGCAGCCAGCGGCACCGGGCCGGCCCTGGCAACGCTCGTCTGCGGCGGCCGCCCTGGGAACGACGGGACGATGAGCCGACGGGCCCCGGCCGTCGTGGACGACGCCCGGTGGCAATCGGGCCCTCACGAGGTCTCCCGACTGGGCAGGCCGATCTCGTGGCCACCTCATCCAGAGAGAAAGGCCAGGTCAAGGTGGGTTCGGCGGGCTGGCCACGGTGCGGTTATCGTGCTGCCGGGAGAGGTGCCAGAGTCTGGTCGATCGGGCCTCACTGCTAATGAGGTGACGGGGTTAACCCGTCCGTGGGTTCAAATCCCACCCTCTCCGCCATCCCCGGGGCTGCGCCCCCGCTCGTTCCGCTCGCGCCCCGTCCCCGCCCGGCTTGCTGGCGCTCGCTCGGTCGGTGCGGTGCGGCCAACGAGGGTTCGAAAGCCATCGCACCCGCTCCGGCGCTGTCCCGGGGGCTGCGCCCCCGCTGGCTATCGCTCGCGCCCCATCGCTGTCTGGCTCGCTGACGCTCGCTCGCCCAGAGAGCGCAACCGAGGTTTCGAGAGGCAAGCATCAGCTCTGCCGTTCTCGTACCCAGGGCTGGAAAGGCCGGCCGACCTGCACCTGAGCCGAGGTCGGCGCCGTGGGGTTCAGCGCCTGTGACCGGTGTCACCGTCAGCGTTGTTGCATTCTCTTTACGACCATGACAAACATGTTGCGCACAGACCACCCATACGGATCCGTGCCTGGGAAGGCGCCGGCGACGTCCTGACGGATGTTGCCGGCGCGTTGTGCAGCCGGCGGCGAGCGAGCAAACGCTGACGACGCCGGCACATCGCAAAGCACTTCAACGCTCTGGGCCGTGGTGACCTCCCTGCGTCCTTCGTGCGTGTTGCCGCGCGCCTGGCCGGGTCCCTGATCGCTCCGCCTCCGGTCGTTCCGCGTCCGGGCGCAGGGCACAGGAAGGAAATCCCACATGTTCGAATCGACCGAGACGAGGGGGCGAAGGAGCCACCCGTTGAGTGAGCGTGGCCGACACTTGGCCCGTTCCCTCCAACTGGCTCTCGACACCTACCGAGGTCGAGGCCGGGCCGCTGGAACGCTCCAGTGGCGCCGTCGGGGACTGGTGGCCGCGTTCGGCCTGCTCGTCCTCGCCGCCGGACATTCGCCCATCGCCCAGGCCGCCCCGACCGTCGATGGGGCCGCGGCCGCAGCCGCGGCTGCCCCCGCGGTCCCGGCGCCGGCGCCCGCAGCCGTGCCCGCGGCGCCGACCGGCGTCGTCCAAGCTGCTGCCGCCGTCGAGCCCGTTGCCGTCAGCATCCCGCCAGCTCCGGTCCCCATCGAAGCGGTCATCGCCGCGGTCTGGGGCGAGCTGGCCCCCTCGGCGCTGGGCGTGGCCAGCTGTGAGTCGACCATGAACCCCGAAGCCGTCGGCGGCAACGGCCGCTACTACGGCCTGTTCCAGATCGGCACCATCCATCAGGGCCTGGTCGAAGCCCTCGGCTTCACGTGGGACCAGATCTTCGATCCCTACGTGAACACCATCGTGGCCAAGGCCGTCTTCGACGAAGCCGGCGGCTGGAGCCCCTGGGGCTGCCGCTGGGCCGCCTGAGCCCAATCCCGAGGCCTGTGGGCCGCCGGCCGGCGTACTTTCTCCCCCCGGAGCGGTCGGCTACCGTCCCTCGTCTCGGCGCTCGTAGCTCAATTGGAGAGAGCATCTGACTACGGATCAGAAGGTTGGGGGTTCGAGTCCCTCCGAGCGCGCTGAAGAAGTCCAGGTCACGTCGCTGACCGACCGCTTCTGAGGCTTGCAGGAACCGACATTGGCCATCCGTTGGCCATCCGGAGTCGCCCAAAGATGAGTCGCCCAAAGGGAGTCGCCCAAAGGGTGCGGACCCGACTTCGATCGCCGTCCCCCGCCGTGCGCGCGCTCCGTGGCCGAGCTCCTCGAGGGCCTTCGTGATGTCCGCGTCACGCGCCGGGAACAGGTGGCCGTACGTGTCGTAGGTGACGGTGATCGTCGAGTGCCCCATGCGCTTCATCACGGCGTAGGGGTCGGCGGTGGAGGCGATGCAAAACGCGGCGTAGGTGTGGTTGAGTCGGGCCGAGGCGCGGTGCCGGCCTTTCGGCTGGTCCGTTTCCTCGGCCCGCTCGCCGAACCGGAGGTGCGGCTTCCACCGCATCCGGCTCTCCACAGGCTCGTGTCATGCGAGCGATGTCGTGATCGTCGGCCATGGCGTGGTGTCGATGATCTGGCCGCGGTAGCGGGCATAGGTGATGTCCACTGCCCCGGGGTCGAACATCGACATGTCGCCCTCGGTCGGCCACCACCTGGGGAGGTAGCGGCGTCGGAGCCACTTCCAGTTGGCGCGGGGATGTTTGCGGCGCAGCCAGTTGACGACCCGCGACCAGGTGTAGGCGCGCGGGTAGCCGAAGGTGGCCTTGGACACTCCGTGCCGGAAGTAGTTGGTCCAGCCCCGCAGCACCGGGTTGAGCCGGCGTAGCAGTTCGGACAGCGGTTCGTGTCGCCCTTGGCGGCACAGGGTCTTCACCGTGGCCATGACCTTCACGAGGGAGGTCTTGGCCGGGTAGGTGTAGACGAAGTGCTTGGCCGTGCCTCGTTTGCGGTGGCGCTGGATGCGCCAGCCGAGGAAGTCGAAGCCCTCGTCGATGTGGACGATGGTCGTCTTGGTCTCCGACAGGCGCAGGCCTGCGGGGGCCAGGACGGCTGCCACCTCTTCGCGCAGTCGCTCGGCGTCGGCCTGGTCGCCGTGGATGACCACGACGAAGTCGTCCGCGTACCGGATCAACCGGTAGTTGGGCAGTCTCCGGCTTCGGCGTTGCTTCCGCTCGATGGGTGTGGCCATCTCGTTCTGCCACGCCTCGGCGAAGTGATCGTCGAGGACCGACAGGGCGATGTTGGCCAGCAGCGGCGACAAGATGCCCCCTTGGGGAGTGCCGGTGTCGGTGTCCCGGCGGATGCCGTCCTCGGAGAGGACACCAGCTTTCAGGAACGCCTTCACCAAGGCCAGGACACGCTTGTCCCCGACACGACGTCGCACACGGTCCATGAGGGCCGTGTGGTCGATCTCGTCGAAGCACGCCTTGATGTCGCCCTCGAGCACCCACTCATAGCGGACGCTGGTCAGGTGACGGATCTCGGCGATGGCGTCCTGGGCTAGGCGTCCGGGACGGAACCCGTGCGAGCACGGGCGGAAGTCCGCCTCGAAGATCGGCTCCAACACCAACTTCAGGGCCGCTTGCACGACCCGGTCACGCACGGTCGGGATGCCCAGCCGACGGAGCTTGCCGCCGGACTTGGGGATCATCTGCTCCCGCACCGGTAGCGGTTCGAACCGTCGGGCCTTGAGATCCTCTCTTAGCCCAGCGAGTAGTTCCGCTGCCCCGAAGACGACAGATCGCGGTGCGATCCCGTCGACTCCGGCTGACCTTGCCCCCTGTTGGCGGCCGAGCTGTCTGCACATCAGGCGGCAGCGCTGTCCGCCCATTCGCCGGCAGGGTTTTGTGGGGATCATGGGTTGAGGTCATCGATGTCGACCCGCACCACGCTGGCGACGACGCCGTTCTCCTGCAGATCCTCGACCATGGTGACGG
>JBQTIQ010000071.1:0-37378 GCA_052387955.1 Acidimicrobiia bacterium | reverse complement strand
TCGTCGCGCTCGTCAGGGCCGGCGCACGCTTCGAGAAGGGGGTGATCGTCGAACGCGAACAGCAGGATCAGGAAGCCGCCGCGTGATCAACGGAGAAACCCGATCCACAGGTCTTGACGATTCCTCTCGATCGCCGCCGCGATCGGAGCACACCGAAGCGGGTTGGACACGTTCTTGCCTGGGTCCCAGGTGCGGTCGGCAGCGGTCGAGTGCGCCGTCGCCGATCTGATGGGGCTGGTCCGAGCAGTTGGCCAGCGGCAGGCGCTGACCGAATACGAGGTGGTCGTCGGAATCGAGAGGTCCGGTGCCGAACCGCTGCTTATCGAGACCGTCGACCAGCACGGCTTCGCCTTCGACGGCCACTCTATCCCGCTCCCGCTCTACACCCGAAGTTGCCGCCACCGTACGAGCCGACGTCGACGACGGTCAGTACCTCGATCAGGTCCACAGCCTCGCGCTGGACTGCGTGAACCAAGGTGGGATCTCGACCTTGCAGCTGATCCGCATCACAGACGACGAGCAGTAAACGGGTGGCCGCACGCCGTCCAGCTCACTCGCTCACCCCGTCACCAGAGGCCTCATCTCGCCACCGGTGCCCGCGAACCCGAAGGTCACCTCGCCACGCTCCTCGAGGAGCCGCTCGTGCCCTCCCGACCGCGGCTGGGACGACCCGTCGTCGGCTGTCCCAGGCTGTCCCAGGCGATCCGGTAGAAAACCCGGTAGAAGAACGGCTCGAAACGGCGGAACGGCCCTCCCCGAATCTCTCGGAAAGAGCCGTCTACCTGCTGTTTCGTTGGTGGCGGGGGTAGGATTTGAACCTACGACCTTCGGGTTATGAGTCATTCCTCGCCCGTCCAGCGGGTGACGGCGGGTAGCCGCCAGTAGCGCTGAGCAGGGAGTTCTCGTGACGGCCCGTCCAGGTGGTGCAGCGGATCGGGCCTCGTATCGGCGTGTTCGTTAGACGATCCGTTAGACACGACCCGGGCAGGATGCCGCGACACCGGCGACGGAGAGTAGACATCGAGCCGGAGGATGTCCGGCAACGTCTGACGACCGTCTGTCGGACCAGATGACGCAACCGGTGTACCTTTCGTTTGCTGCGTTCGATAGGTTGCGGGCATGACGAGGGGACCCGACGACCGGGACCTGGCGTCCGACGCGCTCGCAGCCTTGCGACGGCGTCCGAGGCGGTTCACCCTGCCGAACGGTGCGACGGTGCAGCTCCCCAAGACGGCAGTCGACGGGTTGATCGAGATGCTCGAGGCGGTCGCCGAAGGTGACGCCGCGACCGTGGTCCGCACACCACAGGAGGCATCCACCCAGCAGGCCGCGACCGTGTTGAACGTGTCCCGCCCGACGGTGGTGAAGCTGATCGACGACGGTGTCCTCCCATCGCGCAAGGTCGGGTCCCACCGTCGCGTCACGCTCACCGATCTGCTCGCCTACCGCGCCGACATGGTCGCCCAGCGCCGCGCTGTGCTCGATCAGATGTCCCGCGACGCCGACGAGCTCGGCTTCTACGAATGAGCACGATGTGTTTGCTTTCAAGATGACCGCGCGCGACCGCGGCTCACGCTGGATCGAACAAGCGGCGGTGGAAGGCCTCGACGGCGAGCACCGCATCGGCGGCGACCGTGGCAGCGTCGAGCTCGGGGTGATCGGTCAACATCTGCTCGGCGTAGGCGACGGGACCCTGGTCACCCGGGTTCGTGAAGTTGGCCAAGAGGTCGTCGAGTGCTGTTCGAACCGCCCCGACGAGGTCGGGCTCGAACCGGGCTCGGACCGCGTTCGCGGCGGATGCGGCGCCGCCGACATCGTTGTGGAGCAGCACGAAGACGACGTCATACCAGTCCTTCGCCAGGCGACGGCTGCGGGCCGCTGCTGACTTGGCGAGGAGGAACCCGGCCAGACCGCTGACGTTCACCTCGACGGTGAGCAGATCGCCGCCGATCTTCGCGGTCAGCTGCTGCACGACCGGGTCCCGTGAAGCGAAGCCGGTGCCGCGAAGGTTGACGGCGCCGAGGTTGTCACATGCATCGAAGCGCACGGTGGCCTGGTTCGGTTCGGTGTCGAGGTCGGCGAGGAGCTCGAACTTGACGACCGTCTTCACATCGGTGCCGTCGGCGACCCAGCGCCAGACCTGTTCGGTGTCGGGCTCGAACTCCGCGTTGCGGAGTGCATTCTCGAGGCGGGCGGTGTTGACCGCGCCGCAGGCAACTTCGAGGTCGACCTGGACGTCGACATCGGTGGTGCCGGCATGTCGCCAGCCGCTGGCGGCGCAGAGCAGCTCGGGGACGAGGCCGCCGAGTACGACGAACTCGGGGCGTGCGCCGTAGTGGTGCACGACGCGCACGAGGGCTCGCTCGGAGGCCGCCCGTGCCACCCGGGATCGTTCGGCGTCAGCCACGTTCGACCACCCCCCGGAGATGCTCCGCCGCCTCTTCGCCCCTGACACCGGTGATTCGAAGATCGGCATACACCCTCGGCCACGGCGCCACCCGCAGGCCCGACTCCGTCCCGCAGAGACGCCGGGTGACGGGTGTCGGGAACGGGCGCAGCAGGATGCGGCCGCCCTCGATCGGCCGCAGGCCGGACCGCTCGGCGAGCGAATCGAGGGTCGCTGGGGTCGGAGCGTCAACAAGGACATCGAGCCCGGCGACCTCGGAGAGGTACGGGCCGAGCACCGAAGCGGCCGCCGCCCCCGTGGCGGCCCAAGCCACGCCCTCGGCGTCCCAACCCTGGCCGAGCTTCGCCAGTTCGTCGATGAGATCCCGGCCCGCGGTGCCGACGCGGAGCGACAGCGCTGGCGTCCGGGCGATGGCCGCGTCGGCGTACGAGCTGAGAAGGCGACTCCGGTCCGTGACCTCGCGAGCTGACCCGCGGCCTCTGGCCGCGTCGGACTGGAGAAGCCCGAGTGTCGTGAGCGTCGCGAGGGCATTCGTGGCCGAACCCGTCGACAGACCGGTGCTCCGCTCGACCTCGGCCACCGTCGGCCGGGTCCCGAGAATGAGCGCCTCGGCGGTGCCGATGACTGATGGGGTCCAGCGGGGCGGCCGAACGATCTTCGGATCCTTGCGCCCGGTCCGCGAGATGAGCAGACCGGGCAACGCGATCTCGGCCGCTCCCGATTCGTCGACCCAACCGACGCGGGCATCAGCGGCAGCCGAACGAGCGCCCGGCGACATCCTCCGGGCCACGAGGACCTCAGGCCTCCGCCCGTCGCTGGCGAGGGCATCGAGCGCGTCACGTAGCCACCCCTCGCCGATCCACCCGGCGGTGAAGCGCCCGGCACCTATGTCGACCCTGGCCAGATTGTCATCGAGGACATCGAGGTCGACCGGCGTTCCTGCCGGCAGGACGGCCCGAATCGCTTGCGCGACCCGTTCGGTAGCCGGCGTCGTCACAACCATGGCCCGAACTATACCTCACTAGCCGCTAATCCTCATCTTGACGTTGAGGATTTGATAGAACTGATCTATTCTGGCGAGACCACCGAGGAACGCGGCGATCGATCCCGCTTGTCGGGTTGCAGCGGGATCCTCGAGGATGCGTGCCGGGCCGACCAGGGGTGCGGCATCCGTTGCTCGCCAGCGCCGAAGATGGCGCAGTGAACGACGAGGCTCCTGACCGCGACGACCTCGCAACCGAGTTGGATCGACTCAGGGCGGAGAACACCCGGCTGCGTGAGCTGCTCGGGCTCGACCATCGGGAGGCGGATGGGCACGCCAGCACGTGGTCGCCGATGCTGCTACCCGACCTTCCTTCGTCGCCGTCGTTCGACAACACCGCGCCGAACGCCGCCAAGCTGGCGTTGTACGCGTCGCTGTTCGGGACGCGGTCGGATGTCTACGCCACTCGTTGGGAGAACGCCTCCACGGGCAAGTCGGGCTGGTCCCCGGCAACCAAGGGCGGGTGGTCCCGGCAAAGGACCTCACGCGACTACCTGCCATTGACCGACGAGGTCTTCGCTTCGCACCTTCGGGGCGGTGAAAGCGTCGGGATCTACCCCCTTCTGCGCCGCGACACCTGCAGGTTGCTCGTATGCGACTTCGACAAGGGCACCTGGGCCCTCGACGCCCTCGCGTACCTTGACGCCTGCCATGCCAACGGCGTACCTGCGGCACTGGAACGGTCGAGGTCAGGCAACGGCGGCCACGTTTGGGTGTTCTTCGACAGCCAGGTTCCCGCAACCCAGGCGCGGGCGATGGGCGCGGCGCTATTGCGTCAAGCCATGACGGCTCGAGCCGAGCTTGACTTGTCCAGCTACGACCGGTTCTTCCCGTCGCAGGACTTCCTTCCCAAGGCGGGATTCGGCAACCTGATCGGCCTGCCGCTCCAGGGCGAGTGCGTGGCCCGGGGCACGACGGTGTTCCTCGATCCCACCTCGATGGAACCGTGGCCGGACCAGTGGGCGTTCCTCTCCGCGATCGCCCGGATGTCGCCGGCCGCGGTGACCGAGCTCGCCGCGACACTCCGGCCGATCGACGCCGGCCCAACCCTGAGCCTGGCCGAACTGGCTCGACAGGGAGGTCCGCCGCCGCCCGCGGTGATCCAAGCGCGGCTCGGGGCAATGCTCTCCATCGAGCGCGCCGGGCTTCCACCTGCCGTGATCGCAGCGCTCAAGCACCTCGGGTCGATAGCCAACCCTGAGTTCTACGAGAAACAACGGATGCGTTTCTCGACCTGGGACACCCCCGCGGTTCATCTCCTGCTACGGCGAGGATCTTGAGTGGCTTCACCTTCCCCGCGGGCTTACGGAGCGGGTGACCGAGCTCGTCGCCAGCCTCGACAGCCGGCTCGAGCTCGCGGACGATCGCGCTGATCCACCGTCGATCGATCTCACCTTCGCCGGCACGCTGCGACCACAACAAGCCGCGGCAGTCGATGAGCTGGTCGGTCACGACCGAGGCGTGCTCGTCGCCCCGCCTGGCGCCGGCAAGACGGTGATGGCCTGCGCTGTCATCGCCCATCACCACACCCCGACGCTCGTGGTCGTCGACCGCAAGGAGCTCGTCGACCAATGGCGAAGCCGCCTCGTCGAACACCTCGGCCTCGGACCCAAACTGATTGGCCAGATCGGCGGCGGCAAGGACAAGCCGACCGGTGTGGTCGATGTGGCAATGCTCCAAAGCTTGGCCCGACGTGACGACGCGACGACCTTCGAGCGGTACGGGCTCGTCGTCGTCGACGAGTGTCACCACCTTCCCGCAGTGTCGTTCGCGGCGTGCGTGCAGCGGGCGAGGTCCCGCCGCTGGCTCGGCCTCACCGCGACGCCGTACCGCCGGGACAAACTCGAGGCGATCATCGCGTTCCACTGCGGGCCAACCCGCCACGAGATCAAGCCCGGCACGGTCGCCGGCGCGGAGCTGGTCCGTCGGGAGCTCGTCGTGCACCAGACCAGCACCCAGGTCAGCGAAGACGACGCCGCGCACATCCAGTCCGTGTTCGCCGCACTCGTCGCCGACGAGCGGCGCACCGCGCAGATCTGCGCAGATGTACACGCGGCCACGTCGAGCGGCCGGACCTGCCTCGTCCTCACCCAACGAACGGACCACATCGAAGCGATAGTCGACGGGCTGGGTGAACTCGGCGACACCGCACTCGTCCTCAAGGGCGGTCTCGGCAAGAAGGCCAGGGCCGCCGTCAGCGACGCCATCACCAGCCGGCCTGCCGATGAAGGGATCGTGCTCGTCGCCACCGGGTCCTACCTCGGAGAAGGCTTCGATTGGCCCGAGCTCGACACCCTGTTCCTCGCCTTCCCCCTCGCCTTCAAGGGGCGAGTCGTTCAATACGTCGGCCGGCTCCTACGCACCCACGAAGGCAAACACAACGTCGAGCTCCACGACTACGTCGATATCCGGATCCCCGTCATCGATCGCATGCACAGCAAGCGCCTCCCCGCGTACGCCACCCTCGGCTTCGACATCCCCAAGACGCGGCGACGACGCCCCGCGCCATCGCCCCGAACCAGCGACCCGAGCGACCCGTTCTGAGCCTTTGAACACCACGACGGGGAGGAGGAAGGCTCTTCGGGTTGGTTCCGAAGTGGTCGACGGTCATGCCATGACCTACATCGTTCAACGCAAGGACCGCTTCTACGTCGTCGCCTACGACGGCCTCGACCCCCTTACCGGTAAGGAACGCAGGCGCTGGCACCCCGTCGGCCACGATCGCCACGACGCCGAACTGGTGGCGACCCGGATCGACCGCGACCAGGCCGGCGCCGCGCCGGCCCGGGGCGGGCCGGTGCACCTGGGCGAGTTTCTCACGGGCACGTGGCTGCCGATGAAGCGACGCCACGTCCGGGCCACGACGGCCTACCGGTACTCATGGTTCGTCGACCGCTACATCAACCCCGCCATCGGCGACGTACCCCTTCGACGGCTACGGGCTGACCACCTCGACGGGCTCTACCAGCAGCTCGCCGCCACCGGCGGCCGCCACGGCACCGGCCTCGCACCCAAGACCGTGCACGAGGTCCATATGATCGTACGATCCGCCCTCGACCTCGCCGTGCGACGGCAGCTCCTCGACCACAACGTCGCCCACGCCACCCACGCCCGGCGGCGGCAACCGGCCCGAGGGCGTTCCCGTGCCTGGACCGCGCAGGAGCTGTCCGGCTTCCTGGCCGCCGCCCGTTCACAGCGCCTCTACCCCGCGCTGCACCTCACCGCCTACACCGGGATGCGCCGCGGTGAGGTCGTCGGGCTCAAGTGGTGCGACCTCGACCAGTCGACGAAGCGGCTGTCGATCACGCGTACGTTGCAGAACGTCGGCGGCACGCCCGTGGAGTTCGACGTGAAGACCCGCACCAGCCGGCGCTGCATCGACCTCGACGCCGGCACCATCACGATCCTCTGGCACTGGCAACAGAGGCTCTCCCGCGACGGGCTCCCGCACAGCGCCGACGACTGGATGTTCCTCAACACCTCCGGCCGGTTCCTCAACCCCGAGTCCGTGTCCCAGCTCTTCGGCCGGATCCTGCACCGAACCCCGTCGGTACCCCGGATCCGATATCACGACCTCAGGCACACGCACGCTTCGCTGCTGATCATGGCCGGCGTTCCCGTCAAGGTCGTCAGCGAACGCCTCGGTCACTCCCACTCGGCGTTCACGATGCACACCTACCAGCACGTGCTGCCGGGCATGAGCGCCGCCGCCGCCGAGCAGTTCGCCGCCCTGATCGCCGATCCGACCCGGTAGACGTCTACCGGCGTCACCGCCGCGAACCCGCAGGTCATAGCGTTGCTGCGCGAGCAGCCGGTAGACGTCGACGGTGACGCGCCTTCGACAACGACGAAGGCCCAGGTCGCTGACCTGGGCCTTCACATGGTGGCGGGGGTAGGATTTGAACCTACGACCTTCGGGTTATGAGCCCGACGAGCTACCAGACTGCTCCACCCCGCGGCGGGTTGGTGACGATACCAGTCGCCGGCGGCAGCGCCAACCGGCTAGGCGGAGCCGCCGCCGGTGGTGGCAGTCGACGACGGGGTCGTGGTCGGCGGGGCTGTCGGCGCAGGAGCGGTCGTCGCCGGCGGGGCGGCGCCGAGTTGTCCGCTGGCCTGGCGGACGAGCTCTCGGGCTTCGTTGGTCTTGGCCGAGTAACCGGCGAAGTCGGGGGGCGACTGGGCCAGGGCGGCGTCAGCTTCCTGGAACAGGATGTCGGCCCGGGCCAGGAGCTCGGCCGGCGAACCCGTAACCACGGTCGGGGGAGGGCCCCCGGGCAGGGTGGTCGTCGTCGACGGGGGCGTCGCGGGCGGACCGCCCGGGGTCGTCGGCGAGCCGGTCGGGGGCGTGACCAGGCCCTCCTGTTCGACGATCAGGGGAGGTAGGTCGCGGAACCGCTCGAGGCCTCTCAGCGCCTGGGGCAAGGTGTCGGCGACCGACACCTTCTTGTCGAACTCGACGATGACCTTGCGCAGCAGGGGCAAGGGGTTGGGGTTGTCGGCCGCCTGTACGTAGACCGGACGCACGTACAGCAACGACTCCTCGATGGGAATGGTGATGAGGTTGCCGAAGAGCAGGTCGGAGCCGCCGCCGACGACGCCGAGCTCCGTCTGCAGGCGCGACACGTTGGGGTCGGACTGCATGGTGTTGGCGACCAGGACCGGGCCGTCGGGCAGGTTGTCGGTGTTCATGACCAGCGTCTCGAGATCGCCGTACTCGCCCGGGTCGCTCTTGGCGACCATGAACGCGGTCAGCTGTTGTCGCTCCTGTCCGCCCGAAGGCACCGGCGAGAACGGCCGGAAGATGAGGAACGACAACTTGTCCTCGCCCGGCAGCCGCATCAGCAGGTAGTAGGGGTCGACCCGGTTCTGGGGCGAGGGTGGCACCGACGGGTCGATCGACGTGGCCGTCGCCGCCGTGCCCGCCCGCTGAGTCTCGGTCCCCGGGTTGCGGGCCACCACCCAGGTGTCGCTGTTGTTGTAGAAGGTGTCGGGGTCGGTCACGTGGTACCGGCCCCACATGTTGGTCTGCACCCGGAACAGGTCTTCCGGGTAACGGAAATGGGCCTGGATCTCCGGGGGCGCCTTTTCGGCCGTGAACAGCTTGGGGAAGGCCTTGCGGTACGCCTGCGCGATCGGGTCGCCCGGGTCGACGACGTACATCGTGATCGTCCCGTCGTAGGCGTCGACAACCGCCTTCACCGAGTTGCGCACGTAGTTGTACCGGCCCGACAGGCCGGTACGTTCGTCGTTGATGGCCCGCTGCGAGTACGGGTAGCGGGCACTGGTCGTGTAGGCGTCGACCACCCATTTGACCCGGCCCCCGACCACCACAGGGTATGGGTCGGCGTCATAGGACAGGAACGGCGCGATGGCTTGGACCCGGGAACGCACGTCGCGATAGATCATCACCTTCGACGACTCGGTCAGGTTGCCCGACACCAACGTGTTGATGTCACCGAACCGCAGCGCGAAGGCAGCCCGGCGCATCAACGACCCGAGCTCGATGCCGTCGGCCCCGTCATAGTTGCGGAACTCGGTCCGGCCCTCCGGGCCCTGGTAGTCGATCTCCTGGCGATTGGTATTGACGATCACGTAGCCCGCCAACCCATCGCCGAAGTACAGGCCGGGCTCGTCGACCCGTAGGTTGTCCGGGCTCTTGACCGGGATGTCGCGTAGGACGAACTCGGGCCGCCCGTCCTGCACTTGCGCTGCGGCCGGCGAGGCGACCACGCCGTAGCCGTGGGTGAACGCCAGGTGCGTCGCCTCCCACGACTTCTGGGGGATGCCGTCGACGTTCAGCTCCCGCGCCGCGATCATCACCTGCTGCATCCGACCGTCGACCTCGTAGCGGTCGGTGTCGACCTCGCTCACGTCGTAGAACGGCTGCAGCGCCTGCAGCTGTTGGTACGTCTGGCCGAGCCGGTCACGGGCGGGGTCCCAGATCCTGATGTTGGACACCGTGTCCTGATTGTCGGCCAGGCCCGCGGCCGTGAGCCCGGTGCCGGCCTCGAACGATTTCGAGACCATCGAGTCGAGGCCGTAGGCGGCGCGCGTCGCCACGATGTTGTGCTCGATGAAGGGCCGCTCCCGCGACGACTCCGACGGCTCGACCCGCACCTTCTGGATGAAAGCAGGAACGGCGCCGCCGGCGACGAGGGCGATGAACATCCACAGGCCCACGCCGAGGACCGGCAGCACCCAGCCCCGCCGGAAGATGTTGACGATGAAGAGCACCAACGCCGCCAGCGAGATCAGGATGAGCAGCCGGATGGCCGGCAGTTGGGCGTTCACGTCGGTGTAGGTCGCCCCGTCAACCGTCCCCCGCGTCGAGGTGGTCAGCTCGAACTGCTGGAGGTAGTAGCCGGCCGCCTTCACCAACGCCAGGACGCCCAACAGCACCGACAGGTGGGCTTTGACCTGGGGGGTGACCCGCTGGCCCGGGGTCTGGACCCGGATGCCGCCGTTCATGTAGTGGGCCACCGCGGTGACGACCAGCACGATGGCGAAGGCGGCGAACATCCACGTGACCAGGAAGGTGAGGAACGGCAGTTGGAAGACGTAGAACCCGATGTCCTTGCCGAACTGCGGGTCGTCGATGCCGAAGGGCACGCGGTTGCGGAACAGCAGCCACTCGTTCCACTCCGCCGCCGCCGGCGCCCCGGCGAGGAGCGCGAACAGGCCGGCGACACCCAGGCGCACCAGATTCTGGCGGCCCCGGATCAGTCGGTGGTACCGCTCGATCATCTCCTCTTCGGGCCCGGCCGGACGGAACATGGGGGCGATCCGGTCGGCGATGAAGAGGTTGGCCCACATCAGCCCGAAGAAGACGGCAATGAACAGCCCCGCCAGGACCAGTTTCGTGCCCAGTACTCCCCGCCAGACGCCGGTCTGGCCGACTGATTCGAACCAGAGGTAGTCGGTATAGAACGACGCGATGCTCCGCAGCGACGTGAACAGCACGAACAGCAGGACCACGCCGATGACGAGCACGACCCGGCCTCGCCCGGGATGCCGAGGACGGCGCTGACGGCCGGGCATGTCCTGGGGGGCGCGCATGGAGCGCCGACTCTAGTGGTGGCCCCCCGCTCAGCCCGGCGCGGGCCGGACGGCCGCCAGCAGGCATCGGCAACCCGGGTGCGCCGGCGGATAGCAGTGCCCGGTGGGGAATACCTCACCCCGTACCACGGTCCCGGTGAGGGCGTTGTCCTCGGCATCGGGGCATGGCAATCCGCCGGTGTCGACCAGCCACCGGACCCGGGCGCCGTCGGGCACGGCGCCGTACAGGCCCCGGTTGAAGGCGGCCAGCACCGTGTGGCGCGCCTCGGCCCCGAGCCGCTGTGACTTCCATTCCCGGTAGCACGACCGGATGCCCTCGGCCAGGGCCTCCTCGTCGCCGGCGGCGTCACGGGCACTGGCCTCGAGGCGGTCGCGCAACAGGTCGACGACGGCGTGGGCCAGCTCCCCGGCCAGGTCGCCGACGTCGGCGACGGCGTTCGGCGCACCGCCCGCACCGGCCGCACCGTCGAAGGTGCTCCCGGCAGACGCCACCGCGACCAGGTCCTCGGTGACCGCTTCGGCGAAGTGGGCGCTCTGGGTCGCGGGCTCGGGCAGGAGCTCGTCAACGGTGGTGGCGTGCGTGCGGCGCAGTCGGTCGAGCACCTCGTTCTGCTCGTCGGCCAGCAGGCGTTTCAGCCGGCGGGAGACCCGGTGTTCGACCACGTCGGTCAGCTCGTCGCGGCGCCGGAGCAGCGCCTGGTCGTCCTGTCCCCCAGGTGTTCCGCCGGGGGGAACGACCACGACGGCGGGCACTTCGTCGGTTCCGGCCTCGGTGTCGTCGGCTCCGCCCGCGAGCACCTGGCGGGCGCGGGCCGTCTCGGACTGGCGCGAACTGCGGAGCCGGGCAAAGAGGTCGTCGACCTCGTCCGATGCGACTTCTACCGGGACCGGCGGGGCATCGGCCGGGCCGGCGCCGTCAGCAACGGGCTCGGGCGGGCTTCCCGCCGCGGCGCCGGGGAGGCCAACGGGCGGGCTTCCCGCAGCGGCGCCGGTCTCCACCGGTGCGACCGGGGCTTCGGCCGCGGCGCCATCCTCACCGGCCACCATGGCGGCGACGTCGCCGGCTACACCGGTCCCGGGCACGACCCGTACCCGCTCGTAGGGCGGGACCGCTTCGAGGGGCTGGAAGCCCACCTCGGTCGGCTCGGGGGGACGCCGCCATGGCCACGGTTTGCGGGGCGTGCGCGCCACCATCTCGCTGTTCCCGACGTCGCTGGCGGTCCCGTTGCCGGCACCATCACCACGAGCCTCGACTTCGTCGACCGGTGCCTTGGTGGCGATGGCCGTGAGGTCGACCGCGGTCGCGGTCTCTGGGGCCGGTACCCCGCCTCTGCGATCGACGGCCGCGGCCTCCGACGTCGGGCTCCCCTCAGCGCCGGAGGGGCCGCCAACGTCGACATCGTCGGTCTCGGTCTCGGTCTCGGTCTCGGTCTCGGTCTCGGCTCCAGCGCCCGTCTCGGCGTCGGTATCGGTTCCAGCCGGCGGGACCGGCGGTGGCGCGGGGACCGGTCCGGCGGGCGGGCGGTCGTCCCAACCGGGTGCGGCCGCCGCCGTAGCGCCGGAGCCGGCGAGGGCGAAGGGCAGGCCGGCCGAGCGGGCGGCGTCGATCTCGGCCTCGAGGGCCTCGACCGAGTCCTCGGGGTCCTCGTTGGCTCGCCGGCCGGCGGTCTCGGCCGCCACCTTCGCCTCCGGCAACGAGACACGGAGCTCGGAAGTCGCTTCGTCGAGCGTACGTTGCACGAGCTCGTAGGCGCCGATCAGTCGCTCTCGGGCCGCCCGCAACTGCTCCAACTGCACCCGCAGCGCCTTGCGCCGTCGGGCCAGGTCCTTGAGCACCCGCACGCGCACCGCCTGGGCCTGCTCGACCAGCCGCCGTCCCTCAGCCCGGCCGGCGTCGAGCTCGGCCTGTCGCTGGGCCTGGGCCCGCTGACGTTGCTGGGCCGCCTCGTCCGACGCCTGGACGGTGGTGCGGGCCGCTTCGTCCCGCGCCTTCGACAGCATCCGCTCGGCCTCGTCCCGAGCGCCTTTCGCCCGCCGTTCGGCATCGGCCACCGTCGCGTCGGCCCGGGTGGTGGCCTCGGCCACGATCCGGTCGGCCTCGGACGCAGCCGTCTCGGTGCGCCGTTCGAGGACGCCTTCGGCCTCGGCCCGCAGACGTGCAGCGTCCTCGTCCGCCTGCCGGAGGGCTGCGGTCGCCCGTTCCTCGGCCTTGGCGCGGATCTCGGACGCGGCCTGCCGCGCCGCAGCCAGCACCTTGGCCATCTCCTCCCCGAGCTGCACGGTGAGCTTGGCGTCATCGACGCCCGACGCCTCGACCACCTTGGCCTCGGCATCGTGCAGCTCGGCCCGCAGCAGGGCCTCTCGGTCCTGGGCCTCTCGGAGCTGGTCGGCGACCGCCGCCAGGAACACCTTGACCGCCTCGGGGTCGTAGCCCCGGAAGGTCGTCGGGAACGTCGTCCGGGTGATGGCGTCCGGGCCGCGGCGAACGGACCGATCGTCAGGACCGCGCTCTTCGGTCATCACGCCCGATGGTACGACCGCTTCGGGCCGGGGGCGCGGACGCTCGGAGGCGCGCTAGTCCCGAGATCCCAGCAGGCCGGCGAGAAGGTCGGTCACGGTGTCGATGAGGGGGTTGAGCAACGGCACGGTGGTGGGCGGCGCGCCCGTGGGCGGCACGACGGGGCCGCTCACCGGTGGCGGCGGGGGCCTCACCGTCACCGGGGGCACGATCGGGGCCGCGGTGTCGTCGGAGGGCCCCACCACCGGCGGAGGGGACGTGGGCGGCGCCGGCGGGGGAAGGGCGAACTCGAAGGGAGTGGAGTCGACGGCGCGTTCCACGACGTCGAGAAGGGGCGGCCCGTCCACGCCCCGGTCGGCCGCCACCAAGCCCCAGCCGGCACCCTGGTCGCGGAAGGCGAACACCGCCCGCCACCGTTCGGTAAAGGTCGCACCTTCACCGAGCTGGGCTATGGCCGCGCCGAGCAGCAGGTCGCCCGGAGAGCGGGCACCGGTCGACGCCAACAGCTCGTCGGTGAACGACGGCTCGTCCCGTACGGAAACGAGCACCTGCCGGTAGAAGGCGGCGGTGGTGCCCTCCCCTGCTCCGAGGGTGTTGGTATAGGCGAGCGCGTCGGCGTCGAGCTGGCGGCCGAGGTCGATCACCGCGCCGAGGAACCGCCGGTCCCAGGCGTCGCTCTCGACCAGTCGCAACGGCGCCGGCCCGACGGGCGGGTTGCCCAAGGTCGCGATCTCGATCTCACGCAGGGCCGGGACCGTTCGCTGCTGGCCCGCGGAGTCGACCGAGACCGTGCCCCGGTAGACACCGGCCACCGTGGAGCGGCCCTGGGCCAACCGGGCGGCCGAAGGCTCGGTGCCGGTGGCGCTCAGGGCAAAGCGGTTGCCGCCGGCCATGACCACCGAACCGACCGAGCTGACCAGCAGGGCATCCCCGTTCATCAGCTCGGGGGGCGAACCGACGCGGATGCGGGTGGGCTCGGTGACGCCGTCAGGGGTACGGGCCTCGAGGACCGAGCCGTCGACCAACGTGATCTGCACCGACCCAGCCCCCACCTCGACCACGTCGGCCTCGCCCACATCGGTGAACGACTCGACGCTGCGACGGGAGCCGTCGGGGCTCATGACCAGAGCCGAGCCCGACAGCAGTTCGACGCGGGCTGTGCTGGCGCCGGCCGCGACGTCGTCACCGCGGCGGACCAGCACGAGGGCCAGAGCGCTGATCAGTACAACGAACAGGCCCGCCATCACGATGCGGACGATTGTCGGAACGGGCTGGGTCATCGCCGCGACGTCATCGTTGGGCCACCGGCAAGGCCCGGCGGCGGGCACCGGTGACAACCGACGACGTCCTCGACGGCACCGTCGGTCGGTCGGCACGGTCGTTCACGGGAGCGCCTCGCCGCCGGCGTCATCGCCATGGCCGGCGTCATCGCCATGGCCGGCGTCGTCGTGGCCGATGTCGCCGCCGGCGTCGTGGCCGGCGTCATCGTGATCGGCCGGACCGGGGACGGCGGGAGGGACGGACGGGGCGCCGAGGCCGGCAGGGCCCAAAGCGGGTTGGCCGGTCAGGCGACCAGTACGCCGGCCGGCCGGCAGCACCATCGTCACCCGGGTACCGACGCCGAGGGCAGAGGCGCAGTGAAGGTCGCCGCCGTGGGCCCGGGCGATGCGGCTGGCCAGGGCCAGGCCAAGTCCGAGGCCCCCGAACTGACGGGTGGCCGACGCGTCGACCTGAGAGAAGTCGTCGAGGATGGCGTGCAGGCGGTCGGGCGGGATCCCCACGCCCTCGTCGGTCACCGACAGCTCGACCACGTCGCCGCGGCCGTTGCTCGACGCGGTGGCCGTGAGCAGCACCCGGCCCCCGGCCGGCGAGTACTTGACCGCGTTGTCGAGGATCTCGTCCAGCGACTGCTCGAGATAACGACGGTCGGCCAGCACCAACGGGACGCCGCGTTCGATCCGACGCTCGAGCTGGTGGTGCTCGGGATCGACCCGGGACTGCCAGCGGTGGATGGCGGTGTCGAGCACGTCGCGGGGCTCGAGGTCCTCGGTGCGCAGGTCGAGGCGACCGGCGGCCATCGTGGCGAAGTTGACGAGTTGGTTCACCACCCGTTCGAGACGATCGGCCCCGGCCTCGATGTCGGCGGCGAACTGCTTGACCCGGTCCTCGGGGATCGTGCGGTGGCGCAGCATCCCGGCGTAGCCCTTGATGGGCGTCAACGGTGAACGCAGCTCGTGGCTGATATTGGCGAGGAACTCGGTCTTCATCCGCTCGACTTCGATCTCGCGCCTAACGTCGCGGAGCAGGAACACCGCTCCCACCACTTGGTCGGTGACGCCCAGGAGGGTACCGGCCGATACGACCACCGGGACCTCGCCCCCGCTGAGCGGGCGGAGGAGGGCCTGCTCGGTCCAACCGTCACGGCCGGGGTGCGCCAGCCGCTCCGACAGGTCGGAGCCGTCGGGCGCGACCAGGCGCACGATCTGGTCGGCGGCCCGGCCCACCGCCTTGCGGGCGGGGATGTCGCACAACCGCTCAGCGGCGGCGTTGAAGTCGCTGATGTCGCCGCGTTCGTCGACCGCGATGAGCGCTTCGCCCATGCCCGCCACCACCGCTTCGAGGCGGCCGCGCAACGCGGCCTCGTCCTCGGCCGCCTGGCGCAACGACGCGGTCATGGTCCGGATCGAGCCGGTCATCGAGTCGAAGGTGGACGAGAGCTGGCCGAGCTCGTCGCCGGCCCGGAGCCCGGCGCTGGCGTACAGGTCCCCGGCCTGAAGCTCGTTGGCGGCCACGGTGAGGCGGCGCACCCCCGAGCCGATCCGCTCCCCCACGATGGCGGCCAGCACCAGCGCCAGCAGGGCAGCACCGAGGGCGACCAGGAACAGCAGCCGGAACAGGTCCTCGCGGGTCTGTTCGAGGAAGCCGGTGGGGACCGACACCACCACCGCCACCACCGGCTCGCCGTTGGCATCCCTGACCGCCCGGGCCGCCACCAACCACCCGTCGGTGGTGGCCGACGCCGAGTCCTCACCACCGAGAACCCGGTCGGCGACGTCGCGCAGCTGCGAGACCGCCGGCCGGTCGGCGGCCGACGAAGCCAGGACACCGGAGCTCCCGACGAGGCTGATGCCGTAGCCGGCGATCTCGTTCTCGGCGCTCTCCAGGCGATCCTGGAGATAGGCGTCATCGAGTACCGAGGTGAGCACGACCGATGCGGTGTCGGCGATCGTCAGCGGGTACGCGGCGACGGCATAGGCGTCGTCGTCGAGGGTGACCACCGAGTTGTGGATGACCGGGTCCCCGCTGAGCGACGCGGTCACCACCGGGTTCGCGGCGATGTCCAGGGACAGGGAAGGGGGGAACGTGCCGGGCGTGACCAGTTCGACGCGGCCGCCCTCGCCCACGATGAGGGACGGCCCGATCCCGGGATCGGCCCGCTCGAAGATCGTCCGGAGTCTTCCCAGGTCGGCCAAGATGATCTCGCGGTTGACGGCCTTGTCCTCGTTGGTGGTGGCCGGGTCGAACAGGTTCGTCAACGCCACCTGGTCGCTACCGGAGAGGGCGGCGCCGGCGATGAAGGTCGACGTGGCCAGCTGACGGCTGATCTGGTTGGCCTGGACGGCCTCGGACTGGGCGTCGGCGCCGAAGCGGCGCACCGCGTCGCGCTCGACGCTGCTCGAGATCACCAACGACAACGACTCGGCCACGGCGAGCACGACAGCCAGGATCACCGCCGCCGAGCTGGCCGCGATGCGGGTGGTGATCGACCGTCGGCCGGCCACCAGCAGCGCCACCAGGAGCAGGAACGCGCCCAGGCCTCGCAGCCAGTCGCCGACGCCGACCTCGTTGGACTGGAAACCCTCGGATGCGGCCAGGGTGACCAGCGACGTCCAGAGCACCAGGCGCCCGGTCTCGCTCGATCGCCATCGGAAGGCGGCACAGCCGAGCAGGGCCACCCCGGTGACGCGAAGGACCGCCAGCGCCGGGTTGCGGCTGTCGCCGACCAGCAGCGAGCCGTGCAGGAACGCCGCCGCGGCCAGGGAGGCGAGGCCGGCGCACACCGCGATGCGGGCCCAGCGGCCCTCCACCAGCAACTCGGGCCGTAGGAGGGCGAACGCGAGGCCGGCCATCGCCACCAGGAAAAGGGCGAACTCGGCGCCGAACTGGAGTTGGGCGGCTGCCGTCGACACGATCAGGTCCGAAGACGCGCTGGGCCCGCCGTCGGGCGGCGCCGGCCGTCGACGGGTGCCCAGTCCGAACGGGTTGGCCCCGGGGGCGACGAGTGGTGCATGAAGTAGCGACCTTGCCGGTCACGACGATTCTGCCCCACATCAAGTCCCGAAGAAGGGCCACGGGCGAAACATGCATTTGATGCCGATTTCGCTCCACTCCGGCCTGACTCGGACGGAACGTCGAGTGCCGACGAGCACGGGCCTGCGGGGCGGGGGAACGCGGCGGGCGACGCGGTCAGCCGGTGTCGGTGGCGCCGGGGGTCCCGAGAGCGAGGGCGTTGCCGCCTCGGGAAGCAAGATGGGTGAGGGCGGCGTCGACCGTGTCCACCGGGACGACCTCGACGCGGCCCGCAGCCTTCTCGCGGGCGTCGGAGAAGTTGCACGTGCCGCCGGGCTGCCCGCAGTCGCGGTCGGCAGGGACGAGGAACACGTCGACCCCGGAACGGATGACGGCCACCGTCTTCTCCCGAATCCCTCCCACCGGGCCCACCGCGCCGTCCGGGCGGATCTCTCCGGTGACAGCCACATCGCCGGTCCCGGTCAGCTCCCCCGGGGTGAGCAGGTCGAGGATCTCGAGCGTGAAGGCGAGGCCGGCACTGGGGCCTCCGACGCGGCCCGAATCGATGAGTACCTCGAAGGGCAGGTCGTAGTCGAGCCGGTCGACGGGGCCGATGCCGATGTAGGCCTTGCCCTGGTTGGGGCCCTCGGGGTTGGCGGCCAGGGTGACGTCGACGTCCCGGTGGGCGCCGTCGGGGGCTTCGACCTCGAGGACCACGGAATCGCCCGGCTGGCGCGACGTCAGCAGTTGGCGTAGCCCGTCCGCCCCGGTCACGGCTTGGTCGCTGACGGCGACGACCGTGTCGCCGGTGCTCAGCTTGCCGTCGGCCGGAGCGCCGTCGACGACTTCGGCGACGAGCGCGCCGGTGGCCGTCGGCGTCACGTCGTAGCCCAGCTCCTGCAGCGCCACCAGCACCGCCACGTCCTTGGACTGGCGCATGAGCACCTGGTTGAGCCGGTCGCTCTGCTCGGGGGTCTGGTCGCCGAGGACGTCCTGTTTGGGGAAGATCTCGACGTTCGGGTTGCGTTCGGCCTGCCATCGTTCGAAGGCCGAGACGCTGGTGTCCTCGCTGATGGTGACGAAGAGGATCTCGTTGGCGGGCGGGAACTCGGGATGCCCGTCGACGGCCACCAGGTCGTTGATCGGGGTGGTGCGACCCGGGGAGATGATCACGTAGTCGACCTGCACGAACATCGACAGGATGATCGATGCCACCACCACGATCACCAGGGCACTGCCGAACCCGAGGGCGAGGTAACCCTTGGTGAGCTTGCGCCGACGCCCCGTCCCGGCACCGGGCGGCGCCGGCGGAGGGGCCTGGGGTGACATCGGCGACAGCCCCGGGGGACCGGGAGGGCCGGGCACCAGGGGGGCTCCGCCAGGCCCGGGCGGCACGGGGGCGCCGGGTACCATCGGGTGCAAGTTGTCCAACCTCGTCATCGCCCTCGTGGTGTGCGGAGCTGCCATTGCGGTGGTCGTGTCGACGCTGATCACCGCCGAGGTCAAGCCTGCCACGGACCGCCGGGAGATCCGTCGCGGATCGCGTCATGCCGCGTCGGGCCACGATCGAACGACGACCACCGCGAGCCGGCCGCCCCGAGCCCGTCACGCTCACCGTTCCCGTGCCCGTCGGGCCCCGTCAGGCGACGAGCCGGACCTGGCGACCGCGGCCCTCGAGCCGTCGTCGCCCCTGCTCGACGACGACCCCACCGGCCCCACCGGTCAGTGGGCCGACGAGGGCACCGTGGAGGCGCCCCAGTTGTTCGACTGGCCCGAGGAGGAGGACGCCGCCAGCTCGGTCGTCGTCGAACCCGGCCCGGCCGTCGAGCCGACGCAATGGCCGGAGCAGACCCAGTTCGAACGGGTCCCCGCCTACCTGGCTCCGGCCGAGGTCGACACCGGAGCGGTGGCGGCGACCTACGTCTGGCCCGGCGTCGAACCGACGCGGTGGTGGCAGCGCCTGCGGTCGGCGGTGCTCCTGATCGTGCTGGTCGTGGTGTGCGGCGTGCTGCTGGCGGCGGTGACGACCATGGCCGCCCTCGCCGTGGCTTCCGGTCTCCGTCGCGCCCTCGGCTGAGCGGTGCTCATGGCCGGCTCCGGGCGTCGCTTCGCTCCTGCCCCCGCAGACTGCCGCCGGCGGCCTGGCGCCGACGCGACGGCATCCTGATGGCAGGCTCCGGGCGTCGCTTCGCTCCTGCCTCCGCGAGCTGTCGCCGGCGGCCCGGCGATGGCGACGGCGACGGCGTGACCCTCTGCGGCGCCTCCGGGACCTCACGATGACGGGGTCGGCCCGCCGGCGGCGGGCGGCGGCGCTGGCCGGGCACACCGGGGACGGGGCCGCGGCCCGGGCCGCCCTCGGCGATGACGACGCCTCGGTGCGGGCGACCGCCCTCGGTGCCCTTCTCCGGGCCGGGGCCATCACCGCCACCGACATCGAGGAGGCCCTGCGCGACCGTGACCCGGCCGTGCGGCGGCGGGCGGCGGAGGTCTACGCCGCCAGTCCCCCCACCATCCGGGTCTCGCTCCGCTCCGCCCTCGCCGACGTCGACCCGACGGTGGTCGAGGTGGTCGCCTGGGCCTGCGGCGAGGTGGGGGCGCCGGAACCCGGGATCGTCGGGCTGTTGGCCGACCTCGTCACCGGGCATCCCGACGCCCTGGTACGGGAGGCGGCGGTCGCCGCCCTGGGCGCCCTGGGCGAACCCGACGGGTTGCCCGCCATCCTCGCCGCCGCCGGCGACAAGCCGGCAGTGCGCCGCCGCGCCGTGCTGGCGCTCGCCCCCTTCGAGGGGCCCGCCGTCGACGCGGCCCTGGACTCAGCCCGGGCCGATCGGGACTGGCAGGTCCGCCAGGCGGCAGAAGACCTCGCCGGCCCACGTCGCCCTGGTGGCGCCGACGGTGCCCAGCCAGGGTGACCAGCGTCGGCCGCGACCACCCGCCGATTACGGTCGGGCGATGGCCGGCGTGCACGGGGACTGGGCCCGCCGCGACGCGGCGGTGGTCTGGCACGGGTTCACCCAGATGTCGGACTACGTCGACAACTGGCCGATCGTCGTCGAGCGGGCCGAGGGCCGCGAGCTGATCGACGTCGAGGGCCGGCGCTATCTCGACGCCGTCTCCTCCCTGTGGGTCACGACCCTCGGCCACCGGGTCCCCGAGCTCGACCAGGCCCTGCGCGACCAGATCGACCGGGTTGCGCACAGCACCCTGTTGGGCAACGGCAGCCGCGTCGTCGTCGAGCTGGCCGAGGCGCTGGCGGCGGTCGTGCCCGTCGATGGCCCCCATTTCCTCTTCGCCTCCGACGGTGCCGCCGCCGTCGAACAGGCGCTCAAGATCGCCTTCCAGTTCTGGGCCAACCAGGGCGTCGCCGGCCGGAGCCGGTACATCGCTTTCACCGACGCCTACCACGGGGACACCGTCGGCTCGCTGTCGGTGGGCGACGGCGGCTTCGGCACCGAGGTCTTCGACCCGCTCCGGTTCCCCGTCGTCCGGGCGCCGACCGACGACGCCGGCGCCGCTGTACGGGTCATCGAAGCCAACGCCGCCGCCGCCGCTGCGGTCGTGCTCGAGCCGCTGGTGCAGGGAGCCGCCGGCATCGTGCTGAACGAGCCCGACTTCGTCCGAGCGGTGGCCGAGGCCTGCCGGGCCAACGACGTCCTGTTGATCTGCGACGAGGTCGCCACCGGCTTCGGGCGGACCGGGACGTTGTTCGCGCTCGACCAGTGCGGCGTGAGGACCGACCTGTTGTGCCTCGGCAAAGGGCTCACCGGCGGCTACCTCCCGATGTCCGTCACCGTCGCCAGCGACCGCGTCCATGCCGCCTTCCTCGGCCCCGACCTGTCGGAGAAGACGCTGTACCACGGCCACTCCTTCGGCGGGAACGCGCTGGCGGCGGCGGTGGCCCGACGCCATCTCGAACTCCTCACGGGCGGGGACGTCATGGTCAACGTGCGGGACCGGGCCCACCAGTTCGACGCCCTGCTGTCGGACCGGGTGGCGACCCTTCCGACGGTGAGCGAGGTGCGCCAGTGTGGGCTCATGGTCGGCGTCGAGCTGGCCCCGCCGGCGTCCGGGCTCCGCTGGGGCCGAAGGGTATCGGCCGGATGCGTGCGACGGGGCGTGCTGGTGCGCCCTCTGGGCGACGTCGTGGTCCTGATGCCGCCCCTGACCGTGACCGCCGAGGAGATCGAACGCATCGTGTCGACTGTGGCCGAGGCCATCGCCGAGGTGACGTCGTCGCTGTGACCGTCCCGACGACGTGGTCGGCTCGGGTGGCGGCGCGCCGTGAGGAGACCGAGGCGGCCGGGCAGTGGCGGGCGGTACGCGCTCTCGACGGGCCCGGTCCTGCCCATGTCCTGGACGACGGCCGCCAGGTGGTGTCCTTCGCGTCCAACGACTACCTCGGGCTCAACGCTCACCCGGCGGTACGGGCCGCGGCGGTCGACGCCGTGGGCCGTTGGGGCACGGGCGCGGGGGCATCGCGCCTGATCTGCGGCGACCGTCCCCCTCACCGGGCACTCGAGGCCGCGCTGGCCCGCTGGAAGGACCAGGAGGCGGCGCTGGTCTTCCCCACCGGCTTCGCCGCCAACCTGGGCGTGCTGAGCACGTTCGCGACGGCCGGCGTGCTCGTCGTCAGCGACGAGCTCAATCACGCGTCGATCATCGACGGCTGCCGCCTGGCCCGGGCCAACGGCGCCACCCTCGCCGTCGCCCGCCACCGCGACGCCGGCCACGTCGCCGAGTTGCTGGCGGCCCACGACGGCCCCGCGCTGGTGGTGTCCGACGCCGTGTTCTCGATGGACGGCGACCTGGCCCCGGTGTCCGACCTCGTCGCCGCCTGCCGGGACCGGGACGCGCTGTTGGTCCTCGACGAAGCCCACGCCGTGCTCGGCCCCCACCTGCGGAGCGTGGACCTCGAGGGTGTCGACGTACTGCGGGTGGGGACCCTGTCCAAGACCCTCGCCTCTCTGGGCGGGTTCGTCGCCGGCCCCCGGCCCTTCGTCGAGATGCTCGTCAACCAGGCTCGGTCGTTCATTTTCACCACCGCGCCCACTCCGGCCGACGCCGCCGCCGCCCTCGCCGCCCTCGCCGTGGTGTGCTCCGTCGAAGGCGACGCCCTGGTCGACAGGTTGCGCCGCCACCTCGAACGGGTCGCCCCCGGGCACCCTTCGCCGATCGTTCCCGTCCTCGTCGGCTCCGAGGAAGCGGCGTTGGCGGCGGCGGCGGCGTTGCTCGACGACCACCGCCTGTTGATCCCGGCCATCCGGCCGCCGACGGTGCCGCCCGGGACGTCGCGCTTACGGGTGGCGCTCTCGGCCGCCCACACCGACGAGCAGGTCGACCGTCTCGTCGACGGGCTCCGGCACCTACGAACGAGCAGCGCCAGCGCTGACGGGGGAGTCCAGCGAGCGCTCCCAGCCGATGGCGCCAGCACCAGCTCGCCCGTCGGCGACGGCGGGGCGGCGCAGCTTCATCGGACGGACTGACGTGATCACCGTGCTTTGCGCCGGCACTGCCACCGATGTCGGCAAGACCTGGACAGCGGCCATGGTCCTGTCCGGGCTGCGCCGTCGGGGCCTTCGGGTGGCGGCCCGTAAACCGGTGCAGTCGTACGCGCCGGAAGAGCGGGGGCCGACCGATGCCGACGTGCTCGGGCTGGCCACCGGCGAGCACCCCGACACGGTGTGCCCCGCCCACCGCTGGTACCCCGTCGCCCTCGCCCCGCCGATGGCGGCCGCCCACCTCGGCCGGGACAGCTTCACCGTCGCCGACCTCGCCGCCGAGCTCGACTGGGGCGACGACGTCGCTGATGTGGGATGGGCCGAGACGGTGGGCGGGCCGCGCTCGCCCCTCGCCACCGACGGCGACTCAGCCGACCTGGCCCGGTGGCTGCGGCCCGACGTCGTCGTGCTCGTCGCCGACGCCGGCCTGGGCGCCATCAACGCCGTTCGGCTCGCCGCCGTCCCCTTTGCCGGACGGCTGCTGGTCGTGGTGCTGAACCGTTTCGATCCCGACGACGACCTTCATCGGGCCAACGCCGATTGGCTGGCCGGCGACGGCTTCGACGTGGTGACCGACCCCGAGGAACTGGCCCAGCGCCTCGCCGACGCGGTCGCCGCGGCTCGGTGATGGTGCCCGCCGACGACCCGTGCTCTCGGGCTTCACCGCCGATACGAGCGCCGGAGCGCCAGCGGAGGCGCGGACAGGCCCGGCCTGCGTGGCCGGGGAACGCCAGCACCAGGACTCTCGGGGCTTCACCGCCGGTGCGAGCGCCGGAGCGCCAGCGCAGGCGCGGACAGGCCCGGCCTCCGTGGCCGGGGAACGCCAGCATCAACGCGCCGCGCCCATGAACATCACCTTCAGCCGCTCGTAGTTCTCGATCACTTTGCCGGCCCCCAGGACCACGCATTCGAGGGGGGCGTCGACCAGGTGGACCGGGATCTCGGTCTCCTCGGCGATGCGCAGGTCGAGGCCGCGCAGCATGCCGCCGCCACCGACGAGGTGCATGCCCCGCACGATCAGGTCCTGGGCCAACTCGGGTGGGGCCTGGCCGAGGCAGGTGATCACCGACTCGATCACGGCCGCCACCTGTTCCTCGATCGCCTCCCGCACCTCGTCGGGCGAGAGGATGACGGTCTTGGGCAGCCCGCTCATCAGGTCGCGGCCGCGGACCTCGGCCTTGAACTCGTCGAGGGTCGGGTACGCGGAGCCGATCGCCATCTTGATCTCCTCGGCGGTGCGCTCACCGACGGCGATGCCGTACTCCCGACGGATGTAGGTCTGGACGGCGGCGTCGATATCGAACGAGCCCACCCGGACCGCCTGGAGCGCGACGGTGCCGCCCAGGGAGATGAGGGCTACCTCGGAGGTCCCGCCGCCGACGTCGATGACCATGTTGCCGATGGGCTCATGGATGGGCAGCCCGGCCCCGATGGCGGCCGCCACCGGCTGTTCGATGAGCTGGGCGTCGGCGGCACCGGCCCGGCGGGCGGCCTCGGTGACGGCCCGGCGCTCGACCTCGGTGATGGCCGACGGGACACAGATCACCACCCGGGGCCGGTTGAAGCGGTTGACCCCGCAGCGCTGGAGCAGGAGGCGGATCATGCGCTGGGTGATCTCGAAGTCGGTGATGGCACCGCCCCGCAACGGGCGCACCGCCACGATGTAGCCGGGGGTGCGGCCGATCATCTGCCACGCCTCCTGGCCCATGGCCAGCACCTCGCCGGTCTTGCTGTTCAAGGCGATGACGGTGGGTTCGTTGAGCACGATGCCACGGCCGCGCTCGTAGACCAGCGTGTTGGCCGTCCCGAGGTCGATGGCGAGGTCGCGGGCCGTTGGCTTCAGCCTTTGGGAGGGTGCTCTCTAGGGGCGAGCGCCCGCATCTCGCGACGAAAGTCGTCGATGCTGTGGCGCACGCCGCTGGGCGACCGCTGCCGCAGCGCAAGGACGGACAGCCACAGCGCGCAGATCCCGAACGGGATGGCCAGGAACAGCAGCACTCCCATCAGGGACGCACCTGGGCCGGCCCGACGGCTGACCGAGCTTCGAGAGCCCAGCTCTCGCCGCCGTCCCAGGCCTCGCGTTTCCAGATCGGTACCGACGCCTTCAGCGCGTCGATGCAGTACCGGGCGGCGGCAAAGGCGTCGGCCCGGTGCGGTGCGGAGGCGACCACCACCACCGACGACTCCCCGACGGGGACGACACCGACGCGGTGCAACAAGGCCAGCCGGCCGACCGCCGGCCATCGCGACCGGGCCTCGTCGGCCACACCCCGCAGCCGGAGTTCCACCTGTTCTTCGTAGGCCTCGTACTCCAGGCGGTGCACACCGGGACGGCCTTCGGAGTGGTCCCGGGCCGTGCCCGAGAACAGCACCAGCGCCCCGCAGTCGGGGCGCACGGCCCAGTCGGTCACAGCGCCGATGGGCAACGGGCCCGCCGTCAACCCCACCCACGTGTCCGCCGTACCGGCAGGCTGCATATGCGCCAGGTTAGTGCCCTGCCGCGAACACCTGCCCTGTTCGGGCTCGTCGAGGGGCGAGCGCGGCGAGGGCCGCGGCCCCCGGACAAGGTCTCGAAACTATCGTTTCGGGCGATGGCTTCGGACAACGCCGAGAACGACCCCTCGGCCCGAGGCAAGCCACTACCTCCCGAGGACCGCTTGTGGCGCCATCCCTCCGAGCTGGGAGGGCGCCCGAGCGCGCCGGGCGGCGCCGGCCCGGCGGCACCGGGCCGGGGTAGGTCGCGCCCATCAGGCGGGCCGATGGGCCGTACCTGGGTGGCCGCCGTCGCCGGCGGGGTGACCGGGGCGGTGTTGTCGGTCGGTGCCATCACCGTTGCCGGCGGGTTCGAGACCCGGGTCATCGAGCGGAGCATCGACCGGGTCGCATCCCAGCCGGTCACCACCGAGCCCGCGCTCGGCCCGGCGTCGCTGCGGGCGGCCGACGGCGTCGCCGGCGTCGCCCACCAGGTTTCGCCGGCAGTCGCCAGGCTCGAAGCGATCACCCCAGCCGGCCCGATGACGGGCTCGGCGGTGATGTTCCGCGACGACGGCTACCTGATGACCGACCTGCACCTGGTGTCGGGGGCGGAAGAGATCGCGGTGGTCGTCGCCGGCGGGGCCCGGTTCGAAGCCACCTTCGTCGGCGGCGACGCCTGGACCGACGTGGCCGTGGTCAAGATCGACGGTGCCGGAGAGCGCTTCACCGCCGTCACCATGGGGTCGAGCGCCGGCCTCCAGGTGGGCTCGCCGGCCATCGCCATCGGGTGCCCGAGCGGGCTCGACCCGGCACCGTCGGTCACCGCCGGCGTGATCAGCGCCGTCGGCCGCCAGGTGCACAGCCCGAGCGGGGTGTTGCTCCACGACATGATCCAGACCGACGCCCCGGTGGCGGCGGGTTCGGCGGGTGGGGCGCTGGTCGACGGCACCGGCGCCGTCATCGGCATGACCACCGCGGTCTCCGACGACGACGCCGGCGCCAACAACTCCGTCGGCTTCGCCACCCCGATCGACCTGGCCCGCACGGTGGCCGACCAGATCGTCGACACCGGTTCCGCCCATCACGTGTGGCTCGGCATCGACGGCGCCGACCTCCCCAGCACCGATGCCCGCACCCTGGGCCTGCCTGGCGGTGTCGTCGTCAACGGCATCACCCCCGGCAGCCCCGCGGCCGCCGCCGGGCTGGAGCCGTCGGAGATCATCACCGCCGTCGGCGGCGCCCCGGTGGTGTCCATGCCGGCGCTGGTCGCCGCCCTTCGAGGCCATCGCCCCGGTGACCGGGTCGACGTCGAGCTGGTGAAGGACGAGCGCCGGCGCACTGTCGACGTCCTCCTCGGCGAAAAGCCCTGAGTCTCCTGGGAGGTGCGCCCCGCTCGCTACGTTCGCGCCCGGGCACCGTCCAGGTCGCTGACGCTCGCCTGGCCGGCCAGTCCATGGGTCGAGCCAGCCCCCTGTCCTGGGTCTTCGCCCTCATTGGGCTCGCGGCGATACCTCGATCGACAGTACGCGGCCAGTCAGAGCGCTCGGTCGCCGATGGCGGTGCCGGAGGCGGCGGGCGACCGAGCGCAGCGCCTTGAAGGCGAGCACCTGGCCGGCGATCCACAGCATCGCGGCCACCCCGAGGGCGATCTCCTGACGGCGCTGCGGGCTCACGGTGGCCCACGGCATCGGCGTGGTCGACTCGACCACCGCCTCCTCGTTGGTGAGCCCGGGCTTCCAGCCGGTCGCCTTCAGCCGTTGGTTGTCGATGACCCACGGGTGGCGGGCGTAGGGCGCCAGCCCCGGCTCCGCTTTGGCGCCCTTGACCTTGCGGGCGAGATGGGCCAGCGGCTTGGGCAGTACCAGCCGGGGCCGGTTGGTCAACGCCCTGAGCTCTCGACCTTCGAGCCAGCCGTCGGAGGCGACGTTGTAGGGCCCGTCGAGGCCTTGCTCGACCGCGACCGCGACCGCGGCGGCGACGTCGTCGAGGTGCACGAACTGCTGGGGAGGGTCGTCCTCGCCCGACGCCTTGACGGTGCCCTCGTGGCGCAGGCTCCGGGCCAGCCACCCGTCGGCCCCGTCGGCCACCGCGACCGTGGGGCGTAGGACAGCAACGGTGCGGCCGGGCTCGTCCATCTTCCATTCCGACGCCAACCGCTCCCTTTCCGCAGCCCGCACCGCGAAGCGCAGTCCGGGGTTGGGCCGCAGCATGGCGTCCTCGCCGAGGGGGACCGGGTTCTCGGGCCAGGCGCCGTAGACCGTCGCGCTCGACAGCAGCACGATCTGAGCGACACCGGCTGCCCCGGCGGCGTCGAGCGCGGCCTTGGTCTCGTCCACGCCACCCCCGAGCAGGACGACGGTGCCGGCGCCGTTGACGTCGAGCGGTTCGCGGGGATCGACTGACACGACTTGGTCGACACCCGCCAGCTCCTGCAGGCATGATGCCACCCGGGAGCCGAGGCGATCGTCGGGGCCGGTGAGGATGATCGTCGCCATCTACGTACGATTCCACACGTGAGTGACTCCGGCCCGTTCGGCCCTCCGGGCGACGACGACCCCTTCCGGCAGATGGGTTTCTTCGGCGACCTGGCCCGGATGTTGTCGCAGCAGAGCACCAACAGTTGGGAGACGGCCCGCCAGTTCGCCATCTCGATCGCCACCGAGGGCCGTTCGGAGCCGAACGTCGACCCCGCCGATCGCATCCAGTTCGAACAGCTCGCCCGGGTGGCAGAGCTGCAGGTGGCCGAGGCCACCGGCCTGACGGTGTCGCACACCGGCCGGGGGATCGCCATGGTGCCGGTCAACCGGATGGGGTGGGCCGACAAGAGCACCGAGGCCTACAAGGACCTTCTCGAAGCGTTGGCCGGCTCACTCGGCGCCGGCGGCGGCCTGTTCGGCGCCATGGCCCCCGACCCCGACGATCCCGACGCCGCAGCCGACCCGTTCGCGGCGATGCTCGCCCCCCTCATGAACGCCATCGGCCCGATGATGCTGGGCATGACGGCGGGCTCGATGCTGGGCCACCTGGCCCGCCGGTCGCTGGGCCAGTACGACCTGCCGGTGCCCCGCCCGGGCTCGGACCAGCTGCTGGTGGTGGTGCCCAACCTCGACGAGTTCGGCCGCGAGTGGAGCCTCCCCCGCGACGACGTACGACTGTGGGTCTGCCTGCACGAGGTCGCCCACCACGCCGTGCTCGGCATCCCCCATGTCGGGCAGCGCCTGACCGACCTCCTGCGCCGCTACGCCGGCGGGTTCAAGCCCGACCCGTCCGGCCTCGACTCCCGCATCGAAGGGCTCGAGCTCGACATCACCAACCCCCAGTCGTTGGCCGAGCTCCAGCGCCAGATGGGCGACCCCGAGATGTTGCTGGGCGCCATCCGCTCGCCGGCCCAGAGCGAGCTGCTGCCCGGTCTCGAGGCCTTGGTGGCTGTCATCGTCGGCTACGTCGATTGGGTCATGGACTCCGTCGGCACCAACCTGCTCGGCTCGTACCACATGGTCACCGAGGCCCTGCGGCGCCGGCGGGTGGCCGCCGACCCCTCCGACCGCTTCGTGGGCAAGCTGCTCGGCCTCGAGCTCAGCCAGGCCCAGTACGAGCGGGGCGGCGCCTTCGTGACCGGCGTCGTCGAACGGGCCGGGCCCAGCGCGCCGGAGCGTCTGTGGCACTCCGAGCGTGAGCTCCCCACCCCGGCCGAGGTCGACGCCCCCGGCCTGTGGCTGGCCCGCATCGACCTGCCCGAACAGTAGGACGGGTGCCGGCTAGGCCGGCACCCGTGGGTTCGGACGGTGGCCGGCGCCGGCAGCGATGCGGCGCCCGCCGCCGTAGTAGGCGAAGGCGGCGAACGCGGCCACCAGCGCGATCAGCACGTAGCCGAAGCGGGCTGGGATCGACACGAACACCGGGATGAACGCACCCACCACCCAGACCACCTGGAACCGGGTCTCGAACTTGGCGAACGAGCGGCCGAAGTTGGCGTCGGGGGCGTCGCGCTGGATGATCGAGTCGAAGGCCAGGCGGCCTGCGGCGGCGCCGACTGCCACGGCGAGGGCGGCCGCCGCCGCGCCGGCGAGGCCACCCTGGAAGGCAGCCAACCCCGCCACTCCGGCGGTGCCGACCAGCATGGCCAGCAGGATGCGTTCCTCGACCAGGCGTTCCCGTAGCCGGGGGGCCACCACCGACCCCACCAGCGTGCCGGCGCTGGCGGCGGCCAGGACGATGCCGAAATGCCAGGCTGGAGCTGTGGCGGCGCCGGCGCCGGCGCCGGGGCAGACGGCTGCCGGGCGACCGGCCCGGCCCATGGCCAGCCCGAGCGGGACCGGACCGTCGTCGCCGCCGCCGCGCAGGTCGAAGGCGAGCAGGAACGACAGGAACCCGACCAGTCCCCGCAGCACGCCCATGGCCTCGGCGGCGAGGATGATACCGGCGCCGCGGAGCTCGCCCTTCTCGGCCGCGTCGGGCGGTTCGGGGGCGACGACCGAACGGGGCAGCTTGGTCGCCAGCGCGGTGGCGCCAGCCCCCGCCAGCGCGGCCAGGAACAACGCCGAACCCGGTCCCAGGAGCTTCACCAGGCCGGCAGCCGGGGCGCCGGCGACGACGGCGGTGATGGCCGACAGCAACGAGAGCTGGGAGTTGGCCCGCACCAGGCCCGAGTCGTCGTCGACCACCGAGGGCACGAGCGCGCTCTTGGCGATCTGGTACGCCTTGCCCAGCACCAGGAAGGTGAAGGCGGCCGGGAACAGCAACAGATCGTCGACGTGGCCGAGCATGAAGAGGGCCGCGACGCCCTTGCCCAGGCACGACACCATCACCATCAGCCGCCGCCCGCCCCGGAGCCGGTCGATGGCCGGGCCGATCAGCGGCGAGACGAGCGCGAACGGCGCCATGGTCAGGGCCAGGTAGAGGGCGACCTTGCCCCGGGCGGCACCGGTGGGGATCGAGAAGAACAGGGAGCCCGCCAGCGACACCGTGACCAGCGCGTCGCACGCGACCGACAGGACATGGGTACGAGCAAGTCTCTGGAAGGGGGACACCCGGAACGATTCGGCACCGAACGTCTGACGGCGGGCGGCGTTCACCGGGCGCCAACCGGGGGTCTCGTTCACCGTGTCATCCGTGGGGCGCCCCACACCCATCGCCGCCGAGCGAGCTGGCGCTCGCGCCGTCGGCCTGAAGCGCTCGTTGCCCTCGCACTTCAGCTCATCGTAGGAGACCGGGCGCCGCCCTCGAGGCAGCGGACCGGCGGCCTGCGTGCGGGACAGGACCGGAGAATGGCTCGCAGCCCGAGGCCGGGAGCGGTCATCGTGTGCCCATGGAACACGTCACCGCCGGTGCGTTGGCGGCCGGGACCGACGCCGTCCGCCGGTCGCCGGCGGACGGTGGCCGGGTCGATCTGATCGTGCGCCGGCCGGCCCCGGCCGAGCGGGAGGAGCTCACGGCGAGCTTGCTCGACACCGAGGTCGGCCTCGTCGGCGATTCGTGGCCGTGGCGTCCCCGGCCGGGAGCCGACGACGGTAGGCCAGATCCCGACCGGCAGCTGGCGCTCATGAACTCACGGGCCGCGGCGCTGGTGGCGGTCACGCCCGAGCGTTGGGCGCTGGCCGGCGACCAGCTCTACGTCGACCTCGACCTGAGCGCCCACAACCTTCCCCCCGGCACCGGGCTGGCCGTCGGTTCAGCCGTCCTCGAGGTCACGTCCCAGCCCCATCTCGGCTGCCAGAAGTTCTCCCGGCGCTTCGGGCCGGCTGCGCTGCGGTGGGTCAACTCCGACGTCGGCCGCGAGCTGCGGTTGCGCGGCTTGTTCGCGCGGGTCGTGACCGCCGGCGCCGTCGAGGTGGGCGACGCCGTGCGCAAGCTGTAGCTCCGTCCCGCGAGCGGGGCCGGGAGGCGGTTCAGCGCGAAGCCCGCCCGTCGGTTGCACTGCCGGCCCGGGCCGGACACGATCGGGCGATGACCATCTCGCGCTCGGTGTGGAGGCAGGCCTGATGCGTTTTGCCGTGTACGTCCCCAACTTCGGCCCCTACGGGGACCCGGAGCTCCTGCGCGACGTCGCCTCGAACGCCGAGCAGAACGGCTGGGACGGCTTCTTCCTGTGGGACCACCTGATCGCCGAGCCTCGGCCCATCGACCCCTGGGTCGCGCTCACCGCCGTGGCCTGCCGCACCCGGTCGATGAAGCTCGGGCCGATGATCGTGCCGCTCCCCCGTCGCCGGCCCTGGAAGGTGGCGCTCGAGGCTGCCTCGCTCGACCGGGTGTCGCGGGGCCGGGCCGTGCTCGGCGTCGGTACCGGGGTGCCCGCCGACTACGCCCGGTTCGGCGAAGGGGGCCCCGCCACCACCCGGGCCGCCCAACTCGACGAGGGGGTCGAGCTCGTGCGCCAGTTGATGACCGGCGAGACCGTCACCCACCACGGCCAGTACTACGACGTCGACGAGATCACGCTCACCGCCACCGCGACGCCGATCTGGACCAGCGGCTACTGGCCCCGCACGACCCCGGTGCACGGCGCCCAGGGCGCGGCCGGCCTGTTCCCCATCCTGCGCGACCCGGCTTCACCGGTCGGCGTTCGGCCGCCCACGGTCGAAGAGGTCAAGGGGATACGCGACGACTTCGTTGCTGCCGGCGGTGCCCCCGACGCCGACATCGCCCTGTGGTCGCTCGGCGCCGACGAGCACGTCGACATCCCCGCCTACGAAGCCGCCGGGGTGACATGGTGGATGCACAACGCCTGGAACACGCCACCGCGAGAACTCATGGCCGCGCTGGTGGACGGCACCTACAACTACGGCTCCTGAGGGCCCCAGGGGACATCACCTCGCATGCAGGCCCGGCGCCCATATTCGCCCGTCGGCATGACGATGCCCATATCGCCTACCGATTGACCGGCAGATCGGGGCCTATGACCACCGACACCGCCACCCGTCGGTCGGTCGGTCGGTCAGGCCATCGCGGCACCGACGGCGTGAAGAGCAACCAGATAGCCAACCGTGCTGGCGACGTCGACCAGGCCGACCACCCATCCGTGGCTCGGGCCGGCGCCGGCCACTCTCGGCCCGTGCCGAGCGGAGATCGGTCAGCGCTAGCGTGCGGAGATAGGCAAGCGCGTGAGCTCGGAACCGATGGTCAAGCCGCTCGACCGCGTGCTGCGCCTGGCGGAGAACACGGTCTACGCGTTCGTCGCGCTGTTGCTCGTCGGCACCTCGATCGCGGTGCTGGCGGCAGTCAGCTACCACCTCGTCCGCGACCTGGGCGGAGGACACGGGATCGAGCCCGCGGTCACCGCCACCTTGGACGGTCTTCTCCTCGTGTTCATCCTGCTCGAACTCGTCGCCGGGGTGCGGGCCACGATGGTGGAACGAAAGCTGGTCGCCGAGCCGTTCCTCGTGGTCGGGATCATCGCGTCGATCAAGGAGATCGTCGTGGTCGCGTTGAAGTCGGAGACCGACGGCGGCTCCCAGCAGGCGTTCGAGAACTCGATGATCGAGATAGGGGTGCTCGGCGGCGTGGTCGCGCTGCTGGCGGCCGCCGGTTTCCTGGTTCGACGCAAGGAGCGTGAGCCAACGGAGGGATAGGCCGGTGTGGTGGCTCACCGACAGCCCGCGTGCAGATCCCTATGCAGTGGTGACCTTGTCGGCGAGCACATCGGCGAAAGCCATGTGCGGAAGGTGCGGCCGGCGTCATCCGGGAACGCATCGAAGATTCCGTACTCGCCACGGCCCATCCGCAACGCGAACCAAGTCGTCGTACCGGGCTCAGCCTCGACAATCGACTGCGCAGTGACAAGGAGCAGTTCGAGCTCTTCCTCCTTGCCAGGAGCAGCCTCCAGCGTCGCAAACAAGCCACGTGTGGTTGTGGTCGTCATGGTCGTGCCCTACCCCCCCGGCGCGCCCGCGAACCGGTCGCCCGGGCATAGGTCCAGCCATGGGCGAGCGTGTTGCCCAGGTGCGCGATCCTGTGGGCAATGTCGTCTACCTGGGAAAGGGTTGGGAGTCACTCATGATCGGGCCCGTCACGAGCGGTCCCAGCGCTGTCAACGGGTCTGACTGCCCTGGCCGTCCTTGCCGAACCCTTTGCGGAAGCCGAAGGCCCTCACCGGCGTGACCTCGAACACATAGTCCGGGTTCTCCTCGCTGCCGGTGAGGTGCCAGTCGCTGCCGTACTTCGTCTCCCACGCCTCGGCCAGCACGCGGAGCCTGGCGTCGTCGTTGACCCGCACCGCCTCGCCCTCTACCACCACGTCCAGGCCATCGTCGAGGTGGTTGCATCCCGTCGTCAGGATGCAGTGCGGGTTCTTCTCCAGGTTCTTGCACTTCTGCTCGGCGGGACCGGAGCTGAAGTACAGAGCGTCTCCGTTCCATATGGCGATGAGCGTGGTGACGTGGGGGCGGCCGTCGGAGCGCACGGTGGACAGCCAGTAGGTGCCCGCATCCTCCAGTGCCTGCCGGGCTTCGGGCCAAGGGACCGCCGGCGCGCCCTCCGTGCTGAACCGGGTGTCCAATGTGGTCACGGGATCGTTGGGATCGTTCGTCATCATCGTGCTCTCCTGAATGGTTGTCGTCACCGCCCTGGTATGTAGACATGGCCGATCGCGGCGCCGCAGGCCGGGCGAGGGAGCGGTTGGACCATCGCCGAGCGGTGCGCTCGTGCAGAAACGCACCCTCACGTCGGAGGTTCCGCGGCTCCCGAACGTCGACCGTCGAGCCCGTACAGCGATGTCGACGCGGCTAGGTCGCTGATCGGGCGACGAATCGCTCAGCGGCCCCTCGCTTTGCATGCCGAAGCGGACGCGAAGGTGTGCTCGCACCGGCGAGTAGTCCCATTTGCCGTCTATCCCTAATCGACGCCGATGAGTTGTCACAAGCTGCTGCGCCGTCGTACCTCTCGAACGGCCGCGAGGCAGTGGCGGAGCTCGCCGCTGCCGGCGCGGAGATCCTCGGCGACGACCCCTACGCCACGGGCCCGCCGCGAGTCAGCCCATGCCGAGCCTGAGCGCCCACACCGTCAGCGTCGGCGGAAACCCGGACCTCCGATGCACTACTGCTGTTGCTGACGCTGGTCCTGGTACTGGGGCGGGAAAGTGAGATCACCGGCGGGCAGGCCGTCCATCATCGGGGCCGACGGTCGGGTCCGGGCCTGGCGGGGCTCGAGGGCCGGCACCACCGGCGTGTCGACCCGGCGGATCTCGACCGAGACGTCGACTTCCGAGCCGGTCGGCCCGGCGTAGACACCCCGGAGCGGGGGTACGTCGTCGTAATCACGGCCGTGGCCGATCTTCACGTGGCGTAGGCCGACCTGCTGCTCGTTGGTGGGGTCGAGGGCGAGCCAGCCGAAGCCGGGGATGGCCGCTTCGAACCAGGCATGGGTCTGCACGGTGACCATCTCGTCGCCGGGGTCCTCGGCCGCGGTCTCGTCCTGGGCGAACAGGTAGCCCGACACGTAGCGAGCCGGGATCCCGATCGACCGGCACAGGGCCACGGCGAGATGGGCGTAGTCCTGGCACACGCCCTGGCCCGAGGCCAGCACCTGTTCGACTTCGACGCCGATGCCGGTCGAGCCCGGGATGTAGCGCAACCGGGACCCGACCTGGCGGTGCATGGCCAGCACCTGGCCCACGACATCGTCGCCGGCCAGTTCGACGGCGTGGGCGGCCACCGCCGCCGCCCCCTGGCCCCAGCTGACGTGGGGGGAGCGGCCGAGGTACTCGATGTGGTCGTCGACGAAGGCGGGGCTGCGCAGGGCCTCGGGCCGGGGGGCGACGGTGGGCAGGCGCCGATGGCGGGTCTCCACCGACGCCTCTGCGGTCACGTCGAGGTAGAGGTGCGGTTCACGTACGCCGAAGGCGTCGACCCGGGTACCCCAGTAGTCGGTGAACGACAGGATCCGACAGGACGGCCTTGCCGTCATGCGATAGTTCACGAGCTGCTGGCCCTCGTCGGAGGCCGGGCACACCCGGGCTTCGTTCTGTGATTCCCGCACGAGCTCCCCGTAGGAGAAACCGCACCGGTAGCGGATGTCGAACCTCACGGCGGCGAGCGCACCGGGTCAGGCCGAAGTCCGCTCGGGGCCGGCGGGGAAGAAGTCGAGGACGGTCAGCGTCAGCTCCTGGCTGCTACGGAAGTACTGCAGCGCCACGGCCTCGGCGACCTGGCGCACAGCCCGCTGGAGGCGGTCGAGGAACGGGTGCAGGCCGTCGGCGAGGATCTCGTGGGTGTGGGCGAACTCGAGGTCGGCCCGCAATCGACCGACCAGCCGCTCGGGCCGGGTCAACCGGTCCCGGGAGTCGCCCAACGTGGCCAGGTCGGTCTCGACCCGGCGAAGGCAGAACAGGACGCTGCGGGGGAACGTACGCGACAACAGCAGGAAGTCGATGACGTCGGTCGGCGCCGTCGAGGACCGGTACACCCGCCGGTAGGCCTCGGCCGCCGACGCCGACTTGATCGTCGACAACCAGTGGTGGAAGTCGCCCACATCGCTCGACGACGAGTAGCGCACCTCGAGCAGCCGGCACATCATCTCGGCCCGCTCGAGCACCCAGCCGATCTGCAGGAAGCGCCAGCCGTCCTCGCGGGGCATCGTCTCGGCGGCCACCCCCGCCAGCATCTGGCACCCCCGCTTCACCATGCCGTAGAGCTGGTACGGCTGCTGTTCGAGGTCGGTACGCAGGTCCCGGGCGAGCAGCTCGAAGTGGAAGGCGTTGACCGCTTCCCACAGCTCGGTGGGCACCAGCTCCCGCACCGAGCGCAGGTTGTCGCGAGCGCGGGTCACCGCCGACACGATCGAACCGGGATTGGCGATGTCGAGCACGAGGAAGTCGCTCACCGAGACCGGGCTGATGCCGCGGCCGGGGGGGGCGAAGTCCTTCTCCAGGCGGAGCACCGCCAGCAGGTCGCGCCACGCCCGCTCCGCCTCCGACGGGTTCGCCTCGAGCAGGCCGTGGTAGGTGACGTCGAGCATGCGGGCCGTGTCCTCGGCCCGCTCGATGTAGCGGCCGGCCCAGAACAACGACTCGGCGTGACGGGCCAGCACGGTCAGTGCACCCGGGCGAGGGACGTCTCGGCGCCCTCGGCGACCCCGTCAGCCCGCTCGCCGTCGGCGTCCGGCTCGACGGGGTCGGGGGCGATCACCCAGGTGTCCTTCGAACCACCGCCCTGGCTGGAGTTGACCACCAGCGAACCCTTGCGCAGCGCCACCCGGGTCAGCCCGCCCGGGATCACCTCGACCCGCTCGCCGCACAGGACGAAGGGGCGCAAGTCGATGTGGCGACCCTCGAGGTGGTCCCCCACCAGCGTCGGGTGCCGGGACAGCGACACGACCTCCTGGGCGATGTAGTTGCGGGGGTTCTCCATCACCCGGCCGGCGATGACGGCCAGCTCCGCATCGGTGGCGGCCGGGCCGATGCACATGCCGTAGCCGCCGGACTCGCCGACGGGCTTGACCACCAGCTGGTCGATCCGGGCGAGGCACTCGGCCCGCTGGTCAGGGTCCCACAGCAGGTAGGTGGGCACGTTGGGGAGGCTGGCCTCCTCGCCCAGGTAGTAGCGGACCAGGTCGGGCACGAAGGCGTACACCGCCTTGTCGTCGGCGACGCCCGCCCCCGGCGCGTTGGCGAGACCCACCTTGCCCTTGCGCCAGGCCCGCATCAGGCCCGGCACGCCGAGCACGGAGTCCGGCCGGAACACCTCGGGATCCAGCCACAGGTCGTCGATCCGCCGGTAGATCACGTCGATCCGCACCGGGCCGTCGATGGTGAGCATGTGGACGCAGTCGTCGGAGTCGACGACGAGGTCACCGCCCTCGACGAGGTGCGCGCCCATCTGCCCGGCGAGGAACACGTGCTCGAAGTAGGCGGAGTTGTGCACGCCGGGGGTGAGCACCGCGATCGTGGGCCTGCCCGCGCTGCTGCTGCGCGGCGACAGCGCGGCGAGCATCTCGTGGAGGCGGTTGGGGTAGGCGTCGACGGGATGGATGTCGATGTCGCGGAACAGGTCCGCGAACACCCGCTTGGTGACCATCCGGTTCTCCAGCATGTAGGAGACCCCCGAGGGCACGCGCAGGTTGTCCTCCAGCACGTAGACTGTGCCGTCGCCGTCGCGGAC
>JBQTIQ010000070.1:0-8331 GCA_052387955.1 Acidimicrobiia bacterium | reverse complement strand
TCAGGGGAAGAGGCCGCGGGCGTCGATGGCTGACGCCACCCGTTCCAGCGCCACCGCGAACGCCGCCCGGCGCAGGGACACGCCGGCCGACTCGGCCCTGGCCCACACCGTGGTGAAGGCGGCGTCCATGCGGCTGCGGAGCCGCTCGGCGACGAGCTCCTCCTCCCAGGCATAGCCCTGGCGGCTCTGGGCCCATTCGAAGTACGAGGCGGTCACCCCGCCGGCGTTGGCCAGGATGTCGGGCACCACCACGATCCGCCGCCGGTCGAGCACGGGCTCGGCGGCCCGGGTGGTGGGGCCGTTGGCCGCCTCGACCACGACCTTGGCGGCCAGCTTCTCGGCCACCGCCTCGGTGATGGCCCCGCCCAGCGCGGCGGGGACGAAGAGCTCGCAGGGGAGGGCGTAAATGGCCTCGGGGTCGACGGGGTCGCCGCCCACGAAGCCGGCCACGGTGCCGGCCGCGGTGACGTGGTCGGACAAGGCGGCGACATCGAGGCCGCCCTCGTTCACGACCGCGCCGCCGGCATCGCTCACCGCCACCACCCGCATCCCGGCCGACGTGAGCAGGAAGGCCAACGGCCCGCCGACCTTGCCGAAGCCCTGGATCACGGCCCGACGGCCGGCGATGGCGATCCCCATCTCGGCGAAGGCCCGGCGGACGCACACCACCACGCCGGCCGACGTGGCGCCGGCGTGGGTGCGGGTACCGCCGATCGACAGCGGCTTGCCGGTGACCGAGCCGGCCGAATAGTGGCCGCTGGTCATCGACAGGGTGTCCATCAACCAGGCCATGACCCGGCCGTCGGTGTTGATGTCGGGGGCGGGGACGTCGCGGTCGGGCCCGAGGATGGGCGAGATCTCGTAGGTGAACCGCCGGGTCAGGCGCTCGAGCTCGCCCAGGCTCAGCTCCGACGGCTGGCACCGGACGCCGCCCTTGGCGCCCCCGAAGGGCAGGTCGGCGATGGCGGTCTTGTAGGTCATGGCCGCGGCCAGGGCCTTGACCTCGTCGACGTCGAGCGCAGGATGGAAACGCAGGCCGCCCTTGCCCGGCCCCCTCGTGGTGTCGTGCTGGACCCGCCAACCGGTGAACACCTCCACCTTCCCGCTGTCCATCCGCACCGGCACCGAGACCTCCAGCACCCGCTCGGGTTCCTGCAGGATGCGGTGGACGGCGGGGTCGACGTCGATCAGGGCGGCGGCGTCGGCGAGGCGCTCGAGGATCGCCACCCAGCTCTCATGGGGCACCGCAGCATTCTTGCTGGCGTTCCCCGGCCACGCAGGCCGTGTTGTTAGCGTTCCCCGGCCACGCAGGCCGTGCTTGACCGCGCCTGCGCTGGCGCTCCGGCGCTCGCATCGCCGGCCCCGAGCCAACGTGTCCCTCGAGCAGAGGGAGCAGTGGCTCACGTGCCGGGCGCCGCGACGCCGGCAACCGGGTCCTGGGGAATCACGGGAGCTTGGGGACAACCTCCTGTACGGCGTCAGCCGCAGGGGGTGCGGGGGGCACCCCCGCATATCCGCCGGAGGGTGGCTTCGCCGCCCGCCGGCGGTACGAGCCCGCCGGAGGCGGGCACCATCAACTCGCCGGAACGGAGCGAGCGAGGGCGAAACCCGGTGTGAGGGCGAAACCCGGTGTGAGGGCGAAACCTCAGGGGAGGGTGGGGACCGGGGAGCCGGGGGGGTAGTGGATGAACAGGGCGCGCAGGACGTCGGCCAGGCCTTCGCCGGCCGAGCCCCGGCTGAGATCGACGGTGACGACGCTCCCGTTGACGTGGAGGGCTTCGACGCTGCCGTGGGCGAAGAGGCGACGAGCCAGTTCGTCCACCGGGCGGGGCCCGTCGATGAGCTGGCCCAGGCGGTAGCGCTCGTGGCCCATGCCCGTCATCGGCCGGTTCAGCTCGAAGCGCAGGACCCCGGGGCGATGCGACCGGGACTCGACGACGGTGATGGGCTGGCCCATGGTGGGGCGAACCTACTGCCGGAGAGGGCCCCGCCACCATCCCCCGCCCGGTGGGGGGCGGTCGCTACCTTCGACTTCGTGGCAGGCGAGGCCGAGGTCAGGCGCGAGCCCGTCCCGTGGCGGACGATATGGGCGGTCATCTTCTCGGCCGGCGCCACCTTCGTCGCCTACCGCGCGGTGGTCACCCTGGGCCGGGTCCTGACCTGGTTGGTGGTGGCCCTCTTCTTCACCGTGGTGCTCAACCCGGTCGTCGACCTGCTCAACCGCAAGGCCCACCTGCGCCGGGGACTGGCCACCTTCGTGGTGCTCCTGTTCGTGCTCGGCGCCCTGGTCGGGATGCTGTACGCGTTCATCCGGCCCCTCGTCGACCAGGTGACGCAGTTCTCCGACGACCTGCCCGGCTACGTCGAGGACGCCCGTAACGGCGAGGGCGTCATCGGCGACCTGGTCGAGCGGTTCGAGCTCGAGGAACGGGTCCGTGACAACCAGGCCGAGATCCAGGACGCCATCACCGGGCTGGGGCAATCGTCGCTCGATGTCCTCGGCCGGGTCTTCTCGACCCTGTTCGCCTTCGTCACCATCCTGGTGCTGACCGCGCTGATGCTCATGCAGGGGCCCCACCTCAGCCAGGCGTTCATGGCCCTAATACCCGACGACACCACGCGCCTGCGGGTCAGGCGGGTGGCCGCCGACGCCGCCCGTTCGGTGAGCGGCTACGTCGCCGGCAACCTGCTCATCAGCGTCATCGCCGGCTCCGCGGCCTGGGCGATGCTGTTGATCCTGGGGGTGCCCTACGCCGGGGTGCTGGGCCTGTTCGTAGCTTTCACCGACCTGATCCCCCTGGTCGGGGCGACGTTGGGGGCCGTGCCCACCGCCGGGTTCGCCTTCCTCCACTCGGTGCCCGCCGGCATCGCCGCCGCCATCTTCTTCGTGATCTACCAACAGTTCGAGAACCACTTCCTGCAGGTGGCGATCATGAGCCGTACCGTGCACATCAACCCCCTGACCGTGCTGGTCAGCGTGCTCGTCGGGGTCGAGCTGTTCGGCTTCCTCGGCGCCCTGCTCGCCATCCCCGCCGCCGGCGTGATCCAGGTCGTGGCCCGCGACATCTACGACGAACGACGGGGACGGCTGAAACCGGAACCGACGCTCGGGAGCGAGGAGGTGCCGGTCTCGACCGTCGAACGGCGCTCCCGGGCCAAGCAGGCGGCGCGGGCTGCCTCCTCGACCGGGCCGGCGGTGAAGCGGGGCCGTTGGCGCCGCCGCCGCGGCGACCGCTGAACGCGGCCCGGCGCGAACATTCAGGCCATGGCGACCGAGGTGGTCCACGTCGACGGGCACATCGTCGATTCGCTCATCCTGGCCAAGGTTCTGGACCTCGTCCTCGAAGCCGGCGCCGACTACCACATCGACGACTTCCGGCTCGGGCGCACCAACCTCGACCCCAGCCACGCCGTCATCGAGATCACCGCCGACGACCAGGCCACCCTCGACGCCTTGATCGAACAGCTCCAGGTCCACGGGGCCAATCGGGCCGATACCGGCGACGCCGCGCTGGCGGTGGCCGACCTCGACGGGGTCCTACCGGCGGGCTTCTACTCGACCACCAACCTCGCCACCGACGTGCGGATCGAAGGGGGATGGCACCCGGTCGCCAACCCGGAGATGGACTGCGGGCTGGTGGTGACGGCGGACGGGGTGCGGACGGTCCCGATGCACCGGGCCCGGGCCGGCGACCACATCGTGGTGGGTTCCCATGGTGTGCGGGTGCACGCCCCCGACAAGCCCCGGGGCGGGCGCAGCTTCGAGTTCATGAACTCCGACATCTCCTCCGAAAAGCCCAAGGCGCTCTTGTTGGGAGAGGTCGCCACCCGATTGCGGGCGACCAAGGAGCGGGGCGGCAAGCTGCTGGTGGTGTGCGGGCCGGCGGTGGTCCACACCGGCGCCGCCCCCGAGGTGGCCCGGCTGGTACGGGCGGGGTGGGTCGACGTGCTCTTCGCCGGGAACGGCTTCGCCGCCCACGACATCGAAGCGGCGGTGCTGGGCACCTCTCTCGGCGTATCGGTACGGGAGGGCACTCCGGTCGAGCACGGGCACTCCAACCACCTGCGGGCCATCAACGAGGTGCGCCGTCACGGCTCGATCGCGGCGGCGGTCGAGGCCGGCTATGTCAGCACCGGCGTGATGCACGACTGCGTACGCCACGACGTCCCCTACGTGCTGGGCGGCTCGGTGCGCGACGACGGGCCCCTCCCCGACACCATCGCCGACGTAGTGGCGGCGGCCGACGCCATGCGTCGGCTCCTGCCCGGCGTCGAAGCGGCCCTCCTGCTGGCATCGACCCTGCACGCCGTCGCCACCGGCAACCTGTTGCCGGCCGACGTCGAGACGTTCTGCGTCGAAATCAACCAGGCGGTGGTCACCAAGATCAGTGACCGCGGCAGCCACCAGGCCCTGGGCATCGTCACCGACGTCGGCCCCTTCCTCCGCCAACTGGCTGACGAACTGTGCTGAAGCGTTTCGCCCTCACTCGCTTGCTCCGCTCGCTCCGTTCTGGCGAGTTCCGATGGCGCCCGCCTTCGGCGGGCTCGAACGCCTACGGGCGCCAAAGCCACCCTTCGGCGGATACGCGGGGGTGCCCCCCCGTACCCCTGCGGCGGCGCCGTAGTGGGCAGCCGCTCTCACGCGGGTCACGGCTGCCCCGCGAGACTCCGGAACCGCGGCGGCAAAGCGAGGAGCAGTCGGGGCGATGACGGCGCTGTCGTGGGGGCGGCGCTATCTCATGTGCCCGCCGCAGCATTTCGGGGTGCTGTACGAGATCAATCCGTGGATGCACCGCGAGGTGCCCGTCGACCGCGACAAGTCCCGGGAGGAGTGGGAACGGCTGGTGGCCAACCTGCGCTCCGCCGGCGCCGAGGTGGTGACCATGGCGCCGGAACCGCACGTCCCCGACCTGGTGTTCACCGCCAACGCCGGGGTGGTTAACGGCCGGCGGTTCGTCCCCAGCCACTTCCGCCACCGCGAGCGCCAGCCCGAGACACCGGTGTTCGCGACCTGGTTCGAGGCCGCCGGCTACGACGTGGTGAACCTGCCCGAGTCGGTGGTGCACGAGGGGGCCGGCGACGCCCTGCCCTTCGGTGCCGCCCTGCTGTCGGGGTACCGGACCCGCTCCGACGCCGCCGCCGGGCCGTTGCTGTCCGAGCGCCTCGGGGTACCGGTGCGCTCGTTGGAACTGACCGATCCCCGGCTGTACCACTTCGACCTGACGTTCTGTCCCCTCGACGACCGCCGGGCGCTGTGCGCGGCGGGCGGCTGGGACGGCTACGGCCGGCGGGTGGTCGAGGCCGTCGTGCCCCAGCCGCTGTGGCTGGAGCCGGTCGAGGCGCTGGCCTTCTGCGCCAACTCGGTGGTGGTGGGCACGTCGGTGGTGATGCCGGCGGTCCCGCCCCGGGTCGGCCGCCGCCTCGAGGCCTGGGGGTTCGAAGTGGTCGAATCGCCGGTGCCCGAGTTCGTGAAAGCCGGCGGCGGGTGCCGCTGCCTGACCCTCGCTCTCGACGTCTCGCTCCAGTCGCCCGGGCCCCCGACGGTCGCCCGGTAGGGGCGCCGCCGGGAGGCTGCCAACATCGGAGAGGCGAGTCAGCGCTCCCTCACGAAACGGTGATGGTGATCTGCTCGACGGGGTCACTGGGGGCGTCCTCGACGTCGTTGTCGCTGGCGACGAGGACGTAGGTGCCGGGCTCGAGGTCGACGCTGAGGTAGGCCTCGTCGTTGTCTCCGAAGTCGAAGCCGGCGAAGATCACCTCGCCGGGGACCTCGTCGGCGGCACCGACCGGCAGCCCTGTCTCTTCGAACGAATCGAAGACGGAGTCCATGGCGGAGAAGGTCACACCCTGGTCGGGCTTGACCAGGATCGGCTCCAGGTCGGAGATGTCGGTGCCCTTCAGCTCGAGGGTGGTGGGACCGGCCGGCAGGGTCGCCGGCCCCTCGATCGCCTCGCCGGCGGCAAGCGTGTAGACGGCGTCGGCCTCGGGCCCGTCGGCGCCGGCGGCGTCAACCACCGAAAGGCTGCCGTACATGCCTGCGAGGAAGTGAGGGGTGTCGGGCTGGCCTTCGACGTTGAGGAAGCAGATGAGCGCGTACTCACCGGCCTCGAGCCCAGGAGCGGCGATACCGGCACGCTGATCGGGACCCATGATCGCGCCCGGAAGCCCGATCTGGCCTTCGAAGTCGACGACCTCGCCGAGCGCGGCCTCGATCGGGTCCGGCCCGTCCGGTGCCACCTGAGACTCGCTGTCGTCGGGAGCTTGCGAGCCCTGCGAGCCCGGTGCCGGCGAAGCGCCGTCGGGGCCCTCGCCCCCGGCGTTGTCGAGCACGGCGGCCAGATCAGCCTCGGTCTTGCCGGGCTGGAACGGGGCCAGGGCCAACATGTGGAACTCGTCGCCGCTGTTGAGCAGCTCGAGGGTACCGCCGACGGGGAGCGCCCCGCCGGAGACCTCGAAGCCGAAGTCGATCATGTCGATCTCGACGCCGCCGCCGTCGGGAGCGGGGCTCGACGCCGGCTGGCTGCTCGACGCCGACACCGGGTCGTCGTCGTCGTCGCTGCAGGCGCCGAGGCTGACGACGAGGCCGAACGCCAGCGCGAGGGCAGACCATTTCCGGGGAGCAAGCATGAACCGAAACTGTAATCAGGGTGAACCCTGGCGTTCGATGATCTTGGCGAACGCTACCTTCGACCCCCGGGAGGCGCGATGCCGGTCACGCTCGAACAGTTCGCCCATGAGGCCACGGCCTTCCTCGAAGATCACGCCGCCCGCAAGCGCGCCGGCGGGCCTTTCGTCTGGGGGGTCGGCGACGATCGCGTCGGCCTCTTCGAAGAGATCGACCCGGAGGCGGAACGCCGGGGCCTGGCCGAAGCCAAGCAATGGCGGGCCGCCCGCTACGACGCCGGTTTCGGCTGGATCACCGGCCTCGCCCGTTACGGGGGGCGCGAACTGTCGGGCGCCCACGAACAGCTCTACACCCGCCTCGAGAGCGCCTATGTGGTGCCGTCAGGCACCTACTTCGGCGTCGGCCTCGGCATGGTGGTGCCGACCATCGTGGCCCATGGCCAGGAGCCGGCCCGGGAGCGCTACCTGCCGGGCCTGCACCGGGGCGACATCGTGGCCTGCCAGCTGTTCTCGGAGCCGGGGGCCGGCTCCGACCTCGCCAGCCTTTCGGCCCGAGCCGTGCGCGACGGTGACGAATGGGTCGTCTCGGGCCAGAAGGTGTGGACGTCGGGTGCCCATTTCAGCGACATCGGCGAGATCCTCGTGCGCACCGACCCCGACCAGCCCAAGCACCGCGGCCTCACCGCGTTCCTTCTCGACATGGGGGCGCCGGGGGTCGAGGTCAGGCCGCTGCGGCAGATGACGGGCGGCGCCAGCTTCAACGAGGTGTTCCTCACCGAGGCCCGCATCCCCGACGACCACCGCCTGGGTGACGTCAACGGCGGATGGGCGGTGGCGCTGACGACGTTGATGAACGAGCGGATGTCGATCGGCACGACCGGCGGCGGCGGCCTCGGCCTCGCCGACGGGCGCCGGCTGATCGAGATGCTGCGCCACTTCGGGCTCGAACGCGACCGCACCTACCGCGACGAACTGATGGCGCTCTACACCGGGTTCGCGGTGGCCCGCTGGACCAACCAGCGGGCGATCGACCGGTTGAAGGCGGGCCAGTTGCCGGGGCCGGAGCTGTCCATCGCCAAGCTGTCGCTGACCCGCAACCTCGACGCGCTGTCACGGTTCGCGGCCCGGGTGCTCGGCCCCCGCCTCACCGCCGACACCGGCGAGTGGGGGACCTTCGCCTGGAACGGCATGGTGCTGGGCGCCCCCGGGATGCGCATCGCCGGCGGCACCGACGAGGTCATGCGCAACATCGTGGCCGAGCGGGTCCTCGGCCTCCCGAAGGACCCCGGCATCGACACCAAGTCGCCCTTCCGACGCTGAGGACCTCCGGACGGGATTGCCCGACGCATGGACTTCCACACGTTATTATCGCAATACGAAGATACCTCGTCGGGCAATAGTGATGTCAGATGTAGAAGTCAGTGTAGGAGTCAGATGTAGGTGTAGGCAGAGCCCGAGTGGATCTTGGAGTCGCCGTCGGGACCGGTGACCACGACGTGGACGGTGTCGGGCAGCGCCGCCGGTGTGGTGATGACGAGGCTGTTGCCCGAGATCGTGAAGGGGACGGCTACGCCGCCGATTCCAGGACTCCTGACCCACGCGGAGTAGTTCCTGGTGTCCTCAGGGGTCCTTGACGGCGTAGCGAAGGACGAGCTCGGTGCCGGGGTAGGTGGTGGCCGTGGCGTTGAGGTCCTCGCAGAGCGCGGC
>JBQTIQ010000069.1:0-32849 GCA_052387955.1 Acidimicrobiia bacterium | reverse complement strand
GCTGGGGGCTGCGCCCCCCAGCCCCCATCGCCGCCCGGCTCCCTGGCGGTCGCTCGGTCGGCCTCTGCTCGGTCCCGGAACTTGTCCCAACGTCAAGCCGTCTCGGGACCGAGCAGATCTAGCTGGGGGGCTGCGCCCCCCCGGCCCCCATCGCCGCCCGGCTCCCTGGCGGTCGCTCGGTCGGCATCTGCTCGGTCCCGGAACTTGTCCCAACGTCAAGCCGTCTCGGGACCGAGCAGATCTAGGAGCGCGCCGTCGAGCCGGTGAGCCGGGCCGGACCGGCAGAGTGCGCGAAGATTCCCGCCGGTGCTGATCGGCTACGCGCTCGTGCTGGCGGTCTGCGGCCTGGTCACGGCCGTGACCACGCCGCTGGTGCGACGCATGGCCTGGCGGTACCAGATCGTGGTCGCCCCCGACGAACGCCGGGTGCACGAACGGCCCACGCCGGCGGTGGGCGGGCTGGCCATGCTCGTCGGGGTGCTGGCCGGTCTGGGCGCGGCGTGGGCCAGCGGCCGCTTCGACGACGTCTTCTCCACCCGGTCGGGCGCCGTCGGCATCGCCGTGGCCGCGGTCGTGGTGGTCGTGGTCGGCTTCGTCGACGAGCTGCGCAAGGTGCACGGCGAAGGGGTGTCGGCCCCGGCCAAGACCGCCGGCATCGTCCTCGCCGGCGGCATCCTGTCCCTGGCCGGCGTGTCCACCATCTTCTTCCGCGTGCCGTTGGTCGGCGTCTATAGCCTCTCGCCCGATTTCTCCGCCTTCATCACCGTGGTCTGGGTGCTGGTGCTGGCCAACGCCATCAACCTCATCGACGGCCTCGACGGTTTGGCCGCCGGCGTCTGCGCCATCGCCGCCGGCGCCTTCTTCCTCTACAGCCTGCGCCTCGACGACGTCGGGGTGCTCAGCAGCGGCAACATCGGCCCCCTCATCGCCGTGCTCGTGCTCGGCGTCTGCCTCGGCTTCCTGCCCTTCAACTTCCATCCCGCCCGGATCTTCATGGGCGACTGCGGTGCGCTGCTCCTGGGCGTGCTCATGGCGGCGTCGACGATGTCGGTCGGCGGTTCGACGGACACGTTCTACAGCGGCCAGTCGTACTTCTTCTTCGCCCCGCTGCTCATCCCGGTCGTCATCCTCGGCGTCCCGATCCTCGACACCGCCTGGGCCATCGTGCGACGCGCCCGCAGCCGCTCGGGTTTGGCCACCGCCGACAAGGAGCACCTCCACCACCAGCTCATGCGCCTGGGTCATGGCCACCGGCGCAGCGTCGTGATCCTGTGGGCCTGGACCGGTGTGCTGTCGGCCACCGTGCTGGTCCCGGTGTACACCGAGCGGGGCTACACGGTGTTGCCCATCGGGGTGCTCGGCGTGCTGTTGCTGCTCTACTCGGTGCTGCACCCCTCGGTGCGGGCCGCACGGGCCGTAGGGCTCGTGGCGGTCGGCCCCGGGGACGGTCAGCGCGACGGCGGCGATGACCCGGCGGCTGACGCCGAGGACGGCGCCGCGACCGGCTCCGGCGATGCCGGCGATGGCGGCCCCGAAGCCGGAGGCGGGGGCAGCGGTGACGACCAGACCGGCGTCGTCGACCTCGTCGGGCGCCCTCGTCGAAGGGCGGGGCGGCGCCACGACAACGGCCGGGGCGACGGCGCCGAAGCGGCCGCGGGGGGTGGGCCATTGGCGGGGCGTGCCTCGGGCCACTAAGGTCCGCGGCCGGCCGCGGAGAGGGGCCTTCCGTCTGTGCCGTCGCGGCCTTGGAGGGTTCTCGGCATCGGTTCGAGGCTGATTTGCGTCGCCGAAACCCGGTCTTCTAGGTTGCGAAATCGTTCACAAGCAACGGTGTGCCGACACGGGCGCCGACGCCGAGACGAGGGGCAGATTCTCGATGGAGCCGGGCGATCGCCGAGAGCTCACCAAAGGGTTCGGTGACAGCCTCTCGCGCGCCTTCGAACTGGTCCTGACCCCGGTCATCTTCGGCGCCATCGGCTGGTTCGTCGACGACCGCACCGGCACCCGGCCCCTGTTCACGCTCCTGCTGTTCATGCTGGTCCTGTCGTACCTGCTGTGGAAGATGTACATGCGCTACGACGCCGACATGCGGGCGCACGAGGCCCGGCTCGTCGGACGGATGGTGCGACGCGACCCCCATGGCGACGCCTGATGTCGGCGTTCCCCGGCCACTTCACGGGCCCTCGCGGTGGCTGAGGTACCCGCAGTGGAGGCGCAGGTCGCCCGGGACATGGTCACCCGTGTCCTGCCCGCCGCCCCGGTGATCGTCCTGGTCGCCGGGCTCGTGCGGGGAGGCGCCGGCGCCTGGTCGGCCGCCGCTGCCGTCCTGGTCGTCACCGTCAACCTCGTCGGCTCGGCGGTGTCGCTCGGTTGGGCTGCCCGCCGCTCGCCGGCTGCCTTGATGGGCACCGCCCTGAGCGGCTTCCTGGTCCGCATGATCGTGCTCACCCTGGCGGTGTGGGCGGTCAAGGGCCAGGCCTGGGCCGACCTTCCGACGCTGGCGGTGACCATCCTCGTCACCCATCTCGGGCTCCTCTTCTGGGAGACCCGCTACGTGTCGGCCAACCTCGCCTTTCCCGGCCTCAAGCCGGCGCCGCGGCGAGGGGTCAACCTGCCCGTGCTCCAGGCGAAGGAGAACCCGTCCCGGTGAATGTCCTCGGCATCGAGTTCCCCCCCATCAGCCACGTCATCGAGTGGCCGGCCCTCTTCGGCGGCGACGGGCCGTTCGCGGTGAACAAGGTCGTGTTGTTGATGTGGCTCTCGGTCGCCATCGTCTTCGGGCTCACCTTCGTCGCCGGTCGGCGCCGTGCCCTGGTGCCCAAGGGCGTGCAGAACGTCGGTGAGTCGACCGTCGACTTCATCCGCAACGGCATCGTCCTGCAGACGATCGGGCCCGACGGCATGGGCTTCACGCCCTTCCTCTACACGCTGTTCACGTTCATCTTCGTGGGCAACATCTGGGAGGTCATCCCGGTCTCCCAGATGCCGGTCAACGCCCGGATCGCGCTGCCGGCGTTCCTGGCCGCGGTGGTCTGGATCCTTTACAACACGGTGGGGATCGTCAGCCAGGGCTTCTTCGGCTACTTCAAGTCGATGCTGTTCCCGCCGGGGGTGCCCAAGGCGCTGTACATCCTGGTCACGCCCATCGAGTTGGTGTCGACGATCATCGTCCGGCCGCTGTCGCTGTCGGTCCGGCTCTTCGCCAACATGCTGGCCGGGCACCTCCTGCTGGTCAGCTTCGGCGTCATCTGCGCCGCGCTGTTCACGCTGAGCGCGGTGGCGGTGATCCTTCCCTTCTCGTTCGGTCTCCTCGTCGCCCTCACCGGCTTCGAGGTCCTGGTGGCCTTCCTGCAGGCCTTCATCTTCACGATCCTGACCGCGGTCTACGTCGGCGGGGCGATGCACCCCGAGCACTGACCGCGGCCGCCGACCACCACCCTCGAACAGGCGACGGCACCGGCCGCCACCTGAAGTCCAAAGGAGACTTCCTCCATGCTTTCACTCCTTGCCCAACAGGAACCCGGCGAGCTGGTCAGCGGCCTGACCGCGGTCGGGCGCGGGATCGTGTACGGCGGCGCCGCCATCGGCCCCGGTATCGGGATCGGCATCGTGGTCGGCAACGCCATCTCGGCCATGGCCCGTCAGCCCGAGTCCGCCGGCATGGTGCGCACGACCATGTTCCTCGGGATCGCCTTCACGGAGGCGCTGGCCCTGTTCGGGTTCGTGCTCGCCTTCATCATCTCGGGCTGAGGCACGTGCGCAGCCGTAAGGTCCTGGCCGGTGCCCTGCTCGTCGGCGCCCTCGCCTTCCTCGGCGGGCCGGCGCTGGCCCAGGAGGAGCCCGAGCCCACCACCGAGGCCGGCGTCGATGTCGACGAGATCACACACGAGGCCGAGGAGATCGCCGAGGAGAACGGCGCCGAGCATGCCGACGTCGAATGCATCCCGGTGTTGTTGGAGGGCGGCTCGGTCGACGACTGCCACGAGGCGCCGAGCCCGATCCTGCCCGCCACCAACGAGCTGATCTGGGGTGCGATCTCCTTCGCGGTGCTGTTCTTCCTGCTGGCCAAGTTCGCCTTCCCCGGCATCAAGAAGGCGATGGACGACCGGGCCGAGAAGATCCGCCACGACCTGGAGCAAGCCGAGCAGGCCAAGGCCGACGCCCAGCAGGTGCTGGAGGAGTACCGGGCGCAGCTGGCCGAGGCCAAGAGCGAGGCGGCCCGGATCGTGGACGAGGCCCGCCAGCAGTCCGAGGCCCTGCGCCGGGACGCCGAGCAACGCCTCCAGAGCGAGCTCAACGCCATGCGCCAACGAGCTGCCGGCGATGTCGAATCGGGCAAGCAGCAGGCGATGGCCGACCTGCGCCGCGAGATCACCGCGCTGGCCATCTCGGCCGCCGAGCAGGTCGTGCGCCACAACCTCGACCAGGCCACCCAGGAACAACTGGTCGAGGCCTACATCCACGACCTGGCCAGCCGGAGAAACTGATGGCGCGCCGCAAGCGCCCTCGCCCTACGGGGCCGAGCCCTACCCGAGCGCCGGCCGCCGACGCCGGTCCGGCCACGCCACCGACCGACGAGGAGCGACCGGCACAAGGCGATCTCACCGCGGCCGAGGGCGTGGTCGAGGAAACTCCGGCCGCCCCCGTCCCCGACGCCGGGCCGCTCGACGAGTCGGCGGCCCCGCCGGCCGAGGAGCAGGCGCCCCTCGCCGAGGCGCCGGCGACGTCGGGGCCTACCGACGACGCGCAACCGGAGCCGCCAGCCGAAACACCGCCGCCGCCGGCGGAGGACGCCGCCGCCGACGAGCCGGCCGTGGCCCCGGAGCAGGCCGACCGTCCGGCCACCGCGCCGCCGCCGCGCCGGGCGCGAGCACCCAGATCAGGCCAGGGTCGCGGCGGCCGGCCCGCGCCGAGCGCCGGGGGCGCCGGCCCGAGGGCCGACGCCCTTCCCGGCCAACACGACGCCGGCCCGAGGGCCGACGTCCTTCCCGGCGCCGGCCATGACGACGCCAGCGCCGAGAAGGTCGCGGCCGCCCCGGCCCCGCGTCCCGGTGCCGAGGCTCCGGCGTCGGAGCCGGTCGACGGGGCCGGACCAACCGAGCCGGCGCCGACCCCGCCCCCCCAGGTCGCCGGCGGCGGGAGGGTCGACGCCCTCGCCGACGCCATCCTCACGGTGGCCCGGGCCGAGGGCCAGCTCATCGCCGTGGCCGACGAGCTGTTCCAGCTCGGCCGGGCGCTCGAGGCCTCGGACGAACTGCTCGACGCTCTGGCCGACGCCCACATCCCGGCGCCCCGCCGACAACAGGTCGTCGACGAGCTGCTCCACGGGCGAGCGCTCCCCCTGACCGCAGCCATGGTCACGATGGTGGTCGGCGCCGGTCGGGGCCGTGAGCTCCCTCGCATCGCCGACGCCCTCGTCACCAAGGTGGCGGCGGTCGACAACCGGGCCGTGGCCATCGTGCGCTCGGCCATCGCGCTCGACGAAGGCCAACTGAGCCGCCTGACCGAGGCGCTCCACCAGGCGACGGGACGAGCCGTCGAGGTCCGGGTCGTCATCGACCCCACCGTTCTCGGAGGCCTGGTCACGACCGTGGGCGACATGGTCATCGACGGCTCGGTCCGCACCCGCCTCGACAAGCTCCGCACCACGCTCTAGGGAGAGATGATCCCGATGTCCGACCTCACGCTCAACCCCAGCGACATCACCGATGCCCTCCGTCGCAGCCTGGAAGGGTTCAGCGCCGACCTCGACTTCGCCCAGGTCGGGCGGGTCCTCGAGGTGGGCGACGGCATTGCCCGCGTCTCGGGCCTTCCCGACGCCGCCGTCAACGAACTGCTCGAGTTCGAGGACGGCACCCTCGGCCTCGCCCTCAACCTCGACGAGGAATCGATCGGCTGCGTGATCCTGGGTGAGGGCGCCGAGATCCAGGAGGGCGGCACGGTCAAGGCGACGGGGCGCATCCTGTCGGTGCCGGTGGGCGACGCTCTGCTGGGCCGGGTCGTCAACGCCTTGGGTGAGCCGATCGACGGTCACGGCGCCGTCAACGGCGCCATCGATCGGCGCATGGAGATCCAGGCGCCGGGCATCACCGGGCGCAAGCCCGTGCACGAACCCCTCCAGACCGGCATCAAGGCCATCGACGCCATGACGCCGATCGGACGGGGTCAGCGCGAGCTGGTCATCGGCGACCGCAAGACCGGCAAGACCACCATCTGCATCGACACGATCCTGAACCAGAAGGGCCAGGGCGTGAAGTGCATCTACGTGGCGATCGGCCAGAAGGGCTCGACGGTGGCCAACACCGTCGACGTCCTGCGCGAGTACGGCGCCCTCGACTACACGGTGGTGGTCTCGGCCCCGGCGTCGGACTCGGCCCCGTTCAAGTACCTCGCCCCCTTCGCCGGCTGCGCCATGGGCCAACACTGGATGGAGAACGGCGAGCATGCCCTGATCGTCTACGACGACCTGTCCAAGCAGGCCGAGGCGTACCGCCAGATGTCGTTGCTGCTGCGCCGCCCCCCGGGCCGCGAGGCTTACCCGGGCGACGTGTTCTACCTGCACAGCCGGCTGCTGGAGCGGGCCGCCAAGCTCAGCGACCAGCGCGGCGCCGGCTCGCTCACCGCCCTGCCGGTGATCGAGACCAAGGCCGGCGACGTGTCGGCCTACATCCCCACCAACGTGATCTCGATCACCGACGGCCAGGTCTACCTGCAGGACGACCTGTTCAAGTCCGGTGTGCGGCCCGCCGTCGACGTCGGCATCTCGGTGTCCCGGGTCGGCGGCGCCGCCCAGATCAAGGCCATGAGGGCGGTGGCGGGCACCCTGAAGCTCGACCTGGCCCAGTTCCGCGAGCTCGAGGCGTTCGCGACGTTCGGCTCCGAGCTCGACAAGGTCTCGGTCGCCCAGCTCGAGCGGGGCTACCGGCTGACCGAGCTGCTCAAGCAGAACCTCAACTCGCCGATGGCCGTGCAGGAACAGGTCGTCTCGATCTTCGCCGGCACCGGCGGCTACCTCGACAGCATCCCGGTAGGCGACGTGAAGCGGTTCGAGTCCGAACTGCTCGAGCACATGCGCACCCGTCGGCCCGAGGTGTTGGACTACATCCGCACCACCGGCGCGCTGCCCGAGGGCGACACGCTGGCCGAGGCGCTGCAGTCGTTCACCACTGCCTTCGGGCCCACCGGGAGCGACGGCACCGCGCCCGACGCCGCCGCCCAGGCCGAGGAGGCCCGCCGGCTGGCCGGCGGTGTCGCCGAGTCCACCCTCCCCGAAGAGGAGATCACCCGGGACGACGAGGCCCGATAGCCGATGGCCGGTGGTCAGGAACGGATCCTCCGGCGGCGGATCCGCAGCGTGCAGTCGACCAAGAAGATCACCCGGGCGATGGAGCTCATCGCCGCCACCCGGGTGGCCAAGGCCAGCGAGCGGGCGGCCGCGGCCCGTCCCTACAGCCGCCAGATCACGACCATGATCCTCAACCTCGCCCGTCGGGCGGGGGCCGTCAACCACCCGCTGCTGCGCCGGGGCGAGAACCCCCGCAAGGCTGCCTTCGTGGTCATCAGCTCGGACCGAGGCCTGTGCGGCGGCTACAACACCGCCATCGTCCGTACCGCCGAGCGCGAGGTCATGGCCCGGCGACGGGAGGGCATCGACTACTCGCTGATCCTCGTCGGCCGCAAGGCGAACTCCTACTTCTCGTTCCGCCGCTACCGCATCGACGACACCTTCACCGGCATCACCGACCGGCCCCAGTACGAGGATGCCCGGGCAGTGGCGGACGCGGCCCGGCGCCGCTTCGAGGCCGGCGAGGTCGACACCGTCGACCTCGTCTACACCCGCTTCATCTCCTCCGGCACCCAGCAGGTGGTGGTGCGCCGGTTCCTGCCGCTGCACGGGTTCGACGAGGCCGAGGCCACCGAGCCGGCCGACGGCGGAGGCGACATCGAGTACGAGCCCTCGCCCGAGGGCATCATCGACGTCCTGTTGCCCCGCTACGTCGATGCCCGGGTCTACACCGCCCTGCTCGACGCGTCGGCGTCCGAGCACGCGGCGCGCCAACGGGCCATGAAGGCGGCCACCGACAACGCCGAGGAGCTCATCAAGGGCCTGAGCCGGGCCATGAACCGGGCCCGCCAGGACGCCATCACCACCGAGATCATGGAGATCGTCGGTGGCGCCGAAGCTCTCCGGCAGGCCCGGCCCGGCGGCGAGGACCTCCTGATCGACCGGGCCGCCCGTACCGACGTGTTCGCAGAACTCTCGACGAAGACCTGACGAGGACCGAATGAGCCTGACCGAGCCCACCACCGCCGAGACCGAGCTGAAGGAAGGGCGCGTCGTCGCCATCGCCGGCCCCGTCGTCGACGTCGAGTTCCCCCGGGGCAGCCTCCCCGAGATCAACCACGCCGTGCAGTTCACCCTCACCATGGCGGGTGAGGACGTAGTGGTCACGGCCGAGGTGGCCCAGCAGATCGGGGAGGGCCGTATCCGGGCCATCTGCCTCAAGCCGACCGACGGCCTCCGGCGGGGCACCCCGGTCCGGAACCTGGGCCGCGGCCTGTCGATGCCGGTCGGCGACGGTGTGCTCGGCCACGTGCTCAACGTGTTGGGCGAGCCCCTCGACGTCCCCGAGCTGCACGACATCGACGACCGCTGGGACATCCACCGTCCCGCCCCCGCCTTCGACACGCTCGAGCCCAAGAAGCTGCTGTTCCCCACCGGTATCAAGGTCATCGACCTGCTCACCCCCTACCTCCAGGGCGGCAAGATCGGCCTGTTCGGCGGGGCCGGCGTGGGCAAGACCGTGCTCATCACCGAGATGATCAACCGGGTGGCGTCCCAGCACGGCGGCGTGTCGGTCTTCGCCGGCGTCGGCGAGCGCACCCGAGAGGGCACCGACCTGTTCATCGAGATGGGCGAGTCGGGCGTGCTCGAGAAGGCGGCGTTGATCTTCGGCCAGATGGACGAACCCCCCGGTGTGCGCCTGCGCATCGCCCTGGCCGCGCTCACGGTGGCCGAGTACTTCCGTGACGCCCGGGGCCAGGACGTGTTGCTGTTCGTCGACAACATCTTCCGCTTCGTGCAGGCCGGCTCCGAGGTGTCGACCCTGCTCGGCCGGATGCCTTCGGCGGTGGGCTACCAGCCGACGCTGGCCGACGAGATGGGCGAGCTCCAGGAACGCATCACCTCGACCCGGGGCCGCTCCATCACGTCGCTTCAGGCGGTGTACGTACCGGCCGACGACTACACCGACCCGGCGCCGTTCACCACCTTCACCCACCTCGACGCCACCACCGAGCTGTCCCGCCAGATCGCCGCCCTCGGCATCTACCCGGCGGTGGACCCGTTGGCGTCGACGTCCACGATCCTGTCGCCCGAGGTCGTGGGCGCCCGTCACTACGCCGTCGCCCGCCAGACGCAGGAAGTCCTGCAGCGCTACAAGGAACTGCAGGACATCATCGCCATCCTCGGCCTCGACGAGCTGTCGGAAGTAGACCGCATCACCGTCAACCGGGCCCGCAAGGTGCAGCGGTTCCTGTCCCAGCCGTTCTTCGTAGGTCAGGTGTTCACCGGCCTCGAAGGCATCTTCGTGCCCATCGAGGAGACCGTCGACTCGTTCGAGCAGCTGGTCAACGGCGATCTCGACGACTTGCCCGAGCAGGCCTTCCTCAACGTCGGCAACGCCGATTCGGCCCGGGCCAAGGCCAAGCAGCTCCAGAGCTGATGGGCGCCTAGAAATGGCATTGGAGGTCCAACTGGTATCGCCCGAACGGGTGCTCTTCTCGGGCACGGCGTCGATGGTCGTGTGCCGAGTCGTGGGCGGGGGCGACATCGCCTTTCTCACGGGGCATGCCCCCTTCATCGGCGCCCTCGACATCTGGCCGGTCAAGATCGTGTCCGAGAGCGCCGAGCCCGTGATGGTGGCGGCCCACGGCGGCTTCGTGGAGGTCTCGAACGACCGGGTGGCGTTGCTCTCCGATGTCGCCGAGCTGGCCGAGACGATCGACGTGGACCGCGCCCGTAGGGCTCACGAGGCCGCCGAGGCCCGCCTGCGTGCCGCTCCCGACGACGAGGACGCCGAGGCCGCCCTGCGCCGGGCCCGGGTACGGATCGAGGTGGCGACCGGCGCCGTCGTCCCCGCCGCCGGGGGCCACTGACCAGCGGCCTGGGTCGAGCCACAATCACGACATGCCCCGCCGTCGGTTCGCTGTGGCTCTCTTGGTGCCCGAGCCGGTGGCGCACGAGGTCGACGGGCTGCGGCGTGCGCTCGGTGACGGGTCGCCGGCCCGGGTGGCGCCCCACGTCACGCTGGTGCCGCCGGTCAACGTGCGGGCCGAGGAGGTGACCAACGTCCTGGCCCACCTCCGGGCGGTGGCCGGCGCCACCGAGCGGTTCTCGGTCCGTTTCGGGCCGATGGCGACGTTCTACCCGGTGACCCCGGTGCTGTACCTGGCGGTGGGCGGCGAGGGCGTCGACGATCTAGCCGATCTCCGCCACCGGGTGTTCGTCCCACCGCTGGCCCGGTGCTTGACCTACCCCTTCGTCGCCCACGCCACCGTCGCCGACGACTGCGAGCCGGACCGGATCGACGCCGCGCTGGCAGCCCTCGTCGGCTACCGGGCCGACGTGTCCTTCGAGGCCGTGTACCTGCTGGAGGAGCACGCCGCCGGGCCCTACCGGTGGAACCCGATCGCAGACTTCCCCTTCGAGCCCGTCGTGCGGGTGGGCCGGGGAGGGCTGGATCTCGAGCTGTCGTGCTCGGCCATGGCCGATCCCGCCACCGCACCGTTGCTGGGTGACCTCGACGACCTCCTGCCAGCAGGGGCCACGCCGATCGTGGTCGCGGCCCGCCGGGCCGGGGAGGTCGTGGGTGCCCTACGGGGATGGTGCCGAGACGGCGAGGTCCGAGCGGTCGACGTCGCCGCCGACGACGACCTGGCCCGGTTGTTGCTGTCCCAGGCCGAGCGCCGGCTCCCTCCCGGTCCGAATCCTTAGGTCGCGGTCGCCGGGAACCAGTTGCTTCCCGTACGTCGTCATAGCGGCGGACGACGACCTCGAGGAGGCGGACGCATGAACCCAGGTGACGCACCCAGACGAGGCCTGAGCGCCGTGCTCGCCGCCACCGTGGTGGGAGCGGTGGTGGCGGTGGCGGTCGTCGTGGCCGGCCCCGCCGAGGAAGCCGCCGCCAGCGAGCTGGCCCGGTTCACGTCGTGCGAAGAACTGGCGGCGTGGCAACCGGCCGGCGGCTTCGACGGGGATGTCCCCCTGGCCACCGGTGGGCTCGAGGCCGCAGCCAACGACGCCGCCCCGGCCCCCGCCGGCACCGCTGTCTCGGGGGCGGACAACTCCGCCCTCCAGAGCCGTGCCGGCAGCGACGCCGCCGGTACCGGGGCCACCAACGTCGCCGTCGAAGGCGTCGACGAACTCGATGTCGTCGACCGGGTCGACGACCGCCGGGCGCTGGTGGTGGCGGCCGGGACCATGGCGTTGGTCGACTTGGTGGACGGCGCCCGGCTGGCGTCGGTGACGGTCCCCTCCGACGCCCGGGTCACCTACGACGCCGACGCCGGCGTGGCCTGGGTCGCTGGGACCAGAGAAGCCGACAGCAGGGCCGGAGCCGAGGGCCGCGGCGGGATCGACAGCTTCCCGGCCGGCGGCATCGAGATCAGCCGGGTCACGGTGTCCGAGGACGGCCTGGCCGCCGAAGCGACGTGGACGTCCGACGGCTACCTCGTCGACGCCCGCCGCGCCGGCGACCGTCTCCACGTCGTCGCCGTAGACGGCGTCTACACCCCGATCGACACGGTGCCCTTCGCCGGCGGCCCAGTGCCCTGTGACCAGGTCCTGCACCCGGTGGCGCCCTCGGGCCCGGGGGCGACGCTGGTGGCCACGCTGCCGGTCTCGGGCACCCTGGAGCCGGTCAACGCCACCGAGATCGTCGGCAGTGGAGAGCTGGTGCACGTGACCGCGTCCTCCGCTTACGTGGCTACGCCCCTCTACGAGGAGGCCGGGCTGCAGACCGGCATCCACCGCTTCGAGCTCGACTCGCTCGAGCACACCGGCTCGGGCCGGGTGCCCGGTCGCCTGCTGAACCAGTTCGCGATGTCCGAGCACGACGGTTTCCTGCGGGTGGCCGTCACCGAGGACGGCTTCGGCGCCTTCATCCAGGGCGACGTCATCGTCGACGAGGGCCTCGCCATCGACGAGACGGTCGTCGACACGGTCGGGACGTTGCCGGCCGAGACGTTGCCGGCCGGGCCGTTGCCGGTGGAGCCCGGTCCGGGCTTCGCGCCGGAGCCAGAGCCCTCCGAAGCCGTGGTGCTGAACGAGGTCGTGGTGCTCGACATCGACGGTGAGCTCGACGTCGTCGGCCGCACCGGTCGCTTCGGGCACCCGGGCGAGACCCTCCACGGCATCCGCTTCGACGGGACCGCCGGCTACGCCGTGACGTTCCTCACCACCGACCCGTTCTACGTGCTCGACCTGGAAGACCCGACCGCGCCGCAGGTGGTGGGCGAGGTCGAGCTGCCCGGGTTCAGCGCCTACCTCCACCCGCTCGGCGACGGCCTGGTGGCGGGCTTCGGTCCGGGCGAGGACGGGCTGGCGACGGTGAACCTGTTCGACGTCTCCGACCCGGCCCAGCCCGCGGTGATCGACACCGAACCCCTGGGCGGCGACAGCCCCGTCGTCTATGACCATCACGCCTACCTCGGGCTCGGCGCCGGCACCTTCGCGGTTCCTTCGGGGAGCTGGAGGCCCGGTAAGCCGGTGGGCTGCTCGCCCGAACAGGCGGCCGAGAAGCAGGCCGAGTTCGAGGCCCTCGACCGGGAGTTGATGGGGCTGTACTCGAACGGGGTCGCCGAGCCCGACCCGGCCGTCGCCGAGGCCCTGTCGCGCCGGATCGAGCCCTTCTACGGCGATACGTGCCTGTTCCCGCCGTCGGTAGCGGAGACGACCGTGCACGTGGTCGACGCCGGCGCCGGCACTCTCGATGTGCGCCAGCGCTTCAGCTTCGCCACCCCCGAGCCCGGCACCCGGGTCCTCGTGGTCGACGACGACCGCTGGGCCGTAGTAGCCGGCGCCAATGTCCTCGTCGTCGACGGTGCCGGTGCGGTGGACGCGACGATTGCCATCAGCTAGCACAATCGAGACATGAGTTCGTGGAAGGACGTCACTGCCGCCGCCGCCGACATCGCCGGCCTGGCCCGGGCCCGGGTCGAAGCCACCGGGCTGCCCTCGACGTCGCCGAGGTCTCCACCGTGCGTCCCGATCCCGCCGCCCAGTGCCTCATCGTCGAGTGGTGGCGTGAAGGGCCAGAACCCTCAACGGGTCGAACAGCGCTGATGGCGGACGATCCGCTCGAGAACCTGCGCCGGCTCTGCCTCGCCCTGCCCGAGACCACCGAGCGGGTGAGCCACGGCGAGCCGACGTGGTTCGTACGGGACCGCAAGACGTTCGTCAGCTACGCCGACCACCATCACGACGACCGGCTCGGCTTCTGGTGTGCCGCACCCGCCGGCGCCCAGGAAGCGTTGGTGGCGGCCGAGCCCGATCGCTATTACCGGCCGCCTTACGTCGGCCATCGGGGCTGGCTCGGCGTGTACCTCGACGTCCCCGTCGACTGGGACGAGGTCGCCGAGATCGTCGTCGACGCCTACCGGATGGTGGCGCCGAAAAGGCTGGTGGCCGATCTCGACGGCGGCGGGCCGTGAAGGCCTAACCCGAGAGCAGTGAGGACAGTTCGGTTGCGCTGAAGCCTGCCGCCCGGCGGGCTTCGACGTTCAGGGGCGGGCGGACGACGACACCGGCCTCGTGGAGGAGCGCAGCGAAAGTGGGTTCGGGATCCAGGCCCCGTTCGGCGCACAGCCAACGGAACCAGCGGTCGCCCACGGCGACGTGGCCGATCTCGTCGGCCAGGACCACCCTCAGCACCGCTGCGGTCCCCTCGTCGCCGGCGGACGAGAACCGTTGGATCATCGCCGGGCCCACGTCGAGGCCTCGGGCTTCGAGCACCCGGGGCACCAGCGCCATGCGCCGCAGCGGGTCGTCGGCGGTGGCGGCGGCGGCGTCCCACAGCCCCCCGTGGGCGGGAAGGTCGCCGTAGTCGGGCCCGAGGGCGCGCAGGCGGGCCCGGAGAAGTCCGAAGTGACGGGCCTCGTCGGCGGCCACGCCGAGCCAGTCACCGTAGAAGCCAGCCGGCAGCGACCGGAACCGGTGTACGGCATCGAGGGCGAGGTCGATGGCGTTGGCCTCGATGTGGGTAACGGCGTGGATGGCGGCCACCCGGCCGGCGACTGTGCCGAGACCGCGGGCCGACACCCGGCGCGCCGGCACCAGCTCGGGCCGGGACGGACGTCCACGCTCGTCGGGGCCGAGCACGGCGCCGCCGGCGCCGGCCGTGAGGGTGCCGGCCACCCAGGACCGCTGCGCCTCGCCGGCCAGGGCGACCTTGGCTTCCATCGATGTCGCCGCCAACGCCTGCCCGGCGACGTCGTGTACCGATACCACCGGGTCAAGGCTGGCACAGGCCGAGAGAAGGCGGGCGTGGTGGTGCTGGTACACGTGTGCCCCGAGGCCGGCATGGGTAAGGGCCCTTGTACCCGGTCTGCCAAGGAGACCCATGAGCTTGCCGAATATTGTCTCGCACAAGGAGTGGGCTGCGGCCCGCCGCCAGCTGCTCGAGAAGGAGAAGGACCTCACCCGCCGACGGGACGGGCTCAACTCCGAGCGTCGTGAGCTTCCGATGGTGGCGGTGACGAAGCCCTACGAGTTCGAGGGGCCCGGCGGCCCGGCCTCGCTGCTCGACCTGTTCGAGGGCCGCCGGCAGCTGATCGTGTACCACTTCATGTTCCACCCCGACTGGGAGGAAGGTTGCCCCAGCTGCAGCGCCGGCACCGATGAGTTGGCGCCCGGGCTCATCGAGCACCTCAACACCCGGGACACCACCTATGCGCTCGTGTCTCGCGCCCCGGTGGCCAGGCTCGAGCGGTGGAAGGCCGCAAAGGGCTGGACGATCCCGTGGTATTCCACCAACGACGGCGATTTCAGCTACGACTTCGGCGCCACCATCGACGCGTCACGGGGCTACGACGAGTTCAACTATCGCACCCTCGACGAGTACGCGGCCATGGGCCACGAGACCATGAAGACCGCCGAACAGCCTTACGACATGCCCGGGCGCACGTGCTTCCTCGAGGTTGACGGCGAGGTCTACCGCACCTACTCGGTCTACGCCCGCGGCCTGGAGAGCACCGGCGGCGCGTACTACTTCCTCGACCTCACCGCGCTCGGCCGGCAGGAGGACTGGGAGCAGCCTGCGGGGCGGACCGCCAGCGCCCGCAGCAACCAGCCCGACTTCGCGTCCTGATCGGCGGTCGAGACGGTCGCGGCTCGGTCCAGGGGATCGGCCGCTACCCGAACTCGACCGAGGCGTACTCGCGAAGCTTGGCGATGTGGTGACGGGCGTTGATCAGGCGCACGGTGCCCGACTTGGACCGCATGACCAGCGACTGGGTGCTGGCTCCGCGGCTGTCGTAGTGGACGCCCTTGAGCAGTTCGCCGTCGGTGATGCCGGTGGCGGCGAAGAAGCAGTTGTCGCCCGATACCAGGTCGTCGGTGCTGAGCACACGGCCGATGTCGTAGCCCGCCTGGGCGCACTGGCGGCGCTCGTCGTCGTTGCGAGGCCACAGTCGGCCCTGGATCTCGCCGCCCATGCACTTGAGGGCGGCGGCGGTTATGACACCCTCGGGGGTCCCGCCGATGCCGAAGAGGATGTCGGCCCCCGAGTCGGGCCAGGCCGTGGACAGGGCGCCGGCGACATCGCCGTCGGGTATGAGCCGGACCCGGGCGCCGGCCGAGCGCACCTCGGCGATCAGGTCGTCGTGGCGGGGCCGGTCGAGGATGACGGCGGTGACGTCGCGTACCGACTTGCCCTTGGCCTTGGCCACCGCGGCCAGGTTCTCCGTCGGTGTGGCGTCGAGGCTGACGCTGCCCCTGGCCTCGGGGCCGACCGCGATCTTCTCCATGTAGACGCAGGGCCCCGGGTCGAACATCGTGCCCCGCTCGGACACCGCGATGACGGCGATGGCGTTGCCCCGGCCCAGCGCGGCGAGGGTGGTCCCGTCGATGGGGTCGACGGCGATGTCGGTCTCGGGGGGCGAGCCGTCGCCGATGTGCTCGCCGTTGTAGAGCATGGGGGCGTCGTCCTTCTCGCCTTCACCGATGACGACCACCCCGTCCATCGCCACCGTGTTCAACACGACCCGCATGGCCTCGACGGCGGCCCCGTCGGCGCCGTTCTTGTCGCCGCGGCCCATCCACCGAGCCGCGGCCAGGGCGGCGGCCTCGGTCACCCGGACGAGATCGAGGGCGAGGTTCCGGTCCGGGCTCTGCGTGGCTCTCTCCATGCGGCGCGAGGCTAGGTCCCGAGCCTCGGTGAGGGGGCCCGCCGGCGGCCGTATCCTGCGGGGATGACCGCCCGGGACGAATGGCAACAGGCCTTCGACCGGGCGCCCCGGTGTGACACCGGCTTCGAGACGATCTCGGGCGTTCCCGTCGACCCCGTCTACGGGCCCGACGACGGCGAGTTCCCGGGCTGCTATCCCTACACCCGGGGACCGTACGCGTCGATGTACCGCTCGAAGCTGTGGACGATGCGGATGTTCGCCGGCTTCGGCACCGCAGTGGACAGCAACGGGCGGTTCCGCGACCTGCTCGCCGCGGGCGGCGACGGCCTGTCGGTTGCCTTCGACCTGCCGACGCTGCTGGGCCGCGACTCCGACGACCCGCTGGCCGACGGCGAGGTCGGCAAGTGCGGCGTGGCCGTCGACACACTGGCCGACATGGAGGACCTCTTCGCCGGGATCGACCTCGGCTCGGTGACGACCTCGATGACCATCAACTCGCCCGCCGCGGTGGTCCTGGCCATGTACGTGGCGGTGGCCGAGCGCGGCGGTGTCGACCGGGCGCGCCTGGGCGGCACCCTGCAGAACGACATCCTCAAGGAGTTCCACGCCCAGAAGGAGTTCGTGTTCCCGCCCCGCCCGTCGATGCGGCTGGTGCGCGACACCATCGCCTTCTGCACCGCCGAGATGCCGCGGTGGCACCCGTTGTCGATCTCGGGGTACCACATCCGCGAGGCGGGTTCGACGGCCGCCCAGGAACTGGCGTTCACGATCGCCGACGGGTTCGCCTACGTCGAGCTCGCGCTGCAGGCCGGTCTCGACGTCGACGCCTTCGCGCCCCGGCTCAGCTTCTTCTTCAACGCCCACCTCGACTTCTTCGAGGAGATCGCCAAGTACCGGGCCGCCCGCCGCATCTGGGCGCGGTGGATGAAGGACCGGTACCACGCCGACGACGAACGCTCGCTACGTATGCGCTTCCACGCCCAGACCTCCGGGGTGTCGCTCACCGCCCAGCAGCCCGTCGTCAACGTCGCCCGCACCGCACTCGAGGCCCTGGCCGCGGTGCTGGGCGGTGCCCAGTCGCTGCACACCAACTCCCTCGACGAAGCCCTGGCCCTCCCCACCGACTCCGCCGCCCGCGTGGCCCTGCGCACACAACAGGTCATCGCCCACGAGACCGGCGTCGCCAACGTCGCCGACCCGCTCGGCGGCTCGTGGTTCGTGGAAGCGCTCACCGACGAACTGGAGCGCCGGGCCGAGGAGATGTTCGCCGACCTCGACCGGCTCGGCGCCGGCTCGATCCTCGACGGCGTACATGCCGGCATCGAGGAGGGCTGGTTCCAGGGCCGCATCGCCGACGCCGCCTACCGCTTCGAGGGAGCGGTCAACACCGGGGAGCGGGTGGTGGTCGGCGTCAACCGCTTCACCGGGGGGAGCGACGAGGACCGGGTCGAGATCCTCCGGGTCACCGCCGAGCAGGGCGACCAACAGGTCAAGCGGTTGCAGGACGTGCGCGCCGGACGCGACCCCGACCGGGTGACCGCTGTCCTGGCCCGAGTCCGAGGCGACGCCGGCGACCCCGAGGTGAACCTCATGCCGGCCCTGCTCGACGCGGTGCGGGCCTATGCCACCGAAGGCGAGATCATGGCCGCGATGGCCACCGTCTTCGGCCGTTACGTCGAGTCCCCCGTGCTGTGATGGCCCAGCGCCGAAGCTCCCGCGGGTCCTCGCCTACGACCGGGTGGTGCTCGCTCGGTCAGCGGCCGGCGAGCGTGGCCAGGCGGCCGGCGAGCTTGTCGAGCGCCATAGCCCAACCGGCGGCACCCGGGGAACCGCTTGGCACTCCGACATGAGTCATCACCATCTTGGTGCGGCCGCCGAGGTCGGTGAGCTCGACGCGAACCTCCGTCGTCGGGGGGTGCCCGGTGAGCGTTCCCGTACGGGCCGGCGGTGGGACGTTGCCGGATTCGTCGGAGATCGACTCGGTGTAGACGAGCCGCTGGTGCACGATGACCTCGCGGTACTCACCGGCAAACCACATCTGCATGGGCCCGTTCGGGGTCTCCACCTCCATGCAGACCAGGCGGGTGCCGCCGACGCGCACATCCATCGTGGCGACCGGGATGGTGGCGCCGCCGGGGCCGTACCACGCCTTGAAGTGCTCGGCGTCGGTCCAGAGCCGCCAGACGAGCTCCACGGGTGCGTCGAAGCTGCGTTCGATCACCACCGCGTCCGGGGTGCCGTTGTCGTCGCTCATCTCGTCGGTCTGCCCTTCCGTTGTCGTTCGAGCTGCTCGAGGTAGTCGTCCATCCGGTCGAAGCGGTCTTCCCACACGTGTCGGTACTGCTCGGCCCAGGTCGACACTTGTTCGAGGGCGGCGGGGTCGAGAGCACACGGCCGGTACTGGGCTTGCTGGCTCCGTACCACCAGCCCGGCCCGCTCGAGCACCTTGATGTGCTTGGAGATGGCGGGGAGGGTGAGCTCGAACGGCTCGGCGAGCTCGTTCACCGTCGCCGCGCCGCCAGCGAGGCGGGCCAGGATCGCCCGGCGGGTGGAGCTGGCCAACGCCGCGAAGGTCTCACTGAGCCGGTCCTCCTCTGTCACCGCCGAGACGCTCATGGCCTGGTCAACTTTCCGGTTCGGCTAATTAACTCCTATGGAAAGTAGTACACAGCAGCGGCGGGGCTGTCAACACCGTCCTGGGGGCATTGGGCGCGCCAGAACGGCTAGTGGGAGCGGCGGCCGGGCTGGCGCCGTGTCGGTCGCGGCGGCGCCGCCGTCGGGGCCAGGGAGGCGACGACGAGCTGGGACACTGCTCGGTCGTCGAGGTCGGGCGGCGCGTGGATCGTGTGGAACAGCCAGCGGGCGAGAACGTCGGCGTCGAGATCGGCGCGAACTTCCTTGCGCTCGATGAGTTTGGTGACGAGGTCGGTCATGAGGGCCACAACCTGGTCGTACACCACGTCCTCGACGGCGCGGTCGAGCCCGGCGATGGTCTGTGCCAGCGCGCCGACGAGTTCGTCGCCCTGGTGCTGGGCGTGGTGGTGCCGTTGGGCGCCTACGAAGTCGGCGACGTCGTCGAGGGTCACGGTGTCGCGTTCGCTGAGTGCCTTCAGTCGTTCGAGGTGCTCGGCGAAGTCACGGGTGTGCCAGGCGATCACGATCGACTCGACGTCGGGGAAGTACTTGTAGAGGGTGGCCCGGCCGATCCCGGCGCGCTTGGCGATGGCGGACATGGCGACCGACAGAGGGCCCTGTTCGGCGATCAGCTCCGCGGTGGCGTCGAGGATCGCATCGGTCACCTGCCGGCGGTGCGTGTCGATGGTGTCGGCCCAGATTCTCGGCATGGTTCCTTCGCCGTCGTTCCTGCGAACGGTACTGCGCATCGCCCGCAGTGGGAGACGCGCAGCACGAGATACGACGTATTGACTTGATAGCGACAGAGTGTTACGTATCCGGTCGTGATCGAGGTGCAGGACCTGAGCAAGGTGTTCGGCTCGGCGCGCGCTGTCGACGCGTCGTCGTCCTGCACCTCACCGGCGCGGTGGGACCGGGAGCGCACTGATGGCTGACCCCGGTGGCGGCAGGCTCCGCCACGATCCCGTGCAGCAGCTCAACGCGCGGCACGCCGAGCAGCTCCTCGACATCGCCCGGGCTCTCGCCGGGCACCCCGACGCCGTCTCCGCTCACGCCACCTCCATTGACGACGTCGGGATCGAGATGGTCGTGGCCACCGCGACCGGCACCACGACCGTCCCGGTCCCCTTCGCCGTACCGGCGTCGGGGCCGCGTCGGCGTCTCGCCTTCCGGGACCTTGCGGCTCGCGCCGCGGCACTGCTCGACGCCTCCCCGCAGCGGAGGTCGTCATGACCACGGCCAGCACAGCCACGGGCGAGGGCAGCGCGACGCAGTCTCCGCCAGGGTCGCTGAACCGACAGCTAATCCGCCACTACCTGCCCTCGCGCTTTGCACGACGGCCACGCTCGCCGTGCTCGTCAGCGTCCCCTACTTCGACGCCAACCGGTACCCCCGCCCGGCGACATCTTCGCCGAAGGCGTAGCTGGAGCCTTGCCCGACGGCGACTACCCACCCACCGTTCCGCCGGCGGGCCCCGACAGTGGCCACGACCCCTCGACCCGCGGCCAGCCCGGCAACAGCCCGACGCCACCACCGACCAGCACGCCGGCCGGCCACACCGGGCGCCCCGCGGGCGGCCACGGCAGCGGGGCGGCACCGACCACCAGCGTCCCGTCAACGACCACCACGTCGACCGGGGCACACGCCGGCCCACCGGCAGGGTGGGCACACCGGCGGACCTCCGGGGACGACCGACGTCGAGCGCGGCGCCGGCGCCCTCCCGTACCTGCACCCGCATGGTCAGGCGACCTCGACCGCGATCTTCATCCCGGCCTCGTAGTGGCCCGGCTGGTGGCAGCCGACCTCGATCGCTCCGGCCTCCTCGAAGGTGTGGGTGAGCTCCTCGCTCTCACCCGGCTCGACGGTGACCGCGTCGGTGCCTTCGTCCTCGCCGTGCCCGCCCCCGTGCTCTTCGGCGTCTTCGGCGTCGCGCATCTCGGTCTCGTGCCCGGCCTGCGCGTCGGCGTCGCCGATGAAGGCGTCGTGGACGACCTCACCGCGGTTGGTGAACACGAACCGCACCGTCTCACCGGCGTCGATCTCGAGGGTCTCGGGCCCGAAGGCGATGTCGACCATGTCGACCACTACGGTGCGAGTGGCATCGGGCTGGCCGGCGGTGCTGGCGTCGTCATCGCCGCAGGCGGTGGCCACGAGGGCGACGCCGGCGACGGCGGCGAGCAAGGTCCGGGGCAGTCTCATCGGGGCTCCTTCAGTGCACGTGGGCGGGCTCGGGCGCGGGGGCGTCGGCGTGGGTCGGGGCGGGGCGCAGGTCGACTCGGCGTAGCAGCTGGGCGTTGGCGGCGACCACGATGGTCGAAGCGCTCATGAGAATGGCGGCCACGGCCGGGGGCATCGAAACCCCGGCCCACGCCAGTGCGCCGGCGGCTACGGGAATCGAGACGATGTTGTAGCCCGCGGCCCACCACAGGTTCTGCAGGCTCTTGCGGTACGCCGCCCGGGACAGGCGGATGATGCTGACCACCAGGCGTGGGTCCGAGCTGGCCAGGATCAGCCCGGCGGACTCGATGGCGACGTCGGTGCCGGCGCCGATGGCGATGCCGACGTCGGCGGTGGCCAGGGCGGGGGCGTCGTTGACGCCGTCGCCAACCATGGCGACCTTGAGGCCGCGGGCTTGGAGCTCGGCGACCTGGTTGGCCTTGTCCTCGGGGAGCACCTCGGCGAACACCTCATCGACACCTAGGTCGCCGCCGACGGCGTCGGCCACCTGGCGGGCGTCGCCGGTGATCATCACCACCCGGCGTCCCGTGGCCTGCAGCTGGGCGACGGCGTGGCGAGCTTCGGCACGGATCTCGTCCTCCAGGGCGAGGCCACCGACAATGCGGTCACCCCGCACGAGGTAGAGCGCCGCCGCGCCGCGTTCCTTCCAGTCCGACGACCACCTGGCCAGCTCCGGGGGTTCGCTCAGTGACCGTTCCCGCAGGAGCGCCGGGCCCCCGACGGCGTAGGACTGCCCGTCGACGGTGGCCTCGACGCCGCGGCCGGTGATCGAGCGGAAGTCGGTGGCGGCCGCGATGTCGCCGCCTTCGGTGGCCGCGGCGACGATGGCCCGGGCGAGGGGGTGTTCGCTGTCGGACTCGACAGCACCGGCGATGCGCAATACGTCGTGCTCGCTGAGGCCCGAGCCGGCGACTCCGACGACGGTGTGCTGGCCCTTGGTGAGCGTGCCGGTCTTGTCGAACAGGAACGCCTCGATGGTGCGGCTCTCCTCGAGGGCGAGGCGGTCCTTCACCAGGATCCCGTTGCTGGCCGCCAGTGCCGAGGAGATCGAGGTCGTCAACGGGATCGCCAAGCCGAGGGCATGAGGGCAGGAGATGACCAGCACCGTCACGACCCGGGTGACGGCTTCGTCGCCGTCGCCGAGCGCCGCCCAGACGATCCCAGTGGTCACCGCAGCAGCGGTCGCCACAGAGAAGAGGAGCGCCGCGGCCCGGTCGGCGAGGATCTGGGCCCGGGACCGCGACTCCTGAGCTTCGGCCACGAGACGTTGGATGCCGGCCAGCGCGGTGTCCTCACCGACGGCGTCGACCCGCACGCGGATCGCCGAGTCGGTCGACACGGTGCCGGCCACGACCCGGTCGCCGAGGTCCTTGGCGACGGGCTTGGACTCGCCGGTGATCATCGACTCGTCAAGTCCCGCGGCCCCGTCGATGATCTCGCCGTCGGCGGGCACCCGGGCGCCGGAGCGGACCAGCACCACGTCGCCGGGCTGGAGGTCATCGATGGTGACCGTCTCGATCCCGCCGTCGGGCCCGACGCGTTCGGCGTCGTCGGGCAGGAGCGCGGCGAGCGCGGCGAGGGCGTCCTGGGCTTGGCCGAGGGCCTTCATCTCCTGCCAGTGGCCGAGCAGCATGATCGTCACCAGCAGCGACAGCTCCCACCAGAAGTCCAGGTCGAACGCGTCCAGCGAGGTCGCTATTGACGTGACGTAGGCGACGGTGATCGCCATGCCGATCAGCAGCATCATCCCGGGCTGGCGGTCGTGGACCTCTCGCCGCGCTCCTTCGAGGAACGGCCGGCCGGCCCCGAAGAATATGACCGACCCGAGGACCGGGCCGACCCACTCCATCCCGGCGAAGTCGAGGTCGTAGCCGAACCAGTCCATGACCATGTGGCTCGTCACCACGACCGGGACCGACAGGACGAGGCTGACCCAGAACCGGCGTCGGAACATCTCCACGTGGTGGGCGGCGTGCTTGGCATGACCACCGTGCTCGTCGTGGGTCGCAGCGGCGCCCTTGTTCACCACGTAGCCAGCCATGGAGGTACCATACCCCCCCTGGGTATCGACGACAACGCCAGGTCTAAGCCTCCAGGACACGATGGGCGTCACCCCCATCGGCCCCGATGCGTATAGTCGGTCTGCTGCGGGCGTCGCTTCGCTCCTGGGCCCGCGGACTGTCGCCGGCGGCCTGGCGGCCGCGACGACGGCGTCTCGGTCACCTGGTCCCTGGAGCCGGTCGTCTCGGCCACCGAGGAGCGCATGGCTGGGCACTATGGTCCCGGGATGGGTCGGAGCCGACGGCCGCGGGTCACGGCCGCCATGTGCGCGTGGGGGCGCGTCCTCGCCGAGCCCCGGCTGTCGCCTGACGGCAGCCGGTTGGCCTACGTGGCCAACGTCGCCGGCCGGGCCCAGATCGTGGTGGTGGAAGCCGCCGGCGGGCCCGAGCTCACGGTCACCAGCGACCCGGCGCCCCGCCCGGTGGCGTCCTACGGCGGTGGCGCCTTCGACTGGGCGCCTGACGGCAGCGGCCTGGTCTACGCCGCCCTCGACGGCGGGTTGTGGTGGGTCGATGCCGCCGGCGGTGCCGGCGTTGCCGTGCTGGACGGCCACCGGGAGACGCCGGCGGCCGCTCCCGCTATCAGCCCGGACGGCTCGTCGGTGGCGTTTGTCGTCGACCAGCACCACGTCGCGGTCGTGGCTCTCGACCCGAGCGGCGGTCCCTCGTGGCCCCGGCGGCTGTCGGCTGACGCCGACTTCTGCTTCGACCCGGTGTGGTCGGCCGACGGGTCGACGGTGGCGTGGCAGGAGTGGGACACGCCCGACATGCCCTGGGACGCGAGCCGGGTCGTCCTGCGCGCCGCGGCCGACGCCGGCCGGCCCGGCGAGCCCCGGCTGGTCGCCGGCGGTGCGTCGGTCCAGGCCCAACAACCGCGGTTCTCGCTCGACGGGCAGCACCTGGGTTTCGTGAGCGACCAGAGCGGCTGGCTCAACCTGTGGATGGCCGACGCCGACGGCGGCAACGCCGGGATCCTCCTCGACGAGCCGGTGGAGCACGGTGACCCGTCCTGGGGGCTGGGGCAGCGCTCCTTCGCCTGGTCGCCCGCCGGTGACCGGATCGCCTTCACCCGCAACGACAAGGGCTTCGGCTCCCTGCACCAACTCGACGTGGCCTCGGGAACGACCATCGAGCTCGGCCGCGCCGTGCACGGCGGGCTGTCCTGGGTCGGTGACCGCATTGCGGCGGTGCGCGCCGGCGCCCGTACGCCCACCACCGTCGTCACCTACGAGACCGACCGCGGCGCCGGCACTGCCGGCGGCCCCCCGCAGCGCCGAGAGGTCGCCCGCGGGCCGGTCGGCGGCTTCGAGGAGGCCGGGCTGGTCGAGCCCACCGCCGTGAGCTGGCCGGCGGACGACGGCGCCGAGGTCTTCGGCCGGCTCTACCGGCCCGGGCCCGGCGTCGACAGCGCCAGCGGCGAAACGCCGCCGCCGCTGATCGTGTGGGCCCACGGCGGCCCGACGAGCCAATGGCCGGTCGGGTTCGTCCCCCGCTTCACCTTCTTCTGCGACCGGGGCTACGCCATCCTCGTCCCCGACCACCGGGGCTCCACCGGCCACGGCCGCGCCTACACCCAGGCCATGCGCCACCGGTGGGGTGAGCTCGACGTCGCCGATGTGGCTGCGGGCATGCGCGCCGCCGCCGCCAACGGCTGGGGCGACCCCCGGCGCATGGTGCCGATGGGGGGTTCGGCCGGTGGCTTCACCGTGCTCAACCTGTTGGCGCACCATCCCGAACTGTGCGCCGCCGGCGTCGACCTGTTCGGGGTGACCGACCTCTTCGACCTCGACGAGACCACGCACCGCTTCGAGGCCCACTACTGCCATTCGCTGGTCGGGCCCCTGCCCGAGGCCGCCGCCGCCTACCGCGACCGCTCGCCGCTGAACGTCGCCGAGCGCATCGAAGCGCCCCTGTTGATCCTGCAGGGCAACGAGGACAAGGTCGTCCCCCTGGCCCAGTCGCAGTCGGTCGCCGACCGGCTGCGGGGGCTCGGGCGCGACGTCGAGCTCCACGTGTACGACGGTGAGGGCCACGGGTGGTTGGCGCCGGCCACCATCGTCGACGAGCTCACCCGGATCGAGTCGTTCCTGCGCCGCCATGTCCTACGACGGAGGTCCTCATGAGTCGCTGGTGCCTGCTGTGCGGCAGCGAATACCAGGCTGGCGCGTTGGAGTGCGCCGATTGCCGGGTGCCGTTGTCCGACCGCCGGCCGATGTCCCTCGACGGGCTGGGCGGAGGCGACGAGGACCAGATCGCCTACGACTTCGACGAGCTCGAACCCATCGGCCGGCTCGCCCTCGACGAGCGGTTCTGGGCCGCCGGCGTCGCCCACGCCTGGGACGGCGACTCGCTGGTCGTGCGGGGCGACGACGAGGACGAGGCCGACCGTCTGATCGACGAGGCCGACGAGGAGGCATTCCTGTCCAGTGGCGCCGAGCAGGTGGCCTACGACCTCAGCGACTGGGACGACCTGCGCCTCGCCGCCCTGGTCGACGCCCTCACCCTGGCCGGCATCGAACACGCCTGGGACGCGCGAGGCGACCTGGTCGTGCTCGAGCACGACGAGGACAACGTCGACAACCTGATCGACGCCATCGAGAGCGGCGGCGCCGCCGAGGACACCGAGGACCCCGAGCACAGGGCGTTGGAGGAGGCCGAGTTGCAGGCCGAGGCCCGCCTCGCCGCGGTCGAGGGCCTCGATCCCCAGGACGTGCTGTCCGACCTGTTCGTGGCCGCCGACCGGCTGATGCACGACCCCCTCGACCACGAAGGCGTCCTGTCGATGGTCGACGCCGCCCGGATGGCCGAATCGCTGCCCCTGCCCTACGGCTTCGCCCCGACGGCGTGGAAGGACATCGTCACCGGCTCGACCAGCCTGCGCCAGGCCCTCGAGGGCGAGGCCGACGACGACACCATCATCGAGCAGGCGACGACGCTGCGCACGACCCTCCGTCAGTACGTGTAGCGGAGACGCCAAGAGCATCGATCGCGGCCGGGGCGAGTACGAGTACGGGCTCCTGCCGGGATGACCGACGAGGTGACGAGAGGCGCGTCCTCGGATGCAGGGAAGCTGAGCGCGGCTAGCTAACTTCGGGATGTGATCCTGGCGGAGCTCGAGGTCTTCCACAACCGGCCGTTCGCGCCCACCCGCCGCCTCGCCCTGGGCTTCTGCGAGCTGCCCACCGAGCCGGAGCCGGGGTTCGGCCCCTTGCTGCTCGGCGCGCTGGTGGCGGTCGGTGCCGAGGACCTCGACCGCGACGACCTCGCCGGCGTCCTCGGCCTCATGGACGAGTGCGAGCACGGCCTCCGGGTGGTGCAGCCCCGTCTACGCCACCGTTACCAGGTCGATCGTCACGGGCTGGCCCGCTCCTCGGGCCGTCTCCTCGCCGGCGGTGAGGAGGTCGAGCTCGACGTCGACGGCCACGCCTCACCGCTGCAGATGACGCTGGCGGCGGTGTACGCCGCCGCCCGGTTCCCGGCGCCGGCCCGTCCCCGGGCCTACGCCGCGCTGCGCAAGGGCCTGCGCTGGCGGGGCGTCGTCGACCGGCGTCTGTTCACGCACCTGGCCGGGCGCGACGGGGTCCCGGCCCTGTCGGTGGCGGCCTACGCCGACCCGACCGGCTGGGCGCTTTCGGTACTCGACCTGGCCGTCAACGGCTCCGAGCTCGAAGTCGCCGAGGTCCAACGTCGGTTCCGTGAGCTGCTGCGCGAAGCCCATCCCGACCACGGGGGCGAGAGCGCCGGCGCCGCCGAGCGGATCGCCGAGCTCACGGAGGCACGCCGAATCCTCCTCGACCGATGACCGAGCGAAGCGAGGGCAACCCGGGCGTGCGAGCGCCAGCGAGCGAGCCGGTGATGGGGCGCGGGGGCGTAGCCCCCGCGCCAACACGACGCCCGAGCGGAGCGGGGGCATCTCGGGCGTGCGAGCGCCGGCGAGCGGGCCGGTGATGGGGCCCGGGGGCGCAGCCCCCGCGCCAACATGACGCCACCGGGAGCCTTCTTGCTGACGCCGGGGGCGGGCAGCGACCGTGACCATCCCGCGTTGCGGGCCATCGAGGACGCGGTGGCGCCGCTGCCGGTCGAGCGCATCGACTTCCCCTACCGTCGTGAGGGCCGCAAGGCGCCCGACCGTGCCCCCAAGCTGATCGCCTGCGTGCGCGAGGAGGCCACCGTCCTGGTGGCCCGGGCCCGGGTGGCGCCGGAGGAGCTCGCCCTCGGGGGCCGGTCGATGGGGGGGCGGATCTGCTCGATGGCGGTGGCCGAGGGCCTCCCTGCCGCCGCCCTGGTGCTGATCAGCTATCCGTTGCACCCACCGGGCAGGCCCGACCGGCTCCGGGTCGAGCAGTTCGCCCATCTCGCCGTGCCCTGCCTGTTCGTCAGCGGTACCAAGGACCCCTTCGGCTCACCTGACGAGCTCACCTCCCACACCGCCACCATCGTCGGCCCGGTGACCCACGTATGGGTCGAAGGCGGCGGCCACGACTTCAAGCGCCACGACGCCCACGTAGCCGAGACCGTCCGGGACTGGGTCCTGGCCCTGTAGGGGCCCGGACACCGGTGACCGCCGGCTCCGGCACCGCCCCGGCCGGCGGCGACGCCAGCGGAGGGGGCGCGGCGTCTTCGGGGTTGAGCTCCTCCAACTCGAGGCGGGCCGTTTCCGGGAAGCCTCGGTGGATGATGACGGCGGCGATCACCGGGCCGATGGCGAGCAGCATCATCGGCCCGGCGAAGCTGCCCCACCGGTCGACCAGGATGCCGGCGCCGACCAGCCCGACCGCGCTGCCCGCCAGGGCTGCCACCTGGACCAGCCCGGCGGCCCGGCCCCGCAGCGCGGTGGGGAAGAACTCGGGCTGGAACACCTGGAGTGCCGGTGCCCCGTAGGCGGCGACCATCACCCCCGTCAGCGTCACCGTCCACATCGTGAGGCCGGAGCTGGCGAACTGCAGGGCGCTCAGGGTGGCCCCGCCGGCGAGGCCGATCACCGCCGCCCGGCGCCGGCCGCGCACGTCCGCCGCCCGGCCCCCGATCAGGATGCCGAGCCCTCCGGGGGCGGCGGTGAGGATCGTGAACAGGGTGATGCGGGAGGCGGAGAAGCCCCGGTCGGTCCGCAGGTATTCGTTCTGGAGCTGGCTGGCCGGCGCCACGAACAGGTTGATCAGCAGGCCGGTGGCGGCCAGGAGCCCCAGCCGCCGGCCATGTCCCGCCAGCTTGACCTGAACGTGGGCACGCACGAACCGCCGGGTCTCGGGCAGGCGCCGGGCGATGAAGGCGATCAGCGGGAGGTACACCAGCGGCACCAGGTACACCAGGCGCCAGCCCCGCTCCCCGAGGTCGGCCAGGGGCAGCGCCCACAGGCACATGCCGGCGCCGAGCGCGGTCGACATGGCCAACAGCCCGAGCGCGTAGGCCCGCGATCCCTTGGGCATTTCCTCGGCGGCCACGATCACGATGAGCACGCCCAGCGCGCCCCCGAAGCCCCGGGAGAGGATCTGGGACGTCCCCAGCCACGCCATGCTCGGCGCCGCGGCCCCGGCCGCGGCGAAGGCCACCCCGGCGGTGGCGCAGCCGATCAGCCATCGCCGTCGGCCCCGCCGGTCGGCGAGCACGCCGGCGACCAGCGTGATGGCCACGCCGAGACGGATGACGGCGAGCGTCGCCCCCTGGCTCGCGCCCCGGTTGGCACCCGAGAACTCGTCGGCCGCGAACGTGATCGTCTGGCTGACCAGGGTGCTGAGGTAGCCGGCCACCAGGCTGGCGGCGCACATCAGGCCGAGCACGGTGGCGGCTCGGGCATCGAGCACATCGGGGGGCGCCCACACCGGCCGGTGGCCGGGCTCGGGGCGCCGGCGCAGGGCCCGGCGCACCGGCAGGACGAACACCCAGGCGAAGACGGGGATGGCCAGCCTCCAGCGGATCGTCTCGGTCACCTGGTGAGGGCTTACCCCGCCCGTCTCGGCCGTCGGGGCAACGTCCCCGGGTGCGATCGTGAGGTCTCGCTCGTAGTGGCGGAACGGTCCTCGTTCGAGCACGAACCGGTCGCCGGCGGCGACCCGTTCGACCATGACGTCGTCACGGGGCGTGCGCAGCAGGCGGAGCCCGTCGTCGTCGACGGAGTGGTGGATGACCGTGCGCACGCCGTCGGGCAGGATAGGTGGGCATGGCCCGGATCCTGGTACGCCCGAGCGGTCCGTTGTCGGGACCGGTGCCCATCAGCGGGGCCAAGAACTCGGTCCTCAAGCTGATGGCGGCGACCGTCCTGGCCGAGGGCCGGTTCGTGCTCCGTAACGTCCCCGCCATCTCCGACGTGGGCTGCATGAGCGAGCTGCTGCGGTCGATGGGTATGGCGGTCGAACGCACCGCCGCCCACGAGCTCACCATCGACCGGCCGGCCACCGTCATCCCCGAGGCCCCCTACGCGCTGGTCGAACGGATGCGGGCCTCCATCGTCGTGCTCGGCCCCCTGCTGGCCCGTGAAGGCCGGGCGAGGGTGGCGGTGCCGGGCGGCGACGACTTCGGCCCCCGCCCCATCGACATGCACCTCCGGGGCCTCGAACAGCTCGGCGCCCGCTTCGGGGCCGCCCACGGCTACATCGAGGCCACCACCGACGGCCTCGTCGGCGACCGCATCCTGCTCGAGTACCCCAGCGTCGGCGCCACCGAGAACGCCCTGATGGCGGCGGTACTGGCCAAGGGCACGACGATCATCGACAACGCGGCGCGCGAGCCGGAGATCTCCGACCTGGCCGCCTTCCTGAACCGCATGGGGGCACAGGTGTACGGCGCCGGCTCGTCGACCATCCGGGTCGAAGGCGTCGAGGAGCTCGCCGCCGTCGAGCACACCGTGGTGCCCGACCGGGTGGAAGCGGCGACGTACCTGGCCGCGCTCGGTGTCGTCGGCGGCGAGCTCGAGCTCGTCGGTGCCCGCCATGACCACATCGACCTGTTGGCCGAGAAGCTGGGCGAGATGGGTATGCGCATCTCGCCCACCGTCGACGGCATCTGGGCCATGGCTACCGGCCGGATGCGGGCCGTCGACGTGGCCACCCTGCCCTATCCCGGCATCGCCACCGACTACCTCCCGCTGCTCGTGGCCATGCTGGCCGTCGCTGACGGCGTGGGCATCGTCACCGAGAACATCTTCCGGGGCCGGTTCCGCTACGTCGACGAGCTGATCCGCATGGGCGCCGACATCCGCACCGACGCTCACCACGCCGTCGTCCGGGGCCGCCCCCGCCTCTCGGGATGCCCGGTGCGCGCCCCGGACATCCGGGCCGGCGCCGCCCTGGTCATCGCCGGCCTCGCCGCCGACGGCCTCACCGAGATCTTCGACGCCGACCACGTCGACCGCGGCTACGAGGGCCTGGTCGACAAGCTCCGCGCCGCCGGCGCTGACGTCGAACGCCTGGACTAGCTACTTGCCCCTGAAATAGTCGGAGGTAGGTGCTCGCGTTTTGGCGGCGGATGGGAGACGATGACCTCGACCCGTAGGACTAGTACGGATCGAGGCCATCGTGCTGAGAACGGTAAACGCGCAGCCCACGTTGTGGGATGCGCTCCTTCCCGAGTTGTGCCTGCGGTTGCCTGCTGAGCTCGAGGCGGTCGATCGGCTGCTCGATGATCCGGTGTTCTTCGAGCCGTTCCGGGCGCACTTCCATGCGTCGTTGGGGCGGCCGTCGATCCCGATCGAGACGTACCTGCGGTTGATGTTCTTGAAGTACCGCTACCGGCTCGGGTTCGAACCGTTGTGCCGGGAGGTCGCCGACTCGATCTCCTGGCAGCGTTTCGCTCGCATCCCCCTCGGTGTGTCGACGCCGCACCCGACGACGCTGATGAAGATCACGACCCGGTGCGGTTCGAGCGCGGTCGACGGGCTGAACGAGGCGTTGCTGGCTAAGGCCGTCGAGGCGAAGGTCCTCAAGACCAACAAGGTCCGGGCGGACACCACCGTCGTCGAAGCCAACGTCGCGTACCCGACGGACTCGGGGCTGCTGGCCAAGGGCGTGGCTCGGATGGCCAAGTCGATCCGACAGGTCAAGGCGGCCGGGCTGGCATCGAGGACCAAGACCCGCGACCGGGCCCGCACCGTTCATGCTCGAGCTCGCTCGATCGGCGCGAACTTGCGGCGCCGGACCGACCAGGCCAGAGACGACGTCAAGGCGATCAACCGGGACATGGCCCGCATCGCCGAACATGCCGCCGCCGAGGCCCGAGCGGTGGTCCGCAATGCCCGACGAGCGCTCCGCCAGGCCGGCGCTGCAGCGTCGGGCCGGACCCGCGCCCTCGTCGATGCCCTGGAGCGAACCGCCGAGCGTGTCGTTCGGATCGCGGCGCAGACCCGCCAGCGCATCGCCGGGACCACCCCTGAAGGTGCGACGAGGCTCGTGTCGCTCCACGATCCCGACGCCCGGCCCATCGCCAAAGGTGGCCTCGGCAAGCCCGTCGAGTTCGGGTACAAGGCCCAGGTCGTCGACAACGAAGACGGCATCGTCGTGGACCACAACGTCGAGATCGGCAACCCACCCGACGCGCCGATGCTCGCCCCGGCCCTCGAACGGATTAAGCGACGGGCGGGTCGCCCGCCACGCGCCGTCACCGCTGACCGCGGCTACGGCGAGGCCACCGTCGAGCACAACCTCGACGATCTCGGCGTCACCACCGTCGCGCTGCCCACCAAGGGCAAACCCTCCGCGGTCCGTCGAGCACACGAGCAACGAAGATCGTTCCAGCGGCTCGTGAAATGGCGGACCGGAAGCGAAGGACGAATCAGCTGCCTCAAGCGCGACTTCGGCTGGACCCGCACCCGCATCGACGGCATCGAGGGAGCCCGGACCTGGTGCGGCCACGGCGTGTTCAACCACAACCTCATCAAGATCGCCGGCTTGATCGCCTGATCTCCTGACCAACCGGGTATCCGGGCATCCGGGCGACGCGACCCCGAAGGACACCGCGCCACGCGGCTCAACCGCCAGAAGGGTTCTTCAGGGGCAAGTAACTAAGCGGCAGAGTTCTCTTGGAGGAACGCCTACTCCGCGGGTTGCGGACTCCTGGCGGAGTTCGATGCGGCGTCGCGGCCAACCGCCCTTCTCCTTGGCGGGTGCGAACACCGATCGGGCACAGCGCCGGCGCGCCTGGCTGGTGGGCCCTCAGCCGTCGTGAACGAGGCGAGATCGGTACCGAGCGCTCGCCGCTCCCGGCGGGCGAGCGCGGCCACGAACGGTGCTGGCGTCAGACGCAGGTACGGCACTGACACCTCCGGTAGGGAAGCGTGCCGCCGCGGGATGGGAAAGGGCGACTGCCGGCGCTCACGGGCGCACGACAGCAAGCGACACCGCTACATGCTCGGGGCCGGGCCGGGCCGTGTCGTGTACAGGGTCATGGTGGTTGGCGGCTGGTGGTGTGGTGGCCGTCGGGCCGGGTGACTTCGAGGGTGTTGTCGGGCAGCAACTTGAGGTGCCAGCCGGGTTGTCGGTGGATCCGGTGGTGGTGCCGTCGGCAGAGCAAGACGAGGTT
>JBQTIQ010000068.1:0-29620 GCA_052387955.1 Acidimicrobiia bacterium | reverse complement strand
GGCTATCACGTCGTGGGCCCACTGCTCGTAGCCGTCTGTGGCCCCGTCGCGCACCTGGGGGGTGATTATCGACGTGACCGTGTGGGCGGGTGGGGGCGGGCTCACCGGCCGGCGCCATTGCGACCGTCCCGGGCGATATCCATGGCGACTCCTCTCTCGTGCGGGCCTCGCCTCGGACCGGCGGAAACGGTAGCGAGCACGTGAGCCGTGGCCGCGTCGGCGGGAAAGAAGGACTCGATGGCCAGCTCCGCCACCGTGATGTCGAGAGGGGTGCCGAAGGTGGCAACGGTGCTGAACAACTGCAGCTCGCGGTCGCCGTCGCTCAGCACGAGGGGGACGAACAATCGGTCGGCGACGCCCGTCAACGACCTATCGGCGCTGATCCCGGGATAGGAGCGGAGCTCGGCGGCCAGGCCGATGAGCCCGGGGGCACCGGTGACGGCGATCTGGCGATCGAGCCGCGCCAGGAGGTGTCCGCTCCACTGGGTGAGGTTGACGATGCGCTTGGCGATCCCGTCGGGGTGAAGGCTGATCCGCAACGCGTTCACCGGCGGGACCAGCAGGTCGCTCGCCACGCCGGCGGTGAGCAGCGCCAGGGCGGCGTCGTTGAGGGTGACGAGATCCCAGTGGCGATCGACGACCACGGCCGGGAAGGGCTCGTGGCCCCGGGCGATCTTGTCGAGCGCCTCCCGGACCGGTGCCATCTCGTCGGCGTCGAACGGGGTCTCGTGGTAGACGGGGGCGTAGCCGGCGGCGAGGAGAAGCGCGTTCCGGTCGCGCAAGGGGACCTCCAGCTGCGCGGCCAGGTGCAGGATGAGCTCGCGGCTCGGAGTCGATCGACCCGTCTCCACGAAGCTGAGATGCCGGGCCGAGACCTCCGCCGCCAAGGCCAGGTCCTGCTGGCTGAGGCGTCGTCGCTGCCGCCAGTCTCGGAGCAGGCCTCCCGCTCCCGGGATCATGACGACGGTCATCGTCGCGACGGTACGGCAGATCGTGGCGCCCCAGCACCTACCCGGCAGGTAACGACAGGTAGCCCGCGGGCGGGGAGCGAACTTCGCCGCTTCCTGCCACCGGAGCGGCGCCCGTTGGGCCTGCAGGTCAGTCCACGAGCTGGTCGAGCAGCCAGCTGGGCCCGACGACCTCGGCGTTGACCGCTCGGGCCCGCTCGGCCAGTTCCCGGTCGGCCGTAACCACGACCACCTCGAGATTCGTCTCGGCGATGGCGGCGATCGTGTCGTCGCCATCGCCGGGCGCGTGCACAACCTCCACGCCGTCCACGTCCGCCTCATCGGCTCCCTCCCGGGCTCGACCCTCGAGCACGAGGATCACGGGCGGGCCCAGCCGTCCGGCGGTCACCGTCGCCCGCACTCGTTCCGTGAAGCGTCGTGCCGCGCCTGGCCGATCGCGCCACCAGCCGGTCGGCCGAGACCCGATCACGTTGGCAGCGTCGATCACCAGCATCTGAACAGCGTCGCGCCGTGCCGTCACCCTGGGACCGGGAGAGCGCCAAGCGCTCTCGAAACGGACAGGGCTGACGTCCGTACTGCGAGACTCACGTGTTCGAGGATCATCTCGTGGCTCCGACCGGAGACTGACAGGGCGGCGATCAGCCGGCGGTCGGGGCCGAAGACTGGGCTGGCCGCGCACATGAGGCCAGGGGCCGACTCCTCGAGGTCATAGGCGACGCCAGTGTCGCGAACGGCCTCGAACATCTCGTTGAGGTGCTGGGGATCGACGATCGTGCGCGCGCTCATCCGCTCGAGCGGCTCGGCGAAGAACGCCGACAAGGTACCGGGCGAGGAGAAGGCCAGCAGCGCCTTCCCGAGGGCGGTGCAGTGGGCGGGCAGCCGGCCACCCGTTCGGGCCAGGCTCAGCGCCGGGGCGGCATTGCGCTGGCGCAGGATCTCGACGTACACGACGTCGCGCCCTTCGAGCACGCCGAGATTGACGGTCTGGCGCGTCGCTTCGCGCAGGTCGGCCATGTAGGGCGCGGCGGCGTGGCGCAACGAGCGTTGGTGGGGCACACGCTGCCCGAGCTCGAACAGTCGCAGGCCGAGACAGAACCCGGTGCCGTCGCGCTCGAGCAGCCGGCAAGCGACGAGATCCAGAGCCAGCCGGTACACCGTCGCCTTGGGGAGCCCTGCCCGCCGCGCCAGCTCGGACAGACCAAGAAGTCGGACCTCGTCGTCGAACGCGCCAAGGATCAGGCTGGCCCGGTCGATGACTGACGGGTGTCTCACCCGAGCGGGAACCCGGGACGGGGAGTTCGCGTCGGCACTGAACCCAGCGAGCGTAACGTGGCGCAGGAACGGGATTCGATATGCAGGTTCAGCTCTCGGTACGTGCTCCCGTCCGCCAAGGGTGCCGGCCACCGTGCAGGTCCTTGCCCTGCTCAGCGACCGAGTCGAAGCCCATCCACTGCAGGACGGCGTTGATATCGGTCGGGGCGTCGCCGACGAAGATGCGGTCGATCACACCGAGGTGGGGCGCGTACATCTCCTTCTGGGTCTGGAAGATCCACCGGCAGGGCTCCGAACAGAAGAAGTAGGAGCGGTCGTTGTACCGCCACGTGCACGAAGTGTTCTTGTCCTTGTGCACGAACGCTCCAGGAAGCCCACATAGATTGCACAACGACGGAAGCGAGTACGGGAGCGTGGCGAACTCACCCTTCTCGTTCCAGCACTTCTCGATCTCGTCCCAGATCGGGCCCCAGTACTCGTTCCAGGTGGGGTACTTCTGGCAGAGCCACTCCCGCTCCTCGGGGCTGGGCATGCACTCGTCCCACCACAGCGTCTGCCGGTAGATGTACAAGCCCAGCTGGAAGGCGTGCTGGGCATGATCCAGTTCCTCGATGAACTGGTCCCAGAACCAGGGGAGGTCGAGCCCGAACTCCTCGAGGTTCTTGATGAACTGATCCATGATCCATTCCTCCATGAACTCCTTGAAGGAATGGCGCCGGGCCTCGAGCGGCGTGAGATAGTCCATTGAGGTCCCGGTCAGGACCTGGAATACGCGCCATGACCGCCACCACATCTTGTCCAGCAGGTACTGCGCCCACTCCCGGGCACCGTTGTCGAGGAGGACGCGCAGCACCGGATGGCCCTGCTGAGCATGGCGGGACTCGTCGGTCTGAATCGACGCCAGCGCCTTCTCGAAGACATGGTCGTCGGCGCCGTCGGCCATCGCCGCCATGGCGATGAACTGCAGGTTCGTGAACCCGGTCTCGAACACGAACGTCAACTGGATTGCCGTGTCGATCGCGTTGCAGGCGGTGAACATGTCGTCGAACAGGTGCCGGGCGGCCACCATCCCCCACTCGTTGGTGTGGTACGCCTTGTGGGTCCAGTCGAAGCCGGGATCGACCTTCAACATGTCGTGGCCCAACAGCAGCGGGATCTGGGTGTGGCGCATCTCGTCGAGCGACCCGAGCCCGGCCATCGTGCGCCACGCGCTGTCCCGGCCGAACCGCTGCATGCGCAGCTCACCTGTCATCGCCGCGTACTCGCCCAGGGCGACGACACCGTTGTGGAACTTCGCCAACTGCACCCATCCGGGCGCCAGCTTGGCGTTGTGCTTGGCCTTGCCCAGCGTGTCGCGCACGGCGAGGATTGCCTCGTCCTTCTGCAGCTGGTTGGCGACGTACTCCGCGTAGCTGTTGCGGTAGACCTCGGTCCAGTCCTTCCACGCCTCGTGGGGCAGGAAGGGCGTGCCGCTCATCACGTCCGGGTAGACGTCGTGCTCCTCGGCGTACTTGAAGTTCCAATCGACCTTGCGGGCGACGTCCAACCAGTCATCTCGGCGAAGCGACATCAAAATCTCCTCCAAGCTCAAGTTCGTGCCACTGGATTGTCCGAGGGGCGCCGACACGAGGCAAGGCTTTCGGTTCAGTGATCGGACCGACTCGCCGAGGGCGCTCACAGTGGCCGCCTGCGTCGAATTGTGGTTTCTGACTCGACTCAAGGGCCAACGGGTGGCCCAGGCGTTCCGCCGGACCGCCGCAGGCCGCCTGCCGCCCAGCCAGATACCTCATGTGAGCAGGCCTTTTTGTGCTCTGAACCCGGTGGAGCTGGGGGGAATCGAACCCCCGTCCGCTGAGCGGCAACCGTTCGCGCTACGACCATTCCCGTGAGAGCGGCTCTTACGGCTGCCGCACCGCCGGGTCGGTGGGCCTCGCTAGGAGGCCGCCGCCGGGTCTTTCCCCGGTGTCAGCGGTCTTTCCCGCCGCCAGCCGGCTTTCCGGCTGTCAACCACCGCTTCTGTTGCCGGGCTGCGATGGTCTGGCCCCGCGTGCCGTTGCCGGTCGCGATGTCTCTCGGTCACCTAACTAGGTCAGGCGGCGAGAGCGAAGTCGCCCTTGGCGCTTCTGTTTGTGCCCCGTTTAGGGAGTCTGAGCAACTCCGGTCGCACGCACGACTCCCGGCCTCGACGTCGAAACCGATCAGCCCCGTGTGTGGCCCGCATCGTACCGGGCCCGCTGCCGGCGGCCACCTCTCGGCGCTACTGGCTGCGTTCCCCGGCCACGCAGGCCGGGCCGGACCGCGCCTCCGCTGGTGCTCCGGCGCTCGTGTCGGTGGCGAAACCCGGGCTAGTGGCCCTTTACGGCCCGCGCCATGGCCCTCTGGGTCTCCCTGCTGGCGTCGCGTTCGGCCATGGCCTGGCGCTTGTCGTAGTGCTTGCGGCCCCGTGCGACCGCCATCTCGACCTTGACCTTGCCGTCCTTGAAGTACAGCGAGAGGGGGATGAGGGCCAATCGGTCGACGACGGTCCGCTCCCGGAGGTGCCGGATCTCGTCACGGTGGGCCAGCAGCTTGCGACCGCGGTCGGGTTGGTGGCCGACGGAGGCGCCGGCCTGGGCGTAGGGGTCGATGTGGAGCCCCATCAGCCACAGTTCGCCGTCACGGGCCCAGCCGTTGGCGTCGGCGAACTGGACGTGGCTGTCGCGCAGCGACTTGACCTCGGACCCTCGCAAGACGATGCCGCACTCGATGGTCTCGAGGACCTCGTAGTCGCGCCGGGCCCGCCGGTTGGTGGCGATGACCTTGTTGTTGGCGCGGTCGGCGGATCGTTGGGGCGGGGCCATAGGGAGGTCAGCCACGATAGGGGTATGCGGCTTCTGCGAGCGACGGTGCTGGCGGCAGCACTGAGCGGGGCGCCGTCGACCGTGCACGCCCTGGTGACCGGCGCCGATCCCCTGGCCGCGGCCCGGGCGGCCGGTACCCTCGTTCCCGGCCGCCGCCACCGGCCCGGGATCGTGGCCGGGGCCATCGTGCACCTGGTGGTGTCCACGTGGTGGGCGACGGTGTTGGCGGTGGCACTGCCCCAGCGCCGGCGAGCGGCGTGGGGCGCCGGCGCCGGGCTGGCCATTGCCGCCCTCGACCTGGGCGTCATCGGCCGGCGCTGGCCCGCCATCGCCGCGCTCCCCGTCGGCCCGCAAGTGGCCGATCACGTCGCTTTCGGGGCCATCGTCGGCGGCGCGCTCTCCCAGCGGCGCCGTGGTGGCGCCGAGCGGGACGCGGCCGTCGGCTGGGTACTGTCGGACCGGTGCTGCGATTGAGCCGGGCCACGTACCTCGAGATCCTCGGCCACGCCTATGACGGCCTTCCGCTGGAGGCGTGCGGGCTGCTCTCGGGCCATGCGTTCGACGAGGCCGGGCCCGGGGCCCGACACGGTGCCGACGTGACCGCCTTCCATCCCTGCGAGAACGCGGCCCGGTCCTCGAAGCTGTACTCCATCGACGGCCGGGACGTCCTACGGGCCGATCGCGCCGCGGAGGGCGCCGGCGCCGAACTCGTCGGTGTGGTCCACAGCCACACCCATACCGACGCCTACCCGTCGCCCACCGATGTCGACCAGGCGCCCGACCCGGGGTGGCACTACCTGATCGTGTCGCTGCGGGACCAGTCGCCGGTGGTCCGTTCGTACCGGATCGTCGACGGGGACATCACCGAGGAAGCGGTTGTGGTCGAGGCTGGGTAGCATTCCTGACCGAGTAGCTCACCTTTGCGCTCCCGGTTATCGAACAGGACGACGGCGCCCCGATGCCCATCTACGACTCGGTCATGGACCTCATCGGCAACACGCCGATGGTCGACCTCAGTTCGCTCAGCCCGAACCCGAAGGTCCGGGTCTACGGCAAGCTCGAAGGCCAGAACCCGGGGGGCTCGGTCAAGGACCGGGCGGCCAGGTCGATGATCGAGGAGGCGGAGAAGGACGGCATCCTCACCCCGGGGTCGGGCCAGGTCGTCCTCGAGTCGTCCTCCGGCAACACCGGCATCGCGCTGGCCATGATCTGCCGGGCCCGCGGCTACCGCCTCAAGGTGGTGCTGCCCGAGAACGTGTCGATCGAGCGCCGCCAGATGCTCGAGGTGTGGGGCGCCGAGATCATCGACTCCCCCGGTAGCGAGGGTTCCAACGGCGCCATGCGGCGGGCCATGAAGCTGGCCGACGACAACGCCGACTGGTGGTTCCCCTTCCAGTACGGCAACCCGGCCAACCCCAAGGCCCACTACGACGGCACCGGCCCCGAGATCTGGAGGGATTGCCCCGAGGTCACCCACTTCGTCGCCGGCCTGGGAACGGCGGGCACGCTCATGGGCGTCGGCAGGTTCCTGCGCGAGCGGAACCCCGACGTGCAGCTGTGGGCGATCGAGCCCCCTGCGGGCGAGATGGTGGACGGGCTCAAGAACATCGACGAAGGCTTCGTCCCCCCCGTCTTCACCGACAACGACGGCTACGACCTGCTCGACCGCCGCATCATCGTCCGGCCCCGCGAGTCGATCGAATGGACGCGTCGACTCACCGACGTCGGCGTGTTCGCCGGCATCTCCTCGGGGGCGATCATGGCCGGTGCGGCCAAGTGCGCCAAGCTGATCGACGAGGGCACCATCGTGACCATCGTCTGCGACGGCGGCTGGAAGTACCTGTCCACCGGTGCCTGGACCGACGACCTCGACCTCGTCGAATCCCGGGCCAAGGGGATCATCTACTTCTGAAGTGCGAGAGCAGCGAATGCTTCAGCCCGACGGCGCGAGCGCCAGCCGGCCCGGCGGCGATGGGTGTGGGGCGCAGCCCACGACAAGCACGACTTCCTCGGTACGGGCGCGCTGGGAGCGACCCGTATCAGACGGTCACCACCGAAGGCGTCAGTTCGCGGCCGAGGACGCGACCGAGCATGGCAACCTCGTCCGCCAGCGCCGCCGGGTCGACGGGCTCGGACTCGCCGAACAGCTCGACCGTGAGCACGTCGCCGTCGGCCTGCCACGTCCCGGCGACCCGACCGCCGGCCACGACGACGGGTGAGATCCATCCGGCAGCCTTGCTGACCAGGCGACGGCGGGCCGGGGCGACCAGGCGGTGGTCCTTGGTGCCCGGGCCGAGCACGTACTGGTCGAACGCCGGCAACAACCGCACCCGCCTTGTCGGCGCCGCCGCCGACAGGGCTTCGAGGTCGGCGCTGCGGGCGTGGAGGCGTTCGCCATCGACCTCCACCTCGACCAGCACGCCGTCGGAGACCAGGGCCGAGAACCAGCATCGCAAGGTGGCCTTCCTGGTGACCCCCCGGGACAACCACTGATCGAAGGCCGCGGCGCTGGCCGGGCCGTGGGCACCGAGGTAGACGGGGATCACGACGGCGGCGGCTTCGTCGGGCGAAGGGAGGCCCTTCCATCCCGGGAGCCAGGACGCCGGGCTGGTGAACGTGACCCGGTTGCCCCGGCTGACCGCGTTGCACAGCAGGCCCTGCCACGCCAACGGCTTGAGCACCGCGCCCCAGCCGGAGCCGAGCTTGTCCGCCAGGGCCCGGTCGCCGGTGTGCGCGACGATCGCCGCCGCGAGCTCTTCCCGGCTGAGGACGGCGCCGTCGAGCACCTCTGCGGCGGCGGCCGCGATCGCCCCCATCTGCTCGGCGGTGGCGAACACCCGCTGCCAGGCTGCCTTCTCCCACGTCCGTCCCGCCGCCAGCAAGCTGAGGTAGGCGCCGGCGTCCTCGGCCGGCAGGAGGTGCAGTGTGCCCCGCTGCGCCCATGTCTTGACGAGGGCCCGCTCGGCCAGGGCGCCGGCCACATCGGCCTCGGCCGAGGGGCGGCGGAGGGCGACGGCCTGCTCGGCGGCGGAGGTGACCTGCGCCTGCACGCCCCCGAGGCGGCGAACGATCTCGACGATGCCCACGCCCCCGGGGCGGTCGAGGAGGTGCCGGTCCATCCGCCAGGACAGCACTTGGTCCCAGTTCAGGACGGCCGTCACCACCCTCGCCGTCCCCCCGGGCGCCGTCGCGCTGCCGCCAGGCGCCACAGCTCCATCGGGGCCCGAACCTATCCCCGCGTCCGCATCACCGGATGCGGTCGTCGCGCCCGGGTAGCCTTTCCTGCCCGTGGCCGACCCGCGCCCGATCGGCATGTTCGACTCCGGCTTCGGGGGGCTGACCGTGGCCCGGGCGGTGATCGACCTGTTGCCCGACGAGCATCTCGTCTATCTGGGCGACACCGGCCGCTACCCCTACGGGCCCCGCCCGCTCGACGAGGTACGCCGCTTCGCCCATCAGATCACCCGGTACCTGGTTGCCGAACACGACGTGAAGCTGGTGGTGGTGGCGTGTAACACGGCTGCTGCCGCCGCTCTCGACGAGCTACGGCGAGCCGTCGACGCGCCCGTCGTGGGGGTGATCGAACCGGGCGTTCGCAGCCTGGTGGCGGCGACGGTTACGGGCAGGGTCGGCGTCATCGGCACCGTTGGTGCCATCGGTTCGGGGGCGTACCAGTTGGCGGTGGCGGCCGCCGCGCCCGACGTCGAACTGGCCTGCGCCGCCTGCCCGGGGTTCGTGGAGTTCGTCGAGCGGGGCGAGCTACGGGGCGACCAGGTGCACGTCCTGGCCGAGCGTCTGCTGGCACCCTTGCGGGACGCCAAAGTCGACACGGTGTTGCTCGGCTGCACCCACTACCCGTACCTCGCCCGTACCATCAGCGACGTGATGGGCCGTGATGTCGTGCTGGTGTCCTCGGCCGACGAGACCGCCTTCGAGGTCCGGGCCCTGCTGCACACCCCCGGGGCGGCGGTAGCCGCCGCTCCCCGGCCCGACGGCGCTGGCCCCGTGCACCGCTTCTTGTCCTCCGGCGACGTCCGCTGGTTCTCCGAACTGGGCGGGCGCCTGCTCGGCCCCGAACTGGCCCGGGCCGAGCAGGTCCGGTGGAGCGGGTGAGTGGCCCGTTCGCGGTGACGGTGCTCGGCTGCGACGGCTCCTACGCCGCAGCCGGCGGGGCGTGCAGCGGTTACCTGGTCACCTCCGGCTCGGTTGCGGTGTGGGTCGACTGCGGGCCGGGCACGCTCGCCAACCTGCAACGCCACATGGACCTGCGTGACCTGAGCGCCATCGTGGTGAGCCACGCCCATCCCGATCACTGGGTCGAGCTCCCCGTGGTCCACAACGCCTTGTTCTATTACATGCAAAGGGTTGGGGTCCCGTTGTTCGGGACCGTCGAACTGCGGCGCCGCCTCGAGGGGGCGCGGGGCAGCTCGGCGCAGGACGTCTTCGACTGGCACACCATCACCGACCGCTCCACGTTCGCCGTCGACGGGCTCCGCTTCACCTGCTCGCTCACCGACCACCCGGTCGAGACCCTCGCCTTGCGGGTGGACGACGCCGCCTCGGGCGCGTCGCTCGGCTACTCGGCCGACACCGGGCCGGGATGGCACCTGGCGAGCCTCGGCGAGGGCCTCGACCTGGCGCTGTGCGAAGCCACGCTGCCGGCGGGCGACGACCGGGGCATCCCCCATCTCACCACCACCGACGCCGGCCGCATGGCCCGCGAAGCCGACGTCGAACGGCTCGTCATCACCCACCTGGCACCGGGCACCGTTCCCGCCACGGCCGGCGCCGAGGCGTCCGAGGCCTTCGGGGCCGACGTCGGCCTGGCCGTGGCCAACGCCACCTTCGAGATCGGTGCCGGACCATGAGACACGACGGCCGGCGGCCCGACCAGCTCCGCCCTGTCACCTTCACCCGTGACTTCACCGAGACGGCGCCGGGATCGGTGCTGGTCTCCTTCGGGCGCACGATGGTGCTGTGCACCGCCTCGGTGGACGAGGACGTGCCCCGGTGGATGCGGGGCAACGGCAAGGGCTGGGTCACCGCCGAGTACTCCATGCTGCCGGGCTCGTCGACCGACCGCATCCGCCGCGAGGTCAAGGACGGCCGGCCCTCGGGGCGGACCCAGGAGATCCAGCGCCTCATCGGGCGCTCCCTGCGGGCGGTGTGCGACATGTTGCTGCTGGGCGAACGCCAGGTGGTCGTCGACTGCGACGTCCTCCAGGCCGACGGGGGTACCCGTACGGCGTCCATCTGCGGCGGCTACCTCGCCCTCCACGACGCCCTTGCCCGCCTGGTGCTGGCGGGGGTGCTCCCCGCCCATCCGCTGCAGGAGCCGTGCGCCGCCATCTCGGTGGGCATCGTCGACGGCGACGCCCTGCTCGATCTCGCCTATCGGGAGGACGCCGCCGCCGAAGTCGACATGAACGTGGTCATGACCGGGTCCGGGCAGCTCGTCGAAGTCCAGGGAACAGCCGAGGGGGCGACCTTCAGCCGGGCGCAGCTCGACTCCATGGTCGACCTGGCCCAGGCCGGCATAGAGACGATCGTCGCCCGGCAGCGGGAGCTCACCGCCGAGCCCCCGCGGCCTCGCCCGAGCTGATGGCCGGGCGCCTTATCGTCGCCACCGCCAACCCCCACAAGCTGGCCGAGCTGGTCGACATCCTCGTCGGCTTCGACCTCGAGGCGCGCCCCACCGACGTGGAGGAATCCGGGGCCACCTTCGAGGCCAACGCCCTGATCAAGGCCCGGGCGGTGGCGGCCACCACCGGATGCCTGGTGGTGGCCGACGACTCCGGCCTCGAGGTCGACGCCCTCGGCGGCGAGCCCGGCATCCGTTCGGCCCGGTGGGTGCCGGAGGGGGAGTGGGTGCCCGAGGTCCTGCGCCGCCTCGCCGGCGTCGGGCCCGGCCAACGCACCTGCCGGTACGTGTGCGCGGCGGCCGCGGCCTGGCCCGACGGACATGAGGTGGTCGTCCGGGGCACCGTCGAGGGCACGGTGGTGACGGCTCCCCGGGGTGCGGGCGGCTTCGGGTACGACCCCATCGTCGAGCCGGCCGAAGGCGACGGGCGTACGTTCGCGGAGATGTCAGCTGTCGAGAAGCACGCCATCAGCCATCGCTCCCGGGCCTTTCGGGCCCTGGCCGCCCACCTCTCGGGTGACCGGGCACGCGGATGAAGCGAGGGCCTCAGGCCGCCGCGCCGGCGCCGGTCCGCCCGGCGCCAACGCTTGTGGGGCGCAGCCTCAGGACGCTACGGCATCATCCGGCGCCGCCCCGGCGCCGAAGGAGACGACGATGACGGACAACTACGACCTGGTCATTGTCGGGTTCGGCTCGGGAGGCATGGTGGCGGCCGAGTTCGCCTCCACGCTCGGGCTCAAGGTGGCGGTGGTCGAACGCAGCCGCGTCGGCGGCGACTGCCTGTGGACGGGGTGTGTCCCCTCGAAGGCGCTGTTGGCGTCGGCCAAGGTGGCCCACCACATGCGCCACGCCGACCATTGGGGGCTCGAGCCGGTCGAGCCCGTCGTGGACACGGCCAAGGTGTGGGCCCGGATCCGGGCCGTGCAGCAGTCGATCGCCGACACCGACGACAACGCCGAGCGCTACACGGCCCTCGGCGTCGACGTGATCTTCGGCGTGGCCCGGCTCACAGGGCCCAACGAGATAGCGGTGACCGCGAAAGGCGGCCTGCGGGTACTCGCGGCCAGCTACATCCTGGTCTGCACCGGCAGCCGGCCGGTCACCCCGGCGATCGACGGGCTCGACGACGCCGGGTTCGTCACCAGCGAGGACCTCTTCGAGCTCGAACGAGCCCCGGAGTCGGTCGTCATGATCGGCGGCGGGCCCATCGCCATCGAGATGGCCCAGGGCTTCAAGCGTCTCGGTGTGGCCACTACCGTGCTCCAGAAGGGCCCCGGCATCCTCCCCCGCGACGAGCCCGAGCTCGTGGCCGTGCTCCAGGCCAAGCTGGTGAGCGAAGGCGTCGACCTCCAACTCGGGGTGGAGACCGTCCGGGTCACCGTCGGCGACGACGGCGCCAAGACCGTCCACGGCACCGTCGACGGCCTGCCCCGATCGTGGACGGCTCGCGAGCTGCTGGTCGCCGTCGGCCGCCGGCCCAACGTCGACGGCCTCGGGCTCGAAGCCCTCGGCATCGAGGTCGGGCCTCGGGGCATCGTCGTCGACGAGCGCCTGCGTACGAACGTTCCGACCGTCTACGCCGCCGGCGACGTCGCCGGCCGCTACCTGTTCACCCACTCGGCGGCCTACGAGGGCGTCCGGGCCGTGCGTGACGCCTTCCTCCCGGGCCGGGGCCGGGCCGACGAGGCGGTGCCGTGGTGCACGTTCACCGACCCCGAACTGGCCCACGCCGGCATGACCTCCAGCGAAGCGGTCGAGGCCTATGGCGAGGACGCCATGACGTGGCGCCAGGACCTCGTCCACAACGACCGCGCCCGGGCCGACGGTGCCACCGAGGGGGCGATCGTCATCGTCACCGGCCCCAAGCGCCGGGTGGTGGGCGCCCACATCCTGGCCCCGGCGGCGGGTGAGATGATCCACGAGTTGGCCCTCGCCATGAAGGAGGAGCTGAGCCTCTCGCAGGTGGCGGGGCTCATCCACGTCTACCCGACGGTGTCGACCGGGGTGAGCCAACTGGCCGCCGAGGCCGCCTTCGAGGGCGCCCAGAAGTACAAGTGGCTGGTGCGCCGGCGCAAGGACTGAGCGGAGCGGTCCACGCTGGCAGGCCGTCGGCGCCGGCTACCGTGCGATCGGCCTCGGCCGGCGTACTCCAATTGGTAGAGAGACCAGGTTTAGGTCCTGGGCAGTGCGGGTTCGAATCCCGCCGCCGGCACACGGGCGGCGCCCCGTTGCGCTCAGAGTTCGCGGCTGGGGAGCCGCACCACGGAGATGAAGAAGTCGTCGACCTGGCGAACGACCTCGATGTAGCTGTCGAAGTCGACGGGCTTGGTTACGTAGGCGTTGGCGTGGAGGTCGTAGCTGCGCAGCACGTCCTCTTCGTTCTCCGAGGTGGTCAGCACCACGACCGGGATGCGGCGAAGGTCGGCGTCGTTCTTGACCGCGGCCAGCACCTCCCGGCCGTCGACCCGGGGCAGGTTGAGGTCGAGCAGGACCAGATCGGGACGGATGGCTTCGTCGAAGGGCGCCTGCTGGCGCAAGTAGGCGAGCGCCTCCTCGCCGTTGTTGACGACGTTGAGGACATTGGCCAGCTTGGAATCGGCCAGGGCCTCCCGCGTGATGAGGATGTCGCCGGGATCGTCCTCGACCAGGAGGATGTCGATCGACCGTGGCTCAGCTGGCATGACGGTCACGGAACGGGTTCTCCTCGGGAGACCTCGGCTACACCGGCGATGGGAACCGCAGGCTCGACTGCGGGAAGACTAAAGCGGATCGTGGTCCCGGCCGGTACCGACGGGTCTACCCAGATACGGCCGTCGTGGGACTCGACGATCTTGCGGCACAGGGCGAGGCCGATACCGGTGCCGGAGTAGTCGTCCCGGCTGTGCAGGCGTTCGAAGATGCCGAACACCCGCTCGGCGTAGTCGGGTTCGATGCCGATCCCGTTGTCCGCCACCGCGAACGCCCATCCCCCCTCGGTCGCCTCGACGGTGATGCGGACCGTGGGGCGCTCGTCGCCCCGGAACTTGACCGCGTTGGTGACCAGGTTCTGGAACAGCGCCACCAACAGCGTCGGGTCACCCACCACGGTGGGGAGCGGGTCGACGGTGATCTCGGCGCCCGCCTCGGTGATGGCGACCTCGATGTTGTTCAACGCGGCCCGCAGCGTCTCCTCCAGGGCGATGAGCCGGAACCGGTCCCGGTCGCGCCCGGCCCGAGAGAAGGCCAGCAGGTCACTGATCAGCGCCTGCATGCGCTTGGCCCCGTCCACGGCGAAGGCGATGTACTGGTCGGCGCGGTCGTCGAGCTGGCCGCCGTAGCGTTCGGAGAGGAGCTGGCAGAAGCTGGACACCTTGCGCAGCGGTTCCTGGAGGTCATGGGAGGCCACGTAGGCGAACTGCTCGAGCTCGGCGTTGGAGCGGGCCAACTCCGCCGCCTGCTCGTCCAGCTCGCGGTTGGAACCGGCCAGCTCCTCTGCCTTCAGGTCCAGTTCGGCCTGCGCCGCTTGGACGCTCTGCAGCTCGTCGACGACGCGGCTGCGCATGGCCTCCATGGCCCCTCCCAGCGCCGCCAGTTCGGACGGCCCGGCCGGCGTGACCGGGTGGAGCAGGTCGCCGGCGGCGACCTGCCCGGCGTCGGCACCCAGGCGCAGCAGCGGGTCGGTCACCCAGCGCCGAAGGGCCAGCCACACGCCGGCGCCGGCTGCCAGGACGGCCACGCCGGTGCCGCCGAGGATGAGGGCCAGGAGCTGGGTGGCGTCGTCGAGGCGGTCGATGGCATCGACGCGGCGCCGGGCCAGGTCGGCCGTCAGGGCGTCCACCCCGGCCCGTACCTGGTCGAAGCGTTCTTCGGTGGCCGCCAGGAAGGCGCTGACGGTGGCGAGCGGCGGCGCGTCACCGTCGAGGACCGGGGCCACGGCAACCTCCGTCCACTCCGCGACGGCCCTGTCGATGGCGGCCAGCCCGGCGACCAGCCCGGGATCGGACCGGGTCAACCCGGCCAGCTGGGCGTGGGCGGCGGCCGTGTCTGCTTCCGCTCGGCGGAACAGCTCGACCCCCTGATCGGGGGCGAGGAGGATGCCGCGGACCTTGTCCTCCTGGTCGACGAGGGCGGCGAAGAGGTCGCGGGCGGCCACGTCGGCCCGGTTGACCTGGTCGATCACGGTGCTGCGGGCGTCGAGCAGCCCGGCGAAGCTGGCCACGGTGAGGACCACGGCCGCCGTTGCGATCACCGCGGTCACCACGAAGAGGGCCCCCAGCCGGCGCCGCAGCGACCAGGCGGGGACGCCGGCGCCGGTGGCGGGGCGCCGCCGACGACCGGCCCGGCCGAGAGCGGTCAAGGCGCCGGCGCCGCCGGCCAGCGCAGCACCAACAGGGCGATGTCATCGGCGAGCGGGCCGCCGTGCAGCGCGGTGGCCCGCTCGACCAGGCCGTCGGCCACCGCGTCGGGGTCGAGGCCGACGAGCTCGTCGGCGAACGCGGCCAGGCCTTCCACTCCCCAACGTTCGCCGGTGGTGCCGTCCCTGCCCTCGATCAGGCCATCGGTATACAGGACCAGCGTCCACGCCGAGGCAAGCGGCCGGGTCACCTGGGGCCACCGCTCGCCGGGGAAGAGGCCGAGCGGAAGGCCGTGGGCGACGTCGAGCACGCAGGCCTCCTCACCCAACAGCAAGGGCGGGGGGTGCCCGGCGACCCGCATCCCCAGGGTGGCGCGGTCCGGTGTCACCAGGATGTCGCAGATCGTCACGAACAGGTCGGTCTCCCGTTCGACCTCGAGCACGGCGTCGAGCCGGGGCAGCACGTCGTCGAAACCAAGCCCGCCCATCACCAGCGTCCGCCACGCCATCCGCAGCCGCACCCCGAGGGAGGCCTCGTCGGGGCCGTGGCCGCACACGTCGCCGATGAGGGCCCTCACGGTCCGGTCGGGCAGCTCGATCGCATCGAGGAAGTCGCCGCCGAGGACGGGCCCGCTCCCGGCCGCCCGATAGCGGATCGTCCACGCCAGGTCGGGGTCGCGAAAGCGGGGGCGGGGGGTGAGGCCGCCGGCGAGGCGAGCGTTGTAGGCCTGTTCCAGCTGTTGGCTGGCCAGCAGGCGGGCGGTCTCGTCGAAGCGTCGCCGCTCGACCGCGTAGCGGACGGCGCGCACCAGCAGCTGGCCGTCGACCTCACCCTTCACCAGATAGTCCTGGGCTCCCTGGGCCAGCGCGTCGATGCCCCGGTCGCTGAGCCCGGTCAGCACGATCACCGCCGCGTCGGGGCACAGCTCGCAAGCGGCCCGCACGGCCGCCATGTCCCGGGCGTCGGGGAGGCCGAGGTCGACGATGACGCAGTCGACGACGCCGGGCGGCCGGGCCCGGGCTTCGGCCATGGAGCTGGCCCACACGACCGTGTGGCTGTGGTGGTCGGCGCCCAGGAGCTCCTGGACGAGGAAAGCGTCGCCCGGATCGTCCTCGACCAGCAGGACGCGGATCGGCCCGGTCTCCGGACTGGGGCGGTCAGCCGTCGCCGCCGCGGAGCTGGAGAGATCCGCTTCCACTGGGCGGGGAAGGTAGGGCGCCGCCGGCGCCGGTTTCAACCGGCGCCGCCGCCGGCTCGCCCACCAGCTGCCCATGGCCCGCTCCTGCGCCTCCATCGGTGGCGAGCATGATCGAGCCGAACGCCGGTGGGATCCCCCGTTCGGGTGATCGTTGCCAGGGGCCGCCCGGATAAAGGTTCCGGCTGGTCGGGCTGGGTGTAAACAGCCCGCCGTGGGGGACGTCGGGCTGGGGGAGAAGGCGGCACGTCCGACGAGTCCGCTGAGCGGTGTCGTGCGGGTGGCCGTCGCCAACGACTTCGAGATCATCGTCGCCGGCCTGGGCGCCATGCTGGCTCCCTTCGGCGACCGGGTCGAGGTGGTCGACGCCATCCTGGTGGGTGAGCCGCTGGTCGGGCGGACCGTGGATGTGGTGCTCTACGACAGCTACGGGCGCGAAGGCAGCATCGCCGAACAGCTCGAAGCCCTCCTGTCCGATCCCGGCGTCAGCCACGTGGTCCTCTACACCCTCTCGTGGGACGAGGCCTTCGCCGCCGCCGTGCTCAAGCGGAAGGTGAGCGGGGTCCTGGCCAAGGGGCTCCCCGCGGCCCGGCTGGTCGGGGCGCTGGAGGCCGTCGCCGCCGGCGAGGTCGTGATCGACGCCGGCCCCCGCCAGGGCACGGCGGCCGACGAACAGGACTGGCCCGGGCGCCGGCTCGGGCTGACCGAGCGGGAGAGCGAGGTGCTCGTGCTGGTGGCGGCCGGGCTGCGCAACCGAGAGATCGCCACCACGCTCTTCGTCAGCCACGACACGGTCAAGACCCACCTGGCCAAGGCCTATCGCAAGCTGGGGGTGGCGAACCGGTCGCAGGCCACCGCTCTGGTGGTGGGCGACCCCTCCTTCCGCAGGTCCCGCTGACGGTGCGGTCGCGTCCTGTCGCAACGGCGCACCGCTACCCTCTCGCCCATGACGGTCCCTGACCTGCGGTCCCTGCCCGCCACCGCCCAGTTCGCCGGGGGCGACCCCAAGAACGATGTCTTCAACCGGCTCCTCCGCAACCGCATCGTGTTCCTGGGCACGGAGGTGAACGACGAGATCGCCAACCTGCTCACCGCCCAGCTCCTCTTCCTCGAGGGGGAAGATCCGGGCAAGGACATCTGGCTCTACATCAACTCGCCCGGAGGCTCGGTCACCGCCGGGATGGCCATCTACGACACCATGCAGTTCATCCGCCCCCAGGTGGGCACGATCTGCATGGGGTTCGCCGCCTCGATGGGCCAGTTCCTGCTGTGTGCCGGCGCCAAGGGCAAACGCTTTGCCCTACCGCATTCCCGTATCATGATGCACCAGCCTTCGGGTGGGCTCCGAGGCCAGGCCTCCGACATCGCCATCCAGGCCGAACAGATGCTCTACACGAAGCAGGTGATGGCCGAGCGCATCGCCGACCACACCGGGCAGCCCATCGAGCGCATCCTGACCGACTGGGACCGCGACCGTTGGTTCAAGGCCGACGAGGCCAAGGAGTACGGCATCATCGACGACGTCATCGTCAAGCGGGGCGAGATGGTGGCCTGACCTACAGGTCGGTACCTGGCCGGAGACCGGGACGGAGCAGCCTCAGCCCGGGTCGGTGGCCTCGGTCGGTGCCGGGCCGGAGGCATGGTCGAGCGAGACTCCGCACTGGTCGAGGGCGAACCGCCGGAACGCCGTGCTGGCGGCCACGATGGCATCGCCGTCGAGATCGGGAGACGTCGGGGTGGTGCGGTCGCCGTCGTCGGGACCGGGCCCCGGTGCCCGGGCGTCGAGGGCGGCTACGAGTTCGCGGGCGGCGTCGACCAGGACCTGGGCCGGTCCGGCGACCGCGTCGGGTGCCCGCCGTTCGAGTGCGGCGAGGCGGTCGACGGCCTGGTCGAGGGCACCCCGGCCGTCATCGGGCGCGGCCGGGTCGTACCGCCCGAACAGGGCCATCGGGTCGTCACCGCGTTTGAGCTCGTCGCAGAAGGCGCCGGCGCTGCGCCCCGGCTCCGAGCAGCCGACGGTCATCGTCGCCACCGCGACCGCGGCGCACCATCGCCGCCACCGGCGGCGGCGGCCGTGCCCCGGCGGCCGGGCGGTGGGGGCAGACCCGTGCGACGGTTGACCGGTCATGGGTGGGGAGTGCAGGCGATGGTGGACCAGTGACCGTGCTTGCTCGGGGGCTGCGCCCCCGGGCCCCATCGTCGCCCGGCTCGCTGGCGCTCGCCCGGTCGACCGGTCACGGGTGGGGAGCGCAAGCGATGGTGGACCAGTGACCGCGGTCGGCGCAGACCATCCCGGCAGTGTCACACCCCTTGGGTACGGTCGGGTCGATGGTTGAACGACCGACTTCGGGTGCACGGTGGGGGCTCGTCGCCGCGACTGGCTCTGGCGCCACGGCTGCGGGACGGCGACCGCCGGCCGACCGGTCAATGGCGGGGGGGCGATGACCGGGCCCGTCGGGGCGCCGCCGGTCCCGAGCCTGTTGGTCGTCGGGTACGGGCCGCCGGCCCTCGTGGCCCTGCGACGGTCCATCGTGGCGGCGAAGGGCGGGGACCCGCTGGCCCCGGTCACGGTGGTGGTGCCGTCAGCGGTGGCCGGTGTGACGCTCCGACGGGCGCTCGTCCGCCGCCACGGGCCCGAGGAGGTTGACGGGGCCAGCGGCCGCGGCATCGTCGCTGTGGATTTCGTGGCGCTCCCCGAGCTCGTGCGCCGACTGGCGGTCGGGCGCCTGGCCGCCTCCGGTCGTCGTCCCTTGCACCGCCTCGAGGCGGGCATCCAGGTCAGCGGACTGCTGGCCGAGTCGGCGCCCGGTCCATTGGCCGCTGTCGCTCACCATCCCGCCACCGCCGACGCCCTACTGGCGACCTTTGGCGACCTGGCGGCGCTGGCCGACACCGAACTGGCGATGGTGGCCCGCCGGGGGCCTCTGGCCAAGGCGGTGGTGGGCCTGTTCCGTGCCTTCGGGGCCCGTGGGACCGCGACCGACGCCCACGCCGAGGCGATGGCGGCAGCCGAGGCGGTCGACGCCGGCGACCAGGCTGGAGACGACGTGGGCGCCGTGGTCCTGCACCTGCCCCGCCGTCTCGGCCGTTCCGAGCTCGTCCTGCTGGCGGCCTTGGCCAGACGCTCCCGCCTGCGCGCCGTCATTGGTCGCACCGGCCACGTCGCCGCTGATGGCCCAGCGCACGAGGTGCAGGCGCAACTGGTCGGCCTCGGCCTGGTGGTCGACGAGGAGCGGCCGGCCCCTGATCGGCTGGCGCTGGTGGGGCTCGATCCGTCCACCACCGTGGTGGTGCGGGCCCCCGATCCCGCCGAGGAGGTACGCGCTGGGGTCCGTTCGGTGCTCCAGCACCTGGCTGACGGGACCGCTCCAGAGCGCATAGCCGTCGTCGCCCGCTGCGCCCAGCCCTACCTGTCGTTGGCCCACGGCGAACTGGCGGCCGCCGGCGTACCCCATAGCGCGCCAGCGGCGACCACCGCGGCCCAGTCGGTCGCCGGGCGGGCTCTGACCGGACTGCTGGCGTGGCCCGCCGGCGGACATCGACGTGACGCGCTGTTCCGGCTCCTGCGCGCCGCGCCGCTCCTCGACCCGGGCACACGGCGGCCTATCGCCCCTGAACGCTGGGACCGGCTGGCTCGCGGTGCCGGCGTCGTCGCTGGCCTCGACCAGTGGCGGGTGCGGCTGGGCTCCGCCCGGGCGTCCTACGGCGAGCGGATGGCGGCGGGCGAGGACATCAGCGCGCTCGAGGCCAGGCGCGCCGACTGTGACGCGCTGGCCGCCTTCGTCGCCCGGCTTGCGGTCGACGTCGAGCCGCCGGTCAGCGACAGCTGGTCGGTGCTGGCCCGGTGGGCGCGTCGGGCCTTGACGACTTATCTGGGCCCCGAGCTCGACCCGGCGCAGTATCCCGAGACCGAACGTCGCGCCCACCAAGGCGTGGTCGACCTGCTCGACCGGCTGGCTGCGCTCGACGGCATCGGCCCTGCCCCCGGCGCCGCCGGTTTCGTGGCCCGGCTCGAACACGAGCTGGGCCGCCCTGGCGGCCGGGTCGGGCACTTCGGCCACGGTGTGTTCGTGGGGGGGCTGGTCGATGCGGTGGGCGCCGATCTCGACCTGCTGGTGGTGCTCGGCGCGGCCGAAGGGAGCTTCCCGCCGCCGCCGGTCGGCGATCCATTGCTGTCGGCACACGACCGCTCCGTCGTCCACGGCCTCGTCCGGGCCCGGAGCGACACGATTGCCGAGGAGGACCGTGACCGGTGGGCGGCCCTCGCGGGGGCCCGGACCAGGGTGCTGACGTTCCCAGCTGCTGATCCCCGCGCCGGGCGGGCCCGGGCGCCGGCGCCTTGGCTGGTCGAGCGGTGCGCTGAGCTGTTGGGCGCCGCCGTCGAGGCCGACGGGGTTGCCCGCCTGGCCTGCGACCCCCGGGCTGCCGGCTGGTTCCTCGACCTGCCGTCGTTCGAGGCATGGCTGGCTGAGGGCGGCCGGCCGGCAACGCCGACCGAGTTCGACATCGGTGAGCTCGTTGCGGCTCGGGCAGCAGGGCTCGACCCGGCGGCGTTGTCCCAGCTGCCAGTGGCCCGCGCCGCTCACCTGGGTCGCGGCCTGGCCGCGGTGGTCGCTCGCGACGCGGGCCGCCTCGGCGAGTGGACGGGCGCCGTCGGCGCTTGGCCCGAGCTGGCCGACGATCTCGCCCACCCTCGTTCGGCGACGTCCCTCGAGGACTGGGCCACCTGCCCGTTCAGCTACCTGTTGGGCCGGGTACTGGGGGTGCGTGTCCTCGACGACCCGGGTGACACCGACACGATGTCACCGGCCCAACGGGGGACGCTGGTCCACGCCGTCCTCGAACGGTTCGTGGGCGACCGATTGGGCCGACCCCCCGGGACGCGCTGGGACGAGCGCGACCGGTCCGATCTGCTCTGCATCGCCGACGAGCTCGCCGCCGACCTCGAGGCCGAGGGCCGTACTGGCCGCCCGCTGCTGTGGAAGGCCGAATGGCAGTCCCTGCGGCGTCACCTGACCCGCATCCTCGACGCCGACGAGTCCGAGCCGCGCTTGACCGGCGTCGCCCCGGTAGCGGTCGAGCACGGCTTCGGTGACGACGGCGAGGGGCAGTCGGTGACGGTCGCCCTCGGAGGGCAACGCCAGGTCAGGTTCCGTGGCCACATCGACCGCATCGACCGATCGCCCGACGGCCGCCGCCTGGTCGTGCTCGACTACAAGACCGGCCGGCCCGATGGCTACGGCGCCCTCGACCCCGCCTCCGCCGGATACGACGCCGTGGCGCGGGGCACCATGCTCCAGCTGCCGATCTACGCCGAGGCGGCCCGGACGGCCTACCCGGGCGCGGTCGACGTCTCGGCCTACTACTGGTTCGTAGGCCCCCGACGGACGATCGAGTTGAAGGGCGGCCCCATCGACGAGGCCGTCGCCGACCGCTTCGCCGACGTGCTCGCCACCATTGTCTCGGGTATCGGCGCAGGCACGTTCCCAGCCCGGCCGGGCGAGGACGTGTGGCGACCAGGGCGCGGGCCGACCTTCTCCAACTGCGCCTACTGCGACTTCGACCGCATGTGCAGCGCTGACCGGGCCGAGCAGTGGGTGAACATTCGCCGGGATCGAGCGCTGGCCGGCTACGTGACGATGGCCGAGGAACCGATCGAGGCGCCGTCGGCCGCCGGAGGCCTGTGATGGTGCCCGTCGAGGCCGAAGTCCCCGTCGACCGCCAAGCGCGTCACCGGATCGCCCATGACACCGGCCGGAGCCTCTTCGTCGAAGCGGGCGCGGGGACCGGCAAGACCAAGGTGCTCGTCGACCGGGTCGTACACGCGATCGCCACCGGCGTGGTCTCCGAGCCGGGGCGGCTGGTTGCCATCACGTTCACCGCGGCGGCCGCCGCCGAGCTGCGCGACCGGGTGCGCCGAGGGCTGGCCCGGGCGGCGGCGCCCGGGCGCGACGACGACGAGCGCCGGCGCTGCGAGACCGCCTGGCGCCACGTCGACGAGGCCGTGATCACGACATTGCACGGGTTTGCTCACGGCATCCTGGCCGAGCACGCGCTGGCCGCCGGCCTGTCGCCGCGGTTCGAGGTCGTGGACGAAGTCGACGCCCGGGTCGGCTTCGCAGCCCGGTGGTCGAGCTTCTGTGATGACTTGTTCGACGACCCCGACGTCGAACGCGCCGTGCTCCTCGGTACCGCCCTCGGTCTGACCACGACGAGGCTGCAGGAGGTGGCCGCCGCCTTCCACGCCCGCTGGGACCGGGTGGTGGGGGCCCGCTTCGTCCCGTCCGGCCTGCCGGTGATCGACCTCGACCCGGTGCTCGGCCCGGTCGAGGCGGCGGTAGCCGCCGCCGGGACCATGGTCGCCGCCGACGACAAGTTGGCCGACGTGCTCCGGTCGTGGTGCGACGGCGCCCGGTTGCTGCGCGACGCCGCCGATGCCGGCGACGAGCCCGAGGCGCTGCGGGTGCTGGCCGGCCTGTGGCGCAAGCCCGGCAACCTCGGGAACGGCGCACGCTGGGGTGAACGAAAGGCGGTCGTGCTCGGCGAGCTGGCCGCGGCCGGTGTGGCGGTGTCCGAACTGGCGGCGCGGCTGCGCACCGCTGTCCTCGAGCAACTCCTTCCCCGGCTGGCGGCGTTCACCGTCGATGGCGCCGCTGAGCGCGAGCGGGCAGGTCGCCTCGAATTCCACGACCTGTTGGTGCGCGTTCGTGACCTGGTCCATTCCGACACTGAGGTCCGAGCCACGTTGGCCCGTCGGTTCGACATGATCCTGATCGACGAGTTCCAGGACACCGACCCGCTGCAACTCGACCTCGCATTCGCGTTGGCCGCCTCCGATCCCGATGTCCCCCCCCGCCCATGGGCACGCACCGAGCTGCGGCCCGGCGGCCTTCTCCTGGTCGGTGACCCGAAGCAGTCGATCTACGGGTTCCGCGGCGCCGACATCGGCCTGTGGGACCAGGCCCGGCGGGTCTTCGGGGACGGAGCGGTCGAGCGGCTCAGCCAGAGCTTCCGCAGCGTCCCGGGGGTCATCGACTGGGTGAACGCGATTTTCGGGGCGCTGGTGGGCGAGGGCGTTCCCGGTAGCCAGCCGCGCTACGAGGCCCTGGCCGCCTTTCGTCCTCGGCTCGACGAGGATCCTCCGGTGGTCGTTGTCGGAGGGCCCGCCGATGGTCTGTCGATGGCCGAGCTGCGCCAGCGTGAGGCCGACGACCTGGCCCGGCTGGTCGTGACCATGAAGGCCGGGGGATGGGTGGTCGCCGACGGGGGCGACGACGGCTCGTGCCGGCCTTTGCGCTTTGACGACATCGCCGTGCTGTTGCCCACCCGGCTCGCTCTCCCGCAGCTCGAACGCGCCCTCGACCATCACGACGTGCCCCACCGGGTCGAGAGCCGCTCGCTGGTGTGGGCCACCGACGCGGTGCGCGAGGTGTTGTCGGTGCTGGCCGCGGTCGACGACCCCGGTGACGAGGTCGCGGTGGTGGCGGCGCTGCGGTGCCCTGGGTTCGCATGCTCCGACGCCGACCTGGTCCGGTGGCGATCTGCGGGCGGGACCTGGGACTACGGGATGGTCGAGGTGCCGTCGTCGTCTGCGGGCCCCGCCGGGCGCGACGCCGCCGACGACCACGCCCGCACCGGCCCGGTGTTCGAGGGCCTCCGAGCCCTGGCCCACTATCACCGCCGCCGGGTGGCGATGCCCGTCGACGAACTGGTGGAAGAGGTGGTGCGCGAGCGCCGGCTGGTCGAGCTCACCTTCGCCCGACGGCGGCCCCGTGACCACTGGCGCCGGCTGCGATTCGTCGTCGACCAGGCCCGGGCGTTCGTCGAGCGGGGCGGCCGCTGTCTGGGCGAGTTCCTGGCGTGGGCCGCGGTGCAGGCCGACGAAGGCGCCCAGGTGGTCGAGACACCGGTCCCGGAGGCCGACGACGATGCTGTCCGCATCCTCACCATCCACGGCTCGAAAGGCCTCGAGTTCCCGGTGGTGATGTTGGCCGGACTGGCCTCGACCGGGGTCGACAGCGGTGCCCGTGTGCTCTTCGACGCCGAGCGGCCCGAGGTCTCCTTCGGGCCTGCCACCGCTCGCTGGGTGTCGGCCGGCTACGGCGAACGCTCGGGTGACCTGGGACTGGCAGCGCACCACGAGGGGCTACGGCTCTTGTATGTGGCCGCCACCAGGGCCCGCGACCACCTCGTCGTGAGCGTGCACCACAAGGCTCATGGCTCCAGTACGGCCAAGGAGCTCTGGCGGCTGTGCGACGGCCCGGCGGCGGCGTGGTGCCGACCGCAGGGCGCCTGCGACCAGCTCCGGCTCGCGGCATCGGCGACGGTCGGGTTCACGGCCGCCCCGACGGCCGAGCGGGACCGTTGGCGGGATGCTCACGACGCCGTGCTGCGCTCGGCCCGTCGGCCCCGGACCGTGTCGGCGACGTCGATCGCGGCCCACCGCCGCCCCCCCGGGGCCGGCAATGGCGCCGTCGTCGGCCAACCCGACGACGGCGTCGGGCCCGTCGACCGCGGTGGCCTGCCGCCCCCGGTGGTGGTGGCCACCAGCATGGTCGTCGAGGGCGCCCCTCTGTCATCGGTTGCGACAGGCGGCGCCGCGGTCGGCCGGGCCGTGCACGAGGTACTCCGGGCCGTTGCCTTCGGGCGTGACCTTCCGTCGTCGGCCGAGCTCGCGTCGTTGGCGGCCTTCTTCTCGGCCGGTGAGCGACTGTCCCCGGGTGCCGAGGCCGGCGTGGCCCTCCGGGCCGGTGCCGCGCTGGCGTCGCCCTCGGTGGTGGCCGCCCGTCAGGCCCGCCGCCGATGGCGCGAGCTCTTCGTGGCCGTCCCGATCGGGCGCGACGGCGTGGTCGTCGAGGGCTACCTCGACCTTCTCTACGAGGACTCGTCGGGTGGCCTCGTCATCGTCGATTTCAAGACCGACGCCGCCCCGACCGGGCTTGCGCTCGACGCCGCCGTAGCGCGTTACCGACCGCAGGCGGCGGCCTACGCACTTGCCCTGGAGGGGGCGGTGGGCCGGCCTGCGGACCGGGCGGTCTTCGTGTTCGCCCGAGAGGACGGGGCCATCGAGCGCGAGATCGGTGACCTCCGCTCTGCCGTAGGGGAGGTGAGGACGATGGTGGACGCCGACGACTGGTGAGCCGTCCGGGGACGGGTACCACCCGAGGCGCGGCCCGGCGTTACGTTCTCGGCATGGGAGACTCGCTGACCGATGCCCGACAGGAACTGGACCAGGAGTTCGCCCAGGTGCGCAAACACCTCGACCGTATCCACCGGTCGCTCGAGGCCGTCGAGAAGGCCGGTCCCGAGGACGACCTGAGCGAGTTGCTCGAGAAGCTCGAAGAGTCCGTGAAAGAGGTCCGCACCGGCGGGCTCATCGGTTCGGGTGCCAAGGGCCACCGCAAGGCGCGTGACGCATACCTGAAGCTAAAGGGGCGATGAACATCCTGGCGCCGCGCCCCCCGGCGGTGCCCGGCCGGGCCCCGGGTGGTCCCAGCCCGGCGCCGGTCGCGGGAGGAGCCGAGCGAGGCTGGTGACGGTGCTCGAGGGTGCTCTGGCCCGCCTGCGGCCGGCTGATCCCGCCGATGTCCCCGAGCTGGTGCGGATTCGTCGGACACCGGCGGTTTACGAGTACTGGCGCGGCGGCGCCGACCTGGTAGCAGCGGTCCAGGAAGATTTCGACGACCCCGATGCCACCGCCTACGTCATCGAGACCGACGGCCGGGTAGTGGGTTGGGTGCAGTGGTCAGCCGAGGACGACCCCGACTATCGCCACGCCAGCCTCGACATCTACCTCGACCCGGCCGTGCACGGTCGCGGGATCGGCACCGACGCGCTCCGGACCCTGGCCCGGCACCTTTTCGACGAGCACGGCCATCACCGTCTCGTCATCGACCCGGCCGCCGCCAACGTCGCCGCGGTGCGGTCCTACGCCAAGGTCGGGTTCCGTCCCGTCGGCATCATGCGCCGCTACGAGCGCGGCCCGGACGGAACCTGGCACGACGGACTGCTCATGGACCTGCTCGCCGAGGAGCTCTCTGACTGACCGCCCCTGGCCGAGGGCCTTGGCCGCACCCGCCCCACCAGGCGCCGCCGAGGGGCGGTCAAGCCTCGAGGCTGCTGGGGTCGGACGGTACGTCGACGGCGTGTTGACGGAGGACTTCCAGCGAGACGATCTCGAGGGCGCGCTCGTGCGTCGAGGCCAGCATCACCGGCGCCGCCACACCCTCCTGGTGCGCCCTCAACCAGTTCACCGCGGTGACGCACCACCGGTCGCCCGGTACGAGGCCGGGAAACCGGTGTTGCGGCACCGCCGTCGTCAGGTCATTGCCGATGCGGCGCTGGTGTTCGAGGAACTCGGCCGACACGACCGCACAGATCGTGTGGCTCCCCAGGTCTTCGGGGCTGGTGTTGCAGCAGCCGTCGCGGAAGAAGCCGGTGACGGGGTCGGTGCCACACGGTTCCAGTTCCCCGCCGATGACGTTTCGTTCCCCCACAGCTCCCCCTGTCCCTGCGGTGGCGCCATATGGTACCGCCCGAGCAGCGGCCCCGGGCCCACGGCCGACCGTCGAGTTCAGCCGAACGTGTCGGGGTCGGGCCCCGTCCTGGTGCCGGACTCGAGCGCGGCGATGGCGACCATGTCCGCCGCGGTCAACTCGAAGTCGAAGACCCGGATGTTCTCCTTGATGCGGGCGGGTGTGACCGACTTGGGGATGACCACGTTGCCGAGCTGGAGGTGCCAGCGCAGCACGACCTGAGCAGCCGACACGTCGAGGCGGTCGGCGATGGCGATGATGGCCCCGTCGTGCAGCAGGTCTCCGCCCTTCGCCAACGGGCTCCACGCCTCGGTGGCGATCCCGCGTTCGGCGTGGACTGAGCGCAGCTCACCCTGCGGGAGCCACGGGTGCAGCTCGATCTGGTTCACGGCCGGCACGAGGTCGGACTCGCCGAGGAGCCGCTGCAAGTGCGCCGGTTGGAAATTGGATACCCCGACGGCGCGGGCCCGGCCGTCGGCGTAGACCTTCTCGAACGCCCGCCACGTCTCCACGTACCGGTTCTGTGCCGGCGCCGGCCAGTGCACGAGATAGAGGTCGACGTAGTCGAGGCCGAGCTTGTCCAGGCTGGCGTCGAGCCCGGTGAAGGCGGAGTCGTAGCCCTGGTCGTCGTTCCACAGCTTGGTCGTGACGAACAGTTCGTCGCGGGCCAGCCCGGAGTCGGCCAGCGATCGGCCCACGCCCACTTCGTTGCCGTAGACGGCCGCGGTGTCGATGCTCCGGTACCCCGCCTGCAGGGCGGCGTCGACGGCGGCGGTCGTCTCGGCCGGCGGGACGAGGAAGACGCCGAAGCCGAGCTGCGGCATCTGCACGCCGTTGTTCAGCGTCACGTTGGGCACGGGCACGGGCATGCGGGTTTGGGGCATCGGGGTCCTCCGAATCGTGGGCGGTCGTATCGACCGAGATGGTCGACCGCTGGTCGCGCTGGGGCGGCGCCGGCGGTCAGCCTCCAGTGGCCTCGTCCCGCAGTATCTCGTCGAGGAAACGCAGCGGGTCCCGGCCCGACTCCTGGCACAAGGCGACGACGGCGTTCTGCGCCAGGGCTCCCATGGCCATGAACAGGTCCGGGCTCACGCCGCCGTCGGCGGTGAGATTGTCGCGCAGGAGAAGACGGGCCGAGCCCTTGTCGCTGGCCAGGATGTGGCGCAACATCGCCGCCGCCGTCCGTCTGGCGTCCTGTTCGCTGTCCGGTTCTGACGGATCGGTCACCCCGTGGACGATAGGCCCGTGGCCCGGGGCTGCCACGGCTCGGTTGCGGTACGGGGCCGACGGGGTAGTACGCCGGCGATGGCACTCGACGAGGACATCCGAGCCGAGCTGGCGAGAGTCGCCGAAAAGCGCGTGGAGCTGGAGGCGGCGGTCCAAGGTGACGACGCGCTCGCCAACGCCGAAGTGGTGGGGCTCGTCGGCGGCCTGGTCATCGTCATGGCCGACAGCTACGAGCGGGTCCTGTTGATGCTGGCCGACCAGGCTCGACGCTAGGGTCGTCCGACGTGCCGCTGCCGAACGCGTTCGCCCGGTTCAATCGGCGAGTCGCCAACCCGGTGATCCGGCACATCTCGGGCAAGGCGGGGCCCCTTGCGTTGGTCGAGCACCGAGGCCGGCGCAGCGGGCGGCGGTACTCGACGCCGGTGATGGCCTTTCCTCACCGGCAGGGCTGGGTCATCCCCCTCACCTACGGGACCCAGCGGGATTGGGTCCGCAACGTGTGCGCCGCCTCCGAGGCCGGACTGGTCATCCGCCGCAAACGGGTTCAGGTCACCGAACCTCGCATCGCGACCGGTGCCGAGGAGCGCATGCCGCTCCCGGCGCGGGTGGTGGCCCGGCTGGCCCGTGCCCCGCACGTCCTTCTGATCCGAACGGTCACCGACGCCGACGCCCCCGGGGCGAGCTGAGCGAGGCCGGCCGGCCTTAATTGACCGCAGGTCAATAGTGGGGTTAGGGTGCCACCCACGAGACGCGAGACCGGCGGCGCGATCACGCAGTCCTGCCGGCGGAGGAGGGGGACAGATGAACAGAGCGCTGGCCGTGGGCCTGGTCGCGGCGGCGACGTTGGGGATCGGAGCAGTTGCGGCCTCGGCGGGTAGCGACAGCGGCACCGTCGACCTGGTACCGGTTTGCACACCGATACCTGGGGGCATCGCCTGCGCCCAGGACATCCCCGGGGTCCTCGAGGGCACCGGGAAGTTGGTCTCCGACCCGGCCAGCGGCCTCAACGGCACGATGTCGGGCTCCGTCCAGGGCGTGACGTCAGGCCACCTGACCGGTGCCCTGCAAGGGACGTCGGGCTTCATCGACGGATCCGTCGACGGGGTCCTGTCCGGGTCGATCACCGGCGATCTCGACGTCACCGGTCCCGTCGGCGCCGATGGTTTCCTGTGCGGCGACCTGGACCTTGCCGGCCAGACCATCCTCGACGGCGGCATCGTCGGGTCGGCCGACAACGGCCGTCTCGACGTCGACCTCGGCGGCGTGCTGGCCGGCATCCCGGGGGCTGTCGGCATCGACCCGGTCACCGGCCTGGTCATCACCGAGGAGGGGCCGTGTTGAGCGCGGGCTACGGCCAGCCGGCGGCGGCCCGGGCTCGGTAGTCGTACGGTCCGAACTAGTGCCCCGTCAGGCAACGTTGGCTACCGGCCACGTTGGCCAGCGCCGCCGCCGGCGGCGTCCTCGGTCTCACCGCAGATACCCGATTGCGCCATCGACCTGCGTCCTTGCGAGCGACGCTCGTGACTCGCCCTGACAGGGCAAACGTCACCGGTCACGTCGGCTCGCAGCTCGTCGGAAGGGTCCCACCCGGGTGCGAGCACGAGGCAG
>JBQTIQ010000067.1:0-2089 GCA_052387955.1 Acidimicrobiia bacterium | reverse complement strand
GGTCGGCCGGGCTGCGCATCGCCTCGCGCAGCAGCGAGCGGGCCTCGTCCTCGGCCCGGGCGTAGTGCGGGGCGAGCAGGCGGGCCAGGGCGGCCTCGGCGTTGTAGGTGGCCATGCGGACGGCATCGTGGATGCGCTTGCGCTCGCCGTGGTGGACGACAGCGTCGGGGTGGAGGTCGCCGAGGGGGACCCGGGCGGGGACGGCGGCGGCTGTGGCCGTGAGCCCCTCGACGTAGGCGACGGCCTGCGCGTGGGCGGTGGCGAGCTCGGGCAGGAGGCGGTCGGGCAGGCCGTCCTCGGCCTCGTCGAGGCGGCGGCGGGCGTCGCGGGCCGCGCTGGAGGCCGGCTTCTTGGCCGGATTGGGCACGCTGCGCTCAAGGTCGTCGGCGACGGTGGCGTAGCTGTCGAGGGCGTCGAGACCGTAGTGGGCCCGCATGTAGCGGAAGAAGTTCTCCTGGCGCCACCGGCTGAACATGGCGTGGGCCACCACGGCGGCGGCGTCGCCCCGGGTGGTGACGATGTGAGTCTGGTGGCCGCTGTCGGGGTCGAGGCGGGTGAGCTGGCGACAGGCGAAGTAGCGCCGGCGAGGACCGTCGCGATAGGCGATGCGCACCGCTCGGTCGGCCAGCAGGTAGCGGTGGGGGCGCCCGGCCTCGTCGGTGTGGGCGTGCTCGGCGAACGCCCGGCGGGGCTCGGGCTTGATCGGGCCCTTGCGGTAGGTGGCCACGTCGAAGCCTGCGGCCACCAGGGAGGCGAAGGTGACGGGGCTCCATCCGCCCCGGTCGAACGCGATGGTGGGGCGCCGGTCGGGGCCGACCAGGTCCCGCAGGGTCGCCGCCACCTTGGCCAGCTCGCCCACCAGCGACGCCGGGGGCGGGGCAGTCCAGCACAGGACTCCGTCCCCGAAGGCGTCGGCCACCCAGGTATCGACGGCCGCCGGCATCGACAGGCGCATGCGGGTGCCATGCGCCTTGGGCAGCTCGGCCCCGCCGTGGTAGGCCCGCACGTGGCCGTCGACGTAGAAGACCCCGGTCGCCTCGGGGCGGGCCGCGAGATGGCGGCGGGCCAGCGCCGTCATCAGCTGGCCCGCCCGGCCCAAGGTGGCGAGGCCCTCGAGGCGGCGGCGCAGCGTCTTGACCTCCGGGGCCCGGTCCAGGCCGAGCAGGCGGCCGATGTCGACGGGGTCGAGGCGGGTCAGGCCCTCGGCCCGGGCCGCGCCGGCCAGGGCGGCGAACACGACCGCCAGCACCAGGCTGCGCAGGCCGTAGAAGGCCGCCTTGGCCTTGCCGTAGACCTCCTCGAAGCACACCAGCAGCCCGGTGGCAGCCAACGCCGGCAGGACGAGCAGGGCCCCGGCCATCGGCAGCGACGCCCCCTGGCAGATCAACGGCGGGGCCTCGGCCAGCTCGCCCCGGCGGGCCGCCTGGCGCTCCTCGTCGCGGGGCTCGGGCCGGGCCAGCGGCGTCAGCACCGGGGGCGTGGGCGCCACCGCCCCGGCGTCCCCGTTCGGGACGACCGGCTCGGCGGCCGCCAGCGCCCTCGACACCGAGTCCCGGCTCACGCCGGCGGCGGCCGCGATGGCGTCCATTGACGCGCCCGCCGCCCGCAGCTCCCGGATCCCCGCCACCCGCTCGGGCGTCAGCTTCGACGGCCCCTTCGGGCCCCGCTGGGACGGGACGAGCGCGGCGGCCCCGCCCCGGCGCCAGGCTGCCGCCCACCGCTGCACGCTGGCCTGGCCCGCCCCGAAGGCGGCCGCCACCTCGACCTGGGTGGCCGCCCCCGTCTCGGCCAGGGATACCGCGGCCAGCCGGCGAGCCACGACGTCGCCCGCGTCCCAGCACCACGCCGCCATCCCCCACACGAACACCGCCCCGCCCTCGTCGGTCTCAACCAGGTCGGCCGCCTCGGAGACCCGCACGGACCCCGCCGGGCAGAGCGGCAACGGCTGGCCCCTGTGCACCGGCGAAAGTCCAGCACCATCCAGCACCGCAGCAACCGACATCACCAATTATCGTCGCCAGGGTTACCTCGAATGCTGGATACCCGTTGTGCCACAAGGACTTCAGGTCACTATGTCAGGAGTCCTGGA
>JBQTIQ010000066.1:0-36203 GCA_052387955.1 Acidimicrobiia bacterium | reverse complement strand
TGTCGGGCGGCGGCGGGCGACGCGGCGCCCCTGCCTCCGCCGTCCCACCGCGGGGGCCGGGGGGCCGCTACGGCGTGCTTGTTGGTCTGCTGCGGGCGTCGCTTCGCTCCTGCCTCCGCAGACTGTCGCCGGCGGCCTGGCGGCCGCTACGGCGACGTCCCCGGGGGAGGTGCCTCGCTTTTGCCGGAGTGGGATGCTCAGCCCGGGCTGGAGTTCTGTCCTTCCCGCGGCGGAGCCGCGAGTTCAGTACGGTCTGTGCCGTGCATAGGCGAATCGGCGTCCTGTTGGTCTCGTTGTCGTTGATCGTGATGGCCGGCTGCGGCGACGACGAAGGCGGCGGCCAGTCGGGCGCCTACGTCGACGCCCTGACGTCCGATCTCCTGAAGGACGACGACGACGGTCCCCAGCTCACGTCCTCCGAGGGCCGGTGCCTGGCCGAGGCGGCGGTTACCGCGCTCGGGGCCGACAGGCTCGACGAGGCCGGGGTCACCCCGGAACAGCTGGCCGCGGTGTCGGACCTGAGCGACATCGCCCTCGACTACGACCGCGACCAGCTGGCGGGGGCATTCGAGGATGCCTTCGAGGAATGCAACCTGCTTGGGCCTCTCACCACGCAGCTGGTGTCCGAGGAACTCACCTCGGAGTTCGAGCTCGACGCCGACCAGCAGCGCTGCGTCGCAGACGAACTGGCGAAGAACGCCGAGTTCGTGCGGACGACGGCCGAGTCGTTCGCGGGAGCGATCAACGACGAGGAGGGCGCTGAGGCCTTCGGCCGGGTGATCGAGGCCGTCTTCACCACCTGCAACGTCGAGGGGGGCGGCAGCGATGAGCAGGCTGCGCCGTACGTCGAGGCGCTGGCGGCGTTCCTGCAGGAGGACAGCAGCCCCCCCAACTACACCTCGACCCAGGCCGAGTGCTTCGCCGAGAAGGCGGTCGACGCCGTCGGCGTGGACACGCTGGAGCGGGCCAGCGTGACCCCCGAAGCCTTTGCCCAGGCCGACCCCCTGTCCGAGCTCGACCTCGATGTCGACGACGACGAGCTCGTCGGCGACCTGGCCACGGCGTTCAAGGACTGCGAGCTCCTCCAAGGAGTCGCCGAGCTGTTCGTGTCCGACGGCTCCGTGCCCGCCGAAGCGCGGGAGTGCGTGGTCGGCGAGGTCGCCGGCAACGACGATCTCGCCCGCGCTGCCGCCCAGGGCATCGTCGGCACCATCGACGACGCCGAAGCCGAGCGGGCCTTCGCCCGGGTCCTGGCCGATGCCCTCCTCGCCTGCAACGTGGCCAACACCTCCGGCGATGCCGGCCTTCTCCAGGGTGACCTGGCAGCCTGTGTTGCCGGCCAGCTGGGGATCGAGCCGGCCGAGCTCGACGCTCTCGCCGCGGGCATGGAGGACGCCGCCTTCACGGGCCTCCTCACCGACGCCCTGGTCGCCTGTCCCCAGCAGTACGCCGACCTGATCATCGCCTCGATCCCGGCGGAGGCGCTGACGCCGGCGCTCGAGGCCTGTTTCCGGCAGCTGCTGCTCGATCGCATCCAGGAGGGCGCGGCCGTGATCGCCAACGTCGCCGCCGGCGGCGACCAGCAGCAGGCGGTCGACTTCGGGATCGAGATCGGGACCGCCTGCGCCCAGGCGAACTGAGGAGGAAGCCGCACCGCGATCGGCACCTTCGCGCCGGGCCGGCCCAGATCAGCGGCCGAGGTCGGTCGCGTTAGGGTCGTCCAGATGTACGCGCGGCTGCTGGCGCTCCTGCTCGTGGCGACGGCGGCGACCGCCTGCGGGGACGCCGAGGACAAGGCCGGGCCCTACGTCGCCGCTCTCGTCGCCGAGCTGCAGAGCGACGACGGCAACGGCACTGCTCTCGAACCGCCGACCGCCGACTGCTTCGCCCGGGCGATGGTCGATGCCCTCGACGCCGACGCCCTCGACGACGCCGGGGTCACACCCGACGAGCTGGCTGCCGAGGCCGATGCCTTGAGCGACCTCGAGCTCGACTTCGACCGGGCCACGGTGGCCTCCCGGCTCGAAGGCGGCATCGAGGAATGCGGGCTGCTGCCGGGCATCGCCGGCGCCCTCATGGAGGGCACTGACCTCTTCAGCGACAACCAATCGTGTGTGGCCGATGCCTTGGCCGCCAACGACGCCTTGGCCGGCGTCGCGGCCCAGGGTCTCGTCGGAGTTGCCGGCAGCGACGCCCCCACGACCGAGCTCAGCGGTTTCCTGGCCGAAGCGGTCGGGAAGTGCCCCGAAGCCTTGACCGAGCTCGTCCTCTCGTCGGCCGAACTGCCCATCTCCGACCAAGCACGGGCGTGCGTTGGCGCTCAACTGGGCGAGGCGTCGTCCGAGACCGCCCGTGCCATCTTCGACCAGGACCGCGACGCCTTCGTCGGCTACCTGACCGACGCGCTGGCCGGTTGCCCCGAGGCCCTGGGCGACGTGATCCTGGCGTCGGCGCCGGAGGGCACGCCTTCGGAGTTCGAAGCGTGTGCCCGGCGCAAGATCGCGGAGAACGCCGAGGAGGCAGCCGACGTCATCGGCGTCGCCGCCGTCAGCGGCGACGGGACGGCAGCGACCGCCTTCGGTCAACGCCTCGGCAACGAATGCGTTGCCGAGATCGGGTAGATCTGTTCGGTCCTGAGAATGCTTGACGTTGTGACAAGTTCCGGGACCGAGCGGATGCCGACCGAGCGACCGCCAGGGAGCCGGGCGGCGATGGGGGCCGGGGGGGCGCAGCCCCCCAGCAAGCAGTGATGTCGCCCGCGAGCCTTCTCGTGGGCTCCCGGTGCCCGGGTCGCAGGTGCACCCGACCGGGTGCGTGGCTGGTCACGCTCACCTGATGTTGAGGGTGGTGTCGTCGCCGGCATGGCGCCCCTCGATGACCCGCAGCATCGCTTCGGCGGCGGCCCCGAGGGGGTCGGTGGTGCGGGTCACGAGCAGGTCGGTGTCGAGGTGGCCGTCACGCACGGTGGGGCCGAACGGGCTCCAGAAGGCGCCGGCGGCGGTGATGGTGAGCTCGGCCGGCAGGTCGATGTCGCGCACCGGCACGCTGTCGGCGACGAGGTGGCCCCGCCCTCGGCGCACCACCGGCCGCACCACGTGGTCCTCGTCGGGTACGCCCAGTCGCCGGTGAAGATCGCACAGGCGGGCCAGATCATGGTCATCGAGCGACGTCGCCGTGGTCGCCACCCTGACCCCTACACCGAGGGCCACCAGCCGGGGGATGGCCTCGGTGACCACCGCGAAGTTGCCCGCCCCCCGGGCGCCGTCGTTCACCGCCGGGTCGGCGGAGTCCAACGACACCTGGACGCTCACCGGGCGTTCGGACCACGGGTGCAGCTGCCCGAGCCGGGAAGCCCCGAACAGGCTGGCGTTGGAGAGCACCACGGTGGGGAGGACGTCGGCCATCGCCGCCACCGTGGCGATGATCCCCGGGGCCAGCAGCGGCTCGCCCCCGGTCACCCCCAGCGCCCCGAAGCCGGCCGCCGCGGCCTGCTCGGCGCCTCTACGCATCTCGCGGTCGGTCAGTCCCCAGGCCGGCGCCCGGGGCGACGAATCGGTCAGGCAGTAGCTGCACGCGAGGTTGCAGTGGTAGTTGCTGTAGAACCACACCCGCGTCCCCAGCCGCCCTGCGCTGATGGCGTTTCCGACGGCATCGTTGTCCTGCCGGTGTCGCTGTGCTCCTGCCGTCGCAGACGGTCGTTGGTGGCGTGCTGGCGTCCGCACCGGTGACGTCTCGGACAAGGTCTCGGCTGGGGCCGTGCTCACGCCTGGGCTGTCTCCGTCAGCGAGAAGCCCTTCGCGGGCCAGGCGGTCCAGGACGGACGGCGACGACGGCAGGCGCAGAGCGGTGCAGACGCGGTTGAGCAACAAGGTGGTCCCCGCCAGCACGGTGAGCTCCACGATCTCGTGGTCCGAGAAATGGAGGCGGAGCCGGTCGCCGATCGCGCCGGGAATGTCGCCCCTCCCTCGGGCGAGCTCCTCGACCCACGCCGCCAGGGCGGCGGTGCGGCCGTCGAGGTCCTGTTCCACGGGGCCGGGGCCGGCCAGCGCCGCCACCAGGGGCCGGTCGAGGCCGGCGTCGAGGGCGGCCACGGTGTGGGCGTCGACGCAGTAACGGCAACCGGCCACGGCCGACACCCGCAGGATGACGAGCTCCTTGGTGCCCGGATCGATGGCCGAAGGACCGAAGACCTGGCCCAGGAACGGCAGCGCCAGCTCCAAGAGCTCCGGGACATGGGCCAGCGCGGCCACGATGGGCCCGGGGTCGCCGGTCTCGAAACAGGCCCTGGTGAGAAGCGGGGCATCGGCCTGGCACAGCAGTTCCACCAGCGGCGACAGGCCGTCGCTGACCGCTCCTTCAGCGGCCCGGGGGCGCAGCCCCCGAGCATGAGCGGTCACCGGTGCACCGTCGCTCGAGATCCCCGCCGGTGACCGGTCGGCCGAGCGAGCGCCAGCGAGCCGGCCGACGATGGGGTCCGGGGGCGCAGCCCCCGAGCGTGAGAGGTCACCGGTGCACGGTCGCTCGTGATCCCCGCCGGTGACCGGTCGGCCGGGCGAGCGCCAGCGAGCCGGGCGACGATGGGGTCCGGGGGCGCAGCCCCCGAAGCAGAAATCGTCATGGCCCGCCCTGCTTAGCAGGGCACGTCGGCGAGAGGGTCGTGGTTGGGGGGCGGTGCGTCCGCGACGCCGTCGCCGGGACCCTCTAACGTCGGCTCCCGGTGTTCCTCAAGTCGTTGACCCTCAAGGGCTTCAAGTCCTTCGCCGACGCCACCACCCTGGAGATGGAGCCAGGCGTGACGGTCGTGGTGGGGCCCAACGGCTCGGGCAAGTCGAACGTGGTCGACGCCATCGGCTGGGTCCTCGGCGCCCAGGCGCCCTCCACGATGCGCAGCCAGAAGATGGACGACGTGATCTTCGCTGGCACCACCGGGCGTGGGCCGCTCGGCCGGGCCGAGGTCGGCCTGACCATCGACAACTCGTCGGGGCTGCTGCCGATCGAGTTCTCCGAGGTCACCCTCACCCGGACGTTGTTCCGCAGCGGCGACAGCGAGTACGCCATCAACGGCGTGGCGTGCCGGCTCCTCGACATCACCGAACTGCTCTCCGACACCGGCGTTGGCCGCCAACAGCATGTGATCGTCAGCCAGGGCCAGATCGACGCCGTTCTCAACGCCCGCCCCGAGGATCGTCGGCTGATCATCGAGGAGGCCGCCGGCGTCCTCAAGTTCCGGAAGCGCAAGGAGAAGGCCGAGCGCCGCCTGTCCGCGACCGAGGGCAACCTCATCCGGGCCCAGGACCTGTTGCGCGAAGTCCGCCGCCAGCTCCGCCCGTTGGGACGCCAGGCGGAGGCAGCCCGTCGTCACGGCGACGTGGCCGCCGAGCTCGCCCAGCTGCGGTTGTTCCTGGCCGGCCGGGAGATCGCGGCGCTGCAGGCCCGGCGGGCGGCGGCCATCGGGGAACGGGGCGACTTGGCGACCGCCGAGGCCGCCAACAAGGCGAGCCTGGTCAGCCTCGACCAATCGGTGACGGCCACGGAGTCACGCCTGTCCGCCCTCGGCGGGCACGACGTGAGCGACGCCCTGGTGCGGTTCGATTCGTTGCGGGAGAAGGCTCGGGGCCTGGCGGCGGTGCTGGCCGAACGGGGCCGCAACCTCGAACGCCGGCGCTCGGCGCTGATCGACGAGGCCCTCGTGGCCTCCCTCGAGGCCGAGTCGGCCACGCTCGTCACCGAACTCGGGCGCGTCGAGGACGAAGTCACGGCGCTGGCCCCCGAGATCGACGCCCTGGCTGCGGCTGAGGCCGCGCTGGCGGCCGAGCGGGCGGACTTCGAACGACGGGCCGCGGCCGAGCCCGTCGCCGCCCCCACTGGCCGTGCCGCCGAGTCCCGAGGCGAGCTCGCGGCGTTGCGCACCGGGGTAGAGGCGGCCCGGGACGAGCGCCGCCGCACCCTCGAACGGGTCGGGACGAGAGAGCGCAGACGGGCCGAACTTGGGGCCGAGACCGACCGGTTACGGGCCGAGAGCGCGGTCGGCGACAACGACGGTGACCTGGTCGGGGTGCTGGCCGCCGCCGCTGCCCGGCTCGCCGCCGCCCGCGCTGCGGCCGCCGAGGCCGACGAACGCCGCCTGGCCGCCGACGGCGAACGCCGGGCCTGGGCTGCCCGCGCCGAGGCTCTGGACCAGGCCCTCGAAGCGGCCCGTTCCCGGGCCGGGGCCCAACGCCTGGCCGATATCGACGAAGTCGTCGGGACGTTGCTCGACCTCGTCGACGTCGACCAAGGCTACGAGGCCGCCTTCGAAGCTGCTGCCGGTGAGGCCCTGGCCGCGGTGGTGGTCACCTCGGTCGAGGCCGGCCGTCACGCACTCGAGATCCTTCATGACGCCAACACGCCGGGCGCCGTCCTGGCGCTGGGCGCGGTCTCGCCCCCGCCGCCGCGGGTGCTGGGTGCCGGCGAAGGCCTCCGGGGCCACGTCCGGGCGGCGACGCCCCACGCCGGGGTCGAGGCCCTCCTCGACGCGTTGGTCGGCCCGGTCATCGTTGTCGGGGCCGGTTGGCCCGCCGCCGTCGACGTCGCCCTCGCCCATCCCGGCTCGCTCATCGTCACCCGCGATGGTGACCGCTTCGGGGCCGACGGTTGGCGGGTGCGCGGGGAGGCATCGGGCGCTACGGGGGCCGCAGCCGAGGAGGCCCGACGGCGGGCCGAGTCCGCCGCCTCCGGGGCCGGCACCGCCGAGGCGGTCCTGCGCCAGGCCCGGGCCGAGTCCGAGGCCGCCCGTCGGGCCGAAGCCGACGCCGGCCGAGCCCTCGACGACCACCGCCGTAACGCTCGCAATCGGGCCGAGGCCCTGGGCCGGGCCGAGCGCGACCTGCGCGACGCCACCGTCGATGTCGAGACCGCCCGCACCGACCTCGACGAACTCGACCGGCGCGCCGCCCAAGGCGACGCCCGGCTGTCCGAGCTGGCGGCGACGCTCCCGGCCCTGGAGGCCGAGGAGGCCGCGGCGGTCGAGCGCGGCCGGCTCATGGCGTCCGCCCGGCACCGGATCGAGGAACGGGCGGCGGCGGTGGCGTCGCTTCGCACCGACGTGGAGGTTCGGGCCGCCGCCCTCGACGAGCGCCGTCGGTACCTGCGACGCCGTTCGGGTGAGGTCGAGGCCCGCCTCGCCCGCGACGTGGCCGAGCGGGACGCGGCAGAGAGCCGTCGGGTCGAGTTGTCGGCCCAGGTCACCGCCGTCGGCCGGCTGGCGGCAACGGTGAGCCAACGCACCACGGCTCTCGACGGGGCGTTGTCGGAGCTCCACGAGCGCCGTCGGCGCCAGAGTGAAGAGGCGAGGGCGGTGGCGGCCACGCTCGACGGGCTCCGTGTCCAACGGGCCAACGAGGAACGTCGGCTGGAGGAGCTGCGCGAGCGTGCCCGACGAGCCGAGCTCGACGAGGCCGAGTCCGGGATGCGCCTCGACGCTGCCGTCGAGGCGCTGCGCCGCGACCTCGACTGCGAGCCCGGCACCGCCGTGGCTGCGCCCCGCCCCGAGGTCCCGGCCGGCGAGAACCCGACCGACCGGGCCCGCCAGCTCGAACGCGAGCTGCGGCTGATGGGGCCGGTCAATCCCCTCGCCCTCGAGGAGTTCGAGGCCCTGCAGGAACGTCATGGGTTCCTGGAGGGCCAGTTGGAGGACGTGCGCTCGAGCCGCCGTGAGCTGGCCAAGGTGATCCGGGCAGTCGACGAGGAGATCGTCGCCGTCTTCGCCGCGGCCTACGCCGACGTCTCGGTCAACTTCGAGTCGCTGTTCGAGACCCTGTTCCCCGGAGGACAGGGCCGGCTGGTCCTCACCGACCCCGACGACCTACTCGGCAGTGGCCTCGACATCGAGGCCAAGCCGTCGGGCAAGAACGTCCGCAAGCTCTCGCTGCTGTCGGGCGGTGAGCGCTCCCTCACGGCGCTGGCGTTCCTCTTCGCCGTGTTCCGCAGTCGGCCGTCGCCGTTCTACGTGATGGACGAGGTCGAGGCCGCCCTCGACGACGTCAACCTGCACCGGTTCCTCGACCTGTTGCGCGAGTTCCGGCAGGAGGCCCAGCTCATCATCGTGAGCCATCAGAAGCGCACCATGGAGGCCGCCGACTGCCTCTACGGGGTCACCATGCAGCCTGGCGGCTCCTCCCGCGTCGTCAGCGAACGGGTCTCCACCGGCCGGCGCTGACACGGCTGGCGGGGCGAACCCGCACTACGGCAGGCGGCTGAACCAGGCCAGGCTCATGCCGGCGGCAGCCATGAGGGCGACCAGCGCGGCGCCGACGAACCAGGTGGTGATCTCGACCGGCTTGTCCTCGTAGCCGATCGACGAGCCGATGTCCTCGTAGACCTCGCCCAGTTGTTCGCCGGTCCCGGCCTCGTAGAAGCGGCCGTCGGTGGCCTCGGCCACCGCCCGGAGGGCGGGGCGGTCGACCGGGACGGGCACGATCTGGCCCTCGATGTTGACCGTGCCGTCGTCGGTGCCGAAGGCGATGGTCGAGACCTGCACGCCGGCCTCGACGGCGGCCTCGGCGGCCAGTGAATCCGGGCGTCCGACGGTGGTGGTCCCGTCGGACATCAACACGATGCGGCCCGGGACCTCGGGTGCCGGGCCCACCCCGCCGCCGTCGTCGTCGGGCGGCAGGGTGCCGCCCGTGTCGCGGGCGAAGTCGGCGATGGCGCCGAGGGAGGTGAAGATCGCCTCGCCGATGGCGGTCGATTCGTGGAGCTGGAGACGATCGATGGCCCGGGCCACCTGGGCGCGGTCCAGGGTGGGAGGGACCTCGACCCGGGCGCTCCCGTCGAAGCTGACCAGGCCCAGGTTGATGGTCGCGGGCAGGCGGTCGAGGAAGATCTTTGCCGCCACCTGGGCCGCCTCCAGACGGTTGGGACGAACATCGGTCGCCTCCATCGACAACGACGTGTCGATGGCCATCATGATCGTGGCCCGCTCCCGGGGGACCTGCTCGAGGCGGGTGGGCCGGGCGAAGCCGATCACCAGGGCGGCGACGGCGATGCCGAATGCGGCCGCCGCCAGGTGGCGCCTCCAGCCCGGGCGGCGAGGAGCGACCGCGTCGAGAAGGTCCAGGTTGGTGAAACGGACCGCGTACTGGCGCCCGCGGAACTGCAACGCCACGTACACCAGGACCAGCGCGGCAACGCCGGTGAGCAGCAGGAGCCTTTCGGGAGAGAGGAAGCTCATCGGTCCCCCATGCCCCGATTGGGCCCGCGACGGCTCGTAACGGGTTCCACGCGTTGCCACCGACGGGCGGAACGCACGTTGCTGGCTGATTCCCGGGCAAGCTCGGTCATGGGGCTGGCTGCTTCGCGGGCAAGCTCGCTCATGGGGCTCCCCGACGGGCCGGGGTCAACTCCATCCGCCGGCGCCGCAGGGCGACGAAGCGGACCAGGTCGATCAGCCAGTCCTGGTCGGTGCGAAGTTGGAGATGGTCGGCTCCGGCGGAGCGCAGGCCAGCGGCGATCGCCGTCCGCTGGGCGGCGGTGGCGGCGGCGTAGCGGGCCCGCAGGCGGCTGTCTCCGGTGGCGACCTCGCGGACGCGCCCGGACTCGGGCTCGATCACGTGCAGCATCCCCACATCGGGCAGCGTCAGCTCCCGGGGATCGAGCACCTCGACGGCGAGCACGTCGTGGCGCACCGACAGGCGGCGCATCGGCAACTCCCAGGGCGCCAGGGCGCTGGGCGCCGACGGGGGGACGCCGGCCGGACGAGACCCGAGGAAGTCGGAGAGCACGACCGCCAGGCCCCGTCGCCGGAACACCGCCGCCAGACGGTCGATCCCGGCGCCCAGGTCGGTGGCGCCGGCGCCGTCCCGGCGGGGGAAGTCGATGACGCGGTGCAGCACCGCCTGCACGTGAGCCCGGCCCGTCCGGGCCGGCACGACCACCGGTGCGGTCCCGGCCTGCAACAGCACGGCCCCGATGCGGTTGCCGGCCCGGGCGGTGAGGAAGCCGACGGCGGCGGCGGCGGCGATGACCAGGTCGCGCTTTTCGCAGCCGGCGGTGCCGAAGTCGAGGCTGGCCGACTGGTCGACCACCAGCCATGTCTCGAGCTCGCGATCGGCGACCGTCTCCCGTACGTGGGCCACGGTGGTGCGGGCCGTCACGTTCCAGTCGATACGGCGTACGTCGTCGCCGGGCTGGTACTCCCGGGTCTCGCCCAGCTCCGACCCGTGGCCGGGGACGAAGCCACGGTGGTCGCCTTGGAGCAGCCCGTCCAGCTTGTGGGTGACGGTGAGCTCGAGCCGGCGCAGCACCGCGCCGGCAGAGCGGTGGTCCGGCTGCGGGGGTCGCAGCGGCCCTTCCGAGTGCCCGGCCGGCTGCTGGCTTCGCTTCGCTCCTGCTTCCGCAGATTGTCGCCGGCGGCCTGGCGGCCGCGACGAAGACCTGCTTTTCGAGTCTGGCTTCGGCGCCTCCTCGGCTGGTGGCGTGCCGGTCATATCGGGGCCAGGGCCTCGTCCTGGGACGGCGCCACTCGGGGGGCGGGCACGGTGGAAAGCACCCGGGCCACGAGGTGGTCGGGGGTCAGCTCGCGGGCCAAGGCCTCGTAGGTCAGCACCAGCCGGTGGCGCAGGATGTCGGGGGCGCAGTCGAACACATCCTGGGGCAGGACGTAGCCGCGACCCCGCATGACCGCCAGGGCGCGGCCCGCGGCCACCAGGCCGAGAGACGCCCGGGGGCTGGCCCCGAACGCGACCAGCGGCGTCAGGTCGCCCAGGCCGAACCGGGCCGGTTCCCGGGTGGCGAGCACCAGGTTGACGGCGTACTCGACCACCGAGCGGTCGCAGTAGGTCCGGTCAGCCGAGCGCTGCAAGGAGACCAGGTCGCCGACGGACAGGACCTCGGCGGCGCGGGGCGGGTCGACCCCCATGCGCTGGACGATCTCGAGCTCCTCGCCTGGCGTCGGGTAGTCGACGACCACCTTCATCAGGAACCGGTCGCGTTGTGCCTCGGGGAGCGGGTAGACACCTTCGTTCTCGATCGGGTTCTGGGTGGCCAGCACAAGGAAGGGCTCGGGTACCGGGAAGGTCTCGCCGCCGATCGACACGTGGTGCTCGGCCATCACCTCGAGCAGGGCGGACTGGACCTTGGCCGGCGCCCGGTTGATCTCATCGGCGAGCACGAAGTTGGCGAATACCGGTCCCTTCTCGACGTCGAAGGTCTCCTGCGACGCCCGGTAGATGCGCGTGCCGACGATGTCGGCCGGCAACAGGTCGGGGGTGAACTGGATGCGCACGAACCGACCGCCGGCGACGCCGGCCAGCGTCTCGACCGCCAGCGTCTTGGCCAGGCCGGGCACGCCCTCGAGCAGGCAGTGGCCCCGAGCGAGGAGGCAGACCAGCAACCGTTCGATGACCCGGTCCTGCCCGACGATCACTTTCTTGATCTCGAACAGGGCCCGCTCGAGCAACGCCGCCTCTTGGGTCGTGGGTCCCTGGTTGGCCATGTCCGTCCTTCGCTCGTCTTTCGCCGGCGGCTGCGACACTCGTGGCGCGTGGCGAAGAGGGTATTGGCTCGATGTCCCAGTGGGGCTGCGCCCCACACCCATCGCCACCGGGCGAGCTGGCGCTCGCGCCGTCGGCCTGAGGCGCTCGCGGCGCTCGCACCTCAGCGTCCCAGTGGGGCTGCGCCCCACACCCATCGCCACCGGGCGAGCTGGCGCTCGCGGCGTTCGCACCTCAGCGTTCCGCTGGGACTGCGGCCTCCACACCCATCGCCCAGAGGTGGCGGCTTGAGCGATGGTGCCTAGCGTGACGGCCATGCGCCTGCTGGTAGTCGAGGACGAGGCGGACATGGCCGAGGCCGTGGCCCGCGGCCTGCGCCGGCAGGGGTACGCGGTCGACGTCGCCCACGACGGTGTCGAGGCCCTCGACAAGCTGGCCTACACCGAGTACGACCTGGTGTGCCTCGACCTGACCCTGCCCCGGGTCGACGGCCGGGAGGTGTGCCGGCGGATCCGGGACGGGAGAACCGCGTCGGGAACGGCGCGGGTGTTGATGCTCACCGCCCGCGACGGCGTCACCGACCGGGTGGCCGGCCTCGACGACGGCGCCGACGACTACCTCGTCAAGCCCTACGCCTTCAGCGAGCTCACGGCCCGCGTCCGTACTCTCCTGCGCCGCGACGCCGGCCGCACCGGGGCCCTCCTCACCGTGGGCGACCTCGAGCTCGACACCGCCCGGATGGAGGCGTCCCGGGGCGGTCGGGCCCTCGAGCTGACGAGCAAGGAGTTCGCCCTCCTGCGCTACTTCATGTCCCGGGCCGGCGAGGTCCTCTCGAGCGAGGACCTCCTCGAGCACGTCTGGGACGAGCACGCCGACCCGTTCACCAACACGGTGCGGGTGACGGTGGGGACGTTGCGGCGCAAGCTCTCGGCCGCTGACGAACGGCCGGTGATCGAGACGGTCATCGGCAGCGGCTACCGGCTCGTGGACCAGGCCCCGGAGCCGTGACCGACCGGACCGCCACGGCGGCGTCGGCGGCCGCTGTCCCCGCCGGCGGCCCGGGCGCCGCGACCCCGTTCGGTGTCCCGGGCGCCGATCCTCCCGACGGCGCGCCGGGCGAGCGGTCGCCAGCAGGGCCCGGTGACGCGGCGCCGTCGGGCACTGCGCCGCCTGGCGGTGGGGCCGAGCTCGCCCTCCGGATGCCCTCCTGGCTGGGCACGGTCCGCTTCCGGCTGACCCTGATCTACTCGCTGGTGCTCTTCGGGCTGGCGGCCATGGTCGTCGGGGGCCTGTACGCCACCCTCGCCCGTGACCTGGCCGACGACCACGTGGCCCGCACCTACGTCATCACCCAACCGGTGTACACACCGCAAGGGATCGAGGTGCGCCAGGAGACGATCCGGGCCGAGTTCGAGACCCTCGAGCAACTGGTCAACCAACGCGCCCTGCTGCAGTTGCGCAACTACTCGTTCATCGCGCTGGCCCTGCTATTCCTGTCCAGCCTCGGGGTCGGCTGGTTCGTGGCCGGCCGGGCGCTGGCCCCCATCGGGCGGATCACGGCCGTCGCCCGCGCCATCCAGGCCACCGACCTCTCCCGGCGCATCTCCCTCGGCGGCCCCAACGACGAGCTACGCGACCTGGCCGACACGTTCGACGACATGCTCGGCCGCCTGGAGGAGGCGTTCGAGGCACAGCGCCGGTTCGTCCAGGACGCCTCCCACGAGCTGCGCAACCCGCTGGCCGTGATGCAGACCAACCTCGACGTTGCCCTGGCCGACCCCTCCGCCAGCGCCGAGGAGCTCCGCCGCACCGCAGTCGTCGTCGAACGCACCACCAAGCGGATGGGCAAGCTCGTCGAGGACCTCCTCGCCCACGCCCGCCAGGGCCTGGCGGCACGGGCGTGGGAGCGGGTCGAGCTCGCCGCCGTCATCGAGGAGACGGCAGACGAGCTCGACGCGGTGGCGGTGAACCACTCGCTCACCCTGGTCACCCGGACGACACCAGGGGTGGTGGTCTCCGCCGACCGTGACGCGCTCAAGCAGGCGCTGGCCAACCTGGTCGGCAACGCCATCCGGCTGGCGCCGTCGGCGACCACCGTGACGCTCTCGTCGGGGGTCGAACGGGGCTGGGCCTTCCTCGCCGTGGCCGACCAGGGGCCCGGCATCGCCGTCGAGGACCAACCACTGGTGTTCGAACGGTTCTGGCGAGCGCCGGACCAGGTCGAACCCGACGACGGCGGGACCAGGGGTAGCGGTCTCGGGCTCACGATCGTCAACACCATCGCCGAGGCCCATGGCGGCCGGGTCGACCTCGCCTCCGTCCTCGGCCAGGGCTCGACGTTCGTCCTCTGGCTGCCGGCGCTGTAGTCCCCGGGCACCCCGGTCGAGCCCCAGCCCATGTAGCGACTCGGAGGCGCCGCACCCAATGGGCTTTCGGTGGGCTTTCGGCGCCCGGACGTAGCGTGCCAGCGATGGCTGATGCGGAGCGCCCGACGACACCGTCTCCCGACGGGGCCCGGGTGACCTACAACCCCGCTCCTCCCTACCCCGGCCCTCCGCCCGCCTGGGGCTACCGCCCCCCGCAGACCGAACCGGTCCGGACCGCGCCGCTGGCGCCGTCCCCGCCGGCCTCACCGTGGGCCGCCGCCAGTTCGGCCCCGACCTCGCCTCCGATGGCGCCCTCGGGCTCACCCCCCCCGATGGCGCCCGCCCTTCCTCCCACCCCACCGGTGCCGCCGCCCACGTCGGCACCGGTACCCCCGGGTTCGCCACTGGCGCCGGTGCCGCCGCACGGCCGGCGCCGGTGGCGGGCCCTGTTCGTCGTGGTGCTGGCCCTGGCGATGCTGGGCGGCGGGTTCGGGCTGTCCCAGCTCGTGGGCTCGCCGTCGTCCTCTTCCGACGGTAACGGGCTGCCGGCCCGGGAGGAGACCGCAGGGCCGACACCCACCGTCGACCCCAGTGCCACCGAGGAGCCGATCGCGGCGGTGGCGGCGGCGGTATCGCCGGCGGTGGTGCAGATCGAGACCGGTGACGGCCTCGGCTCGGGTGTCATCTATGACGCCGACGGCTACATCCTCACCGCCGCCCACGTCCTCGACGGTGCCCGCTCGGCCGTCCAGGTACGGCTGGCCGACGGCAGCACCCATCGGGGCGAGGTGCTCGGCGCCGACGACGGCAGCGACATCGCCGTCGTCAAGATCGACGGGGTCGATGGCCTGGCGGTGGCCAACCTCGGGGTCGACGTCAAGCTCGTAGTCGGGCAGACCGCCGTCGCCGTCGGCAGCCCGTTCGGCCTCGACCAGACCGTCACCGCCGGCATCGTCAGCGCCATCGACCGCCCGGTACAGACCCCGAGCGGCGCCATCGACATGATCCAGACCGACGCCCCCATCAACCCGGGTAACTCCGGCGGGCCGTTGGCCGACCGCAAGGGCCGGATCATCGGCATCAACGACGCCATCGCCACCGACGGAGTCGGCGAGTCCAACGCCGGCGTCGGCTTCGCCATCCCCATCGGCACGGCCATGGCCGTCGCCGAGCGCATCGTCGCCGGCGAGAGCGTCGAGTTCGGCTACCTGGGCGTGACCACGCAGGGCTCCGGTAGCGGCCTCATCGGAGAGGGTGCGATCGTCGTGCGGGTCGAGCCCGGTTCGCCCGCCGCCGGCGCCGGGATCGAGGAGGGCGACCGCATCACCGCGGTCGACGGCGCTGCGGTACGCGACCAGGTCGACCTGGCTGCCCGCATCCGAGGCAACCAGCCCGGCGACCAGGTCACGGTCACGCTCAACCGCGACGGTGACGAGCGCGACATCGACGTGACCCTGGGGACGACCAAGTCCGACTAGGCGGCGGCCCTGGGCTTCCGGCCGGCAGCCGATGACCGCACCCTGACTACCGTGTCGCCCGTGAGGCCCTCATGAACAGCGGCACGGTGGTGTTCCTGGTGACCGTCATCATCATCGTCGTCGGCCTGACCGCCGCGCTCACGGGGATGCCCTCGACGCGTCACCGTCCCGCACGCCGCGGCCGGGCTCCGGGTGGGCACGGGCGCGCCGGCGACGATGAGCCGGCGACGACCTCGCGCCCCGGCGCACTCGACGCCGGGGCCGCATCGCCGCGTCCCAGGACCCCGGCCGCCGACCGCAAACGGCCCTCTCCGGGACGCGAGACCACCAGGCCCGGGGGCCCGGCACGACCCCCGTCGGCACCGGTCGAGCCGGTCTCGCCCGGCCCCGGCCCCGCCCTCGCCGAGAGGGAGCCCGCGGGCTCGCTGGCCGAGGCAGATGTCGTCGTAGCCGACGACCGGCGCGACATCGAGGTCGAGATCGACCTGGTGCCCGAGGTCGAGGCCCCGGCCAGCTTCCGTGACCGCCTCGGCAAGGCACGCGAGCTGCTGGCCGGCTACTTCGGGTCGGTCCGGTCACGGGACCGCATCGACGCCGAGACGTGGGACGAGCTCGAAGAGGCGTTGATCCGCGCCGACGTGGGGGTCGGGCCCACCGCCGAACTGCTCGACGCCGTGCGGGTACGGGTCAAGGCCGAGAGGATCGAGCGGCCCGACGACCTGCTCGACGCCTTGAAGGCGCAGATGAAAGCCGACCTCGTCGGCGAGCGGTCACTGCGTTTCGAGCCGGGCCAGCCCAACGTATGGCTCTTCGTGGGCGTCAACGGGGTCGGCAAGACCACCACCATCGGCAAGATCGGGCGCCGCGAGGTCGCCGGGGGCCGCCAGGTGGTCATGGCCGCCGGCGACACGTTCCGGGCGGCCGCGGCCGAGCAGCTGGGCCTGTGGGCCGAACGTGTCGGCGCCGACCTCGTGCGGGGCAACGAGGGAGGCGATCCCAGCGCGGTCATCTTCGACGCCGTGCAGCGGGCCGGCGCCCGGGGCTACGACCTCGTCCTGGCCGACACCGCCGGGCGCCTCCACACCAAGACCAACCTGATGGACGAGCTGCGCAAGGTCCGGAGGGTGGCCGACAAGGAGCCCGGCAAGGTAACCGAGGTCCTCCTGGTCCTCGACGCCACGACCGGGCAGAACGGCCTGGCCCAGGCCCGTCAGTTCACCGAGGCGGTCGAGGTGACCGGGGTGGTCCTCACCAAGCTCGACGGATCGGCCAAGGGCGGGATCGTGCTCGCCATCCACGCCGAACTGGGTATCCCGGTCAAGCTCGTCGGCCTGGGTGAGAGCGCGGAGGACCTCACCGAGTTCAACGCCGACGAGTTCGTCGACGCCCTGTTCGCGTAGGTAGGGCCCCTTCGTCCCGATCGGGGCGCCAGGGGCGACGCGATCCGCGGCCGGCTCGCACGGTCGGAGACCTACTCTGACGAGGGTGCTGGGAACCAACAGGTGGGCGTGAGGCGTCGAACGGCCATGCGCACCCGGGCTCGCCTCGCTCTCATCGCCGCTTCCGTCATCCTCCCGGTCAGCCTGGTGGTCGCGGCCGTGGTCGCCGGCTCCGAAGGTGGCCCGGCCGCGCCCGGTCGGCTGCCGCTGGCGGCCAGGGGCCAGGCCCAGGGCACGGCCCTCGCCGCCTCTGGCGATGCGGCTGCCGGCGCCGAGTCGGCGAGGTACCCCTACCCCGGGTGGGCCCAGTACCAGGCCGGGCCCGATCTGCCCGCCCTCACCGGCTCCGCCCGCGCCTACCGGCTCCCCGCCGCCGCCGTCACCGAGGAGTCGGTCCGCCAGCTTGCCGCGGCCCTCGGGGTCGACGGCGACCTGCAGCCTGTCGACGGCGGCGGATGGGAGTTCGGCCGCCCTGGTGAGGGAGGCCATCTCTTCGTCAACGGCGACGGCAGCGGGTCGTGGTACTTCACCGACGAATCGGTGCTCGACAAGACCGGAGGCAGCTCCACCGGGCCCGGCGAGGCTACGTGCTCGGGGCTGGAATGTACGTTGTCGTCCCGTTCGGTGGGTACGCCGTGCGCCGAGCCCGGCCCGGACGCCTCCGCCGGCGCTCCCGTCTGCGCTGACGTCGTCCCCACCACCGTCCCGGTCCCGGCCGATCTCCCGTCGGCCGAGCAGGCCGAAGCCATCACCCAGGACCTCTTGGCCGCCGCGGGCATGGCGGTCGACGGCGCCGAGGCCCACGTATGGGACAACTCTCCTTACGAGATGTCCGTCCAGGTCGACCCCCTCGTCGACGGCATGCCCACCTATGGCTTCGGCGCCTATGTCAGCATCGGCGACCAGGGTGTGGTCCAGTACGCCAACGGCTACCTCGGCCAGCCCGAACCGGCCGACGAGTACCCGCTCACGGGTACCGCCGCCGCCATCGACCGGCTGAACCTCGGGAACCCGTTGCCGTGGGCCGGCGTGGCCCTGATGTCCGGTGCCGGCGGCGGCTCTCTGGCCGCTCCGATCTCGCCTTCCGGCGCGTGCTGGAAGACCAACACCGGTGAGGAAGGGTGTACCGAGGGAAGTGGGCCTGCCCTTGGCGGCCCGGGCAGCTCAGCCGACCACCCACTCCCGGCGTGTGCTCCGGCGACCTCGGTCACCTCCGATGGCGTCGCCTCGGACGTCGACGTGCCGGGCTACGAGTGCGGCGTCGACGATGGATGGTTCGCCTACGCCCCCCGAGCGGCGGTCGGCAGCTCGGCGCCCGCCGCCGTCCCCGCGACGACCCTGCTCTGCGACGCCACCCCCGTCTACTCCTCCGATGGTGGTGTGTCGGTGGCCGGTTGCCCCGGCAGCGGCGCCGGTGTCTCGGAACCGGCTCGGTTCCCTGAACCGCCCCCGCCGGAACCGGTCGTGCTCAACGATGCCCGGGTCGGTCTCATGGTCGCCGCCGGCGCCACCGGGCGCGACGCCTGGCTCGTGCCGGTCTACTTGTTCGACGGCGGCGAGACCTACGGCACGGTGGTGGCCGCTGCGGTGGCCGACGAGTACCTGCCCGAGCCGCTGCCGGTCACCGACCTGCCCCTGCCCGAGCCGGTGCCCCTGCCCGCGGTGGACCCCATCGCGCCGGTGACCACCGAGCCGCTCCCGGGCCGGACCGATCCCGCGCCCCTCGCGACCGCGGTCGTCGAACCCGGCCCGCCCACACCGGTCCCGCTCCCCGCGCCGGTGGCTGAGAACTGACCCGAGCTTGCTGTAGCGGCCACAACCGCGATGCCCAGTCGATCCATCGGCGCCGCACGAGACCGTCGGACGGCGCAGGGCCCCGCCGGGGCCGCCAGCAGGCTCCGGTAGGATCGCCCTTCGCATGTTCGATGCCCTCTCTGACCGGTTCGAAGGCATTTTCGGGAAGCTGCGGAGCCGCGGCCGCCTCCAGGACGACGACGTCGACGAGGTGCTCCGTGAGATCCGGTTGGCGCTCCTCGAAGCCGACGTCAACTTCAAGGTCGTCCGCAGCTTCGTCGAGCGGGTGCGTGAGCGGGTCAGCGGGACCGAGCTGTCCCAGGCGCTGAACCCGGCCCAGCAGGTGATCAAGGTCGTGGGCGAGGAGCTCACGTCCACGCTCGGCGGCGACACGATGCGGATCACCTACGCGTCGAGACCGCCGACCGTGGTGCTCATGGCCGGGCTCCAGGGCTCGGGCAAGACGACCAACACCGGCAAGCTGGCCCGCTGGTTCAAGCAGCAGGGCCGGAACCCGCTCCTCGTCGGGGCCGACCTGCAGCGGCCCGCCGCCGTCGACCAGCTGCGCACGCTCGGTCGTCAGGTCGACGTCCCGGTGTACTCCGACGACGAGGCCGCCCGGGCCGGTACCGGAGACCCGGTGGAGACCGCCCGACGGGGCGTCGAGGAGGCCCGCCGGGTCGGGCGCGACGTGGTCATCGTCGACACCGCCGGACGGCTCGCCATCGACGACGAGATGATGGACCAGGTCCGTCGGATCTCGGATGCGGTGCAGCCCGACTACACGTTCCTGGTGATCGACGCCATGACCGGTCAGGACGCGGTCAGCACCGCCGAGCGCTTCCACGCCACCCTCGAACTCGACGGGGTCATCCTCACCAAGCTCGACGGCGACGCCCGTGGCGGCGCCGCGCTGTCGGTGAAGGAGGTCGTCGGGCGTCCGATCGCCTTCGCCTCCACCGGCGAGAAGCTGGCCGACTTCGAGCCCTTCCACCCCGATCGGCTGGCGAGCCGGATCCTCGGCATGGGGGACGTGCTCACCCTGATCGAAAAGGCCGAGCAGGTCTACGAGAAGGACGAGGCCGAGGTCGCGGCGGCCAAGCTGTTCGAGGGCAGGTTCACGCTCGACGACTTTCTCGAACAGATGCAACAGGTCAAGAAGATGGGGCCGCTGCAGAACCTGCTGGGGATGATGCCCGGGCTGCCCAAGGAGTTGAAGAACGCCGACATCGACGACCGCGAGATCGCCCGGATCGAGGCGATCATCCATTCGATGACACCCCGCGAGCGGGCCGACCCGGCGCTGATCGACGGCTCGCGTCGGTTGCGCATCGCCAACGGCAGCGGCACCAGCAGCACCGATGTCGGCCAGCTCATCAAGCAGTTCCGCGAGGTGCAGAAGATGATGAAGCGTTTCGGCGGCCTCCCGGGGCTCAAGGGCCCCAAGGGGAAGAAGGCCAAGAAGGGCGGTCGGGTCACGGCCAAGGGCACACAGCCCGCTGGCCGGGGCCCGTCGAAGCAGCCACCGTTCAACATCCCCGGCCTGGAGCAGGGCGGGCCGGGGTTGAACTGACCGGTGGTTACCGAGCAGACTCGCTCTTTCTTTGGCTTCAATGACGAGTACGAGGACGTGATCTGAGTGGCAGTGAAGCTGCGCCTCATGCGGATGGGCAAGACGAAGCAGCCGACGTACCGCATCGTGGCGGCCGACGCGCGCTCGCCCCGCAATGGTCGCTTCATCGAGATCGTCGGGACCTACGAGCCCCGGCTCGACCCCTCCCGAATCGTGGTCGACAACGACAAGGCGGTGTCGTGGCTGCGCAAGGGCGCCCAGCCCACCGACCGGGTCGAGGCCCTGCTCAAGATCTCCGGCGCTTGGGACGAGTTCACCGCCGGTGCGGCGAAATAGCCCGGTGGCCGACCGGTACTCGGCCAGTCGGTTGCAGGCTGTCCCCGTCGGACGGCGTCGCTCGGTGGCGGCGGCGGACCGATGAGCGAGTTCTCCGACGAGGAGCCCGCGGACGAGGAAGCCTCGGACGACGAGATCTCCGACCAAGACGTCTCGGACGAGGCGACTTCGGACGATGAGGCCGGCTCCGAGCCGGTGCCCGGAGCCACGGCGCGGGCGGTGTGCGAATACCTGGTCAAGGCCGTGGTCGAAGAACCCGACCGCGTGCAGGTGAGCGTCCACAGCCGGGGCCGGCGGACGGCCTTCGACGTGCGGGTCGAGCCCGGGGACATGGGCCGGGTCATCGGCAAGCGAGGCCGCATCGCCCAGGCCATACGCACCGTCGTGCGGGCGGCCGCGGTCCGCGACGGCGTCGAGGTCGACGTCGAGTTCGTCGAATAGGGCGTCCGTGACGGAGCCACGGCTCCTCGAGATCGGCCGGGTGGTGAAGGCGCACGGCGTGCGGGGCGAGGTGGTCGTCAACCTGGTCACCGACCGTCTCGAGCGCCTGGCGCCGGGCAACGAACTGGTCACCGACCAGCATGGCCGGCTCCGGGTGGAGGCGTCCCGGCGCCATCAGCACCGGTGGATCGTCCGCTTCGCCCACGTTGTCGACCGCGCCGCGGCTGAGGCCCTGCACGGTGTGGTCCTACGGGCCGAGCGGCTCGCCGATCACGGTGACGGGGAGCTGTGGGTGCACGAGGTGATCGGCGCGGCGGTGACGACCGCGGCCGGCGAGCCGTGCGGGATGATCGAGGCGGTGCAGGCCAACCCGGCGTCGGACCTGCTCGTGCTGGACACCGGTGCCCTCGTCCCGGTTGCCTTCGTAGTCGCTCGGGGCGAGGACGGGACCGTGGTCATCGATCCCCCCGACGGGCTTCTCGAGCTGTAGGCCGAGGGCCCATGAAGCCGTTGCGGATCGATGTGTTCACGATCTTCCCCGGCATGGTCGACGACTTCGCGACCCAGAGCCTGCTGGGCAAGGCCCGCCATCGGGGGCTGCTCGACCTCCGCGTGCACGACCTGCGTTCGGCGGCCACCGACCCTCACGGCAGCGTCGACGACAGTCCCTTCGGGGGGGGCGCCGGCATGGTGCTGGCACCGGGCCCGGTGTTCGGGGCCGTCGAGACGGTCCACCCTCCCCGGCCGCTGTTCCTGCTCGGCCCGGGTGGACGGCGGTTCGACCAGCGCATAGCCCACGAGCTGGCCGCCGCCGACGGAGGGTTCTCGCTGCTCTGCGGGCGCTACGAGGGTGTCGACGAACGGGTCCGCGCCCACCTCGTCGATGACGAGCTCTCCGTCGGCGACTACGTGCTGGCCGGCGGCGAGGTTGCGGCCATGGTCGTGATCGAGTCCGTCGGGCGCCTCGTGCCCGGTGTCATGGGCAACCAAGCCTCGGCCGAGGACGAGTCGTTCGCCGATGACCTTCTCGAGTACCCGCACTTCACCCGGCCGGCCGAGTTCCGGGGCTGGGAGGTGCCCGAGGTGCTGCGATCGGGCGACCATGGCCGTATCGCCGCCTGGCGTCGGGCCCAGGCCCTGGCCCGGACCGCCCGTCAACGGCCCGACCTGCTCGAGCGCCGCGGGGGGTTCAGCGCGCTCGAGGTACAGCTGTTGGAGGCCCACGGGATCATCGCCTATCCTTCCTCGTCCCTCGACGACCCCCTACCGGAGCCTGCGCGCCATGAACCCGACCGATCTGGTTGACGCCGACAGCCTGCGCGACGACATCCCCGAGTTCGCTCCCGGAGATGGGCTGAAGGTGCACGTGCGCGTCGTCGAGGGCAACAAGGAGCGGGTCCAGATCTTCCAGGGCATCGTTATCCGCCGTCAGGGCTCGGGTGTGCGCGAGACCTTCACCGTCCGCAAGGTGAGCTACGGCGTCGGTGTCGAGCGGACGTTCCCGATCCATTCCCCGGTGTTGGCCCGCATCGAGGTCGTCACCCGGGGGGCCGTGCGCCGAGCCAAGCTCTATTACCTCCGCGACCGGATCGGTAAAGCGGCCAAGGTCAAGGAGCGCCGCCTAGGCTGACGGCCTCGGTGGCTGAAGACGGGGCGGACGGGAAATCCAAGCGGCGGCACCCCGTCGCCGACTTCTTCCTGCTCGTCCTCGTGGCCCTTGCCGCGGCGTGGGTCTTGAAGACCTTCGTCGCCCAGGCCTTCTACATCCCGTCGGGCTCCATGCAGGACGAGCTCGAGGCCGGCGACCGGGTCATCGTCTCGAAGCTGGCCTACCAGCTCCACGATCCCCGTCGTGGTGACATCGTGGTGTTCCCGTCGCCCGAAGCGACTGCACCCGACGACGACAGCGCCCTGCCCTTCCGACTCGTCGAAGACCTCTTGGAGGCGGTCGGGTTGCGCCAGCCTCCGGGCCAGGTGCTGATCAAGCGGATCGTCGCCCTTCCCGGCGAGACGGTGGAAGGCCGAGGCGGTGACCTGGTCATCAACGGACGGGCACTGGTCGAGCCTTACCTCGAGCCCGACGCGGTGACCGCCGACTTCCCCGCCGAAACGGTGCCCGCCGGATCGGTGTTCGTGATGGGTGACAACCGCCTCTCCTCACGGGACAGCCGCGTGTTCGGGCCGGTGCCGACAGCGTCCATCGTGGGGCGGGCGGTGCTCCAGGTGTGGCCGCCCACGGACGCGTCGTTCCTCTAGGCCAGGGCCGGCCGGCTAGGGCGTCCAGGGATCGGGCTGGTGGTGGGCTGTCGTACAGTGACGACATGTCCACCGAGGACCTCGAACGGTACGAGGCCGACCTCGAGCTCCAGCTCTACCGTGAGTACAAGGACGTCTGCCCCATGTTCACCTACGTCGTCGAGACAGAGCGCCGCTTCTATCTCGCCAACGAGGTCCGGCAGTCCGTCCACGACCAGGACGGCCGAACGTTCGTCCAGCTCGAGCTGCGCGACGCCTGGGTCTGGGACATGTACCGCGCCAGCCGTTTCGTCCCCAACGTACGGGTGCTGACGTTCAAGGACGTCAATGTCGAGGAGCTCCCGAAGAAGGACCTGCTCTAAGCCGCAATTGGCCGGGCGTCCAGCGGAGACAGGGTGCCGGCCGGGAGATCGAGGCCTTGGGGGGCCGCATGACACGAGCGAGCCGAGCGTTGGGCACCGCAGGGGAGGCGCTGGCGGCGGCCTGGTACGAAGCGAACGGCTATCAGGTCGTGGCCCGGAACTGGCGGTGCCGGGAGGGTGAGCTCGACCTGGTTGTCCGCCGGGGCCGCACCGTTGTGTTCTGTGAGGTGAAGGCCCGTTCGTCGGATGCGTTCGGGCTCCCCGCCGAGGCCGTCAGACGCACCAAGCGGCAGCGGCTCAGGGTCCTGGCCGGCAGATGGCTGGAGGAAGCCCCGTTCCGGGCCCGGGACATCCGTTTCGACGTGGTGTCCGTGCTCGACGGTGAGGTCGAAGTACTCGAGGGAGCGTTCTGACGTGCCAGAGCCCGGGTGTGACCGATGGGGCGGGCCGACGGGTCGGGGCGTACCCGCACCGGTGAGTGCCGTGCCGGCCCGGGGCGGGGCCCTGCGCCGGTGAGGCCCCGGCGACGATCACCGGCTGGCAGCCGCGACGTCGAGCGTTCGGACGCCGAATGGCGCCAGTCCTTGTCGCCCGAGGCCTATGCAGTGCTCCGGGGCCGGCGCACCGAGAGGCCGTTCTCGGGCCGGTGGGCCCATCCAGGAGCGTCGGGCGTGTTCCGGTGCGCCGGGTGTGGTGCGGAGCTGTTCCTTCCCGAGCACCAGTTCGACTCCGGTACCGGGTGGCCGAGCTTTCGTCGTCCGGCCGGCGCCGCCGCCGTCGAGGAGCACCGCGACTGGTCGATGCTGATGCCCCGTACCGAGGTCCTGTGCCGGGGCTGTGGCGGTCATCTCGGCCACGTGTTCGGGGACGGGCCTGACGGTGGCCCGCGCTATTGCATCAACGACTGCTCCCTCGACCTCGACGAACGCCCGGCGACCTAACCGTTGCCCCGGGCCGGCCTGAGGTGACGGCGGTGACGATGCTCCCAGCACACGCGGTGCCAGTGCCGGCGCAGGTCGGGTTCCTCGATCGGCACGACCACGAGATGGCCGGTGCCGGCCTCGATGTCGCCGTGGCACCCGGGGCACCGGTACGCCTTGAGGGCTTGGTACGGCTGGATCCGCCTGACCTCGACACGGTCCTCGTCCTCCAGCCAGGTCATCCCAGGAACGCCCACAGCACCATGAGCACCACGACGACGGCCGCAGCCGCCACCATCACGTAGTCAGCGGCCGACCGCCGCCTCGCCCGGAACGGGTTGAACCCCATCCCCCGAGTATCTCCCGTCGCCGCCCGGCAGCGGCGCCGGCCTTCTCGGTGCTGGCCGCCGATCGGTGCGCCAGGGGTGGCGTGTAGGGCTAGCGAGATGTTGCTGGTGTTGTCGCCGGTGCGAGCGCCGGAGCGCTAGCGCAGGCGCGGCCGGACGCGGCCTGCATGGCCGGGGAACGCGACTAGCAACGTCACACCTCCTTGCTAAGGTGGTGCTCGGCCGCTCGGGAGCTGGCGTCAGGGCTCTCCTCTACGGAACATCGCGTTCGTGTGAGGAGGCTGCCCGTGCTTGCCACCATCCCATCCGCCACGGTGCTCGGGGTCGAGGGCCACCCCGTGGCGGTCGAGGTCCACGTCGCCAACGGAATCCCTGGGTTCACGGTCGTCGGCCTGCCCGACACCGCTTGCCGCGAGGCCCGTGACCGGGTGCGGGCCGCGCTGGCCACCTGCCAGCTGGGCTATCCCAACCGACGGGTGACGGTGAACCTGGCCCCGTCGGGCCTGCGCAAGGCCGGTGCCGCGCTCGACCTGGCGATCGCCATCGGGGTACTGGTGGCCAGCGACCGGCTCGCCCCCGAGTTGGTGGAGGGCCTCGGGTTCCTCGGTGAGCTCGGCCTCGACGGTGGCATCCGGCCCGTGCCCGGGGTGCTGGCGCTGGTCGACGCCATCGATGCCGAGCGCGTGGTGGTGCCGACCGCCTGTCATCACGAGTCGGCGCTCGTAGGCGGCGGCCGGGTGCGGTCAGCCGACCGCCTCGACGAGCTCATCGACGCGCTCCGAGGCGTCCGGCCGTGGGCGTCGCCACCCCCCTCGCCTCGGTGCGAACCGGTCCCACACCCGCCCGACCTCGCTGAAGTGCGGGGCCAACCAGTAGCTCGTCTGGCCCTCGAGGTCGCGGCCGCCGGCGGTCATCATCTGATGCTGGTCGGGCCGCCGGGGGCGGGCAAGACCATGCTCGCCAGTCGTCTGCCCGGTCTGCTGCCCGATCTCGACGACGACGAGGCAAGGCTCGCCACCCGCATCCAGTCGGCCGCCGGGCTCGCCCCCGTCGGCACGTTGATGCGCCGGCCTCCGTTCCGCGCTCCTCACCACAGCGCCTCGGTCGTCTCCTTGGTCGGTGGCGGGACGGCGACGGCGCGGCCCGGTGAGATTTCGCTCGCCACGCCCGGGGTCCTGTTCCTCGACGAGATGGGCGAGTTCCCGACCGCCGTGCTCGAAGCCCTACGCCAACCCCTGGAGGAGGGCGTAATCCGCATCGCCCGGGCTGCGCTGCGGGTCGCCTTGCCCGCTCGCTTCTTGCTGGTCGGCGCCATGAACCCGTGCCCCTGCGGCCTGGGAGGAGCGCCCGGGAGGTGCCGGTGCTCTCGTGCCGCACGCCACCGCTACGCTCGCCGCCTGTCGGGCCCGCTGCTCGATCGCTTCGACGTGCGAATCGAGGTCGGGCGGCCAGCCGCCGGTGATCTCTTCGGGGCCGACGTGCCCGAGGCCACGGCATCGGTGGCCGAACGGGTGGCGATGGCGCGGTCGCGGGCACGTTGTCGGGGGGTGAGCGGGAACGGAGAGCTGCGGGGTGCGGCGCTCGAAGATGCGGCTCCTCTCACTGCCGGCGCCCGGGCCGTGCTCGACCATGCCGTCACCGCCGGCCGACTCAGCGCCCGAGGCGTCGCCCGGGTCCGGGCCGTGGCGCTCACCCTCGCCGATCTGGCCGGCGCCGACCATCCGGGTGCCGATCAGATGGCCCTGGCGTTGGCCCTGCGCACCGACATCGGCGCCGGCCCGCTGGCGGCGGCATCGTGAACGGCCCCGGACCCCACTCGAGTCATCGGCACCCCCGACCACGACGAGCCGACCACCGATGGCGCCCGTTGATCTCGTCGGCTACTGCCGACACCGGCCGCCCGCCGGCGCCCGCGGGCATGACTCGGTCACGGGACCGATGACCGGCGCGGCGCCGGCGCTCGGGGCCCCGACCGAGGAACTGCCCGCCGAGGCGTGGGCGGTCGCGCTGGTCGGGCTGCCCGGGATGGGCCCGGCCCGGCTGCTCGCGATGCTGCGGGAATGGGCTCCCGAGGAGGCATGGGCCCGCGTCGTCGACGGCGGCTGGGCCGACTCCACCGCTGTGGCCGCCACTGTGGGGCCGGCGGTCGAGGCTCTCCGCCGCCGGTGGGCGAGCGCGGCTGCGGCAACGTCGGTCAGCTCCCTGTGGGGCGACCATCGGGGGGCCGGCGTCGGCGTCGCTGCTCTCGGCTCCTCCGCCTATCCCGCGGCCCTGGTGGAGGACCCCGAGCCACCCGGAGTTCTCTTCAGTGCCGGTGAGCCGGCGGTCATCGCTGGGCCCCGGGCCGCGATCGTCGGCACCCGGTCGGCGACTCGCTACGGGTTGGACGTTGCCCACCAGCTGGGCCTGGAGCTGTCCTCGGCGGGGGTCTCGGTCGTGTCGGGCCTCGCCCTCGGCATTGACGGCGCCGCTCACGCCGGTGCCCTGGCAGCCGACGGTGCGCCACCGATCGGTGTAGTCGGCTGTGGCCTCGACGTGGTCTACCCCCGGGGCCACGGGCCGCTGTGGCAGGCCGTGCGTCGGCGAGGCGTGCTCCTGTCCGAAGCGCCGCTGGGCGCGCCGCCGGTCAAGTGGCGCTTCCCCGCTCGCAACCGGCTCCTCGCCGCCTTGTCCGACGTGGTGGTGGTGGTCGAGTCGGCCCGCACCGGTGGCTCGATGCACACCGTCACGGAGGCCACCCGTCGGTCCCGGACGGTGCTGGCGGTACCGGGGCCGGTCAGCAGCTCGGCATCAGAAGGCACCAACCGGCTCATCGGCGAGGGCGCGGTGCCGGCCTGCGATGCCGGCGACGTCCTGGTGGCGATCGGCCTGTCGGCTGCACTACGCCGTCCCGCCGGCGAGTCGCGACCGGCGCCCGACGTAGAGGGCGGCACTGTCCTCGACGCCATGGCCTGGCAGCCGTGTTCGCTCGACCAGATCGCGGTGCGTACCGGTCTGCCCTTGGTCGGCCTGTCCGGGGTGCTGGCCCGCCTCGAAGCCGACGGCTGGGTCGCGGTGCGAGGCGGCTGGTACGAGCGGGTCACGAGGCCGGGGCCATGATCGGTCAATGCTCGGGGGCTGCGCCCCCGGGCCCCATCGTCGCCCGGCTCGCTGGCGCTCGCACTGTCGACCGGTCACGGGTGAGAAGCGCAAGCGATGGTGCACCAGTGACCGCCGCCGCCTCCGCCCCCGTCGGGCCGTGGCCGTGCTGCCCCCGCCCGTTCGTCGCACTGCGTGCTGTTGCTCTCCGGGCGTGGTTAGGGTGCATGACGTGGGGCGCGGGCAGGCCAAGGTCTCGGGTGGCGAGAGGGCCGTGGGAGCCCTCGCCCGAGCCGGCGGCCGGGTTCGGGTCGCTCGTCCGAGGCTCGCGTCGCCGGCGGGTACGCCTCCGGGGTGCCGGCGCGCGGCGGAGGCGCCCGGCGAGGTTGTGGCCGGCCAGCTCGACGACCGCGACGAGCCGCGACCCGCTTGGACGAGCCCGCACCGGGGCCTGGGGAGCCGGAATGCCTGACGATGCCGTCGCCAACCTCGAACGGCTCTGGGCCGCCTACAAGACTGGGGCGGGGCAGAAGGAGCGCGACGCCCTGATCGTGCACTATTCGCCGCTGGTGAAGTACGTGGCCGGCCGGGTGGCTGTCGGCCTGCCCCAGAACGTCGACCAGGCCGACCTCGTCAGCTACGGGATCTTCGGGCTCATCGACGCCATCGACAAGTTCGAGCCCTCCCGGGGCTACAAGTTCGAGACCTACGCCATCTCCCGTATCAAGGGGGCCATCCTCGATGAGCTGCGCTCGATCGACTGGGTGCCCCGGTCGGTGCGGGCCAAGGCCCGCTCGCTCGAGAAGGCCTATGCCAAGCTCGAGAGCGAGCTGCACCGCACGCCGTCCGATGTCGAGCTGGCCGACGCGCTCGGCCTGACCGAGGCACAGCTCCAGTCCACCTTGAACCAGATCTCCTTCGTGGGCCTGGTGGCCCTCGACGAGATGCTGTCGGCGAGTGCCGAGAGGGGAGACTCGGTCACCATCGGGGACACCGTCCCCGACCCGACCGACGGTCCGGTCGCCGCCTACGAGGTCGAGGAGATGCGCCAGATCCTGGCTTCGGCGATCGACCGCATGCCCGAACGCGAAAAGATCGTCCTGACCCTCTACTACTACGAAGGGCTCACCCTCGCCGAGATTGGCGAGGTGCTCGGCGTGACCGAGAGCCGGGTGTGCCAGATCCACACCAAGGCCGTTCTCCAGCTCCGCTCGAAGCTCGTGGCCTCCGAACGCGAATCGGTCTGATCCCGACCTGACCCCGGCACGCCGGCGCGTGTGGCCGCAACCGCCACCCTGTTGAGGCTGGTCTGACGGCAGCACCTCCGGCCATGTCCTCCTCTCACCGTGCGCCACGGTTCCCGTGCCGCCGTTCGCGGTCCGCCCCCTTCGCTCCCCCTGGTCCGATCCCGTCGCGCGCCCTGGAGGACGCTCATGGACCGGTGGTCGCAATTCGTCCGACCCAACCTTGTCGGCCTCCTGGTCGTGGCGATGGCCGTCATCGCCGCCGGGGTACCCGCCGGTGCCCAACCGGCACCCCCTCCTGTCAGCGCGCCCCCGCCGGCCTCGGTCAGCTACCTGGCCCCGGTGGACGCCGAGGTCGTCGACGGGTTCCGGCCCCCCGAGTCCAGGTTCGGGCCGGGGCACCGGGGCATCGAGTTCGGTACCGCCGCCGGGGTTCCGGTGCGAGCATCCGCCGCCGGCACCGTCACGTTCGCCGGGCCGGTGGCGAGCCGGTCCTGGGTCACGATCGGCCACGCCGACGGCCTACGGACCACGTACGGGCCGATGGCCACGGTCGCGGTCGGTGCCGGGCAGGCGGTCGCCCAGGGCGATGTCCTCGGCACGACCGCGGGCCCGCTGCTGTTCACGGCCCGGGTCGGCGACGCCTACGTCGATCCCGCCGTACTCCTGGGCAGGCCGTCTCGGGTGCGGCTGGTACCGGTCGGCGACGGGCTGGCCGGCGCGGATGCGGCCCTCCTGTTCCCGGCGCCGACCAGCGCCTCCGGCGGCGTGAGCCCCGAGGTCCTCCTGAGGGGTTTTGCGTGGTTGGCCGGCGGCGCAACCGACCTGGCCGGTGGGGCGATGGAGATGGTCACGCCGCTGGCCGAGTTCCTGCCGTCGCTGCTGCGCGTGACGCAGGCTTCCTCGCCGCTGGCGCTCGCCGGGGCCGCTTTCGACTGGTGGGCACGCCGACGCCGGTGCACGCCGGCCGCGGTGCTGCCGCCACCACCGGCTGGCCGGCGCGTCGCCGTGCTCGTGGGCGGCCTCGGTTCATCGAGCGGGACCGCCGCCATCGACGGCATCGACACCGAGGCCCTCGGCTACGCCGCCGGCGACCGCCTCCGGTTCTCGTACCGTGGCGGCCGCACCCCGGGCCCGGTGAGCGCCGATCTGGCCACGGTTGCCGCCAACGCCTACGAGACGGCCGATACCCAGGACGACCTCGAAGCCGCCGGCCGCCGCCTGGCCGACCTGTTGCGCGACGTGAGCGGTGCCCTCGGGCCCGGTGTGCCGGTCGACGTACTGGCCCACAGCCAGGGCGGCATCGTCGCCCGGCTTGCCCTCAGGGAGCTGGCCCGGCGATCGCCAGGCACTCTCGAGCGTCTCGGCCTGGTGGTCACGATGGGGTCACCCCACCGGGGAGCCGATCTGGCCGGCGCCATCACGGCCGTGGCCGACCAGGCGCTCCCCGGCCTGGTGCTCGAGACCGTCCAGGCGATGGCCGGCTCGGGCATCGAGCCCGACGCGGTCGCCGTCGGCCAGTTGGCGCCCGGGTCGCCGCTCCTCGAGCAACTCGCCGTCGACGGTCTCCCCGCCGGTGTCCCTGTGCTCTCGTTGGCGGCGCGGGGCGACGCGGTGGTGGCCGCCCCCCGGGCGCGCCTCGATGGGGCCCGCAACGTGACGATCGGGGTCGAAGGGGTCGACGACCACAGCGCCCTGCCAGGCGCAGCCGCTGCCGCCCGCGAGATCGCGCTGGCCCGGGCCGGGCTCGGGGCCGGGTGCGAGAGCGCGCTGGACGCGCTCGGCGACGTGGTGGTGCCGGCGTTGGTCGGCGCCGTCGGCGGCACGGTCCGGTTGGCGGCCGAGCTGACCGGCCCCATTCCCTGACGTGGGGGCGCCGCGGGCACGGAAGAGCCGACCGGGCGAAGGCCGGCTCGGCGGCGGCGATGGTCGCGGGCGCCGCACCACGGGCGGCACGGCCCTGCGACGGCGGCAATCACGCTGGCTGGGACCGGGCGGCCGAGCACTACACTTCGTCGGGTTCGGCGCGCCTGCCGGGCCGCTACCACTGCTCGTGCCCTCCCACGGTCGCCGTCCCCTCGGGGTCAAGAGCGCGGAGCGCGGGTTTCGATCAACCGATGGGAAGGAGCGGAACACGCATGGACGCCCCTGTGGTCACCATGAAGCAACTGCTGGAAGCAGGCGTCCACTTCGGGCACCAGACCCGGCGGTGGAACCCGAAGATGCGGCGCTTCATCTTCGGCGAGCGCAACGGCATCTACATCATCGACCTGCAACAGACGCTGGTCCGCATCGAGACGGCCTACTCCTTCGTGCGGGACCTCGTCGCCGACGGCGGCAACGTCCTGCTGATCGGCACCAAGAAGCAGGCGCAGGACCCGATCCAGTCCTATGCCGAGAAGTGCGGCATGCCCTACATCAACGAGCGGTGGCTCGGCGGCATGCTCACGAACTTCGAGACGATTGCCAAGCGCGTGGCCAAGATGAAGGAGTACCAGCGGATGCGGGCCTCGGGTGAGTTCGAGGCCATGCCGAAGAAGGAGGCCCTGCTGATCGGGCGTGAGCTCGAGAAGCTCGAACGGAACCTCGGCGGCATCCGCCACATGACCCGGTTGCCCGAGGCGGTGTTCATCCTCGACACCAAGAAGGAGCACATCGCCGTCACCGAGGCCAACAAGCTGGGCATCCCGATCGTCGCCGTGGTCGACACCAACTGCGACCCCGACCTGATCCAGTACGTCATCCCCGGCAACGACGACGCCATTCGGGCCGGCACGGTGATGTGCCGCATCATCGCCGACGCCGTCGACGAGGGTCGGTTCATCGCCTCCCGACGGGGCGGCGGCACCGGCGCCGGTCCCGCGGCCGCGCCCGGCCCGGCCCGGCGTAGCGCCGAGGACGAGGCCCGGGTGGCGGGCCAGCAGGCTGAAGCTCGTCGCCAGGCTGCCCTCGCCGCCGAGGAGCGCGAGGCCCGCCTGCGTACCCCGCCGCCCGGAGCAGCCCCGGCCGTCGACGACGGCGCGCCCGACGACGACGCCCCGGCCGTTCCCGACGCACCTCGCCGGCCCTCCGAGGCCGCCGAGCGCGCCGAGCCCACCCCAAACCCGGCGGCGGAGGTCGCCGCCACCGATGACGACACCGAAGCGGGGGCGGACGCCCCTTCCGCCAGCACCGAGGAGACCTGATCGCAATGCCCGAGTTTTCCGCCAAGGACGTCAAGGCCCTTCGGGACGCCACCGGCGCGGGGATGATGGACGCCAAGAAGGCCCTCGCCGAGAACGAGGGCGACTTCGAGGAAGCGGCCAAGTGGCTGCGCGAGAAGGGGTTGGGCAAGGCCGCCGGCCGCTCCGACCGTCAGAACACGCAAGGCGCGGTCACGTTGGCCGCCGGTGACAACCTCGCCGCTCTTGTCGAGCTCAAGTGCGAGACCGACTTTGTGGCCAAGTCCGATGGCTTCCTCGCTGTCGCCCAGCAGCTCGCCGACGCCGTGCTGGCCGAGGGCGAGACCGCGCCCGACGCCCACAAGGACGCGGTCGACGACCTCAAGGTCACCCTCAAGGAGAACATCGAGGTCGGCCGGGTGGTGCGGGTCGAGGCAGCCGCCGGCAACGTCCTCGACACTTACCTGCACCGCCAGGACGGGCGGGGGGTCAACGCCGTCGTGGTCGAACTGGCCGGCGGTACCCCGGAGCTCGCCCACGATCTCGCCATCCAGATCGCCTTCACCAAGCCGGCGTTCCTCACCCGCGACGAGGTCCCGGCGGCGACCGTGGCCGCCGAGCGCGAGACCCTCGAAGCGATGACACGCAACGAGGGCAAGCCCGAGCAGGCCATCGCCAAGATCGTCGACGGCCGGATGAACGGCTGGTACGCCGAGAACGTCCTGCTCGAGCAGAAGTTCGTGCGTGACGAGAAGCAGACGGTGCCCCAGCTCGTCGGCGACGCAACGATCGTCCGGTTCGCCCAGATCGTCGTCGGCGGATAGCCGAGGTGCCGGCCGCGGGACCCGGTGTCCCCCAGACGACGGGGAGCGTGCCCGAAGGCCGCTCCCGTTGGCGGCGCGTCCTGCTCAAGCTGTCGGGCGAGGCCTTCGCCGGCGGGACGGGCCATGGCATCGACGGCCAGATCGTCGACCAGCTCGCCACCGAGATCGTCGAGGTCCGCGCCGAGCTCGGGATCGACATGGCCATCGTGGTCGGCGGGGGCAACATCTGGCGGGGCATGGCCGGCGCCGGCCAGGGCATGGACCGGGCCCAGGCCGACTACATGGGCATGTTGGCGACCGTCATCAACAGCCTGGCCCTCCAGGACGTGCTGGAACGGATGGGCCAACCGACGAGGGTGCAGAGCGCAATCCGCATGGACGAAGTGGCCGAGCCCTACATCCGCCGGCGCGCCATCCGTCACCTCGAACGGGGCCGGGTGGTGATCTTCGCCGCCGGGACCGGCAACCCGTTCTTCACCACCGACACCACCGCCGCCCTCCGCGCCCTCGAGATCGACGCCGAGGTCATCCTGCGAGGCACCCATTCGGGCATCGACGGCATCTACTCCGACGACCCCCGTACCAACCCCGACGCCGTGCTGCTCGAAACCGTGAGCTACGTCGACATCATCAACCGCGGGCTGCGGGCCATGGACCCCACTGCGGTGACGCTGTGCATGGAGCACAGCATCCCCATCGTCGTGTTCGACCTCATGACGAAGGGCAACGTCCGATCCATCCTCATGGGCGAGGCGATCGGTACTCTGGTCGGGTGACGGCGTTGGCGCGACCGCTCGGGGCTTCGGCGCACCACCAGAGAGGTGTGCGCCGATGAACGAACTGCTCGACCTGGTCATGAGCGACACCACCGACAAGATGCACAAGGCGGTCGACCACACCCGGGCCGAGTTCTCGAGCGTGCGCACCGGCCGGGCATCGTCCTCGCTCGTCGAGAAGCTGCGCGTCGACTACTACGGCGCCGAGGTACCCCTTCAACAGCTCGCCGGGTTCAGCGTCCCCGAAGCCCGCACGCTGGTCGTCAGCCCGTTCGACAAGAACTCCATGGCCGCCATCGAGAAGGCCATCCGCAACAGCGACCTCGGCCTCAACCCGTCCAACGACGGGATCGTGATCAGGCTGGCGTTCCCGCCCCTTACCGAGGAACGCCGCAAGGAACTCGTGCGCCGGGTCCGCCACCAGGCGGAGGAGGGCAAGATCGCGCTCCGCAACTTGCGCCGCGCCGCTCGCCACGAGTTCGACGCGTTGGTCAAGGAGGGCGACGCCACCGAGGACGAGCTCGCCCGGGCCGAGAAGGACCTCGACCGTTTGACCCACGCCCAGGAAGCGCAGATCGACCAGGCGCTCGAGCACAAGGAACACGAACTGCTCGAAGTCTGAGCTGGTCAGGGACCTGCCCCGACCAGACCCCAGCGGGCCAGAAGGAGAGCCGCCATGGCCGACGAGGAGCAATCCCCCCCGAGAAGGACCCAGTCGAGGAAGCCGGACCCCAGTGAGGGTGTTCGCATCATCGGCGCCGAGGAGGCGCAGGCCGCCATCGAGCGCGAGGACGTTGCCCAGCGCCTGCCCGAGGACGCTCCCCGCTTCGGTGACCGCCCCGAACGCCCCCCCGCCGACGGGCCCCGTCCCGCTATCCGGTTCCCGCTGTCGGGGTCCGAGGATGCCCGCGACATCGAGCGCTCCCCGGTGGTGCCGCCCGACCCGGGCCGCGGCGGCGACGTCGCCATGCCCCACTGGACCGAGCCGGCCACCGGAGAGGTGCCCCGTATCTTCGGGGGCCCGGCCGAAGAGGCCGACGACCTCGATGCGTGGTCGTCGTTCACGTCGTCGCAACCCCGCTGGCGCGGCGAGGGCCCGGCCTACGAGGCCGGTGAGTACGACGACTTCTCCCGGCTGGCCGACGACGACACCCGTATCGGTGCCCTCGACCCCAACCGGCCCGACCCCGAGGAGTTCTTCGAGTTCGAACCCGAACCCGAATACCTCGAACAGGAGGACCCGGTGCGGGTGTCGACGACCCGTTCGATCTCGAGCGGCCGACGCGTCGAGCCCCGGCCTGGGCCGGGCGCCGGGCCGGGCTACGAGCGGCCCTCGGGTTCGGGCCGCGACCTCCCCACGGCCGTGGCTGTCGGCCTCGGCCTCGGCGGGGTGTTCCTCCTGCTGGCCAAGCTCGGCCCCGCCTTCGTGCTCGCCATGGTCACCGGCGTCCTGACCCTGTGCGCCGTCGAACTGTTCAACGCCGTCCGCAAGGCGGGCTACCCGGCGGCCACGTTGCTCGGGATCGTGGCCGTGCCCTGCCTTGCTCTCGGCGCGTACTGGAAGGGTGTGGGCGCCTATCCCGTGGTGCTCGTCCTGGCGGTCATCTTCGGCCTGCTCTGGTACCTGTTCGAGGCCGGCGGCGACGAATCCCCGGTGCTGGGACTGTCGGTCACCCTGCTGGGCGTCGGCTACATCGGGGTCCTGGGAGGTTTCGGCGCCCTCATCCTCGGCATGCCGTCGGGGGTCGGGGTGCTCCTCGGGGCGGTCCTGGCCACGGTCGGCTACGACATCGGGGCCTTCTTCGTGGGCCGTAGTTTCGGCAGCCGCCCATTGTCGGCGGCCAGCCCCAACAAGTCGGTCGAAGGCCTCCTCGGGGGCTGCGTCGGTTCGGTGATGCTCGGCGGCGTCCTCACCAGCTTCCTCGTCCACCCCTGGAGCGGGGGTGTCTCGCTCGGTACCCGGCTTCTCTTCGGGTTGGTGGCGGCGGCCGCTGCCACCCTCGGCGACCTGTGCGAGTCCCTGATCAAGCGCGACTTGGGCATCAAGGACATGGGCAGCCTCCTGCCGGGCCACGGCGGCGTGCTCGACCGTTTCGACGCCATGCTGTTCGTGCTCCCGACCACCTACTACTTCGTCCAGTACTTCAGCTCGTCGTTCTTCGCCTGAGTCTTCGTCCTCACTCCGCTCGCTTCGCTCGCTCCGTTGCGGCGAGTCTTGATGGTGCCCGCCTGCGGCGGGCTCGAACGCCTCCGGGCGGCGAAGCCACCCTCAGGGGGTGGGGGGGGGGGCCCCCCCCCCCCGCCGGCGGCGCCGCGGGGGGCGGGGGCCCGGCCCCC
>JBQTIQ010000065.1:0-4636 GCA_052387955.1 Acidimicrobiia bacterium | reverse complement strand
GGCGCCGCCACGATCGCTTCGAGCTGCCGCCGTTCCTCGAGCAACAACACCAACGGTTCGGCCGGAGGATGAGCCATGCACAAGTGTAGACACAACCGCGCGATCAATACGCGGACACACCACTAGCAACGCGTCAGCTGCTCCCGACTACGTTGGGCGCATGGGCAAGGCTTCTTCCGCCAAGAAAGTCGCGCGTGCCGCGCGCGCTGGCGGCAACCGCCGTTCCGGGCAGCGCCGCCCCATGGGGTTCCCGGCTGCGGTCGTGATCGTCCTGGTTCTCGGTACGTCGCTGGTGGCTTTCGCACGATCTTCGCGCGACGCCAACGCCAGCCCTCGGGCCAACGAGGACCATTTCCACGCCGCTTACAGCATCTACACCTGCATCCCGGTGCCCGGGACCGAGCAGCCGGCGGCCGATGACGCGTCGACGCCGGCACCGCCGCCGGCGAGCGACCCTGCGTCGGATGCCCCCGCCTCCTCCGAACCGCCCCAGACGTCGGACGCGCCGGCCAGCGACCCCGGCGGTCCCGATGCCGACCCGGCTGACCTCGACGGTTCGTCGTCGAGGCTGGGAGGCGGCTCGGCCCTCCCCGCCGTCGGCCACCTGGGCGTGGCCCAGGAACCGCCCGCGGCCTCCGACGCCAGCGAGGCGCCGCCGGCGAGCGACTCCCCGGAGACCACCGCCACCACGGCGGCGCCCGACAGCGCGACGACGACGGTCCCGGCGCCCGAGTCAGGGGTGGCCCCCGCGACCACGATCCCGGGCGACGGCGAGGTCCCGGGCCAGTTCCTGCAGCCCCTGTCCGATGACGGCCAGGACCTGCTCGGGATCCACACCCACAGCGACTCGGTCATCCACATCCACCCCTTCGCCGATTCCGCCGCCGGCCGCAAGGCCACCATGGCCCGGTTCTTCGAGCAGGTGGGGGTCCGGATGACCGACGACGCGCTCACGCTGCCCGACGGCCGGGTGTTCCGGGAAGGCACCACCAAGTGCGAGGGCGACAAGGACGGCACCGTCCAGCTGGGCAAATGGGACAGTGCCGAGGCCGCCGGCCGGGGCGAGAAGCCCAACCAGGTGTTCACCTCCGACTTCTCGGCGGTGCGCCTCGGCAACGGCGAGGCCTACACCCTGGCCTTCATTCCCGAGGGCTCGACGATCCCGGTCCAACAGGGCATCGCCGCCCAGCTCGAGCAGCTGGGCGCCATCGACAGTGGCACTACGACCACGACGGCGGAAAGTTCGGAAGCCCCGTCGTCCGAGCCCCCTTCGTCCGACGCTCCGCCGGACTCGTCGTCGGCTTCGACGCCCCCGGACGACGCGCCCGAGAGCCCCGGCCCGCCCGAGGCCTCCGACGCGTCCGACGCCCCTGCGGCGCCGACGTCCGACCCAGGCTGACGTTCACCACCCCGAGCCCCGGTGCCCGGACGGGACGCCAGTGTCCCGTCCGGTTGGTCCGTTGGATATTTCGGCCGGGCTGGGCGTCGCGGGCAAGGACGCAGGTCGAAGGCGCAATCGGGTATCTGCGGTGAGACCGAGGACGCCGCCCGCGCGCTCAGACCGAGCCGAAATACCGACATGACCAGCCGGACGGGACACTAGGTGCGCGCCGTCGTCCTTGTCGGCGGGTTCGGGACGCGGCTGCGGCCGCTCACGCTCGGCGTCCCGAAGCAGATGCTCCCGGTCGTCAACCGCCCCATGATCGAGTGGGTCCTCGCCGCCCTGGCCGGTCACGGGGTCGACGAGGCCGTCCTGTCACTGGGCTACCGCCCCGACGCCTTCCGTGACGCGTACCCCGACGACCGCGGCGCCGGCGTGCGGCTGCGCTACGTGGTCGAGCCCGAGCCCCTCGGCACCGCTGGTGCGGTGCGTTTCGCCGCGGTCGATGCGGGCATCGACGAGCGCTTCGTGGTCGTCAACGGCGACGTCCTCACGACCCTGGACCTGCGCGCCCTGGTCGCCTTCCACGACGCCCGCGGCGCCGAGGCCACCATTGCCGTGCACGAGGTCGACGACCCCTCCCGCTTCGGCGTCGTGGTGCGCGGCGACCACGGTCGGGTGGTGGCGTTCGTCGAGAAGCCGCCGGCGGGTACGGCGCCGTCCCGCCACATCAATGCCGGTACCTACGTCCTCGAACCGGGCGTCCTCGACCACATCGAACCGGGCCGGCGGGTGTCGATCGAGCGGGAGACCTTCCCCGCACTGGTCGAGCGGGGTGCCGTGTACGCCTTGGACGACGCGGGGGTCTACTGGCTCGATTCGGGTACGCCGGCGACGTTCCTGCAGGCCAACATCGACGCCGCCGAAGGGCACCTCGGTGCCCCGGCCGCGCCGGCGGTCGATCCCTCGGCGCAGGTCTCGCCGTCGGCGACCCTGCACCGGGCGATCATCGGCCCGGGGGTGTCGGTGGGCGATGGTGCGGTCCTCGACGAGGCCGTGGTCTTCGCCGGGGCGGTCATCGGCCACCGGGCCATCGTCCGGCGTTCGATCGTGGGGCCGGGCGCCAGGGTGGGCGACGGCGCCGAGATCAGCGAGCTGACGGTGCTGGGGGACGGCGCCGAGGTGGCGGCGGGGGAGCGGTTGGAAGGGGTGAAGCGACCGGAGGACGAGCCTCGGGCTCCGGCCCGATGAGGGTGATGGTGACCGGCGGCGCCGGGTTCATCGGGTCCACCTTGGTCGACCGCCTGTTGGCCGAGGGCCACGGCGTCGACGTCGTCGACGACCTGTCGTCGGGGTCGCTGGGGAACCTCGCCTCCGCCCGCGCCGACCGGGGCAACGAGCTGTCGTTCCACCGGATCGACATTCGTCAGCCCGAACTGGCGGACCTGATCGTGCGCCGGCGGCCCGAGGTCGTGTTCCACCTGGCCGGTCAAGCGGACGTGCGGGTGTCGGTAGCCCGCCCGGCGTTCGACGCCGAGGTCAACGTCATCGGCACCCTGAACGTGCTCGAGGGTGCCCGGGCCGCCGGGACGCGCAAGATCGTGTTCGCGGCCAGCGGCGGGACGCTCTACGGCGACCCCGACCCGTCGGTGCTGCCGATCAAGGAGTCCGAACCGCAACGGCCGCTGGCGCCCTACGGGGTGTCCAAGAAGGCCGCTATCGACTACCTCCACGCCTACCGGGGCCTGTACGACCTCGAGTTCGCCGCCCTCGCCCTCGCCAACGTGTACGGCCCTCGCCAGGACCCCCACGGCGAGGCGGGGGTCGTGGCCATCTTCGCCGGGTTGCTGCTGGCCGGCGAGCCGTGCACGGTCTACGGCACCGGCGACCAGACCCGCGACTTCGTGTTCGTGGACGACGTGGCCGACGCCTTCGTGCGGGCGGCCGGCCGGGGGAGCGGCCTGGTGTGCAACATCGGTACCGGGACCGAGACCTCGGTCACCCGCCTGTACCGCACGATGGCCGGAGCGGTGGGCGTCACCGCCGCCCCCTGCCCGGCCCCGGCCCGCCCGGGCGAGCTTGAACGCTCCTGCCTTGATCCCGCGCGGGCGGCGATCCACCTCGGCTGGACGCCCTGGACCTCCCTCGACGAGGGCATCGCCGCCACCCTCCGGTGGTTCCGCGACGCCGGCTGACGGCTGGGCCGGCTCGCGTGCTGATCGCCGGCGCCGACGAGCCGGTGCTCGTTCAATTTCACCGACCTACGATCAGACCCGGATATTGCAGTGGGGCTCTCGACAGTCCGTTCTCGGGCGGTGAGCGTGGGAGGTTGGGTCTTCGGTGACCTTGACGCGTGTCGCGTTGGGTTCCGGGCGCGTTGAAGCAGGGTTCGTGGTCGAATCGGTTGTCTCCGGGCTGGGTGGGCGTGAGCCTGGCCGGTTCAGGCGAAGGCGGGCAGGCGTCGGATGCGGGTGAGGGCTTCGATGAACGCGTCGGCCCAGGCGTGGGAGCGGGGGATCCGCAACCAGAGTTGGCGGGCGTGGGTCACGACGCGGGCGGCGACGTTGAAGAACGCCAGCCGGAGCCGTTTGCCGCGGCAGCGGCGGAACTCGCGGGGTAGGGCCAGCACCCGGATCCAGCGGGCGACGTTGTGGGCCAGGGCGCAGCCGTGCCACCACAGCCAGTTCCCGAAGAAGTTCTGCACGGGGGCGTGGATGAGCCCGAAGTCCTCCTTCAGTTGGCGGATGGTGTCTTCGGGGATCCCGCCGCGAAGGCGGTGATGGGCCTCGACGTCAGCTGCGGGCGCGAACAGGCTGGGCAGGTTCGTGACGATGGCGTGGAACCGCCACCCGTCGAGATCGTCGATCGAGAGCTGGTCGCCGGCGGTGGTGCGTTGACGGCGCACGATCAGGCGCAGCACCCGACGGTTCTTGTTGGTGTTGCCGATCTCGAGGGTGGTCTCGGCGATCTCCGATCCCTTCTCGCCCTCGGCGTTGAGTGCCGGGGTCCAGACCGTGGCCGTGTCGCCGGCCAGGGCGAGCACGGCGTTGCGCACGTTGGAACGCTGCGGTGCCGTGATCGAGAACGCTGCACCCAGGGCTTCGCAGGCGGCGAACACGTCGTGCTGGTAGCCGGCCGAGTCGACCCGCACCCACAGGTTCACCTTGGCGCGCACCGCTGCGGGGATCGCGGCGGCGCACTCGCGGATGAACCCGCCGTTGGCTCGGCCCGGATGGGCGTTACCGCCCCGGGCCC
>JBQTIQ010000064.1:0-79338 GCA_052387955.1 Acidimicrobiia bacterium | reverse complement strand
TAAAAGGTACCCCGGGGATAACAGGCTGATCCTGCCCAAGAGTCCATATCGACGGCAGGGTTTGGCACCTCGATGTCGGCTCGTCTCATCCTGGGGCTGGAGCAGGTCCCAAGGGTCGGGCTGTTCGCCCGTTAAAGAGGCACGCGAGCTGGGTTTAGAACGTCGTGAGACAGTTCGGTCCCTATCCGCCACAGCCGTAGGAAACCTGAGGAAGGCTGTCCCTAGTACGAGAGGACCGGGACGGACGCAGCTCTCGTGTGCCAGTTGTCCCGCCAGGGGCATGGCTGGTTAGCGACCTGCGGAAGGGATAAGCGCTGAAAGCATCTAAGTGCGAAGCTCGTTCCGAGATGAGGTTTCCCACTGGATAACCAGGTAAGGCCCGTGGTAGACCACCACGTTGATAGGCCGGAGGTGTAAGCACGGCAACGTGTTCAGCCGACCGGTACTAATCGGCCGAGGGCTTGGATGTACAACGACGTTTGTGCTCGCTATGGAGTTCTCGAGGGGCTCCGGCTATTGGCCGGGAGCGCACCTCGTCACATAGGTCTCGGTGGCCATAGCGGTGGGGTCACACCCGTTCCCATTCCGAACACGGAAGTTAAGCCCACCAGCGCCGATGGTACTTGGGGAGAGATCCCCTGGGAGAGTAGGACGCCGCCGGTTTCGCCTTCGAAGAGCCCCCTCGCACCGGGGGGCTCTTCTTCGTTTTCGGGCTCGTCCGGTAACCTGCCCCGATGCCCCCGCGTCGTGGTGAACCAACGCCGCGTCGAAGCGGAAGAGCTACGCCTGCCGGGGCCCGGGCCGAGAGCGGCAAGGGCAGGTCGTCGGCGCCGTCCAAGGGGCGCCCGTCGGCGCCGAGGGACGATGACAAGCCGGGCGGGCGCCCGCCCGGTCCTGAGCCACGGGCGGCGGGCGGCGACAGGCGGAGCCGTCCCGCTCCCGCCAACGCCCCGGGCGGTAAGGGCCGGGCCAGCGGCGAGAGGCCGAGTCGTTCCACTGCTGACAAGGCCCCGGGAGGTAAGGGCCGGGCCAGCGGCGCAGGTGCCGGCGGGCCCCGAGCACGTCCGGCGGGGTCGAGTGGCCGTGACGGGAACAGGGGGGGCGGGCGAGGCGCCGCCGAGTCCTCCCGAGGGCAGCGTCGCTCGCCCGGCGGCCCCCCTGGGGCCAGCAGGGCCAGGAGCAGCGGCGGGGGCGGCGATCGGTCCCCCCGGAGCCCACGGCCAGAACCGGCAGGGCCGAACCGATGGGGAGGCCTGGCCCGGGGAGGCGCCGGCCGTCTGAGCGATACGTCACCCCACGACGCGTCGTCGACATACCGGGAGGCCGTCGACAAGTCGCGTTCGCGACCGGTGGACGACGCCGACGTCTGGGTCGATGAAGGTGTGGTGGACGAAGCGGTCGACGCCGTCGGCCGCGCCAACGGTCGAACTGGTCGGCCGTCGTCGGCTGGTAGGTCCCGGCCTGGGGCAGCTACCGGCCCCCGGCCGGCCTCGACCACCGCACCCGACAAGGGCGCCACCCGGTCCCGGCGGCTCCCGGCCGCGATCGCGGCGGTCGAGGACGAGCTGGGCCGAGCCGCCGGCGCCGGGCCCGCGCTCAAGCTGGGCCAGCGCCTGGCCGAGGCGACCCGCGCCTACGAGCGCGACCGGTTCCCAGAAGCTCGCACCCTGCTCGGGCCGGTGGCCAAGCGGGCGCCGGGCGTGCCCGCAGTTCGAGAGCTGTTCGGGCTGACGCTGTACCGGCTGGGCCAGTACCGGGCGGCGGCTCGGGAGCTGGACGCCTTCCGGGCCCTGACCGGGTCGACCGAACAGAACCCCGTCCTCGCTGACTGCGAGCGGGCCCTTGGCCACTGGGACCGCGTCGAGGAGCTGTGGTCGGAGCTGAAGGCGGCATCGCCAGGCGCCGCGGTAGTTGCCGAGGGCCGCATCGTGGCGGCCGGGGGACTCGCCGACCGGGGCCGCATCGACGATGCCATCCGCCTGCTCGAGGCGGGTACCCGTGCGCCGCGGCGCATGCAGGCCCATCATCTGCGACTGTTCTACGCCCTGGCCGACCTCCGTGAGCGGGCCGGGGACATCCCGGCCGCCCGCCAGCTGTTCTCGAGGGTGAAGGAGGCCGACCCCGACTTCGCCGACACCGCCAGCCGCCTTCGGGCTCTCGGCTGATAGCGGACCAGCCAGTAGGGTGATGCCTCAGCGATAGCGTTCGGAACGAGGAGATGGCCCCGACGATGGACATCCACAGCCTGCTGGGCGATGCCGCCGAGGACCTGCTCACCCACGTTTCCAAGGGTGTCCCCAAGGAAGATCTCAACCTCCCCGGGCCCGACTTCGTCGACCGGGTCTTCGCGCTGAGCGACCGCTCGCCCCAGGTCCTGCGGAACCTCCAGTCGCTGCTGTCCCACGGCCGTCTGGCCGGCAGCGGGTACGTGTCGATCCTGCCCGTCGACCAGGGCATCGAGCACTCGGCGGCGGCCTCGTTCGCGCCCAACCCCAAGTACTTCGACCCCGACAACATCGTGCAGCTCGCGTTCGAGGGCGGGTGCAACGCGGTGGCATCGACCCTCGGGGTGCTGGGGGCGGCGTCGCGACGGTGGGCGCACCGGATCCCGTTCATCGTCAAGGTGAACCACAGTGAGTTGCTCACGCTCCCGAACCGCTACGACCAGGTGATGTTCGGGTCGGTCGACCAGGCCTACGACCTCGGCGCGGCCGGCGTCGGGGCGACCATCTATTTCGGCTCCGACCAAGCCACCCGCCAGCTCCAGGAGGTGTCCGAAGCGTTCGCCCGGGCCCACGAACTCGGTCTGTTCACGGTCCTGTGGTGCTACCTGCGCAACAACGGTTTCAAGACGGGCGGGGTGGACCACCACCTGTCGGCCGACCTCACTGGGCAGGCCAACCACCTCGGCGTGACCATCGAAGCCGACATCATCAAGCAGAAGCTGCCGGCGACCAACGGGGGCTACAACGCGCTGGAGGGCTTCGGCAAGACCAGCAAGCTGGTCTACGAGGACCTCGTCACCGACCATCCCATCGACCTCTGCCGGTGGCAGGTCGCCAACTGTTACATGGGCCGCATGGGCCTCATCAACAGCGGCGGCGAATCGAAGGGCCAGACCGACCTGGCCGAGGCGGTGACCACCGCCGTGATCAACAAGCGGGCCGGCGGTATCGGCCTCATCTCGGGCCGCAAGGCGTTCCAGCGCCCCATGTCCGAGGGCATCGAGCTTCTCAACGCCATCCAGGACGTGTACCTGGACGAAGCGATCACCATCGCCTGATCGGGGCTCGTCGCCGCTCGCCCCTGCTGCTCCGATGCGCGGGCTGACAGGGCCCCAGCGGTAAAGTGATCGGCGGCCGCGCCGAGCGGTGCGTCGAAAACAGGGAGGACAACGGTGTCCGACACGGTTGAACAGTCGCGGGAGGCTGAAAGCCTCGATCGCGTGATCATCCGTTTCGCAGGCGATTCCGGCGATGGCATGCAGCTCACCGGCGACCGCTTCACCTCGGTGAGCGCGCTGTACGGGAACGACATCGCCACCTTGCCCGAGTTCCCGGCTGAGATCCGGGCCCCGGCAGGGACGCTGGCAGGGGTTTCTGCGTTCCAGATCCACATCTCCGACCACGAGATCACCACCCCGGGCGACTCGCCCAACGTGCTGGTGGCGATGAACCCGGCTGCCCTGCGCAGCGAACTACGCCGGCTCGAGCCGGGTGGCACGGTGATCGTCAACGTCGACACGTTCGAAGAGCGCAACCTGACCAAGGCTGGCTATCTGGACAACCCGTTGACCGATGGCTCACTCAAGGCGTTCACCGTCTACGAGATCCCGATGACGTCGCTCACCAAGGAGTCGGTGGCGCCGCTCGGGGTCAAGCCCCGCGACGCCGACCGGTCCAAGAACTTTTTCGCCCTCGGGCTGGTGTCGTGGATGTACACGCGACCGGTCGAGCCCACCCTGCGGTGGATCGCCGACCGATTCAGCACCAAGCCGATCGTGGCCGACGCCAACACCGCCGCATTCAAGGCGGGGTACGCCTTCGGCGAGACGACCGAGCTCTTCGACCATCCCTACCAGGTCAAGCCGGCCGTCCACACGCCTGGCGTGTACACCAACATGACCGGGAACACGGCGCTGGCCTGGGGCATCGTGGCCGCCGGCCAACTGGCCGAGCTCCCGGTGTTCCTCGGGAGCTACCCGATCACGCCGGCGTCGGACATCCTCCACGAGCTGTCCAAGCACAAGAGCTTCGGCGTGCGCACCCTGCAGGCCGAGGACGAGATCGCAGGGGTCGGCTCGGCCATCGGTGCCGCCTTCGGTGGTCACCTCGCCTACACCACCACCAGCGGGCCGGGCATGGCCCTCAAGGGTGAGGCGATGGGCCTGGCCGTGAACCTCGAGCTCCCCATGGTGATCATCGACATCCAGCGAGGGGGGCCGTCCACCGGCCTGCCCACCAAGACCGAGGCGGCCGATCTCCTGATGGCGATGTACGGCCGTCACGGCGAGTCGCCCATGCCGATCGTGGCGGCCAAGAGCCCGAGCCACTGCTTCGACGCCGCCATCGAGGCCAGTCGGATCGCGATCAAGTACCGCACCCCGGTCATCCTGTTGTCCGACGGCTACCTCGCCAACGGCTCCGAACCGTGGAAGCTGCCCGACGTGGCCTCGCTCCCGTCGTTGAAGACCTCGTTCGCGACCGAGCCCAACCACACCGACTCCGACGGCAACCCCGAGTTCTGGCCGTACCTCCGCGACCCCGAGACGCTGGCCCGCCCGTGGGCCGTGCCCGGTACGCCCGGCCTCACGCACCGCATCGGTGGCCTCGAGAAGGAAGACGGGTCGGGCAACGTTTCCTACGACCCGGACAACCACGAGCGGATGATCCACCTGCGAGCAGCCAAGGTCGCCGGCATCGCCAACGACATTCCCCCGGTCGAAATGGCCGGCGACGTCGATGACGCCGAGATCCTGGTGCTCGGCTGGGGCTCGACCTGGGGCGCCATCGACGGCGGCATGAACCGGGCCCGGGCCCGGGGCCGAAAGGTCGCCCACGCCCACCTCGTGCACCTGAACCCGTTCCCGCTCGGGCTGGGCGACGTCCTGGCCCGCTACCCGCGGGTCCTGGTGCCCGAGATGAACCTCGGCCAGCTGTCGCGGCTGGTCCGCTCCGAGTTCCTGGTCGACGCCCGCAGCGTGACCAAGATGAAGGGGCAGCCGTTCACCGCCGGCGAGCTCGAGAAGGCCATCCTCGACGAGCTGGCCTCACCGCTGGTCAAGGCCCGATGAGCGCCGCCCAAAGCCCGATCATGATGGTCCCGAGAGGAGCCCTGGCCCGATGACGACCACCGAAGTGCCGATCACCACCCGCAAGGACTGGTCGAGCGACCAAGAGGTGCGCTGGTGCCCGGGATGTGGCGACTACTCCATCCTCTCCGCCCTCCAGCTGTTGATGCCCGACCTCGGCGTGCGCCGCGAGGACACCGTGTTCGTGTCCGGCATCGGCTGCGCCGCCCGGTTCCCGTACTACATGAACACCTACGGGATGCACAGCATCCACGGCCGCGCCCCGGCCATCGCCACGGGCCTGGCCATGGCCCGCCCTGACCTCGACGTGTGGGTCGTGACCGGCGACGGCGACGCCCTGTCGATCGGCGGCAACCACCTGATCCATGCCCTTCGGCGCAACGTCAACCTCAAGATCCTTCTGTTCAACAACCAGATCTACGGCTTGACCAAGGGCCAGTACTCACCTACCTCCGAACTGGGCAAGGTCACGAAGTCGACGCCGTTCGGCTCGCTCGATACCCCGTTCAACCCGATCTCCCTGGCCCTGGGGGCAGAGGCGACGTTCGTGGCCCGGACCCACGACATGGACCGTCACCACATGATCGAGATGTTCCGTCGGGCGCACGAGCACAAGGGTGCCGCCTTCGTGGAGATCTACCAGAACTGCAACGTGTTCAACGACGGCGCGTTCGGGCAGGTCACCGCCAAGGAGAAGCGCGACGACATGCTCATCCCGCTTCGGCACGGCGAGCCGATCCGCTTCGGTAGCGACCTCGAGAAGGGCGTCATGGTCGACAGCCAAGGCCGGGCCCGGATCGTCGCGGTGGCCGACGTCGGCGAAGCCAACATCCTGGTGCACGACGAGGCACGCGACGAGCCCGGCCTGGCGTTCATGCTCTCCCGGCTCGCCCGGGGGCCCCACGAGCCCACCCCCGTCGGCGTGTTCCGGGCGGTGCAGCGCACCGAGTACGTGGAAGCCACGTCCCAGCAGCTCGCCGCGGCGGTCGCCCAGCGCGGCCCCGGCGATCTCGAGCAGCTCCTGCGCTCCGGCGCCACCTGGGTCGTCGAATAGCGTTCTCGCCTCCATCCCCGGGGATTGCGCCCCCGCTCACTCCGCTCGCGGCCCATCCCCGCCCGGGACGCACTCACTCGAGGAGGCGGAAGACGGTGCCGGTGCGGGGCTTGGGCCAGAAGAACGTCGACTTCGGCGGCATCCGGGTACGGGCGGCGGCGGCCGCCCGGATCTGGGGGACCGACACCGGGCGCAGCAGCACCGCGGCCTGGGCCTCGCCGGCGTCGACGGCAGCCTCGCACCGGCCCACCCCGTGCTGGAAGGTCACCCGGTGCGGGGGCAGCCCGGCGAGGGCGTGGTCGAGACGGGACGAGTCGAGCTCACCGGTCTGGTCCAGTGTTCCCAGGCGGGGGCGCAGGAGGCGGAACCCCTCGGCAGTGACGAGGCCGAGCGCACCCGCCGCCGTCAGGCCGTCGACGGCGCCAGCTCCAGGCCGGGGCCCGGGGGCCCCGGCCTCGAACCAGGGCCCTAGAGCCTCGGCGACGTCGAACCCGTCGGGGAGGCCGGCCAGGAGGCGATGGATGGGCTGGACCGTCAGCTGTTCGTCGTCGAGCTCCACGACCAGGCAGAGGGTGGCGTCGGCTCCCGAAGGCGCACCGTCGGCCGCCCCATAGGCCAGGCAGGTCTCGTAGCGGTGGTGGCCGTCGGCCACGACCACGGGGGCGGAGGAGACGGCCTCGACGATGGCATCGATGGCCGCCGGGCCCGACACCCGCCACAGCTCGTGCTCGACGCCCTCGCCGTCCTCCCAACGCCCGAGCGGGTCAGCCTCCTCCACGTCGATGAGCTTGGTGAGGCCGGCGGCCAACGACAGGCCCCAGATCGGTGACAGGTTGGCCCGCGTCGCCTGCAGCAAGCGCAGCCGGTCGCTGCGGGCCTTCGGGGTCGTGCGCTCGTGGGGCAGGACGTCGCCCTCGCCCGGTACCTCGAGCCCGAGCGCACCGAGGACGCCGAGCGTATGGTGAGAGCGGCCGTCCTCGTCGCGAAACGTCATCCGGTACGGGTACAGCGATGGCTCGGGATCGGCGGCCAGGACCCCCTCCGTCTGCCAGCGCTGGAACAACCGAGCTGCCGCCGCGTAGGACTCGTCGGTCCCATCCCCGTCGGGCGCCGGCAGGTCGACTCGGACGACGTTGTGGGGGTGCAGGGCCAGGAGCTGGTCGCGCTCGGCCACCGACAGGACGTCATAGGGCGGCGCGGTCACCTTGGCCATGGCGTCGCTGCGGTAGCGGACGCCGACGAAGGGCTCGAAACGAGGCACCGTCCGATCATAGGTACGGCCTCGTGGGCTCCTTGCCCCAGGACCGCGCCGGACGGGACCGAGGGCGGCCGATGCGTCGGGCTGCCGCGGCCGGCCGTGCCAGGATCGGGCGGTGGGCAACTGGGTGCTCGATCTGGACGGGGTGCTGTGGCTCTCGGACCAGCCCATCGCCGGCTCGAGCAAAGCGGTCGAGGCACTGCTGGCCCAGGGAGACGAGGTCCTGTTCGTGACCAACAACTCCAACCCGACGATCGCCGAGCAGGAGGCCAACCTGGCCCGGCACGGGGTCGATGGCCGGGGCCGGGTGGTCAGCTCGGCGGCGGCGGCGGCGACCCTGGTCGAAGCAGGGGAGCAGGTGCTCCTGTGCGGCGGTGACGGCGCCCGCGAGGCGCTGGCGGCCCGGGGTGCCCATGTCCTCGACGGCCGCCGCGACCCGGACGGCCCGGTCGACGCAGTGGTGGTCGGGTTCCACCGCTGGTACGACTACGAGGTCATGCGGAGGGCGGCCACCGCCGTGCACCGGGGTGCCCGGCTGGTGGCCACCAACGACGACGCCACGTACCCGACCGCGCTGGGGCTGATCCCAGGGTCGGGCTCGATCCTGGCTGGCATCGAGACCGCGGCGGGAGTGAAGGCAACCGTGGCCGGCAAACCCTTCGCGCCGATGGCCGCTCTGGTGCGGTCGCGGCTGCAGGGACAGGGCACCGTGGTCGGCGACCGTCCCGATACCGACGGCCGCCTCGCAGTGGCGCTCGGCTACCGGTTCGCCCTCGTCCTCAGCGGCGTGACCGCGGACGCTGCCGACGCCGACCCGCCACCCGACCTCGTGGCCGACGACCTGGCCAGCCTCGTCGCTCGAGCGACCTCCTAGCGCGGCCGCTGGACGCGAAGCCTTCGCCCCGACGCCGCCGCGCCGGCCTGCGTGTGCCTCTCGCCGACGTGGCCAGGCCCGGCCTGCGAGGCCGGGGAACGCCGGCAACAAGGCTGCGTAGCCGGGGGGAACGCTAGAAATACTGTGCGGACTGCTGTTGGCGGCCGCGCCACCACTGCGTCGGGCGGACGAACAACGCCACCACGACGCCGAAGACGAAGCCCCCGACATGGGCCATCCAGGCCACCCCGCTGCCTTCATCGGTCAGGAACTGCAGCGCGAACCAGAGCGCCAGCACCAACCACGCCGGCACCCGGGCCACGATGACGAGGAACAGCGTCAGCACCCGGGCACGTGGGAACAGCACCAGGTAGGCGCCCATGGCAACCGCGACCGCGCCCGATGCGCCCACCAAAGGCACGACGCTGCCGGTGTCGAGCATGGTCTGGGCCAGCGTGGCGACGAACCCACCGGCGAGGTAGACGCCGAGATAGGGCAACGGGCCGAACTTGTCCTCGACGTTGTTGCCGAAGATCCACAGGAACAACATGTTGCCGCCGATGTGGAGCCACGACGCGTGGAGGAACATCGAGATGAGGATGGCGAGGTACACGCCCTTGTCGGGGAACAGCTGACGAGACCGGGGTTCGGCTTCGCTGATGCACGTATCGGTCTCGACCTCGTCGATCGTCAAGGGCTCGCCGGTCACCACCTCGCACGGGATGGCGGCGTACTCGAACACGAACTTGTTCTGCTCGGCCACCGGTGACTGCCCGGCCCCTTGGACGAAGAGCCACACGCTGACGTTCGCCACGATCAGCAACACCGTCACCCACGGAAAGCGGGCGGTCGGGTTGTCGTCCTTGAGGGGGATCACGGCACCACGGTATTGAGAATCGCCCGGCCCCGGTTCCGCGCCGGCGCCGGCGGCGCCCGGGAGCAGCGACGAAGCGGCGCCAGCAGCCGCGCCTCGGTCCCCGGAATCCTCGGGGACGGTCAACTAAGGTGCGCAAATGGCGCAGAACCAGCCTCTGAAGCGGTACCTGGACGCCGGCATCGCCTTCACGCAAATGACCCAGCGACGGGCCGAGGCGATCGTGAAGGACCTCGTCAAGGCCGGCGAGTTGCAGGCCGAGCAAGCCCAGGCGTTCGTGTCCGACCTCGTCGAGCAGAGCCGCAAGAACACCGACAAGCTGATCAAGCAGGTGCTGGGTGACGTACGCCAGCAGCTCACGGCGGCAGAGTCGGCCACCAAGGAACTGATCGCTCGGATGCAGGCACAGGTCGACGAGCTGCGGTCCCAGCTGCCGATCGTGCCGAAACCGTCGAAGCCGGCCCGGGCGAGCGCGCCGGCGCCGGGGAAGGTGCCGGCGCCCGACGAACCGCTCGCGGCCCCGAAGTCGACCGCGCCGACGGAGAAGGCGGCGCCGGTGAAGAAGGCCGCCGCTGCTCGCCCTCAGCCGGCGGCGAAGGCCGCGGCCGGCACCGCGAAGTCCGCGCCGGCCAAGAAGGCGGCGTCAGCGCCAGCGAAGAAGAAGGCGGCGCCGGTGGCGAAACGGGCGCCGGCCAAGAAGGCACCGTCAGCACCGTCGAAGCTGGCAGCACCCGACGGCGACACCGCGCCGCCTCCCGCCGACCCGGGCTGAAACCACGTCGACGTCGCCACGGCGCCGGCTTGACGTCGAGATGGTCCGGCGGGGCCTGGTCGAGAGCCGGGAGCAGGCCCGGTCGGCCATCCTCGCCGGCCGGGTGACGGTCAGCGGGGCGCCGGCGGCGAAGGCGGGGCGGCTGGTGGCCGCCGGCGAACCGGTCCGGGTGCTCGGTGGGCGGCCGCGCTTCGTCGGCCGGGGAGGGGAGAAGCTCGACGCCGCGCTCGAGCGGTTCGGCATCGACGTGACCGGCCGGCGGGCCCTCGACGCCGGCGCCTCGACGGGCGGGTTCACCGATTGCCTGTTGCAACGGGGCGCGATGCAGGTGGTGGCCGTCGACGTCGGTTTCGGCCAACTCGACGCGCGGCTGCGGGCCGACGCTCGGGTCGACGTCCGGGAGCGGACCAACATCCGCGGCCTGGACGCCGAGGCGATCGGGGGGCCGGTCGACGTCGTAGTGGCCGATCTGGCGTTCATCTCCCTGCGGACGGCCGCCCCTTCGCTGTTGGCGTGCGCGGCCCCGGGCGCTGAACTGGTCTGGCTGGTGAAACCCCAGTTCGAGGCAGGCCGGGCCGAAGTGTCCAAAGGCCACGGCGTCGTGCGCGACCCCGAGGTACGGGCCCAGGCGGTCCGGGACGTGGTGGCCGCCGTCGCCGGGCGGGGGGCGACCATCATGGGGACCATGGAATCGCCCCTCACCGGCGCTGACGGCAACGTGGAGTTCCTGCTCCACGCCCGCGCCCCCCATCGGCACCCGTCCGCCGCGAGATAGCCCGTGGCCACCGTGGTGCTCTTCCTTCATCCCGAACGCGACGAGGCCGCCGCCTTGGCCCTCCAGGCTGTCGAATGGCTGGCCGAGCGCGGTCACGAGGTGCGTCTGTCCGCTCCCGAGGCGGCGCGCATCGGCCGGGCCGCCCTGGCCTGTCCCGACGCGGTGATCGCTGACGGGGCTGATCTGGCGATCAGCCTCGGCGGCGACGGGACCATGCTGCGAACGGTCGACGCGGTGGCGGCCAAGGGGGTGCCGGTCTTCGGGGTCAACGTCGGCCAGCTCGGCTACCTCACCGAGGTCGAGCCCGTCGACCTCACCGCCGATCTCGAGCGTGCACTGGCCGGTGAGCACCAGGTGGAGGAGCGCATGATGCTCGACGTCCAGGTCGACGGCGGCCCCCGGACCTTGGCCCTCAACGAGGCGGTCGTCGAGAAGACCACCATTGGGCATACCGTGCGCCTTTCGGTGGCGCTCAACGGCGAGTACTTCACGACCTACGTCGCCGACGGCCTCATCGTGGCCACGCCAACCGGGTCGACGGCCTATTCGTTGTCGGCCCGAGGCCCGATCGTCGACCCCTCCTACCGCGCCACCCTGTTGACTCCGGTATCGCCCCACATGCTCTTCGACCGGTCCCTCGTGCTGGCGCCCGAGGCGGTCGTGCGCATCGAGGTGAACGGCTACCGGCCGGCGGTGGCGTCGGCCGACGGCCGGCGGCTGGGGGAGCTCGGCTCCGGCCAGGGCATCACCTGCACCGCCGCCGCCGTGCCCGCCCGCCTGGTGCGCTTCGGCGCCCGGAACTTTCACCGCATCCTCAAGACCAAGTTCGGGCTCGCCGACAGATAGTCGCCCGCCGCCAGGTGACGGTCGCCGGTAGGTTCTGCGGGGTGTTGACCGAGTTGGCGGTTTCCGACCTCGGTGTCATCGAATCCCTGCGGTTGCTCCTGGGCCCCGGCATGACGGCACTGACCGGCGAGACGGGGGCGGGCAAGACGCTGGTGATCGGCGCCATCGACCTGCTGCTGGGAGGGCGGGCCGACCCCTCCTCGGTCCGGCCCGGCGCCACCGAAGCCGTCGTCGAAGGGCGCTTCGTGGCCGGCGACGACGAGGTCGTGCTGACCCGGGTGGTCCCTGCCGACGGTCGGTCGCGGGCCTACATCGACGGTCGGTTGGCCCCGGCGTCGGCCCTCGCCGAACGAGGGGCTGTGCTCGTCGACCTTCACGGACAGCACGCCCATCAGTCACTGCTGGCCGCCGCGACCCAGCGGGCCGCGCTGGACCGCTTCGGGGCCGTGGACCTCGCCAACCTGCACGCGGCCCGTCACGAGCTGGCCGTCGTCGACACGGAGCTGGCGTCGCTGGGCGGCGACGAGCACCACCGGGCACGCGAGATCGACCTCGTGCGTTTCCAGGTCGGGGAGCTCGAGGGGGCGAAGCTGGACGACGCCGACGAGGACGACCGGCTCGGGGCCGAGGAGGACCTACTGGCCGACGCCGTCGCCCACCGGGCGGCGGCGACCGCGGCATTGGCCGCGCTCGCCGGCGACGGCGCCGCCCTCGACGCCCTGGGCAACGCCGTCGCCGCGGTGGCGTCCCGGTCCCCGTTCGCCGGCCACGAGGGGCGCCTGCGGGGCCTCGTCGCCGAGGTGACCGATGTGAGCGCCGACCTGCGGGCGGCGGTCGACGGGATCGACGACGACCCTGCTCGGCTCACCTGGCTGCGAGAACGGCGCCAGCTCCTGCACGACCTGCGTCGCAAGTACGGCGACAGCCTGCTGGAGGTGATGGCCTACCGCGACGAGGCCACGGCCCGGCTGGCCGAGTTGGAGAGCCACGACGAGCGCGCGGCCGAGCTCGACGGCCGCCGCCACCACGCCGGTGCCCGCGTCGCAGAAGCCGCGGCGGAGGTGAAGGAGGCTCGTCGCGCCGCCGCGCCCGGGCTCGCCGCCGCGGTGGCCCGACACCTGGGGGACCTGGGCATGCCCAAGGCCCACATTGAGATCGACGTCGGCGATGATGGCGCCGGCGATGCGGTCGCCTTCCTGTTGGCGGCCAACCCGGGGGCACCCTTGTTGCCGCTCAGCCGGGCGGCGTCGGGCGGGGAGCTGTCGCGGGCCATGCTCGCCCTGCGCCTGGTGCTGTCGGGGGCGGGCGACGACGACGGCACCGCGCCGCCCACCCTGGTGTTCGACGAGGTCGACGCCGGTATCGGGGGACGGGCAGCGAGCGCGGTCGGCAGGGCCCTGGCCGCTCTGGGCCGGGACCGGCAGGTCCTGGTGGTGACCCATCTGCCGCAGGTGGCGGCACACGCCGACGCCCAGGTGGCCGTGACCAAGGTCGACGACGGCACCGCCACCCGCGCCGACGCCGCGGTGGTGGCGGACGGTGACCGCGTCGTCGAGCTCTCCCGCATGCTTTCGGGATCGCCAGAGTCCGATTCCGCCCGCCATCACGCCGCCGAGCTGCTCGCCACCGCCGCCCGGGACCGCCGCCACGACCGCTCGGGATGACCCCGGCACCCACCGGCGCCGCCCTGGTCCCGGCGGGAGCAGAGCGGGACCGTCCCCCCACGACCGACCGGTTCTGCGATAGGGTCCCCTTCCCGTGACCAGGCACATATTCGTCACGGGTGGTGTGGCCTCGTCGTTGGGCAAGGGCCTGACCGCTTCGTCGCTCGGTCGGCTGCTCAAGGCCCGGGGGCTACGGGTCACGATGCAGAAGCTCGACCCCTACATCAATGTCGATCCGGGGACGATGAACCCCTTCGAGCACGGCGAGGTGTTCGTCACCGACGACGGGGGCGAGACCGACCTCGACCTCGGCCATTACGAGCGGTTCATCGACGAGCGGCTTTCCCGTGATTCGAACGCCACGACGGGCTCGATCTACAGCGCGGTGCTGGCCGCCGAGCGCAGGGGCGACTACCTGGGCAAGACGGTCCAGGTGATCCCGCACATCACCGACGAGATCAAGCGCCGCATCCTCCGCCTGGCCGGCGACGAGGTCGACGTGGTCATCACCGAGATCGGCGGCACCGTCGGGGACATCGAGATCCTCCCCTTTCTCGAGGCGATCCGTCAGTTCCGTCTCGACATCGGTCGCGAGAACGTCTGTTACGTGCACGTCACCCTGGTGCCCTTCATCGGGCCGTCCGGGGAGCAGAAGACCAAGCCCACCCAGCATTCGGTGACCGAGCTGCGAGCCCGGGGGATCCAGCCCGACGCCATCGTCTGCCGCAGCGACCGCCCTCTGCCCGACGGGCTCAAACGCAAGATCTCGAACCTCTGTGACGTGCCCGTCGAGGCCGTCGTCAACGCCGCCGACGCCCAGAACCTCTACGAGATCCCGCTCGTGCTGCACGAGGAGGGCCTCGACGGGGTCGTGTGCCGGCACCTGCACATCGACCACGCACCCCCGCCCGACCTGGCGGCCTGGGAAGCCCTCGTCGAACGGGTCGAAGCGGCGGTACGGCCCTTGCGCATCGGGCTGATCGGCAAGTATGTAAGCCTCCAGGACGCCTACCTGTCGGTGGTCGAGGCGCTCAAGCACGGAGGCTTCCACCACGGTGCCGCGGTGGTGATCGACTGGATCCAGGCCGAGGAGGTCGAGGGGCTCCTCACCGCCGGCCGCCTGCGCCAACTCGATGGGGTCGTGATCCCGGGCGGCTTCGGTGAGCGCGGCATCGAGGGCAAGATCGCCGCCGCCGGCTTCGCCCGAGAGCACGGGATCCCCTGCCTCGGGCTGTGCCTGGGGCTCCAGGTGATGGTGATCGAGTACGCCCGCAACGTGCTCGGCCTCGAAGGGGCCAACTCCCGCGAGTTCGACCCCCACACCGTGCACCCTGTCATCGACCTCATGGAGAGCCAGCGCGAGGTCACCGACAAGGGCGGGACCATGCGCCTCGGTGCCTACTACGCCGAGCTGGTCCCCGGTTCCCAGGTGGGAGACGCCTACGGCGAACGGGTGGTGTCCGAACGCCACCGTCACCGCTACGAGTTCAACAACCGCTACAAGCGCAAGTTCGAAGACGGCGGCCTGATGGCTTCGGGGCTGTCACCCGACGGGCGCCTGGTCGAGTTCGTCGAGTTGCCGGGCCACCCCTTCTGGGTCGGCACCCAGGCTCACCCGGAGTTCAAGAGCCGGCCCGACCGGCCGGCGCCCTTGTTCCGGGCCTTCGTCGGTGCCGCTCTGGTCCGGGCCGAGGGCCGCAACCCGTCACTCTTCGTCGACCTGGACGAGCCGGTGCCGGCCGAGGTGCTCTAGTGCCCGGTCCGGCTGGTCATGTCGGTATTTCGACTCGGTCTGAGCGCCGCTGGCGGCGTCCTCGGTCTCACCGCAGATGCCCGATTGCGCTTTCGACCTGTGTACTTGTCGGCGACGCCCGGCCCGGCCGAGATATCCAACGAACCAACCTGACGGGACACTAAGCCCGACCGTGGGGGACGCCGCCGGGTTCGCCAGGCTCACCGAACGGGCCCTCTTCGAGGGCCGTGTCTTCAGCCTGGTGGCGGCGGCCTTCCGGGCGCCCGACGGGGAGCGCTTCGACCGTGACCTCATCCGTCACCCGGGAGCGGTGGCGGTCGTCGCCGTCGACGACGAGGGCAGGGCCGTGCTCGTGCGCCAGTACCGTCCCGCTCTCGATGCCGTCCTGCTCGAGATCCCGGCCGGCATCCGTGACCAGGAGGGTGAGGAGCCGGTGGCCACCGCGCAGCGAGAGTTGGGCGAGGAGGTCGGCTTGCGGGCTGGGCGCCTGGAGCTGATGACGTCGTTCGTGACGTCACCGGGCTGTTCCGACGAACGGTGCGACATCTACCTCGGCCGTGACCTCACCGAGGTGCCGGCGGCGCCGGTCGGCGCCGAGGAGCGGGCCATGACGGTCGAGCGGGTGCCCCTCGACGACGTCGTCGCCCTGGTGGCGTCGGGTGAGCTGACCGACTCCAAGACGATCATCGGCTTGTTCCTGGCCCGGGAGCGGGCGGGGCGATAGCGGGCGGGCCCTCGGGCCGGCTCGCGGACCAGGCGCCGGCGCTCACAACCAGCCGGCATCGTCGAGGGGGTCGACGAGGTCGCGGGCCGCGGCCCGGGTGTAGATGGAAGTGGTACGGGGGTCGACGTGGCCCATCAGTTGCTGGATCACCGGCACCGGGACACCCCGGAGTGCGAGCTGCACGCCGTAATGGTGCCGGTAGGCGTGGGTGGCGGCGTCACCGGGCAGATGAACGTGGGCGGCGGCGGCACAGCGTCGTGTGAGCCGGTCGAGCCATTGTTGGTTGAGGCCGGTGCCATCGGACCGTACGAACAGGGGGCCGCCAGGTTTCGCGGCGAGGGCGGGCTCGGCGGCGGCCCGTTGGGCCCGCTCGCCGGCATAGTCGTGGACGACGGCGACGGTGGCCCGAGGGACAGGAATGTCGCGACGCCGCCCGCCCTTGGTTCCTCGCACCACCCGCAACAGGGGCCGCTCGACGGTCTCGTCGAGGTCCTTGACCCGGAGGGCGGCGAGCTCGCCGGCTCGCAGACCGGTACCGGCGAGGGTGGAGATGATGGCGACGTCACGTGCGGCCCACGCACTGCGGGCGCCGGCAGCCGGGTTGGCCGCGGCCGACAGCAGTGCGTCCACGTCGGCGGACGAAAAGGCATGGAAGGGCAGAGGCCCGTCTGGCTCGGCTCGCCGCCGGCCGGCGCTGACGGTGTCGTCGTCACAGGGGTCGCGGCCAAGGTGGCCCCGGCGGGCCAGCCAGCGGGTGAAGCCTCGCAGCGTCGACACCGTTCGTTCGACCGTGGCCGGCTCGTAGCGCCGGCGCAACTCGCCGATCATGGCGGCGAGGGCGTCGACCGACAGGTCGCCGAGACGGACGGGACCGCAGTCGTTGTCGAGCGACATCGGTCCGTCGGCGGTGGTAGCGCCGGAGGCGGCCTGGAGGGTACGGCCGATCCGGCACAGGTCCGTGCGCCGAGCCCGGTCCGAGTTGGTCGGGTCCGACCGGGAGGCGGCGGAACGGGCTGCCAACCAGTCCTCGGCCAGGACTGCCAGTGACGGGCCCGGTCGGGTGTCGCCGGGAGAGCGGCGAGGGTCGACCACGGTCACTGGTGCACCATCGGTTGCGATTCCCACCCGTGACCGGTCGACGGCGCGAGCGCCAGCGAGCCCGGCGACGATGGGGCCCGGGGGCGCAGCCCCCGAGCAAGCACGGTCATGACCGACGATGCTAAGCGCCGGCCCGCGGTTATCACCACTGCGCGTCGACGACCGCAGCCGCGACCAAGCTGGCGCCGCCCGGTCCGTAGCCGATCGGACCGGCTACGGACCAGGCACTCGCCGGGGGGGCGACCATGGACCAGATGCGAGTGCTACGCGTGCTCCGCTCAACGGCGGGCGCCGGGCTCACCCGGCCGACCCCGGTTCAAGGTTCGAGCAGCAGCAGCACCCCGTCGTCGTTGCCGTCATCGCCCTGGCCGACGTAGCCGACGACGGCCACCTCCGACCCGTCGGGCGACACCGCCACGCTGAAGAACGAGTCCTCGGGCCCGCCGAGCTCGAACAGCTGGAAGCCCTCGGGGCCGTAGCCGGTGTCGACGTCTCCGGCGGCGGTCAGCCGCATCACCATGGCGTCGATGTTGTCGGCCGAGGTCTTGCCGCTGCCGACGACCATCACGTCGCCGTTGGGCAGGGCGACCAGGTCTCGGCCCCGGTCGTCCTCGCCGGCCACGTCGACCTGGACGAGACCGTCCTCACCGCGACCGGTGTCGACGGCGCCGTCGATGGTGAAGTTGCCGATGATCATGTCGACCTTGTCCTCCTCGGCTTCCTTGCCGTAGCCGGCGGTGAGGATGTGGTCGCCGATCACCGCCGCGGCGTAGGCCTCGGTCACCTGCCCGAGGAGCTGGGCCGTGGTGACGCCGTCGGTACCGAAGGTCCGGTCGAGCTGGCCGTCGGCGCTGAGCCGGAACAGCACGGCCCGCACCACGTCGTCGGCATCGGACGAATAGCCGCTGACGAGCAGCTTGCCGTCGGGCAGCACCGTCGCCTCCCGGGGGCTGTCCCCGCTGTCGGCGCCGACATCGAGGTCGAAAACGCCCTCGGTGCCGAAGCTGGGATCAGCGGCGCCTTCGGGGGTGAGGCGCATTACGGCGAAGTCGCGGTCGCCCCCAGGGTCGGCGCCGACCTTGGCCGCCACCACCACCAGCCGGTCGTCGTCGAGAGCGGACAGTCCCCAGGCGGTGTCGCCGACGAAGCTGTCCCCGTCGGCGACGCCCGTGCTCAGGTCGAAACGGGCGATGCCGGACTGGCCGAAGCTCGGGTCGAGTTGGCCGGCGCGGTCGAAGCGGGCCAATGCGATGTCGGTGTCGCGGGCAGCGTCGCCGGCCGCACTCGGGTCGTGCTCGGCCGGGCCGGCGATGACAACCTTGCCGTCGGACTGCACGACGATCGATCGGGCCAGCTCGGCCGCCTTCCCGCCCGAAGCCACGTTGATGGTCGCCACCCCGTCGGTACCGAAGGTGGGATCGGGCTCGCCGTCGTCGCCGAAACGGACCGCGGCCATGGCCTGGTCGTCGCCGGTGGCTGCCCAACCCGACGCGTAGAGGGTGCCGGCATCGTCGTAGGTCACCCCGAGCAGGCGGTCGTCGTCGTCGGAGAGGCTCACGGGCGTGACCGCCGAGCTCACCGCCGGACCGCTCGATGCGCTGGCGGTGGGCCCGCTGTCAACGTCGGACGAGGCCGACGACGACGCTGCAGGCGGATCGTCGGAGCCGCAGGCGGCCAGTCCGGTCAGCGCCGCCATCGCCGTGAGACAGGCGGTGCCACGTCGCCAGCGCATACGGATGTCGTTCGACAAAGAAGGCCTCCTCGTTCGGGCGCTGTACGTTAGGCAGTCCTATTCTGTAGCACAAGGGCTGCCTTTTGAATGAGGACAGGCGGTGGGCAGGCTTCGTTCCCATCCGTCCAATACAGGTCATGCACGAACGGGCAGCCTGGGGGCCGTGAACGAAACCTTCGACCTGCGAACGACCTACATCCACCTGGGCCGAGGGCCGACGGCGACACCGTTGCCCGACTTCCAGTGGTCGGCCGAGTACCTCGACGCCTACGACCAGCGGTTCGAAGTGGACGGGGACGACGGCCGCCTCGTCGTCCTCGGCCACCTCGCGGCCTCGTGGGACACCTGGGAACGCCACCCGGCCGGCGAGGAGGTCGTCGTCCTGCTCTCGGGTCGGGCCGAGCTCATCCAGGACGTCGACGGGCACGAGCGTCGGGTCGCGCTCGAGGCCGGCCACGCGATCATCAACCCGCCCGGCGTGTGGCACACCGCCGACGTGCACGAACCCGGCGATGCCCTGTTCATCACCCCGGGCCGCGGGACCGAGCATCGGCCCCGGTAAGGGTCACCCGTGCCGGCATGTCGTTGGCGGCGCCCGAGCCGGGCGTCATCTGGACCGCGGCCTTGTCAACGATGTGGCCGGCGCCCGCGGCGCCCGAGCCGAGCGTCATCTGGACCGCGGCCTTGTCAACGATGTGGCCGTCGCCCGCGGCGCCCGAGCCGAGGCCGTCAAGGCCACATCGGTGATAAGGGAGATTATCACCGGTGCTCACTTGACGGATGCCCCGGGGTGGCCGCTTGGCGCCGGCCCTGTGCTTCGAAGCGCCCGAAGATCATGACCAGCCCGACCAGCACGACCGCCGGAACCAGGACCCACAACGGTCGTTCCAACCACCAGCGGGCGGTGGGCTCGTCCTGGCGGCCGAAACCCAACGGCCACAGCACCAGGATGGCCACGAGGTAGGCGGTCATGTGCCAGAGGAAGAGGGTCATGATCCGGGCGTTGCCGGCGATGGTGGCCCGCCACGGCCCCGGCCGCTGGAGCCATTGGCTGACCCGGGGCCGTAACAGCAGCACCAGCCCGATGAGCCAGAGACCGACCAACAGGAAGCACAACGTCGGCGGGTAGGCGTTGGAGACCGTTTCGACGTCGGTCCCGAGCATGCTGCGCGGGTAGTGGCCGATACCCGGGAACCAGTCGAAGCGGGTCGCTCCCGCCGGGCGGAACGGCCAGGCGTTGGTCAGCAGCACGAGGCCGGCGAGGCCACCCGTCGCCATCGCCGCCAACGCGTACCGGGGCCAACGGGTGGCGGACCCGTCGCCGTAGAAGTGGCCCAACTGGTGGGGCAGGAGGAAGACGAACACCACGTTGAGGTAGCGGGCACCGGACAGCCCGCCGATGAAGCCGGCCACGTCGGCCAGGACCGCGCCGGCGGCCAGGACGGCGGGGGCCCACCAGCGGAAGCGCCGGTGGAGGGCGACCGTGAGCGGGGCGATGCACACTACGACGAGATAGGCGGCGAGGAACCACAGCGGGCCGAACGGGATCGTCTGGCCCGGCGGGCGGACACCCCTCAGCACGACCAGGCCACCGAGCTTCGGGCCGGTGGGGGCGCCGGTAGCGGTGAAGTGCAGCCCCGTTTGAACGACGGCCCACACCGCGACCAGTGCCAGGGAGGGCACCAGGAGCCGGCGGGCGCGGGTGCGTACGAAGTCGACCGCCGTCTGGTGGCGCCGCCGGGCCGACGCGTAGGCGACGAAGTTGGAGTACCCGCCGACGAAGAAGAAGACGGGCATCACCTGGAAGACCCACGTTGCCAACCACAGCCCCGGGGCCTGGCCGATGGCGCTGGTCGAGCGGATGACGCCGTCGTCCCAGTGGATCACGGCGATCGTCCAGTGGCCGACCACGACGACCAGGATGCTCGTGGCCCGGAGGAAGTCGACGTAGCGGTCCCGCGACGCCGGCGTGGCGTCGGCCAGCGCCTGTAGTTGCGCCGCTGCCACTCGTTCAGCCCTGCTGGGGTGTGTTCAGGCTCGGGCCGTGCCCCGACGGCGCCGGTTCGACCGTCGTCGTCAGGCGAGCGGACCGGCCTATCGGCCCGGCAGCTGGGCCCGCACCGCTCCATCGGGGAACTCGGCGGTGTGGAGGTTGACGTAGTGGGCTCCCGGGTCGGCGAAGACCCCGGCGATCTTCTCGTCGTCGGGGAGGCACCGCTCGTCGACCGGGCCGTCCTCGGAGGTCGTGAGCTGGAAGTTGACCACCACCGGTCCGGCGACGTTGGCGGCGCCGACGTGGATGTGGCCGGCGGTGACGGCACCGACGCCGTCGGTCTCGAAGGCGAAACAGAGCTCGTCGCCGTCATAGGTGATGCCGGCGGAGGCCATTCCCGCGCTTCCAGGGCCGGGGACCTCGGCGAGGCCGGAGAGCATCAGTTGAGCCTCGTAGGGATCGTCGCTCGACGGGCCCTCCGAGCCGTCCGACCCGGCGGCCGGTGCGGTCGTGGGCGGGATCGTCGGGCTCTCCGTGTTCGACGACCCGGTGCTGACGGCACCGTCGTCGTCGTCGTCGCCACAGCCGGCGAAGAACAGGAGGGAGCATGCCAACAAGGCCCGGGCAATGATGCTTGAGCGCATGGGCGGAGTCTTACCCAATACGGTCGTGCCCGCACGCGCAGTGCCACCGGAGCCTTGCCGCGCACGGATGCCCCAGCCCCTTCATGGGGTACCTCGTCCCGGCCTCCGGGACGGCTGACAATGGCGCCGAACTGCGGTTTTCGTCGCTCCGACTGCTCCGGACATGTTCCAGATCCTGGAACATGGACCTTTCCCACGGCGATGCCTCGTGTTGTATAGTGCGCCCACCGTTGAACGACTTCGGAGGAGGCCGCTTCATCATCAGCAAGCCCGGGGAAGGGTCGCGCGCCAATACGCCTCCGCTCCCCCGGTTGGTAAGACGTATGTACGTCGATACGGAGGAGAAATAGCACAATGATCATGCCGTTGAACGGCTGGTTCGAGGGTGACTTCCTGCGCCTGGTGATCATCACCATGCCGGACCTCACTGTTCAGAGCCTTCTCGATCAGTTCCCCACCTGGGTCCTCGGGCTACGCATCCCCGACAACGGGGGCGAGTTCCAGATCTACAACGAAGCCGGCGAGTTCCTCGATCCTGCCCAGACGATCGAAGAGGCTGGCCTCGGCTACAGCGATCTCTTCACCATCCGCCAGGTCGCCCCGGCCGCCTGATCCCGAAGGGCACCGGCACCTGGGTTGCCGTGACCAACTCCGACATGAGGTCGGAGCGGCGTCGGTAAGGGGGTCAACCCGGTTGTCTGCTGCCTCGATTCGTTGCGTCGTCCGCGTTGGGGACCGTCGTCCGCGTCGCGCCCGGCGAAGTTCTTCGTCACCAATCGAAAGGTATGGAATGAGCACAGCAGAAGCTGAGGCCAGGGCGGCCGCAATCGAGACCGGGGTCGGCCCTGTGGTCCAGGTGACCGCGGTAGGCCAGGCCATCGTCGAGGCCATCGAGGCCCACAACGAAGGTGTCGTTACCGACGACGCCGGTGCCTACATCCGCGTCTGGTCGCCGAACAAGTGCGTCGTGACCAAGGGCCAGGTCGAAGAAGTCCTCGGTCGTGAGCTCCGGTGGCCGGGCGAGCTCGAGGTCATCATGTCCTCGTTCTCGGGCAAGGTCTCGATGACGTCCGACGGCGCGGCGTGGTGGCTTGCCCACGAACCCCAGCCCGAGATCCCGAGCGAATAGGAGGAGGACGACATGGCCGACGCAAAACCCACCCTCAAGACCTTCTCCCGCCAGCTCCCCGAGTCGCGGCGTATGCCGACCGAGTACGAACTGGTCAGCACCCGCCTCGTGTACGACTACCCCCGCAGCTTCGAGCTCGGCGAGGGCAACCCCGTAGCCGAGTGGACCTACGCCCACCGCGAGGACTCGAACCTGCAGGTGCAGGACTGGGAGGCGTTCGCCGATCCCCGTCGCACCACCTACCGGGGCTACAACACCCTGCAGAACAGCAAGGAGACGGTGGTCGACGGCCTCCTGCGAGAGATCGACGACTCCAACTACGACGCCGCCCTGAGCGACGAGTACCTCTCCTACATGCACAACGTCTATGCGCCGCTGCGCTACCCGTGCCACGGGCTCGAGATGCTCGCCGCCTACTGCGGCCACCTCGCCCCCGCGTCGCGGATCAAGAACTGCGGCACCTTCCAGGCCGCCGACGAGATGCGCCGGCTCCAGCGGATCGCATACCGCTCGGTGCAGCTCAACACCAGCCGGGGCGCCTGCAACCCGGCCGAGCACCAGGGCATCTGGGAAAACGCCGAGGCGTTCCAGCCGCTGCGCGAGCTCATCGAGCGGGCGTTGGTGGCCTACGACTTGGGTGAGGCCTTCGCCGTGCTGCACCTGGTGATCAAGCCCCACGTCGACCCGCTCATCAACGAGCAGATCGCCGGCGCGGCCGCCGCCGCCAACAGCGACCGCCTCCTGTCCGCTATCCACTTCTCGCTCAACGAGGACGCCCTGTGGCACCGGGCTCTCAGCGCCGATCTCATGAAGGTGATCGTCACTGACACCCCCGCCAACAAGGACATCCTCCGGGGCCACTACGACAACTGGAAGGGCCATGCCGGCGCCGCGGTCGACGCGCTCGCCGCCACCCTTCCCGGTGTCGACGGTGCCGCTGCCGCCTCCGCCATCAAGGCTGCGGCCGACGCCCGCACCGACGAGCTGCTGGCCTGACAACCGGTACTGACCTCACCTGACCGCGCTCCGCCGCGGGCAGGGACGCCGGGCCCTCACAGGGCCCGGCGTCGGTCGTTTTCCAGCAACCTGTGGGGGGGCCATGCCCTCCTCACCCCTCAGCGGCGGTCGTCGGTAGGGCGGCTGGCGCGCAGCGCGGAACGACGGCGAGGCGGGAGCCAGGCGGCGTGGTCCTTGGCCAGGCGGGCGGCGGCGGCCTTGACCCGTCCGGCGGTGAGCCTTTCGTCATGGAGGATCCGCTCGGACGGGCCTGCCACCGAGACAGCGGCGATGGCGACGCCGTCGGCGTCGAGCACGGGAGCGGCAACCGACGACAGGCCCACCTCGGCTTCCTCGGTGCTGCAGGCATAGCCGGCGGTGCGGGCATCGGCCAGGGCCCTCAGGAACAGCTGGGGCGACACGATCGTTCGGCCAGTGAGCCGCAGCAGGGGTGAGCTCACCACCGCCTTGGCCACCTCGGGGTTGAAGGCAGCGATGGCCTTGCCCGAACTGGTGGCGTGGGCGGGCATGCGCCGACCGACCCGGGACGAGAACCGGAGGCCCTGGTGGCTCTCCATGCGGGCGATGTAGACGACCTCGGCACCGTCGGGGATGGCCACGTGCACGGTCTCGCCGCAGACGTTGCGCAGCTCCTCGAGTACCGGAAGGGCCACCTCGTGGAGCCCCAGTCGGCTCACCGCGATCTCGCCCAGCTCGTAGATGCGCACACCCAGCCGGTAGCGCCGGTTGACGGTCCGCTCCACGAAGCCGAAGGCGGCCAACGTCGTCAACAGGCGGTGGGCGGTGCTCTTGGCCACGCCGAGATGGGCGGCGGCCTCGGTCACCCCGATCTCGTTGGCGGTGGCGAACCGATTGAGCAGTTCCAGCGCCGCGGTCAGCGACTGGAGGCGGACCTCGTCGGGCCGGGCCGCGCCCGTGCTTCCGGTCATCGCCAGCACCGGTCGGTCTTCCCGTGGGGCTGCGCCCCACACCCGTCGCCGCCGGGCGAGCTCGCGCTCGCGCCGACGGCCTGGAGAGCTCGCGGCCCTCGCACGTCAGGTACGTCGAGCGCGGGCACCGATGAAGGATGCCCGCGCTCGGCGTCCACGGCCAATGCGAAGCCGACTGCGGGCGACGTCGGCCCCTCGGCCGTTCCTACCTCAGCGGGAACGGGCCTTCGACGGTGCTCAGGTGACGACGGTGGTGAAGCGCTCGTTCAGCTCGCGCTGGATGTAGAAGATCCCCTTGCCGATCTGGTCAGCGGTCCAGGTGATGCAGGGGAAGTCCTTGAAGACGGTGTAACCACCGGCGAAGACCTCGTTGCGGTTGCCGGACGGGTCGAAGAAGTAGATCGTCGTGCCCCGGGTGATGCCGTGGCGGGTGGGGCCGACGTCGACCGGTACGTCGTCCATGGCGAAGAGGTCGCCGGCCTTGAGGATGGCGTTCCAGTCCTCGAGCAGGTAGGCGAAGTGGTGGAACTTGCCGTTCGGGCCCTTGACGAAGGCGATGTCGTGGGGAGTGTTCGAGCACGAGAGCCACGTGCCGATGAGCATCGGGTCGACCGGTTCGGTGATGACCCGCTCGGTGACCTGGAAGTCGAGCACCTCTTGGAAGAACCGTTCGACGGTCTCGACGTCCTCGGCCGTGATCAGGGCATGGTCGATGCGGGGGACGCCGATGCCCGACGTGTCGCGGGGGTAGGGGTCGGGGTTGAGGCAGCCGGTGTCGGTCCCGGTGAACTCCATCTCGGCGTACAGCTCGATCACGTGGTCGGAAGGCAGCACGATGCGAACGCCGTCGCCGACGGCCAGGTTGTCGCCGCTGCCCATCCGTTCGACGATGGCGCCGAACTGCTGCGCCCGCGACTCGAAGGCGGCGAGATCGTCGGCTTTCTCGACCTTGTAGCCCAGCTTGACGAGGCCGACGCCGCCTTCCTCGATCACGAGGGAGTGGTGGTCGTACTCGTCCCAGCACTTGAGATGGACCTGGTTGGCGCTCTCCGCCACCACGTTCATACCAATCGTGCGGCTGTAGTGCTTCTTCGCTTCTGCCAGATCGGTGACGCGGATATGGGTGTAACCGAGACGCATGACGGCCATCAGGTTCTCTCCTTGGTGAGGATGCGGGCGAGAAGGGTGTTCACGCAGCGAAGCTCGTCGTCGTCGGGAAGCCGCAGCTCGATGTCGCCGTCGGGGACGGCCCGACAGGTGAGACAGTGGCCATCCTCGCGTTCGTCGGGTGTGAGCACGGTAGGGGCCACTGCCGACGGATAGGTGACCTGTCCTACGGTGACGACCGCCCGGCACACACCGCACCCCCCGCGGCGACACCCGTAGCGGTGGCTGTAGCCCGAGCGGACGATGGCGGAAAGGATGGCTTCGCCAGGACGGGACTCCATGGTCAATCGCTGGTCGACGAAGGTGATCGTGGGCATCAGGTAGCTGTCATGATGAGTAGGGCCGGAGCCTCGGGACCATGATGGGTCGCCCGTGCGGTCCGAGGAAGGCGCAAGTTCCACTCATCGGTACAGCCTCCGCCTGCGTCGGCCCGGTCACCGGCAGATACCAGGAGGACGTGAACCTGTCCGCTGCCGACATCGACGGCCTGACTGCCGACCCCACCGTTGATCCCGCCCGGTCGAGCTGGGTGCCCGCCAGCACCGGCAGCTCCTTTCCGGTGCAGAGCCTGCCCTACGGCGTCTTCTCTGCCGCTGGCCGCGACCGACGGATCGGGGTCGCCATCGGCAACCACGTCCTCGACCTCGGTGCGGTGGCCGAAGCCGGCCTCCTGGAAGATGCCTGCCGCAACGCGCTGGCGGTGTTCCGCGCTCCGAGCCTCAACCGCCTCCTGGCCCGGGGCCGCTCGACGTGGACCGCGGTCCGGGCGCGGGTCAGCGATCTGCTTGCCACCGGGGGCGATGCCGCCGCCGAGGTACGCGCCGCCACTCAGGACGCCCTCGTCGAACGGTCGACCATCGAGCTGCACCTGCCGGTCGAGGTTGCCGACTACGTCGACTTCTACTCCTCGATCGATCACGCCACCAACGTCGGGCGCATGCTGCGGCCCGACGGCGACCCGTTGCCGGCGAACTGGCGGCACGTGCCGTTGGCCTACCACGGCCGGGCCGGGACGGTGGTCGTCACCGGCACCCCGTTGGTACGGCCCTTCGGGCAACGGCGAGGTCCCGACGGCGCTGTGGTTACAGGGCCGAGCACCCACCTCGACGTCGAGCTCGAGGTCGGATTCATCGTGGGCCAGCCGAGCGAGCGGGGCCGGTCGGTCCCGGCCGGGGCCGTCGCCGAGCATGTCTTCGGCTGCGTGCTGGTCAACGACTGGAGTGCCCGGGACATCCAGGCGTGGGAGTACCAGCCCCTGGGGCCCTTCCTGGGCAAGTCGTTTGCCACGTCGATCTCGGGATGGGTGGTCCCCCTCGACGCTCTGGCGCCGGCTCGGGTGCCCGGTCCCGACCAGGACCCGCCTCCCCTCCCCCACCTCCGTCGTGAGTCGTCCTTGGCCCTTGACCTGCAGCTCGAGATGTGGCTGCGGCCGCACGGTCAGGATGCCGAGGAGCGCCTGAGCGCCACCGACTTCGCCTCCATGTACTGGACGCTCGACCAGCAGGTGGCCCACCTCACTTCCAACGGCGCCCACCTCCGGGTCGGCGACCTGGTGGCTTCGGGCACGGTCTCGGGCTCGAGGCGAGACCAGCGGGGGTCCCTGCTCGAGCTGAGCTGGAACGGGTCCGAGCCCATCGTCCTGGCATCGGGAGCGACCAGGACGTTCCTCGAGGACGGTGACGAGGTGATCCTGCGAGGCTCGGCCGCCATCGGCGGCGGCGTCCGCCTGGGGCTGGGCGAAGTCCGGGGAACGGTCGTCCCAACGGCACCAGCCGGCTGATCGGCCCGGACCGGGCGGCACCGACAGCGTCGCCACGGGCGCTGGAGCAGCAGCCCCGGAGCCCGTGACCGTTCATGCTCGGAGGCTGCGCCTCCGGGCCCATCGTCGCCCGGCTCGCTGGCGCTCGCGCCGTCGACCGGTCACCCTGGGATCGCAAGCGATGGTGCACCAGTGACCTCGCTCGGCGAGGCGGCAACCGCCAGCCTGGGGCTGTCCCCCGGGGCTCAGCTCGGGCTGTCGAAGCTGCCGGGCGGGGATCGTGCGGGAGGCGCCATACGGCCACGTCGTGCCGGCCGTCGTCAAGCACCAGGGCTCCCTCTGGGAGGGTGCCGCCGGCGGTGGCCACCAAACGATTCGTCTGCCATCCTGCACATGAGATGGTGCTGAGCGCCGGATGAGATATCTCTCATCCCGACGGCGGTCGAGCTTTGCGGGCGGCCTGGCGGTCGAAGAAGTCGGTGATGCGCTCGTGCTTGTCGGCGCTGTCGAGCATCATGCCCTGGGCGACGATGTCGAAGCTGGTCGTCGCCGGCCGGTGCTGGCGCAGGGCGAGCTTGGTGAGCTCGACCGCCCGCCACGAGCGGGTGGCGATCTGGTCGGCGACGGCCAGGGCGACGTCGAGGGCCTCCTCGGGCTCACGGGCGACCCGGTCGACCAGGCCGGCCTCCAGCGCTGTTTGGGCGTCCAGCGACTCGCCCATGTAGAGCATCCGCCGCGCCCACGACAAGCCGACCAGCTGTGGTAGCCGCCAGTTGCCGCCGGCGCCGGCGATGAGCCCGAGGCTGAGCTCGGGCTGGGCGAACCGGGCCCGCACCGACGCGACCCGCAAGTCGAAGGCCATGGCGAACTCGCAGCCGCCCCCGAGGGCGGGGCCGTCCACCACCGCGATGGTCGGCCATCGGTGGGCTTCGAGACGATCGAAGAGACCGATGTTGATCGCCTGCAAACCTTCCTCGGACGTCCGCTCGAACATCTCGTGCAGGTCGGCTCCAGCGACGAACATCCCCGGCATACGGGAGTAGACGACCACGACCGCCGGCTCGGCCCGTGCCGCGTCACGGAGCACGGTGTCGATCTCGTCGACGAGCACCCGGTCGAGGGCGTTTCGTTTCTCGGGCCGGTCCAGCCCGATCAACAACGTGTGCGGGCGGCGTTCGACGACGACGAGGCTCATCGGGTCGTCACCTCCCCCATACTGTCGGGCTCCCTCTGGGTCGCGGGCGTCGCCTGTAGCCGGACGCGCCAGTGCCCGGGCGGTGGCACCCGGGCACTGGCTCGACGGCGGCGGGCCCAGCCCCGAACGGGACCGGGCACGGCCGGTCGGATGGTCAGCTCTTGGCGCCCACGGCGTCGACCACGGCCTTGGCGACACCCTCGCTCGAGGGGGGATTGGAGCCGGTAATGAGGTTGCCGTCGATGACGACCTTGGCGCCGACCCACGCGTCGGAGGTTGCTTCGAAGTCGCCGCCGAGCTCACGCAAGCGCGACTCGAGCAGCCACGGCGCCCGGTCGGCGAAGCCGATGTACGCCTCTTCCTCGTTGCTGAAACCGGTGAGCTTGCGGCCTTCGAAGGCCCACGTGCCATCGTCGCGCACGGCGGACACGAGCCCGGCCGGCCCGTGACAGACCGCCGAGACGACCTTGTCCTGGCTGTCGAAGCCGACCAGGAGCTTGCCGAGGGTCTCGGACTGGTGCAGGTCCTCCATGGGGCTGTGGCCACCGGGGATGAAGACGGCGTCGTAGTCGGCGGCGTCGACGTCTTCGAGCTTGGCCGGCGACCGGAGCAGGTCGGCCAACGACTCGACGTAGTTGCGTAGCTCCTGGCCCTGCTCGGGGGTGTAGCCGGTGTACTCCGGCATGAAGCTCTTGACGTCGGCGGTCGGGGACACCCCGCCAGGGGTGGCGATCGTGATGTCGAAGCCGGCTTCCTTGAAAATGCGATGGGGAGCGACGAACTCTTCGGACCAGTACCCGGCCTGGGACTTCTCTTCGTTCTTCAGCATCCAGAAGTCGACACCGGACAGGACGATCAGTACTGAAGGCACGTTGGAGTCTCCTCTGTTGGCGGTTACTGCCTGACACGAGAGGGGCTACGGCTTCCTGGCCCCAGCGGGAAGCTTATGGTCAGCCCGACGGGTACGGATCGACAACGTTCCGGGCTCGGGAACGCCGATGTTTGGCCCGCCCCATGTCCGGTCCGCTCAGATCAGAGCAGGCTGACGGTGCCGGCGCTGCCGTCGACCGTCACCCGGTCTCCGGTCCGCAGCCGCCGGGTCGCCGACTGGGTACCCACCACGCACGGGATCCCGTAGTCGCGGGCGCTGATGGCGGCGTGGGTGGTGAGCCCGCCCCCGTCGCACACCACCGCCGACGCCACCGCGAAGGCGCTGGCCCAGTTGGGCGACGTTCCCGGGCAGACGAGGACGTCGCCCGGCCGAAGCGACACCAGGTCGTCGGCCGCCAGCACAACTCGGGCCGTGCCCTCGACCCGGCCCGGGGACGCCGCCAGCCCGACCACGACCTGGTGGTCGACCGGCCCGGCGCCGTGGGGCAGGCCGAAGATCTCGGCCAGGATCGGGTCCGAGCGAAGCAGGGTGCCGTTGCCGAGCGTCGCCGGCAACTCGGTGCTCCACCCCCGCCAGAGTTCCAGCCAGTCGCGGCGCTTGTCGCGCAGGCAGGCCGGCGGCGCGCCCTGGCCGTCGAGGGCGCCCATCAGCTCCTCGATAGCGCACAGCAGGGCATCGCCGGGATCGTCGAAGAGCATCCGGCCCGCCTCGAGGGCGTGTTTGCGTAGCGGCAACGTGGCCCGCAGGTCGATGACCGCGTTGTGCTCCTCGTTCCACCAGATCCAGTTGGCCTTCTCGGCCTCGGCCAAAAGGGCCTCGATCTCGGCCGGTCGCGACGACAGGCTCCGGGCGGTGTCGCGTGCCGCCCACCGGCGCTGGGCCAGCACTTCGGTGGTGGGCGGTACGCCGCCGGCGCCGACCAGGCGGACCCGCTCGAGCAGGATCTGCGACCGCTCCCGCCATGACGGGCACCCGACGTCGGCGATGCCCTCGGCCCGGTCGCCGTGCACGGCGACGATCTCGGCCAGACGGGCGTCGAGATCGTCACCCGCGGCGGCCATGGTGGCGCGGCTGCGGGCCAGGTCGAAGACGGCCAGGTCGCCGGCCGCCATACGGGTCGGGTAGCCGGCCAGGCAGGCGTCGGCCACCTCTGCCGGGACGCCGAGCCGGCTCATCTGGTCCCGGTAGTCCAGATGGCCGACGAGGAGGACGTACATCTCCTCGAAGTGGATGCGCCAGGCGTGGTGCTCGTGGCGGACGGCGGCCTGCAGGAGTGGTGCCAGCTCGGTCGGGGTCGACGCCACCGCGCCCATCAGCCGGGCGAACTCGGCGTCGAGCTGGCGGGTCCGCGACCGCCAGCGCCGTTGGAACCCCCGTAGCCGCTTCTCGCCGGCGGCCCGGAACCCGGGCTGGCGCGCTTCGCGGGCCGACGCCTCTGGAGAACGGGGGGAGATGTAGGGGAAAGGCCCCAGGAAGCGGACCGCGATCCCGTCGGTGTAGGGGATCTTCTGGCGGACGGCGGCCTCGTGGGTGGTGCGGGCGTAGGTCGTGGCGAAGGTGGTCATGCCCAAGGGCGTGAAACCCCGGGGCCAATGGAAGTCTCGGACCCAGAGCCGGTCGCGGTCCTCGTCGCCGAACGGCGCCGGGGCGTCGGTGCCGGCGCCGCCAATGTCGCCTTCGGGCGGCCGCCAGCCGGGGAACAACTCTCCCCCTTGCAGCACCGATCCTGACATGCGTCCCCCGAGGTCCTGAGGTTACGAGCTTGCCTTGGCAGGGTGGCGGGTCGCCACCTGCCGGGCCGCGGTTGCCTCGATAGGCCACCTCGGCCACGACGCAGGCACTCAGCGCGCTCGATCCGACCTGCAGCCCGCGAGCAAGGCCCTTCGCTCGCGTCAGCAACGATACCGGTTGCGACCGCCCTGGTCGCCTCGGTACGAGCTGATCACGTGCAGCTGTAGCAGCCCAGAGCCGCTGGTCGTGTGCGCCGCGACCGCCGCGGCCGAACGGTTAGGCCAGATTGTCGATCTGCATGACGACCGCCTTGGGCTCGGTGAAGAACTCCCGGCTGAAGGAGCCACCCTCACGGCCCATACCCGAGTCGCCCACGCCTCCGAACGGGGCGCGCAGGTCACGGATGAAGAAGCAGTTGACCCAGACCGTCCCCGCTGTCAACGCGGCCGCCACCCGGTGGGCCCGGCTCAAGTTCTCGGTGAACAGCATGGCGTTGAGCCCGTAGGGCGTGTCGTTGGCGATGGCCACCGCTTCCTGCTCGGTGTCGAAGGGGTGGATGGTCACCACCGGCCCGAACACCTCCTGGCAGTACACCCGTGCGGTCATAGGGGCATCGACCACAACCGTCGGGCGCACGAACCAGCCCTCGTCGCGGCCCCCGGTGAGCACCTTCCCGCCGTCCTCGGGGATGGTGTCGAGGAACCGGGTCACCTTTTCGAAGTGCTCGTGGTTGGCCAGCGGTCCGATCATGGTGTCGGGGGCCATCGGGTCGCCGATCACCAGGGCCTCGGCCGCCTCAACGAACCGGGCGACGAACTCGTCGTACACCGGTCGCTGGACGAACAGGCGGCTGCCGGCCAGGCAGACCTGGCCAGAGTTGGTGTAGATGGCCTTGATCGCCCACGAGATGGCGTTGTCCATCTCGGCATCGGCGAACACCACGTTCGCCCCCTTGCCGCCGAGCTCGAGGCTGACCGGGGTCAGGTTGGCCGACGCCGCCCGGGCGATGGTGCGCCCGGTGGTCGATTCGCCGGTGAAGGTGATGCGGTCGACGAGGGGCGACTCGGTGAGGGCCTGGCCCGGGGCGTCGGGGCCGAAGCCCTGCACGACGTTGAGGACACCGGGAGGCATACCCGCCTCGAGGGCGAGCTCGGCCAACATCGTGGCCGACGCCGGGGTGCTCTCGGCCGGCTTGAGCACGACGGTGTTGCCCCATGCCAGGGCCGGGGCCACCTTCCAGGTCTCGAGCATGAGCGGGAAGTTCCACGGGGCGATGGCGGCGACGACACCGGCGGCCTCGAAGCGCGAGTACGTATGGTGGCCGGTGTCCATCGGCAGCACCTCGGCGGCCGAGAGACGGGCGTGGTCGGCGAAGAACCGGAAGTTGGCAGCCGAGCGGGGGATGTCGCGGTGTTGGATCTCGGACACGGCCTTACCCATGTCGGCCGTGTCGGCGGCGCCGAGCTGGTCGCCGTCACGCTCGATCAGGTCGGCCAGCTTGTGGAGGATCGCACCGCGCTGGGCGAAGCCCATCGTGGGCCATGGCCCATGGTCGAACGCCTTGCGGGCGGATTCGACGGCGCGCTGGGCATCGGCCGGTGAGCCGAGGGCGACTTCGGCCCACGGCTCCCGGGTATAGGGGTTGACGGTCTCGAAGCGGGCACCGTCGAGCGATTCGACCTTCTCCCCGTCGATCACATGGGTGATGGTCTTCACCTGCATACCTCCACGTTTCGGCGTTTGATGATCGGGCAAGGCCGTCTCCGGCGCCGCCCAGCGGGCTGCTGCTCTCGTACCGCGTCAGGTGGCGCCTGCCCTGTCACGGCTCGCCCGGACAGGTAGCCAATGTTGCGTGACGGGGCACTAGCTTGCGGCCGCGCCGCCGGCCACGGTTATGCGGCCCAGATGGGTGAACGAAGCGGTCACGGTGGTGCCCGGCCCGACATGCTGGGCGTCGGTCATACCGCCGGTGAGGACGATCCAGCCCTTCTCGATGGCCAGGCCTCGCTGGGCCAGGTCGTTGGCGGCGAGGGCGAGGGCTTCACCGGGGTGGCCCTGGACGGCGGCGCCGGTGGCGGAGTCCACCACCCGTCCGTCGACCTCGAGCAGGCATGCCTCGAGGGAGAGGTCGAGCCCGCCGGGCGGAGTGCCGACCGGGCCGAGGTAGAAGCGCGACGCAGAGGCGTTGTCGGCGACCACGTCGGGCAGCGTGAAGCGGAACTCGGCGTAGCGGCTGTCGATGATCTCGACCCCGCAGTAGACCTCGGACACCGCCCGCATGGCGGAGAGGGCGGTGACGCCCGGCCCCTGGAGCCGCTCCCCCATCACGAACACGATCTCGGGCTCGGCCCGGGGATGGATGAGCTCGTCCTGGGGAACGGGGACGCCGGCGGGCATGACCATCGACGCCGTGAGCCAGGCGGTGCTGGGTGAGGACACGTTCATCCGGATCTGCTTCGCCCGCGACGTCAGGCCGAGCTTGATCCCGATGATCGGGTCGCCGGCATCCACCCGGCGCTGGACGCCGGCGTCCTGGATCTCGTACGCGGTGCGGAGGTCGAGCTCGGGCCATTCGTCGGTGAGGGGGGGTATCGCCTCGCGCCGGTCCTCGGCCTCGATGAGGATCTTGAGTGCATCGTCAGCGTTCACTGGCCCCCCTTACGGGCTTTGGCCAGGTCGATGGCCACGTCGATGAGCATGTCTTCCTGGCCGCCGACATAGCGGCGGCGCCCGACTTCCTGCAGGATCTCGTGCGCGGGCACGTCGTAGCGGGCTGCGGCGCGCTCGGCGTGGAGCAGGAAGCTCGAGTAGACGCCGGCATAGCCCATCATGATGGCGTTGCGGTCGATGACCGGTTCTCGCAGCATGTAAGGCCGGACGACCTCCTCCGCCGCGGCGGTGATCATGGACAGGTCGATGCCGGTCTTGATACCGACCCGGTCGAAGACGGCGGTGAGGATCTCGGTGTTGGAGTTGCCCGACCCGGCCCCGAGGGCGCGGGTGGCCCCGTCGATCTGGAGGGCGCCGGCCCGGGCGGCGACGACCGAGTTGGCCACGCCGAGCCCGAGGTTGTTGTGGCCATGAAAGCCGACCATGGCGTCATCGCCGAGCTCGGCCACGAGCGCCTGGACCCGGTCCTTCACGTCGTCGAGGACGAGGGCACCGGCGGAGTCGACGACGTACACGCACATGCAGCCGGCGTCGGCCATGATGCGGGCCTGCTTGGCCAAGTCGTCGGGGTTGATCATGTGGGCCAGCATCAGGAAGCCGGCTGTCTCCATCCCCCGTTCCCGGGCCAGGCCGAAGTGCTGGATGGAGATGTCGGCCTCGGTGCAGTGGGTGGCGATGCGCACGATCGATGCGCCCCGGTCGTGCGCCCGTTCGAGGTCCTCGACGGTGGCGACGCCCGGCAGCATCAGTACGGCGATGCGGGCCTGCTTGGCCTCTTCGACCGCCACCGACACCAGGTCGAGCTCGTCGGTCTTGGAGAAGCCATAGTTGAACGAGCTGCCGGCGAGGCCGTCGCCGTGGGCGCACTCGAGCACCGGTACGCCGGCATCGTCCAACGCCCGTACCGTGGCCCGGACGTGGTCGACGGTGAAGCTGTGGGCCATGGGATGGCTGCCGTCGCGCAGGGTGACGTCGGTGATCCGGATGTCGTAACGCGACGGGTCGAACTGCTCGGCGGTGTGCGCGGTCACGCGAGGACCTCGGAACGGTTGGCCGCCAGTTCTTCACCGACGGCGGCTGCGGCTGCGGTCATGATGTCGAGGTTCCCGGCGTAGGGCGGTAGGTAGTCGCCGTTGCCTTCGACCTCGAGGAACACCGCCACTCGGGCGCACCCGTCCCAGCCGTCGCGGGGGTCGTCGAACTGCGGCTCCACCTTGAGCCGGAAGCCGGGCACGTACTTCTGCACCCGGCTGACCATGTCGACGACAGAGGCGCTGATGGCCTCACGGTCGGCATCGGCGGGCACGGCGCAGAACACCGTGTCGCGCATGATGAGCGGCGGTTCGGCCGGGTTGAGGATGATGATGGCCTTGCCCTTGCGGGCACCACCGATCACCTCGATCCCCCTGGAGGTGGTGTGGGTGAACTCGTCGATGTTGGCCCGGGTGCCCGGACCGGCCGACTTGGAGGCGATCGACGCCACGATCTCCCCGTGGGTCACCTCGGCCACCTGGCTGACCGCCGCCACGATGGGGATCGTGGCCTGCCCTCCGCAGGTGATCATGTTGAGGTTGGGCGCGTCGAGGTGCTGGTCGAGGTTGACCACGGGCACCACGTAGGGCCCGACGGCGGCCGGCGTGAGGTCGATGGCCTGGATCCCGGCCGCCTCGTAGCGGGGTGCGTTGGCGGTGTGGGCCCGGGCCGAGGTCGCCTCGAACACGAGGTCGGGCAGCTCGGGCCGGGACAGGAGCCAGTCGACGCCGTCATGGGATGCTTCGATGCCGGCCTCGCGGGCGAGGGCGAGGCCCCTCGAGTCGGGTTCCACGCCGACCATGTAGCGCAGCTCGATGCGCTCGCTGCGCCGCAGCTTTGCCATGAGATCGGTCCCGATGTTGCCGGTGCCGACGATGGCGGCGGTCACTTTGGTCATGACGGCTGGTCCTCCTTGGCGAAGACAGCGGTGACGCTGCCGACGCCGGCGAAGTGGGCGGTGACGACGTCGCCGGGATTGACCCGGATGGCCGACGTGCACGAGCCCGGCATGATGACCTCCCCGGCTTCGAGGGCGACACCTCGCTCGCCGAGGGTGTTGGCGCACCAGGCGAGGGCCAGCATCGGGTGCCCGAGGGCGGCCCCTCCGGCGCCGGTGGCCACCACCTCGCCGTTGATGTAGAGGTTGCAGCCGGCCAGGCGGACGTCGATGTCGTGGGGGGAGGTGGCGTCGCTGCCGAGAACGAGGCCTCCCGAGGAGGCATTGTCGGCGACCGTGTCACAGAACTTGATCTTCCAGTCTCGGATGCGGCTGTCGATGATCTCGATCGAGGGCAGCACGAAATCGACGGCATCGAGCGCGTCGGCGGCGGTGACGCCGGGGCCCCGTAGCTCCTTCTTCAACACGATGGCGATCTCGGGCTCGACCCGGGGCTGTACGAAGGCGTCGACCGGGATCGAGGCGTCCTCGGGCCAGAACATGTCGTCGAAAAGGTGCCCGAAGTCGGGCTGGTCGACACCGAGCATCCGCTGCATGACTGCCGCCGTGAGGCCGACCTTGTGGCCCCGCACCTGGCGGCCGGCCTTCCTCCGGTCCTCGATCTGGAGCAGCTGGATGGCGTAGGCATCCTCGACCGTCATCTCCGGCACCGAATCGGTGATCGGGTCGATGGGCTCGCGCGTGCGATAGGCCTCGGTGAGGGCATCGGCAAACCGCTTGCGGTCGGTGTCGTTCACGCAGGCCTCCTGCGGGTCTTGGCGGGGAGCAAGCGGACCTCGGAGGCCGCTTGCAGGGATGACGCATGGCGTAGGGCGGTGGCGGCCGCGGCCGCGGGATCGTGGGCCTCGATGGCGGCCACCAGCTCTTCGTGGAGGACCAGGTTGTCGGCCATGCCCCGGGCGAACGAGTCGTCCTGGTCGCTGACATCCTCGAGTTCGCTCTCGAGCAGGTCGAGCAAGGCGAGGTAGAAGCGCTGGGCCACCTCGTTGTGCCCGGCTCGGGCGATGGCCCGGTGCAATTGCCAGTTCTGATGGAGGTACGCGGTGGGGTCGGTGGCGGCACCCCGCATGGCTTCGAGGGCTGCCTTCACCGAGACCAGGTCGTCGCCTCGGCGGTGCTGGGCGGCGTCAGCGGCCACTACGGGCTCGAGGGCGTCGCGCACCACGAGACAGTCGCGGACGTCGTTGGGATCGGCCTCGAAGCCGAGGACGAGGTTGGCCAGCGCCAGCCGTCCGGGAGGCTCGGCCACGAACACACCGCCGTTCGGGCCCCGGCGCAAGCTGGCGTGCCCGCGGGCATGAAGGACCCGCAAGGCCTCGTTCAGGGTGCCGGCGGCGACCTGGTACCGCTGGCGGATCTCGTCCTTGGTCCCGATGCGGACGCCCGCTTGGAGGCCTCGGTCGAGGATCTCGCGCTCGAGCCGGACCACCAGCTGGTCGACTCGCGACTCCGGTCGGCCGAGCTCGGGCCCCCCTAAGACCATATTCAATATCCTAAATAGGGGCGACGGTCGAGGTCAAGGTTCGCAGCTACCGGGCGAGGAAGTGGAGGAGGAGGGCGACGAAGTCGTCGGCACGCTCGATCTGGGTCCAATGGCCACAGCGCCCGAAGCCGTGGAGCTCGGAGCGGTCGATCAAGTGGTTGAGGCGCAAGGCGTTCTCGTAGGGGATGACCCGATCGTCGCGGCCGTGCACGATCAGGGTCTCGTGGGGCAGGGCCCGGATCTGGTCCTCGGGAGTGGCCAGGGCGTCGATCCCCTGCTGGCGCGGGACCGGGAACATCTGCGAGTACGACTCCTGCACGCCCGGCTCCACGCTGGCCCGGTAGCGGACCTCGGCCAGCTCGTCGCTGACCAGGTCGTGGTCGTAGGCGAAGATGTCGAGGAGCTCGCGCATGCGCTCGACCGACGGCTCGTAGCCCCAGACCGCGTCGAGGCCTTCGGTCAGCGGGAAGGAGATACCGGCCGCCCCCATCAGCACCAGCCGGTCGACGCGTTCGGGATGGGTCACCGCGAAGCGCAGCGCCAGCGCCCCCCCGAAGCTGTTCCCGACCAGCGACGCCTGCTCGATCCCCAGGGCATCGAAGAACCCCAGAAGCTGCGTCTCCCAGGTGGCCATGTCGTAGGTGATGCCGGCCGGGCGTTCGGTGAACCCGAAGCCGGCCATGTCCGGCGCCAGGACACGGAACCGGCTCGACAGGGGCGGGATGGTGAGGCGCCAGTTGGCGTACGCGCTGACGCCGGGGCCCGACCCGTGCACGAGCACGACCGTCGGTCCGTCGCCGGCCTCGAGGTAGTTGGTGGCGATCCCGCCGGCGTCGACCTGTCGACCGATCTCGGGGCGGTCGGCGCCGGTGACCGTCACAACAGGTGGGCGACGGCGGCGATGGCCGCGTTGGCGCACTCGACGTCCTGTTCGGCGCTCCCGCCGCTGACGCCGATGCCGCCCGCCACTTGGCCCCCGGCCATGACGGGGGCGCCGCCGCCGAACACGACCAGGCGGGGCCGGTGGGGGAAGCCCTCCGCCAGCGCCGGGTTGTCCTTGAGGATGGGCCACCACTGGTCGGTCGGTACCGGGAAGCTGGCCGTCGACCACGCCTTGTCGATGGCGATGTCGATGCAGAGCTTGGGGGTGCCGTCCATCACGTCCACCGTGATCAACGCGCCGCCGGGATCGACGACGGCGGCGGCGACATTGATGCCGAGCTCAGCGGCCTTGGCCCGGGCCGCCTCGGCCAGGCTTCGGCCCAGTTCCAACGTGAGGGCCGGAATCTGCCGTACCGGGCTCATCCGACGCCTGCCGGTACGTCGTGTGCTTGTGTGGCCGACACGGTCGTCCCCCTCGTTAGCGGTCACTGCTGATGTGCACTCCGGGCCGCAGCCGCGACCGGGCCGGCGCACGTCTCAGGGCTGCACGGGCACCAAGGCCGGAGATCTGCGGCATGCTAGACACAGCAACGTCGCCGTCGGGAACGACGGGCTGATCCGGAGGTGCACCTCGCAATGCCGTTCCTCGAAGTAACGCTCACCGAGGGTCGCGACCCTGACCTCCTGCGCAAGCTCATGGGCAACCTGACCAACACGGTGGTCGAGACGCTCGACGCGCCGATCGAGTCGGTCCGCGTGGTCCTGCGTGAGGTCCCGCCCGAGAATTGGTGCGCGGGCGGCGTGACGATCGCCGAACGCCGGGCCAAGACGGGCTGACCCAGCCCGAGCCCGGGGCGGCTGTCGCTCGCGCCCCACTCGACACCGGTGCCATCCCTCGGGCACGGCGGCGGGCCGGCGGCGACAATGGCTGTCCGTGGAATCGATCCGGGACGACCGGCTGCTGGCGCCTACCCGATGGGCTGTGTGGGCCATCGTGCCCGTCCTGGTCACGGCCGTCGTCGTGCTGTTCGGGTTCCCGGGGCAGACCCGTGAGCTGTGGGCGTGGACGATCGCCCCTGCTCCCACTGCCCTCTTCATGGGGGCCGGGTACCTGTCAGGGGCGTATTTCTTCACCCGGGTGGCGTTGTCGGGACGGTGGCACCGGGCGGGTTCGGTGTTCATCGCCGTCGCCGTCTTCACCGCGGTCCTGCTCGCCGCCACGGTGCTGCACTGGGACCGGTTCAACCATGACCACGTCGCGTTCTGGTGGTGGCTCGGCCTCTACGCCACGACACCGGTGCTGCTGCCCTGGCTGTGGGCCAGGAACCGGCGGACAGACCCCGGCGGCGCGGTGGTCGGGGGCGAGCTCCGGGTGCCGCGCCCCCTTCGCCTGGCGATCGGCGCCGGCGGCGCCGCGACCTTGACGGTGGCGGTGGCGATGTTCCTGGCCCCTCGGAGGGCGGGCGAGCTGTGGCCGTGGCTGCTGCCGCCGCTGAGCGCACGGGCGGCGAGCGCGTTCGTCGCCTTCGCCGCCATGACATGGGCGTGGTTCATGGTCGACGATCGTTGGAGCAGCTTGCGCCTCGGCCAGGAGACGGTGGCGCTGGTCTTCGCCGTCAACCTGGTGGGGGCGGTGCGAGCGCACGAGGACTTCCGCACCGGGCCCTGGTTCACCCTCTACGTGGGCACCCTGGGCATCGGGCTGGCCCTGTCGGTGGCCCTGATCGCCTACATGGGCCGGCGGGCCGGCGGCCCGCCTCAAAGCGACCGGTCGATCCCGAGCGCCCGGCAGAACGACGTGGCCCAGTCGGCGTAGCCCCGGTCGTTGGGGTGGAACCAGTCGGCCGAGAACTTGTCCCGCCACGGTGGCCCGGTGTTCGACCACAGGTCGACCAGGCGGAGCCGGTGTGCCACGACGAGGCGCTCGACGGCGGCGTTGAGGGGGCCGGCGGCGCGTTCGCGTACGCCTCGGGTCAGGTTGGCCAGCAGGGACCCGGCCGGGAGCGCGGCGGCGATCGTGCCCAGGGCTTCGAGCGCGGTGACGTCGCGGCGCAACAGGTCGTTGCTGCCCACCGCGCACGACACCAGGTCGGCGACGCCGAGCCGGGCCAGGCGGGGCAGCTGTTCGGCCACGACGTCGGCCGCTCTCGCCCCGGTGCGCGACAGGTTGACCACCCGCCACGGATGGCCGTGGTGGCGTTCGAGGGCCTCTGCCACCTGCCCCACGTAGCCGCGCTCGATGCCTGTGGCGCCGATGGCCTGGGCGGTCGAGTCGCCCAGCACCACCCAGCACGGCCCGTTGCCGTTCAGCGCGATGGCGTTGGCCTGCTCCCATGCCGCGGCGAAGGCCACTACCTGGGCCCGGCGGGCCCTCGCCCCGGGGAGCAGCCCACCGGCCCACGAGCGCAGCACCAGGGGCGGTCGGGCCGGGGGCTCTTCTTTCAGGCGTCGCCCGCGACTGTTCGCGAGTACAGGGCCCCGAGCACCAGCGGAGCCAGGCACAGCAACAGCATCAGGTAGCCGGAGCCCTTGGACACCAGGCACTTGTCGCCCGGTGACACACATGCGTTCCCGAACCACGTCTTGGCCGCCACCGTACCGAGCACGAGGGCCTCGATGCTGATGCAGACCAACCCTTGGCGCCACCGGCCGCTGGCGGTCTGCGACAGGGCCAACGGGGTCAGGACCGAGCCGGTGAGGATCACGAGGATGATGCGGCCCACGCCCGGGCCGGCGTTGAGGAACCCGTTACCGGTGTCCTCGCCGGTCCACAGCAGGGCCCGGCCGAGCAGGCCACTGGTCAGCACAGCCCCGGCGGCGATGACCCACGGCCACAGGACCGGTATCGGGACCTCGTCGTCGTTCATCGATGATGGCGAACCCAGGGTGTTGGTGACCCCGACAAGCTACCGCGAGGGTGAGGTCTCGGGCGGTGGCCGAAGCTCCTCCTGCCCGCCCTCCTGGACCGCCTCCTCGAGGACGGCCTCGGGGATCTCGGCCGGACCGAGGCCGGCGACGTGGCCGCGGTGAACGGTGCTGAGGAACCTCTCTACGGCCTCGATGACGCGTGCCGTCCGGTAGGACGGGAAGACGTCGAACGCATGCTGTGCGCCTTGCATCTCGGCGTAGAGCACGGGTGCCTCGGACTGCTCCCGCAGCCGCTCGACGAACTTGCGGGCGTCGGCCACCGGGGCCAGCGTGTCGCGGTCGCCGTGGATGACGAAGAACGCCGGCGCGTCGGCCCGGCAGCGGTCGAGCGGTGACGCGGCGGCGAAGGCCTCGGGCGCTTCGGCAAGCTTCGCCTGCATCACGACCGGTTCGATGAAGTAGCGCAGCAGCGCCGGTCGCCACGTCTGGAAGCGGTTGGTGAAGTCGTACACGCCGTAGAAGGGCACGGCGGCGGCGACGCCGGTGTCGGTGCCCTCGAAGCCGGGCTGCAACGCCGGGTCGTTGCCGGTCAGGCCCACCAGTGCGGCCAGATGCCCGCCGGCCGAACCACCGGTGACGCACAGGAAGTCGGGATCGGCGCCGTACTCGGCAGCGTGCTGGCGGTACCAGGCCACGGCCCGCTTGAGGTCGACGAGGTGCTCGGGGAACGCCACCCGGGGGCTCAGTCGGTAGTTGGCGTTGAGCACCACCCACCCGTTGGCCGCCATGTGGTTCACCAGCGGCTGGCCCTGGATGCGCTTGCCGCCCATCACCCACGCCCCGCCGTGCACCTGCAGGAGGCCGGGCCGTCGCTGACCGGCCGCGTCGCCAGCCGGATAGGTGACGTCGAGGCGCAAGGGCGTCCCGCCGGCACGTGCGAAGGTCAGGTTCCGATGGCGACGGATCCCCCGCCGGTGCGACAGCAGGAACGGGAAGATGACGTGGCTACGGGGAAAGGCGGGGGCGGCGTCGTCGATGTCGAGGTCGGCGGTCGCGTCCCGAAGGATCAGGAGCGTGCGCCGGGACCGGGCGATGATCCTCGTGAGCCCGGCCGCGCTGGCCACACCGAGGAGCAGGCCGAGCTTTCCCCACGTATCGTCGAGAGCCCCGTTGGCGATGAGCGCCGCCCCCACCGCGGCGTGGACGAGGAGCCAGAACGGGGCCAGTTCGATCGTCAGCCAGGCGCTGACGAACAAGGGCAGGGCGAAGAGCAGGCTGCGGTTGGGGCGTAGGCCGTTGAGGGTCGTCAGCACCGCCAGGCACCCCAAGGCGAAGGACAGCTTGCCCACGGATGCCAGTCTGCCCGTTTCGCCGCCGACCCGACCCTCGAAACGTCATGTGCCGCAAGGGCTGCCATCCTGGCTGGGGTGGAAAACCCTTGTCCCAGAGGACCATCCGCGTCCCGCTGACGGGTGTGCACCAGACTGCGGCGGCAAGGGTCTCTACAGGAGGTATCCACGATGAACCGTCGCGAGCTCGTCAACACCGTCGCCGCGCACACCGGGATTGCGGCCAAGGAGGTGGACGCAGCCCTGCGAGGTCTCACCGATGTGATCACCGCGGTGGTCGCCAAGGGTGAGCCGGTGGCGATCACCGGGTTCGCCAAGTTCGCCAAGGTGGAGCGGGCCGCCCGTATGGGGCGCAACCCCCAGACCGGGCAGCCGGTCAAGATCAAGGCCTCCAAGAAGGCCCGTATCACCCCACTCAAGGCGTTCAAGGACTCGGTCATGACCCCGAGCCAGGCACCGAAGCTGGCCCGGGGCGTCTACACCCCGGCGGCCAAGGTCGGCGCCACCAAGGCGGCCCCGGCCCGGTCGACCGTCCCCGCGACCGCTACGAAGGCACCGGCCACGCGGGCGGCGGCGACGAAGGCGACGCCCACCAAGTCGGCCGCCAAGTCGGCCGCGACGAAGGCCGCGCCCTCCAAGGCCCCGGCGAAGCGGACGACCAAGAGCACCGGTTGAGCCCCTGGCGCCCGGCTGGCCGGGAGCCGGCACCGGCCGCCCGCCGACGCGCCGTCGCCTCACCCTGCTAGGAACGCAACGCAAGCTGCTGCCAGACGGGGGTGCCCGATGCCCTACTACCGGTCGATGGGGGATGTGCCCCGCAAGCGGCACACCCGGTTCCCCCGGGCCGGAGGCGGGCTGCATGCCGAGGAGCTGATGGGCGAGCACGGCTTCGCGGCCGAGTCCGCCCTGCTCTACCACCGACACTCCCCGAGCGCGGTGGTCGGTGCCGAAACGGTCGGGGAAGGGGAGCTCCAGCTGGTCCCCAATCGGCCCCTGTTGCCCCGCCACCTCCGGGCACGAGACCTCGAACCGGGCGGCGACCTGGTGACCGGGCGGCGCTTGCTGTTCGGCAACGACGACGTCCTCGTCAGCTATGCCGCCGCGCTCGGAGCGAGCGAGCTGTACCGCAACGTGGTCGGCGACGAGCTGGCCTACATCGAGGAGGGCACGGGTGTGCTCGAGACCTCCTTCGGCGCCCTCGACGCCGGCGCCGGTGACTACGTCGTGGTCCCGGCGTCGACCACACACCGCTGGGTGCCAACGGGTGCCGGGCCACTGCGGGCCCTGGTGGCCGAAGCCCGGGGCCACGTACGTCCGCCCGGCCGCTACCTGACCCCGGAGGGGCAGTTCCGGGAGGGCGCCCCCTACTGCGAGCGCGACCTGCGGGCCCCCGACGGACCCTTACTGGCGGACGGTACGGATGTGACGGTGCTCGCACGCCATCGCGGCGGGCTCACCCGCTACACCTATGCTCGGCATCCCTTCGACGTGGTCGGATGGGACGGCTGCCTCTACCCCTATGCGTTCAACATCGCCGACTTCGAACCGATCGTGGGCCGGCTGCACCAGCCGCCTCCGGTCCACCAGACCTTCGAAGGCCCGAACTTCGTCGTCTGCTCGTTCGTGCCCCGGCCGTTCGACTTCCACCCCGACGCGGTGCCGGTCCCCTACCACCACGCCAACGTCGACTCCGACGAGATGCTGTTCTACGTCGGCGGCGACTTCATGTCCCGGAAGGGTTCCGGGATCGGGCCGGGTTCGATCTCCCTGCACCCAGCCGGGTTCGTGCACGGTCCCCAGCCCGGCAGCGTCGAGGCCGCACTGGGCCAGCCCGGCACCGCGGAGACGGCCGTGATGATCGACACCTTCCGGCCGCTTCAGCTCGGGCCGGCCGCGGCCCAGGTGGCCGACGACAGCTACCCCTGGTCCTGGGCCCGGCCCCGCTGAAGCCGCTTCGCCGGGCGCCGCTCATCCGCGCTCCACGGGCTCCAGCCGGGGTGGCCGGGACCGGCGGTCCTCGCATCCCGGCGGCAGGTGGGACAGAATGACGCCCCGCCTGCCACGGCGTGTGCCGAAGGCAACCTCCACCGTGTGCTCGACGATGCCAAGACCGTCCGCTCCCCCGCTCACGCGGCCGAGTCGCGCCCCGATTGCCGGGTGTGCCGCCGGTTGCGTTCTCGCCACCGTCCTGGCCGTCGTTGCCTGGCCGTCCCCGGCCGTCGCCGACAGCGTGCGGCCCGCAGTCGCCACCAGCTCCGGCCCGTTGGCCCCGGCGGCCCCGGGCCGGGCCACGCTGTCGGCCGACCTCGACGGTGTCGTGGTCATCGGCGAGGCCTACAGCCGGGCCCGGGCTGCGTTCCTCGAGGCCAACGACCTGCTGGTGGCCGCCCACGCCGCCCTGGTCCTGGCCGAGAACGAGCTGAGCTTCCTGACGTCGCTCGACGCCACTCTGACCGCGACGATGGTCCAGCGCACGGCAGCCAAGAAGCAGGCCACCGTCGAGCTGGCGGTCCTGCGAAAGAACCTCCAGGCCATCGCGGTGACGAGCTACGTGCGGGGCACCGACGCCGATCAAGACCGCCGGATCGGCGCCCAGGACCTCTCCGCCATGCTCGATCTCAATGCCGACCGGATGCTGTTCGACTCGGTGCGTATCGACCAGGAGCGGCGTACCAACGCCGCGGCCGACAAGCTCCAACGGGCCGTGACCGACCTCAACGAGGCCGTCGGCCAGCGCGAGGGAGTCCGGGTACGGACGACTGTGGTCACCGCGGCCCGGGACCAGGCCGCCGCCGACGAAGCCTCCCTGCGCCGTCAGCTGCTGCGACGGGGCGACGAGCTCCAACGGGTGAGGGCGACGTCGGTAGTCAGCGGCGCCGATTTCACCCTGGTGGCGATGGACGCGTTCTGGCAGGCCGCCAAGGTCCTGGCCGAAGCGCGCAGCCAGTGCGGGATCGAGTGGTGGGTGCTGGCGGGGATCAGCCGGATCGAGAGCCGTCACGGGACCTTCGCCGGGAGTGAGCTGCTGGCCAACGGCGACACCTCGGTCAACATCATCGGTATCGCGTTGAACGGGACCCAGGAGACGGCGTTGATCGGCGACAGCGACGGTGGTGCCCTCGATGGCGACGCCGAATACGACCGGGCAGTAGGGCCGATGCAGTTCATCCCCACCACCTGGAGCTCGTGGGGCCGCGACGGGAACGACGACGGGACCGAGGACCCCAACAACATGTACGACGCCGCCTTGGGGGCGGGCTACTACCTGTGCAACAGCGGCCCTCTCGGTTCGCCCGAGGCCCTGACCCGGGCCTTCCTCCGGTACAACAACTCCGACGAGTACGCCGCCACCGTGCTCGAGCACGCGCTGGCCTACCGGCAGTACGCGATCCCGCCGCCCCCACCGCCGGTCACCGCCCCTGACGGGACCCCCCTCGACGCCATGCGGGCGGCGGCCGCGACACCCCCGGCGCTGGTCGAGTGAGCCGGCGGGCGCCGGTCCCCGGCGCCCGCTGCCACCCCCGGGCCCCCGGGTAGGGTCGCAGGGTGACGCCGAAGTCCTTCCTTCTCAGCCCCGAGCTGCACGAGTACCTGCTTGCCCACGGGCCGGTCATCGACGACGTCCAACAGGAGCTCATCGACCAGACGGCCGCCCTCGGTGACGTCTCGATCATGCAGGTAGCCCCCGAGCAGGGGGCGCTGCTGACCATCCTCACCCGGCTGGTGGGAGCCCGCCACGCCCTCGAGGTCGGGACCTTCACCGGCTACTCCAGCCTCTGCATCGCCCGCGGCCTGGCCGAAGGGGGCCGCCTCTTGTGCTGCGACGTCAACGAGGCGTGGACCTCGATCGCTCGGGCGGCCTGGGCCAAGGCCGGCGTGGCCGACCGGGTCGAGTTGCGGCTGGCGCCAGGCCTCGAGACCCTGCGGGCGCTACCTACGGAGCCCTACCTCGACCTCGCATTCATCGACGCCCTCAAGGTCGAGTACATCGACTACCACGAGGAGGTCGTGCCCCGGTTGCGGCCTGGTGGCCTGCTCCTCGTCGACAACGTGTTGTGGTCGGGCAAGGTCCTCGATCCTTCCGTCACCGACGAGGACACCGAGGCGATCCGGCGCTACAACGACCACGCCGCCGCCGACGAGCGGCTCCTGTCGGTTCTCGTCCCGATCGCCGACGGCCTCACCTTCGCCATAAGGCGCTAAGGGCTCACGCCAGGACTGGTGGCGCGTGGCTCGCCGAGGCGGTTCGGGCACTCGAGCGCCCGCTTCGCGTTCACCCGGTCACGATCCGCGCCCGAGACCGGCCGCGGGGTAGGCCGTTCGGCCCGTTTTGCCCGCACCGCTGCATTCTCCGCCACGTCTCGCCGACCGACGCGGTTGAGAGGGGTGGACCGATGGTCGAGGTTGCCGCCCAGGCATTCACGATCATCTGATGTCGGCGGCCTCGCGCGGGCGGGTCGCCGGCATCGCCGGCGGATGAAGCGTGGTGGCTGACGCAAAGCCAGAGGCCACTGGCTGAGCTTCACCGGTCGGACCGCCAGCGCAGGCGCGAACGAGAGCGCCGGCGCGGCCCGGAAATGCTTACATCACAGTTCACTCCGGAGGCATCGACTCGGTCGCCCTCCAGCAGTACCAGGCGGCGACGGTGCGGTAGGGGCGGAACCTCTCCCCCAACGACATCAGCTCCGTCGGCGCCGGCGCCGTCGCGAGCCCGTAGGCCTTGGCGTACCCGGCCCGGACCCCGAAATCGCCCACGGGCCACACATCGAGCCGGCGGAGACTGAAGATCAGGAACATCTCCGCCGTCCAGCGGCCGATGCCCTTCACCTTGGTCAGCTCGGCCACCACGTCGTCGTCCCCCAGGCGCCCGATCCGCTCGAGACGGACGTCGCCGCCGGCGACCTTGGCTGCCAGGTCACACAGCGCCACCGCCTTGGCGTTGGAGCATCCCGCCGCCCGCAGCGCCTCGTGGCCGGCCGCCAGCAGCGCTGGAGGTTCGAAGGCGTCGGGGGCAACCGCCCGCACCCGGGACCAGATGGCCGCCGCCGCCCGTCCCGCCAGCTGCTGGTAGACGATGGCCTCGGCCAGCTGCTCGAAGCGCGTCGGTCCCCGCCGATGCCCGGCCAATCGTGGCGGCCCGTGCTCGGCCACGAGCCGCGCCATCACCGGGTCTCGTTCGGCCAGCTGGTCGGCCGCGGCCCTCACGTCGGCCGCCGTCACCGCTGCTCCCTCCGCGTTCGCACCGCCGAACTCTGGCACCGATACGACCGCCAGAGCACCAAACCCGAAGGCGCGCCGAACCAAAGCTGCGAGCGCCGAAGCGCCAGCGCAGGCGCGGCCAGACGCGGCCTGCGTGGCCGGGGAACGCGACCAGCACAGCCCGACGCCGCCGGCACAGCTGCGAGCGCCGGAGCGCCAGCGCAGGCGCGGCCAAGCGCGGCATGCGTGGCCGGGGAACGCAGCCAGCACAGTTACGGTGGGCGGATGGCCAAGCCTCCCGGTACCGAGATCGACCTGAGCACGATCTACCAGGTGACCATCGCGACCGCCCGGGGCGAGATCGTGATGGAGCTCGATCCGCAGCTGGCACCCAAGACCGTCAACAACTTCGTCGGCCTTGCCCGGCGGGGCTTCTACGACGGCCTCACGTTCCACCGGGTGGTGCCCGACTTCGTGATCCAGGCCGGTGACCCCGAGGGCACCGGGCGGGGTGGGCCGGGCTACCGGTTCGACGACGAGCCGGTCCGGGGTGACTACACCCTCGGCGCCGTGGCCATGGCCAATGCCGGCCCCGACACCAACGGCTCCCAGTTCTTCATCTGTATCGACGACTGCCGGCCCAAGCTGGCCAAGTCCTACAACCTGTTCGGCTACGTCATCGAGGGCATCGACATCGCCCAGCAGGTAAAGGTGGGCGACGTGATGCAGTCCGTCTCCATCAACGAACGGGCGTCGGACTGAACATCGTCCGGCCGTAGTCGTCGGCGAAGACCGGCCCTGCAAGCCGCACCCTCCACAGGAAATCGACACCGTTGCGCCTCTTCCGAGCCACAGGGCGCGCCCTTCACACTGGGCACATGTACGAGGTCATCCTTCTCGACCAGACCCGGGCTCTGATCGACGACGCCGACGCCTACCAACAGGAGGGCCGCATGACCACCTTCTTCCGTCATGGGGACGGACGGGAGGTGGTGGACGCCTGGAGCACCCGGGTCGCCAGCTTTCGCACCGACGAGGTCCGTCAGGTCCGCCGATTGGCGTCGCGAGCCGAGGTCCGGCCACTCCGGGCCGCCGGTGAGGGCTGTGCCTGCTGAGGACAGGCACCGGCCGAGCGCCCGGCTCCTGGCGCCGGAGACGGGACCGTAGGGCCGCGGTCAGCGGCAGTCGGCCGGCTTCAGTGGCTGCGGCGAGGGCCGTCGCTGACGGCGCAGGACCCGGTCCCGCACGCCCCACCAGGTGACGAGCGCGAGGGCTTCGACCACGATTCGGCCCGACATCTTCGAGGTGCCACGAACCCGGTCCCGGAACGAGATCGGGACCTCGATGATCTGGGCACCGGCCCGGCGTGCCTCGTACGTCATCTCGATCTGGAACCCGTAGCCCTCGGCCCTGATGCTCGAGAGGTCGAGCCCGCCGAGCAGGTCGGCCCGGTACGCCCGGAAACCGGCGGTGGCATCGCGCACGCCCAGGCCGAGCATCACTCCGGCGTAGCGGTTGCCGCCCTTGGACAGCAGGAGCCGGTACCACTTCCACTTGGGGGTGGAGCCGCCGGGTACGTAGCGAGACCCGATGGCGAGGTCGTAGCCAGCGCCCAGGGGGGCCAGCAGCGTCGGCAGCATGGCCGGGTCGTGGGACAGGTCGGCGTCCATCTCGATGAGGGCGTCGAAGCCGTGAGCGAGCCCCCAGGCGAAGCCGTAGCGGTAGGCCGACCCGAGCCCGGCCTTACCCGGGCGCCGGAGCACCTCGACCTGGCCCAACTCCGCGGCCGCGGCCACGGCGAGGTCGGCGGTGCCGTCAGGGCTGCCGTCGTCGACCACCACCACCATCGCTGCCGGGAGAGCAGCCCGGATGCGGCCGAGCACGTCGGCGATGTTCTCCGCCTCCTGGAACGTCGGCAGCACGACCAGCGGGCGCTCGGGGGGCACGGGCCGCGACGGGACGCCGGCGGTGGGATCGGAGCTGGGCATCAGGGTCTTTGGGGCGGCGCCACGGTGGCCATGCCACGACAGCGTGACGCGGCCGGGCCCGAAGTTAGGCGCCGACGGGTACCCACTACCAGTCATGTCCGGCGAGTGAACGCCAGGTGGAGCCTGGCCAGTGCACCCGTCTGGCGGTGCGAGCGGCGGAGCGCCAGCGCAGGCGCGGCCGGGCGCGGCCTGCGTGGCCGGGGAACGCAGCCAGCGCCTGGCGGGTGTACCTGTCTGGCGGTGCGAGCGGCGGAGCGCCAGCGCAGGCGCGGCCGGGCGCGGCCTGCGTGGCCGGGGAACGCAGCCAGCATTGCCCGACCGGTAGCGTCGGGCCCTTGGGCGCACGGCTCGAACGGCAGCGACCGTGACCGGTGACGGCGGCGGGGGGTCAGCGGCCCAGCCGTCGGCGTCGTCGGCCTTCGTGCTCGGCGTCGACCTCGACGGCGTGTGCGGCGACTACACCACCGCCTTCGGCCGGGTGGTCGGGCGCGAACGGGGGATCGACCCGTCGCAGCTGGAACCAGACCGGTCCTGGAACTTCGACGAATGGGGTCTCGCCGAGGTCGGCGGGTTCGACCGGCTCCACCGGGTCGCCGTCCTCGAGCACCGGATGTTCCTCGAGATGCCGGTGATGCCGGGATGCGCCGATGCCCTCTGGCGGCTGTCCGACGCCGGGGTCTGGATCCGAATTATCACGCACCGGCTGTGCGTCAACTGGGGCCACGCGGTCGCCGTCTCCGACACCGTCGCCTGGCTCGACCGTCATGACATCCCGTACCGCGACCTGTGCTTCCTCGGTGACAAACCGCAGGTCGGCGCCGATTGCTACGTCGACGACAGCCCGACCATCGTGGAATCCCTCAGGGCGGCGGGGAGCAACGTGATCGTGTTCGATGCTCCCTACAACGCCGGCCTGGCGGGGCCCCGAGCGGAAACCTGGCGCGAGGTCGAGGACCACGTCGCCGGCCTGGCTGCCGCGGCCGGCGTGCCGCTCCAGGTCCAGCTGCCGGGGCTGGGCCCGGCCTCGGGCCGTCTCCGGGCTCGCCTCGCGCCCTAACACCGGCCGGCCCGCCGGAGAGGCAGACGCCGGCTGCGTTCCCCGGCCCCGCAGGCCGCGCCCGACCGCGCCTTCGCTCCGGCGCTCGCATCGGCAGACGGGCGCACCTGTCAGGCGGCTGGGCCGGCCGGTCAGCGGCCCAAGCAAGTACCTCGGTGGGGAATGCCGTGCGCCGGCCTAGTGTTCGGTGACTTGTCGTTTGCTAGTTACTTCGCTATGAGGAGCCATCATGGCCGACGCTGCTGATCGTCTCGAGGTCTTGACCCTGCCGGTACTGCCCCTCAGCACCGGCGTCGTGCTCCCGCAGATGGTGGTCACCCTTGCCCTCGAGACCGACGAGGCTCGTCTGGCCGCCGAGGCGGCCGAAGGCGCCGACGGGCGCCTGCTGCTCGTCCCCCGCGACGAGAAGGGCCGTCTCGCCCGCGTCGGTACGATCGCCCAGATCGAGAACCAGGGCACCCTGCCCGGAGGGGCCCGTGCGCTCGTGGTCCGGGCTACGGCACGGGCCCGGATGGGCCAGGGCATCCTCGGCCAGACCGCCGCGCTGTGGGCCCATGCCGACCCCGTTGCCGACACTCCACCGACCTCCCGAGCCGTTGAACGGGCGGCCGAACTGCGGGCTGCCGTGCGCGCCCTGTTCGACCGGATCGGAGGCCGGCGGCTGACCGAGGTCCTGCGCGGCACCGAGGACCCCGGAGCCCTCGCCGACCTCGCCGGCTGGTGGCCCGACCTGAGCCTGGCGCGAAAGGTCGAGCTGCTCGAGACCATCGACGTCGAAGAACGCCTCGAGAAGGTCCTGGGCTGGGTCAAAGAGGCGATGGCCGAGCTGGAACTGGCCGAGACCATCCGCAAGGACGTCTCCGAAGGCCTCGAGAAGAACCAGCGTGAGTTCCTCCTCCGCCAGCAGCTCCAGGCGATCCGCAAGGAGCTGGGCGACGAAGGAGACGAGGAAGACCTCGTCGCCGGCTACCGCGAGCGGCTGGCCGCGCTCGACGCCGACGGCGTGCTGGTGGCGTCGGTGGCCAAGGCCATCGAGCGTGAGATCGGGCGTCTGGAGCGCACGCCGACGCAGAACATGGAGCACGGCTGGATCCGGACCTGGCTCGACACGGTCTTCGCCGTGCCGTGGGCCGGACGTAGCGCCGACGAGCTCGACATCGACGCGGCGCGGGCCGTGCTCGACGCCGACCACACCGGCCTCGACGAGGTCAAGGAGCGGATCGTCGAGTTCCTCGCCGTGCGCAAGCTCCGGGCCGAGCGGGGTATCGACGACCAAGGGAGCGGGGGTCGTCGCAAGCCCGGTGCCATCGTGTCGCTGGTGGGCCCGCCCGGGGTGGGCAAGACCTCCCTGGGCGAGTCGATCGCCCGTGCCCTCGGGCGCACCTTCGTGCGGGTGTCCCTGGGCGGGATCCGGGACGAGGCCGAGATCCGGGGCCACCGTCGTACCTATGTCGGCGCCCAGGCCGGACGGATCGTCCGGGCGTTGACCGAAGCCGGTTCGATGAACCCGGTGGTCCTGCTCGACGAGGTCGACAAGGTCGGTGCCGACTGGCGCGGCGAGCCGTCCTCGGCGCTCCTCGAGGTGCTCGACCCGGCCCAGAACCACACGTTCCGCGACCACTACCTCGAAGTCGACCTCGACTTGTCCGACGTGCTGTTCATCGCCACCGCCAACGTGGTGGAGACCATCCCCGGACCGCTGCTCGACCGGATGGAGATCATCCGCCTCGATGGCTACACCGAGGACGAGAAGGTCGCCATCGCCCGCGACCACCTGCTCAGCCGCCAGTTCGCCGGCAACGCCCTGCTCGAAGGCGATGTGGTGGTCACCGACGGCGCCCTGCACGAGGTGGTGGCGTCGTACACCCGTGAGGCGGGCGTGCGCGGCCTCGAGCGTGAGCTGGGCAAGGTGCTACGCAAGTCGGCCACCAGGATCGCCAGCGGTGGGCCCACGCCCATCGTCGTCGACCGCGACGACGTGCGCGGCTATCTCGGCCGGCCGAAGTTCCATGCCGAGGTCGCCGAGCGGACGTCGGTCGCCGGTGTCGCAACCGGGCTGGCCGTCACCGGTCACGGCGGCGACGTGCTCTTCGTCGAGGCCACCGCCATGGACGGGCCCGGGGCCGACGGCACCCCGACGCTCACCGTGACCGGCCAGCTTGGCGACGTCATGAAGGAGTCGGCCCAGATCGCCCTCTCCTACGTGCGCTCACGGGCCGGCGACCTGGGCATCGAGCCGGCGGCGTTGGCCGGGCGCAGCTTCCACGTGCACTTCCCCGCCGGCGCCGTCCCCAAGGACGGCCCGTCGGCCGGTATCACCATGACCACGGCCCTGGTCAGCCTGCTGACCGCTCGGCCGGTGAAGTCGACCGTGGGCATGACCGGGGAGATCACCCTCCATGGCCGGGTCCTGCCCATCGGCGGCCTCAAGCAAAAGGTCCTGGCGGCCCATCGGGCAGGGATCACCGATGTGATCCTGCCGCTGCTCAACGAAGCCGACCTCGACGACGTGCCCGACGCGGTGCGCCAGGCCATGACCTTCCATCCCGTCGATGACGTTGCCAAGGTGCTGGAACTGGCCTTGGTCTGAGGTAGCCGTTCCCCGGTTTCGGCGGTGGGTAGGCGGGTCGATGCGATGATCGCGTCGTGGCGGGACGGGCCGACGGTACGGGGACCGGGCGTGTCGTAGCCCGCGACGTCTGGCGGCGGGCGGCGGTTGTCGCCGGCGCCCTCTTCGCGATGGTCGCGGCCCTGCGACTGGCGGCGATCGCCGGCATCCACCCCTACGTCTACGTGGACTCGGGCGAGTACGAGCTGCTCGACTTCACCGGCGGGGCGAAGCGGCCGTGGACGGTACCCCTCCTGTACGAGGCGTTCGGGCCCCTCGAGGCCCGACTGGTGGTGCAGGCCCTGGTCGCGGCGGCGGCGTGGACGGGCCTCGCCCTGGCGGTGGCCGGCACCGTGGGGGACCGGCGGGTGGCGGCCGCCGCCGCCGGGACCGTGCTGGCCCTGGGCCTGACCACCTCGGTCACCAACTGGGACGCCGCCATCCTGTCGGAATCGCTGGCGCTGTCCCTCTCCGCCGGCCTGCTGGCGGCCTGGGCCCGCATGGTGGCGCGGCCGTCGGCGGTGGCGGCCGGCGCCGTCGTGGCCCTGTCGGTGCTCTGGCTGTTCACCCGGCAGGACCACCTGTACCTGCTGTGGGCGGTGGTGGGTGCGGCGGTGCTGGTGTCGGCCCGGGCCCGGACCGGGCCGTGGCTGGTGCTGGCCGCCGGCCTGCTGGCCAGCGCCCTCTGGGGCCAGGTGGCCTACGGCCGCAACACCGAAGCGCGTGACCACAACCTGGCCCTGGTCGTCGGCACCCGGGTGGCACCCGACCGGGCTCGTCTCGACTGGTTCGAGGACCATGGGATGCCGGTCCCGCCCTTCCTGGAGCCGGGGAGGGCGACGCCGCCCGAACCGTTGGAGGCCGACCCGGCCTTTGCCCGGTGGCTCTCGCACGACGCCCCCGCCACCTACGCCTTCTACCTGGTGACGCACCCGTGGTACACGGTGACGGCACCGCTGGCTGACATGTTGTCGGTGCGGCCCGCCTACGCCGACCCCCCGGTCGATGTCGACCCCTTGTTGGCCCCGGCCAACGCCTACGCCGCCAGCCGCCGGCTCCTCCCCGAACCCCTCGAAGCCGTGCTGTTCGCCCCGGGCCGAACCGGCACCGCCCTCGCCCTGGTCGTGGGGGCAGTGGCGGCGGTGGCGTGGCGGTGGCGACGAGCCGGCGTCGAGCCCCGCCACCTGGTCCCGGTGGCGGCCGCCAGCCTGGCCGTCGCCGGCCTATACCTGTCGTGGCACTCCTCGACCATCGAGCTCGGCCGGCACGCCCTGACCTCGGCGGTGGTGTTGCGGCTGGCGTGCCTGGTCCTGTTGGCGCAGGTGGTCGACGGGGCGCTCGCCGACCGGCGAGCCGCGGTGGGCGGCCGGCGCTGACCATGAACCGAGGCCGCCGCCGGCCGGGACGCCGCTGCGTCGGCGCGCCCTGTGGTGCACGGCGGCCGTGCCGGCGAGCCTCAGACCAATGGCCGGGCGAAGGGGCTGATCGGTTCGGGCAGCTGGGTGGTCCCCATGAGGAGGCGGTCGACGGCGGCGGCGCAGGCGCGGCCCTCGGCGATGGCCCACACGATGAGGCTCTGGCCCCGGCCCATGTCACCGCAGGCGAAGGTCGCCGGACGGCTGGTGAGGTAGTCAGCGTCGCGAGCCACGTTCCCCCTGGGGTCGAGCTCGAGGCCGAGGTCGTCGACGAGGCCGTGGCGTTGGGGCCCGGTGAAGCCCATGGCCAGCAGCACGAGCTCGCAGGGGACCTCGACGGCCGTGCCCTCGACCGGCTGGAACCGGCCTTCGGCGAAGGTGACCTCGTTCATGACCAGGGCGCGTAGCTGTCCCTCGTCGTCGCCCAGGAACTCCTGGGTGTTGACGGCGAAGACCCGTTCTCCGCCCTCTTCGTGGGCCGAGGCAGTGCGATAGATCATCGGCCAGGTCGGCCAGGGGTTGGTGTCGGGGCGTTCGTCCGCGGGCCGGGGCATGATCTCGAGCTGGTGCACCGATGCTGCGCCCTGGCGGTGCACGGTGCCGAGGCAGTCGGCGCCGGTGTCGCCGCCGCCGATGATCACGACCTGCTTGCCCTTGGCGGTGATGGGCGTTGCCTCGGGGTCGAGGTCGCCCTCCTGGGCACGGTTGGCCCACGGCAGGTACTCCATGGCCTGGTGCACGCCTTCGAACTGGCGGCCGGGGATGTCGAGGTCGCGCCAGGCGGTGGCACCGATGGCCAGCACCACCGCGTCGTAACCGTCGAGCTCGCTGACGGCCACGCCGTCGTCGGCCCCGAGGTCGGCGCCGGGCCGGAACTCGACGCCTTCGGCCCGCATCTGGTCGAGGCGACGGTCGAGATGGCGCTTTTCCATCTTGAACTCGGGGATGCCGTAGCGCAGCAGGCCACCGATGCGGTCGGCCCTCTCGTACACGACGACCGTGTGGCCGGCCCGGGCTAGCTGTTGGGCGGCGGCCAGCCCGGCCGGGCCCGAGCCCACCACCGCCACCCGCTTCCCGGTATGGCTCGACGGTGGGACCGGCCGGACCCAGCCTTCCTCCCAGGCCCGGTCGATGATGCTGACCTCCACCTGCTTGATCGTCACCGGCGACTGGTTGATGCCGAGCACGCACGCCGCTTCGCACGGCGCCGGGCACAGGCGGCCGGTGAACTCGGGGAAGTTGTTGGTGGCGTGCAGCCGGTCGATGGCCTGGTGCCACTGGTCCCGGAACACGAGGTCGTTCCAGTCGGGAATGAGGTTGCCGAGCGGGCAGCCGTTGTTGCAGAAGGGGATACCGCAGTCCATGCACCGGCTCGCCTGCGCCCGCAGGGCGGGGTCGGGGAAGGGCTCGTAGACCTCGTGCCAGTCGAGCAGGCGCACCGGCACCGGCCGCCGCCGCGGTAGCTCGCGGTCGTGCTTCAAGAACCCTTGGATGTCACCCATGTTCAGCTTTCGCGAGTCGGGACGGGAGGCGGGAGCGCCGGGCTGGTGCACTAGCCATGGGCCGCGGCCATGATGGCCTCGTCGACGTCGCGGCCCTGTTCCTCGGCGAGGCGCATGGCCTCGAGGACCCGTTTGTAGTCCTTGGGCATGACCTTCTTGAACGAGCGCACCTCGTCGTGCCAGCGGGCCAGGATGCGGGCCGCCACCGCCGAGCCGGTCTCGGACTGGTGGGTGCGGATGGTGGCCCGCAGCCACTCCTTGTCGTCCTCCTCTAGCGGGTCGATGTCGACCATCTCGAAGTTGAGCCGGCGGGCGAAGGTGTCCTCGGGGTCGTAGGCGTAGGCGATACCGCCCGACATGCCGGCGCCGAAGTTGCGCCCGGTGGGCCCGAGCACGACCACCCGTCCGCCGGTCATGTACTCACAGCCGTGGTCGCCGAGGCCTTCCACCACCGCCGTCGCCCCCGAGTTGCGCACGCAGAAGCGCTCACCGACGAGGCCGCGCAGGTACGCCTCGCCGCCGGTGGCCCCGTAGAGGATGACGTTGCCGGCCACCACGTTCTCCTCGGCCACGAAGTCGGGATGATGCCGACGGGGCGGGAACAGCACGATCCGCCCGCCGGAGAGGCCCTTGCCGAGATAGTCGTTGGCGTCGCCTTCCAGGCGCATGGTGATGCCCCGGGGGACGAAGGCCCCGAAGGACTGGCCGGCGGAGCCGGTGAAGTTCAGCTGGATGGTGTCGTCGGGCAGGCCCTGGCCCCCGAATCGGCGGGTGACCTCGTGGCCCAGCAGCGTGCCCACGGTGCGGTTGACGTTGCGGACCGGCAGGTCGAGGGTGACCGGCGAGCCGTCCTCGAGGGTGCCTTCGCACAGCTGGACCAGGGTCTGGTCCAGGACCCGGTCGAGGCCGTGGTCCTGTGCTTTGGTGCAGTAGCGGTCCTGTTCCCACGGCGACTCGGGCACGTGCAGGATCGGCGACAGGTCGAGCCCACGGGCCTTCCAGTGGTCGACCGCGGGCCGCACGTCGAGCGACTCGACGTGGCCGATGGCCTCGGCCATCGTCCGGAACCCGAGCTGGGCCAGGAGCTCGCGCACTTCTTCGGCGATGTACTCGAAGAATGTCTCGACGAACTCGGGCCGGCCGTTGAAGCGTTGACGGAGGACCGGGTTCTGGGTAGCGATCCCTACCGGGCACGTGTCGAGGTGGCAGACGCGCATCATGATGCAGCCGCTGACCACCAGCGGGGCGGTGGCGAACCCGAACTCCTCGGCGCCGAGCAGCGCCGCGATGACCACGTCGCGACCGGTCTTCATCTGGCCGTCGGCTTGCACCACGATCCGGTCCCGCAGACCGTTGAGCAGCAGGGTCTGCTGGGTCTCGGCCAGGCCGAGCTCCCACGGCGCGCCAGCGTGCTTGAGCGATGTGAGCGGCGAGGCGCCGGTACCGCCGTCGTGGCCCGAGATCAACACCACGTCGGCCTTCGCCTTGGCCACGCCGGCGGCCACCGTCCCCACCCCGACCTCGGCCACCAGCTTCACGTGCACCCGGGCCCGGGGGTTGGCGTTCTTGAGGTCGTGGATGAGCTGCTTGAGGTCCTCGATCGAGTAGATGTCATGGTGCGGTGGCGGCGAGATCAGGCCGACGCCGGGGGTGGAGAGCCGGGTCTTGGCGATCCAGGGGTAGACCTTGGGCCCCGGCAGCTGGCCGCCCTCACCGGGCTTGGCCCCCTGGGCCATCTTGATCTGGAGGTCGTCGGCGTTCACGAGGTACTCCGAGGTCACACCGAAACGCCCTGAGGCCACCTGCTTGATGGCTGAACGTCTCAGGTCGCCGTTGGGGTCGGGAACGAAGCGGTCGGGGTCCTCACCCCCCTCGCCGGTGTTCGACTTGCCGCCGGTCCGGTTCATGGCGATGGCGAGGGTCTGGTGGGCCTCGGCCGAGATCGACCCGTACGACATCGCCCCGGTCGAGAAGCGCTTGACGATGGCCGCCACCGGTTCGACCTCGCCGAGAGGGACCGGAGGGCGGGCGCCGTCGGCGAACGCGAACAGGCCCCGGAGGGTGGCGAGCTGCGCGGCCTGGTCGTCGACGAGGCGGGTGTACTCCTTGAACAGCTCGTAGCGCTTCGACCGGGTGGCGTGCTGGAGCTTGAACACGGTCTCGGGGTTGAAGAGGTGGTGCTCTCCCTCGCGCCGCCACTGGTACTCGCCGCCGGCCCACAGGTCGCGGTGAGCGGCCTGGGCGGGACGGCCCATGTAGGCGAAGCGGTGGCGGATGGCCACCTCCTCGGCCAGCACGTCGAGGCCCACGCCGGCGATGCGCGACGTCGTGCCGCCGAAGTACTCCTCGACCACGTCGGGGGCGAGGCCGATGGCTTCGAAGACCTGGGCGCCGCAGTAGGAGGCAACGGTGGAGATGCCCATCTTCGACATCACCTTGAGGATGCCCTTGCCGCTCGCCTTGACGTAGTTGCGGACCGCCTGGCCCTTGGTCAGCCCCGGGAGCAGGCCCGAGTCGATCATGTCCTCGATCGTCTCGAAGGCCAGGTACGGGTTCACCGCGCCGGCGCCGTAGCCGACGAGGAGGGCCATGTGGTGCACCTCGCGGGCGTCACCGGCCTCGGCCACGAGCCCGACCTGGGTGCGGGTGCGCTCGCCGATGAGGTGGTGGTGCACGGCGCTCACCAACAGCAACGACGGGATCGGGGCCAGCTCGGCGTTGGCGTGGCGGTCGGAGAGGATGATGATCTTGGCGCCCTCGGCGATCGCCCGGGACACGTTCGAGCGGACCTGCTCCAGCGCCCGCCGGAGTCCCTCGCCGCCCTCCGCCACCGGGAAGAGGCCGTCGACGGCGTAGGGCTTGAACCCGGGGAAGTCGCCGTCCTCGTTGATGTAGAGCAGCTTGGCGAGATCGGCGTTGGAGATGATCGGGAACGGGAGCACGATCTGGCGGCACGAGGCCGGCGTGGGGTCGAGCAGGTTGCGCTCGGGGCCGATGGTCGAGCCCAGGGAGGTCACCAGCTCCTCGCGGATGGCGTCGAGGGGCGGGTTCGTCACCTGGGCGAAGAGCTGCTGGAAGTAGTCGAACAACAGCCGCGGCCGGCTGGACAGGGCAGCCACCGGGGTGTCGGTGCCCATCGACCCGATCGGCTCGTAGCCGTTCTTGGCCATCGGGGCCAGCAGGATCTTGAGCTCCTCGGTGGTGTACCCGAAGGCCCGCTGCTGGCGCACCACCGAGCCGTGCTGAGGGGTGAGGAAGCGGCGGGGCGACAGGTCGTCGAGGTGTACGAGGCCGGCGTGGAGCCATTCGTCGTAGGGGTGCTCGGCCGCCAGCTCGGACTTGAGCTCCTCGTCGTCGATGATCCGGCCCTGGGACGTGTCGACCAGGAACATCTTCCCCGGTTGCAAGCGGCCCTTCTGCACCACGTCGACAGGGTCGATCTCCAGGACGCCGACCTCGGAGGCCATCACCACCAAGCCGTCGGCGGTGACCCAGTAGCGCGACGGGCGCAGGCCGTTGCGGTCGAGCACGGCTCCGATGACGGTCCCGTCGGTGAAGGCGATGGAAGCCGGGCCGTCCCAGGGTTCCATCACCGAGGCGTGGAAGCTGTAGAAGGCCCGTTTGTCGGCCGGCATCGACTCGTGGTTCTCCCACGCCTCGGGGATCATCATCAGCACGGCGTGGGGCAGGCTGCGCCCGCCGAGGTGCAAGAGCTCGAGGACCTCGTCGAAGGTGGCGGTGTCGGAGCCGCCCGGCGTGCAGATCGGGGAGGCCCGATCGAGATCGCCGGGGAGCACTTCGCTGGACAGCAGGGCTTCGCGGGCGCGCATCCAGTTGCGGTTGCCCATGACGGTGTTGATCTCGCCGTTGTGGGCGATCATCCGATAGGGGTGGGCGAGGGGCCACGACGGGAACGTGTTGGTCGAGAAGCGGGAGTGGACCAGGGCCAGGGCCGATTCCATCCGGTCGTCGTGGAGGTCGGGGTAGAAATCGTCCAGCTGCAGGCTGGTGAGCATCCCCTTGTAGACGAGGGTGCGGCCCGAGAGGCTGGGGAAGTAGAGGCCGGTCTCGTGCTCGATGCGCTTGCGGACCATGAACGCCCGCCGCTCGAGATCGAGCCCGCCGGCGCCGGTCAGGAAGGCCTGTTCGAAGACGGGCATGACGTCGCGGGCCATGACCCCGATCATCGAGTGGTCATGGGGGACGGGCCGCCAGCCGGCCACCTCCAGGCCCTCGGAGTCGGCAATGGCGCCGAAACGCTCCTTGGCCGACTCCCGGGCACCGGTGTCGCGGGGCAGGAAGGCGGTCCCGACGGCGTAATGGCCCCGGCGAGGGAGCTCGAAGTCGACGACGGCACGCAGGAAGCGGTCGGGGACCTGGACCAGGATGCCGGCCCCGTCGCCGGTGTTGACCTCGGCCCCGGTGGCACCGCGGTGGTCGAGGTGGCACAGCGACGACAGGCCCAGCTGCACCATGCGGTGCGAGGGCCGGCCGTTCATGTCGACCACGAACGCGACCCCGCAGGCATCGTGTTCGAGGGCGGGGTCGTACAAGCCCTGCCGTGAGGGGAGGTCAGCCATGGCCATCGTCTCTCTTCGATGATCGGGTGCGCCTCCGGGACGAGTCCCGGACGACGGTTACCGCATGGAGCGAAGGGACGACGTTGGCCCTAACCAGCCGGCAAAGTGTAGGGGACGTCGCGCCACGGCGGGGAGCTGACGCCGTACTCTCGGTACCGTGCCCGACCCGGACGCCGCTCCCGGCCTGGAAGCCGCCCGCGACCTTTTGGCGTTCATCGATGCCTCCCCGTCGCCCTACCACGCCGTGGCCGAGGCCGCCCGCCGACTGGCTGACGCCGGGTTCGAGGCGGTCACCGAGACCGAGTCGTGGCCGGCGGGCCCCGGTCGCCGGTTCCTGGCCCGCGACGGTGGCCTGGTCGCCTGGTCCGCCGGCGGGCCCGGTCCGGCACGGCGACCGTTCCGCATCGTGGGCGCCCACACCGACAGCCCCAACCTGCGCATCCGGCCCCGGCCCGACGGGGGCCGCGCCGGTGCCCGCCAGCTGTCGGTCGAGGTCTACGGCGGCGCGTTGACCAACTCGTGGCTGGGCCGGGACCTCGGCCTGTCGGGCCGGGTCGGCCTCCGGGGCGGAGATCTCGTCCTGGTGCGGGTCGAACGGCCCGTCCTCCACCTCCCTCAGCTCGCCATCCACCTCGATCGTGAGGTGACGACGAAGGGGCTGCAGCTCGACCCCCAGCACCACCTCGACCCCGTGTGGGCGCTCGGCCCGCCCGAGACCGACGGTTTCGTGCGGTTCCTGGCCAAGGAGGCCGGTGTACCCGCCGACGACATCAGCTACTGGGACGCGATGGTCCACGACCTCGCCCCCGGCGCCATCGTCGGGCGCGACGACGAGTTCATCGCCGCTCCCCGCCTCGACAACCTGTGCTCCTGCTGGGCCGCGGTCCGGGCCCTCGTGGGGGCCCCGGGACACGGCGACGGCGACAGGCCGGTGCCGGTGGTGTGCCTGTTCGACCACGAGGAGGTCGGGAGCACCAGCGCCACCGGCGCCGGCGGCCCCCTCCTCGGCCGCACCCTCGAACGGCTCGTCGTCGCCGCTGGCGGCCAGGGCGAAGACCTGCACCGGGCCATGGCCGCGTCGACCTGTGTCTCCGCCGACATGGCCCATGCCACCCACCCCAACTACGCCGAACGGCACGACCCGAACCACGGCATCGCGCTGAACGGCGGCCCCGTGCTCAAGACCAACGTCAACCAGCGCTACGCCACCGACGCCCGCTCGGCGGCGGCGTTCCTCGACGCCTGCGACGACGCTGGGATCCCCGTCCAGCGCTACTCGCACCGCAACGACCTCCCCTGCGGTTCGACGATCGGCCCGATGACCGCGGCCCGGCTCGGGATCCCCACCGTCGACGTGGGGGCCCCGCAACTGGCCATGCACTCGGCCCGGGAGCTGATGGGCTCGGCCGACCCCGGCGCCTACGCCGCCGCCCTGGCCGCGTACCTGGCCAGCACGTAGGGCGCCTGATGGGCACAGGAAACCGATGCCCCTCGATCCTGAACCCCGGTCGAGTCAGGAAACCGTCCACGGGTGCTCGCGGGCGAAGCTGGACCGGATCGCCCGAGGGGTGACGGGGCCGTAGGTGCGGTTGCCGAGGGCGGTGTCCCGGCGGGCCTCTTCGAGGGCGGCGGGGTCGGCCTGGCAGGCGGCCCCGGACAGCGAGGCGAGGTCGAGGCCGTAGAGGCGGGCGGCGTTGGCGCCCAGGATCTTCGCCTTCACCTCGGGAGTCAGGGCCGGGTAGCCGAACCGTTCCTGGAAGGCCTCACCGATGGCGAAGGCCCGGAAGGCCTGGATCTGGTCCTGGGGGCTGCCGTACCAGATCGAGTCGGTCCCCCACAGGATGTTGTCGGGCCCGACCGCCAGGAGCAGCTTGCCCAACACGTGGGCGGCCTCGTCGGGCCGGCCCATCAGCACCCGCCACGTCGTGCCCAGCTCGGCGTACACGTTCGACCCGGGCCCGAGCCCGGCGTCGCGCACCGACCGGACCAGTCGGTCGACACCTCGGCCGTCCTCGGACAAGGCCTCCTCGACGGTCCCGGCCTCGTAGCCCGAGTGGTAGACGGTGAATGCCACCTCGGGGTGCGCCGCCGCGGCGGGGCCGATATCGGCTGGTGAGGCCCCCGGGTCGCCTCCGCTGAGGCCCTTGTGCACCGCCACCACCCGGGGCCCGCCGGCGGCGGCCAGCACCTCGACCCGGCTGAGGAAGGCCTCGCCGGTGGCGTCGGTGAACGACCACGGCGGCCCGGGGGCGTGGGTGTAGACCTTCCAGGCCGCGACACAGTGGTCGGTGTGGAGCGCGGTCATGGCGTCGAGGGCGGCCGGCAGGCGCCCGACGTTGGGTACGGCATGGCCCTGGGCCAGCACGTGCCCGTCGCCGCAGAGCCGCCCGGCGACGGCCCGAGCGCGCTCCATCACCTCGATCGACAGCGGGTCGGCGTCGGCGACCACCGGGATGGCCGAGAGCACCACCGCGGCGGTATCGCTGCGCAGGAAGAGCTCCTCGTACCAGTGGTCGATCCCGAAACACAGCCGGGGATCGTCGTCGCCGCAGTCCTTGAACGGGAACCCGCTCCAGAAGTCGGGGGCGTCCGGCACGGCGTCGTAGTCGAGCAGGTGGGTCTGCACGTCGAAGATCGCCTCGGTGCCGCCGATCGCCGAGGCGGCGGCACCGGGGTCGCGGGCAGCATCGGGCGGGACCGAGAACGTGCCCCCCGGCTCCGCGTCCCGCGAGCGGGCCTCGTCCCGGCTGCAGGCCCCGAGGCTGATCAGCCCGGCGGCGGCGCCCATCGACGACAGCAGGAACCGGCGACGTGACAGGCCCAGCTGGCGGGCCCGGCCGTCGGCCTCGGCCCGAGCCCGACGAAGGGCCTCGCGGGCCACCGCACCCAAGGGGGCGGGGACGAATTCACCGTTCGAGCACGGGGCCAGCTTGATCGGCAGGCCGGGGTCGACCTCGTCGGTTCGGGCGCCACCCATGGTGGCGAGGGTAGGGCACGGTCGGCCTTCGGCCGGCGGGAAGCGCGGGGCCGGCCTTCGGCCGGAATTTCCAACCGTTCCGGCCGTTCCGGCCAACCAAGCCTCGCAGCGCTCGACGGTTGGCCGGTCGACTTGAAGTTTTCGCGGTACCGAAACCAAGCTCCGCCCGGCCATGGACGATCTGAAGCTGACCAAGTCGGAGCGGGAGACGCTCAAAGCGGTGTACCGGCTGACCAAGGGAGACCAGCCGGCCCACACCGGCGCCCTGGCCGAGCGGCTCGAGGTGAGCCCGTCGACGGTGACCACCACCGTGAAGCGCCTCGCCGACCGGGGCCTGGTCGAGCACAAGCTCTACAAGGGCGTCGAGCTGACCGCCTGGGGGCGCAAGGAAGCCGTCGCCGCCATCCGGCGCCACCGGATCGTCGAGCGGTTCCTGGCCGACATGCTCGGCTACGCCTGGAACGAGGCCGACCGGCTGGCAACGTCCTTCGAGCACGACCTGCCCAAGGAAGTGGAGGACCGGATCTTCGTCGCCCTCGACCGCCCGGCGACCTGCCCACACGGCTTTCCCATCCCGCCCCTCGAGGCCGACGACGTCCCCGACCTGCCTCCCCTCTACGACCTCGAGCCCGGCGACGTCGCCGTGGTGGCCGTGCCGGGCTCGACCGACCCCGAAGTGATCGCATTCCTCGACAAGCTCGGTTTGCGGCCCGGCGGCCGGGTCGAGGTGCGAGAGAAGCACCCTTTCGACGGGCCCCTCGTGCTGCGGGTCGACGGCCGGGACCGGACCCTCGGGCGCACGGTCGCCCAGCAGATCTACGTCCAGCGCATCGCGGTCTGAACGCCAGGGCCCGTCCGCCGGGCGTCACGGCTCAGCAACAGGTCCGAAATGCCGACGGGTTAGCGTCCCGATCCGTCCTTCGGTAGCCGCGGGGAGCCGATGCCCAAGTCCTGCACCGTCGTGCCAGTCCGCCGGGTGCCCGTACGGTCGATGCTGCTCGCGGCTTCGATCGGTCTCGCCGTCCTGGCCGCGACACTCGCCACCGCCGGCCCGGTCGCTGGCGCGCCCATGTCCCCCAGCCCGTTCACGGGCCGGGTGCTGTTCGTCGACCCGGACTCGAACGCCGCCCGCGACCGTAGGACCCTCGCCCTCACCGACCCGGCGGGGGCGGCGCTGCTGGGCCGGATCGCCGACCGGTCCCAGGCCGACTGGTTCGGCGACTGGAACCCGCCCGAACAGGTGGCGAGCGACGTCGGCACCCGCGTGAGCACCATCATCGCCGCCGGCGCCTACCCGGTGCTCGTGGTCTATGCCATCCCCCAGCGGGACTGCGGCAGCTATTCCGCCGGTGGGGTGCACAGCGCCGACGACTACCGGGCCTGGGTCCGGGCCTTCCGCACGGGGATCGGTAACCGGCGGGCCGCCGTGGTGCTGGAGCCGGACGCCCTGGCCCAGCTCGACTGCCTCTCCAGCGCGGACCGCACCCTGCGGCTGGCGTTGTTGAAAGACGCGGTCAACACGCTGTCGGCCGGCGGCAACATCGCCGTCTACCTCGATGCTGGCCATGGGTCCTGGATCCCTCCGGCGGTGATGGCGAGCCGCTTGTCCCAGGCTGGCATCGCCAACGCCCGGGGCTTCTCCCTCAACGTGTCCGGGTTCGGCTGGACCGCTGACCAGGTCGCCTACGGCCGACAGATCAGCCCCGCCGTCGGCTGGAAGCGGTTCGTCGTCGACACCTCCCGCAACGGCGCCGGGCCCGCCATCGGAGTCGAGGAGGCGTGGTGCAACCCGCCTGGCCGGGCGCTGGGGGCCACCCCCACCGCGGCCACCGGCGATGCGCTGGTCGACGCCTACCTGTGGCTCAAACGGCCCGGCGAATCGGACGGCACCTGCCGCGGCGGCCCGCCGGCCGGGAGCTGGTGGCGCGGCTACGCCCTGGGGCTGGCGGGCGCGGCCGCACCCTGAGCGGCCGACCTCGACAGGAGCCTGGCCCGTCGTCGACGTCGCTCCCGACTGGGGACCGGCGGGCAGCCACCGTCGACCGGCCGTTGGGGGCCGACGTCAGGCCGGGGCCGGGAGGGCATGGGTACGTCGCAACGCAGCCATGGCGACCAGGTCCAGGAAGGCGGCGGCGACGAACGCCCACCGCTCGGTACCTAGGGCCACCACCACGCCGAGGACGAACGCCCCGAGACCCTGGGAGACGTCGAAGAACAGGGTGTAGGTGGCCACCGCCTGGCTCCGCTCCTCCTCGGGCGCCCGGTCGACGACCAGCGGGAACAGGGCCGGGTAGAGCAACGAAACGCCGAGGGCGTACACCAGCACGGCCCCGTAGAACCCGGCGACGCTCGGGATGGCTGCCATCGAGGCGAACCCGGCCGCCTGCAGGGACAGGGCGATGGCTCCGCCCCGGGCCGGCCCCAGCTGGTCGGGGAGGCGGGCGAAGGCCAGCCGCACGGCCAGCACCACGACAGCCAGGAGGGCAAAGGCCGGACCGGAGCTGTCGAGGCCGAGGTCGTCCACGTACAGGGGGACGAAGGTGAGGAAACCGGCGAACCCGGTGGTGGAGAGGGCCAGGACGACGCCCGGGCGCAGCGCCGCCGGGTGGAGCAGCGGTACCTGCGGGCCACAGCCGGCCGGTGGCCGCCGCCAGCGCAGGGGCCCGGTGGGACCGGGCCGGGCGGGAGCGGGCGCCATCTTCCAGGCCAGGGCGGCTGCGGCCACGCACGCCAGGGCCGAGCCCGACCACACCGCGCCGTAGCCCCACGACGTGCGCAACGTCTCCCCCAGCGTCGGGCCGATGCCGAGGCCGCCGAAGACCGCCACCGAGAAGTAGGACGTGGCCTCGCCCCGTCGCCCCGGCGGCGCCAGGTCTTGGGCGGCTGTGGCCGCGCCGACGAAGACGGCGGCCTCCCCGACGCCGGCGATCAAGCGCATGAGCACCAGCACCGCCAGGCTGCTGCCGAGCTGATAGCCGAGGGTGGCGGCGGCGACGATCAGCGTCCCGCCGACCACCAGCACCCGTCGGCCCCGCTCGTCGCCGATGCGGCCCACTGCCGGGCGCAGCAGGGCGGCGGAGACGGCGAAGGCGCCGATCGCGAACCCGACGGCCACCCCGCCGCCGCCGAGGCGGTCCTCGACGTATCGGGGCAGCACCGGCGCCACCATGCCGAGCCCGATGAAGTACGCGCCGGCGGCGGCGGTGATGACCGCGAACGCACCGGTGAGGAGGCGGTCGTCGGGGGCGCGCTGCTGGCCGGGACCAGACGAGGGGCCCTTCATCGGGGTTTGGCGCTGGCGGCTGGGCCGCGACCGGCCGGGATGCCGGCGGGGCGCGGGCACCCGGGAGGATCGGCCGACAAGGTCAGGCAGGCTCGCCGAGCAGCCGGCGCAGCTCGGCGTCGGTGATGTGCCCGTCCTCGACGGGCAGGGCATCGAAGGCGTCGCCCGCGCACACGTCACAGAACGGGATGCGCCGGCCCCCGCTGTCGGTGATCACCAGTACGGCCGGTTGTTCGAGGCATCGCCAGCAACGCTCAACCAACACCGGCTCACTGTACTGGTGTGGCCGCCAGGTCCGTGTCGGCTCTCGCTTCCTTCCAGCCTCCGCAGACCGGTCGGCGGCGGCGAGGAACAGCACCGGGCACGCCCGTGCGCGGGCTCGTCTTCGACGGAGATGGGGCGGTCCGAGACGGTCGCGGCTCATCGGTACAGTCACCGCCCAAATGAGTGCCCCCGACCGCCCACCGACCGGTCCGCCGGCGGCATCGACGCCCTTGCGGGTGCCCCCGGCCCAGGTCCACTTCCCGGTCGAGGACCGCCGGGCCATCCTCGACCACATCGACCGTGCGTTGGCCAGCGGGCAGCTGACCTTGGGCGCGATCGGCAGCGAGCTGGAAACGCGTTTCGCCGCCCGCCACGGCGCCCGTCACGCCGTCGCCGTCGGCTCCGGCACCGCGGCGCTGGAGATCTCGCTGCGGGCCCTCGACGTCGACGGCCGTGAGGTGCTGGTACCGGCCAACACGTTCTTCGCCACCGCCGCCGCGGTTATCGCCGCCGGCGGCCGGCCCCGGTTCGTCGACTGCGACCCGGCCACGATGGCAGCCGACCCGGCGTCGGTGGCCGACGCCATCGGGCCCGAGACCGCCGGCCTCGTGTTGGTGCACATCGGGGGCCTGGTCACCCCGGCCGCCGCCGAGCTCGTCCGGCTCTGCGCCGGTGCCGGGCTGTTCCTGGTCGAGGACGCCGCCCACGCCCACGGGTGCGCCTACGGAGGCCGCAGCGCCGGCACCTTCGGGATCGCGGGTGCGTTCAGCTTCTATCCCACCAAGGTCATGGCCGGCGGCGAGGGCGGCATGATCGTCACCGACGACGACCGGATCGCGGCCGAGGCCCGGGTCTACCGCGACCAGGGCAAAGCCGGGTTCAGCACCAACCTGCACACCCACCTCGGTTACAACTGGCGGATGAGCGAGCCCCACGCCGCCATCGCCCTCTCCCAGCTCGGGCGCCTCGACGAGTTCATCGCCCATCGTCGTAGCGTCGCCAAGCGCTACGACGACGGGTTGGCGGGCACATCGGCACGGCCGCTGAAGATGCCGGCCGACGCCGAATGCAACTACTACAAGTACGTCGCCTTCCTCCCCGAAGGCACGGACCGGGCCGCGTTCAAGGCCCGGTTGCGGGCCGAGCACGGGGTGGGGCTGGCGGGCGAGGTGTACGAGCTACCGCTGCACCTCCAGCCCGTCTTCGCTCCGTGGTCGCGGGGACCGTTGCCCGGAGCCGAGTCCGCCTGTGCCACCCACGTCTGCCTGCCGATCTCGGCCGTCCTCACCGACGACCAGGCCGAGATCGTGGTCGGCGCCGTTCGCGACACGCTCGCCCGGGCGTGAAGTCGGCGCCCGACCGTCGGCGACCATGGCCTCGCCGCCAGCCGGGAGCTGGCATGGTGGTGACCCCGTGGCACCCACAGTCGGAGGCAGCAACGTGACCACGGTGGCGGTTACCGGTGGCAGCGGGTTCATCGGCTCCCATGTCGTCGACGCCCTGTTGGCGGCCGGGTGTGAGGTCCGGGTGCTCGACCCCAAGCCCCCGCACCGCGCCGACGCCGAATGGGTGCCGTGCGACGTCCTCGACCTCGACGGCCTGACCCAGGCCGTCGAGGGGACCGACGTCGTGTTCCACCTCGCCGCCATCGCCGACGTCAACGACGTCATCGCCAACCCGTCGCTGGCCGTCGAAGTGAACACGCTCGGGACGGCGCGGGTGCTCGAGGCAGTGCGACGGGCACAGGCCGGCCGGGTGGTACTGGCCAGCACGGTGTGGGTGTACGCGGCCACGACCGGCGAGACCGTCGACGAGGACACCCCGTTCGACCCCAACACCGACCGGCACCTCTACGTGACCTCGAAGGTGGCGGCCGAGATGGCCTGCCGCGACTACCTCACGCTCTACGGCCAGCCCTACACGGTGTTGCGCTATGGCATCCCGTTCGGCCCTCGGATGCGAGACACCTGCGTGGTGGCCGCCTTCATGAAACGGGCCATGCTGGGCGAGACCCTGCGGATCGACGGTGATGGGAGCCAGCACCGGTTCTTCGTCTATGTCGAGGACCTGGCCCAGGCCCATGTGCTGGCCCTGGGCGACGTCGCCCACAACCGGACCTACAACATCGAGGGCGCGGTACCGGTGTCGATACGGGAGATCGCGGAGTCGGTCATCGACCTGGTCGGGGACGGTGGGGTCGAGTACGGGCCGTCCCGGCCGGGCGACCTCAAGGCTCGCACCGTCTCGAACCGACGCGCCCGGACCGAGCTCGGCTGGGCGCCGGGAACCGCCTTCGCCGAGGGCCTGGCTCGTACCTTCGCCTGGTACCAGTCCCAGGCGGCGGCCGCCGCGGTGGAGGACCAGGCCGCCGACAGCGCCGGCCGGGCGCCCGCCGGCGCCGAAGAGCCGGCATGAACTTCGAGCCGGCCGAGGAGCCCGTATGGGCTCCGACCCGGCGCCGAGGAGCCCGTATGGGCTCCGACCCGGCGCCGAGGAGCCCGTATGGGCTCCGACCCGGCGCCGAGGAGCCGGTATGAGCCCTGACGCGGCGCCGCAGATGCGAGCGCCGGAGCGCCAGCGCAGGCGCGGTCACGAGCGGCCTGCGTGGCCGGGGAACGCGACCAGCAACGCGACCAGCAACGCGACCAGCATCGCGGTGGTGCCGGCGTACAACGAGGAGTCCACCGTCGTCGAGGTGCTCGAGAAGCTGAGCGCCCGGGTGGACGAGTTGGTCGTGGTCGACGACGGGTCGACCGACGCCACCCGGTCCGAGATCGAGTCCTGGCTGCCGGGCCATGACCATTGCCGGATGTTGTCCTTCGACGACAACCAGGGCCTGTCGGCGGCCTACCACCTCGCCTTCGGCGACCTTCGCCGGCGGCTGGCGGCCGGCGAGCTGTCTCCCGACGACGTCGTGTTCACCGTCGACGCCGACGGCCAGCACGACCTCGACGTGCTCGACGACCTGCACCGGCGGGCGGTCGACGACGGCCTGGACGCGCTGCTCGTGCGGCGCGACCTGTCGACGTACCCGCTCTACAAGCGGCTCGGTAACGGCCTCCTGTCGGCGTGGGCCACGGTCTGGGCCGGGGGTACCCGGCTCCACGACGTCGAATCGGGCTATCGGGTCCTGCGGCTCGGCGCCCTCGCCGACGCCCTCGACTACTACCGCGGCCACCGCTACTCCGAGACCGTCGAGTTGGCGGTGGTCCTGTGCCGCCTCGGCTACCGGGTCCGCAACGACGTCCTGGTACCGGTGCCGGTGTACCGGTCACGGACACGGATGGTCGACGTCGTCATCGACCTCGTCGCTATCCCGGCGGCGGCGCTCCGGGTCACCCGACGACGCCCCCCGGGCACGAACGTGCCGAGCCTGATACCCCCGTTGGCGGTGACCGCCGCGGCCGGTGGTGCCGGGCTGTGGGCCATCACCGCGACCTGGCGCGCCGGTACCCGGCGTCGGTAGCCGTCGCTTCTTCCTGTGGGCTGCGCCCACACCGATCGCCGCCCGGGCGAGGTCGCTCGTGCCGTCACCCGGGAGCGCCCGCTCGTCAGCACGGCCGGTAGCCGCTGCGGTCGAGGAGATCGTCCAGACGGACGGGTTGGAGCCCGCGCCCCTCGAGCCCGTCGAGGATCAGGGGGAGGGCGCCCACCACGACGGAACGGTCGGCCCCGCCCGCGCCGTCGAGGCCGTCGTGGAGCAGGACGATCGAGCCTGGACGGACGCCATCGAGGACCCGCTGGGCCACCCGTTGGGGATCGGTGTCCGACCAGTCCCTCGCCGACACGTCCCACGTGACCACCTTCATGCCCCGCTGACGGACGCGTGCCACCATGAACGGCGTGCGCTGGCCGTGGGGAGGACGGAAGAAGGCGGGGCAGACCCCCAGGTTGCGTTCGAACGCCGTCCCGGCCCGGTCGAGCTCGGGGTAACGAGGATCGAGCCAGCGCCAGTAGTCGTGGTGGTAGGAGTGGTTGGCCAGCAGGTGACCTCCCGAAAGCAGCGACCGGGACACGTCGGGATGGGCGTCGACGGCCGAGCCGACCTGGAAGAAGGTGGCCTTCACCCCTCGCTCGTCGAGCAGGCGTGCTACCTCCGGGCTCCAGCGAGGATCGGGGCCGTCGTCGAAGGTCAGGGCGACCTCGGCCCGCTCCCGCGGGCCGTGGCTCACGACCGGGCCGAACCAGCCCACCGCAGGGTCGTTGCCGGCCACCCACAGCACCAGGCCGGCGGCCAGCAGCGACACCCCGGTGACCGGCAGCCGGCGCCGCCGGCCCTCTGGGACCCTGGGGCCGGGCTGCCCCTCGGCGGCGGCTACGGCGGCGACCGCCACGGCCGTCACGGCCACGAGGCGCAGGCCGACGCCGGTACCGCCGGCCAGCGTCAGCACCCCGACGGAAGCGGCGACGACCGCGGCGGCGAAGACGGCCAAACGTCGATCGGCACCCTCGACCGTGGGCATGACAAGACCGGCCCCGGCCCCCAGCACGACGGCTATCAGCGCGGTGATCGCTCCCGGCGGCGTGACGGCCAACAGCAACGAGGCGACGCCCACCAGGACCGCTCCGAACAGCGCCGGCGCCGGCCGGGGCCGGGCCCGGACGGTGGCCACGGCCACCACCACGGCCAGGGCCACCGACGCGACGACGACGGCGGTGAGAGAGCCCTTGTCGGCGGCGGTGAGCAGTGGCGCCGCCGGGAACGCCGAGCCGGCGCCGACGGCGGCCGAACGAAGTGCCGCGGGTGACCGCAGCCGAGGCAGGACCGGCATCGGGCGGGGACGGTAGCGGGCCACGCCGGCGTGCCCGGAGGCACCCGTCGGCGACGCTGCTGTCGTCGACCCCGGCCGGGCCGGCGGCCGGCCCCCAGGCCGATGCCACCGACCCCAGCGGCCGATGGGCGGTGCGGGTCGTCGTGGCCGTCTGGGCAGTGCTGTTGGTCCTGCTGATGCGCCACCGCGAGGTGATCTCGACCGACACGCTGTCCAACTACGTGCACGTGTGGTTCGTGGCCGACTCGCTCTGGGGTGGCGACGGGCTCCCCTATCGGATGCCGGTACTGGCCAGCGGCGACGCATTGGCCTTTCCCTATGCCTTCGTCCCCTGGATGGTGGCCGTCGCGCTGTGGCCCCTGCTCGGGGAGTACGCCGTGACGCTGTGCCTCGGCGCCGGCTTCGTGGGGCTGGTGGCGGCCATCTTCTGGGCCCTGCCCGAACTCCGCCGGGGTTGGTGGGCGGTCGCGGTGCTGGTCAACCCGGCGCTCGTGGAGGGCCTCATGCTGGGCCAGCTCCCCTTCGTGTGGGGGGCGGCCATGCTCTACGCCGCCATCGGGTGCTGGCGGGGGGGCCGCCACCGGTGGGCCGTCGTGCTGGCCGGCCTGGCCCAGTTCACCCATGTGGCCGTCCTCGGTCCGCTCACCGCCTTGGTGGTGCTGAGCCGGTTGCCGTTCGAGTCCGACCGAGGCCGGCTGGTCCGGTCGTGGCTGGTGTCGATGGTGGCGGCCCTGCCGGCGGCGTGGCTGGTGCTGGCCTCGCCGGTGACGTCCCAGGTGCCGCTGCTGGAAAGCCTGTGGATCGAGTTCAGCACCGTCGGGCTGCGGACGCTCGTGCTCATGGTGCCCTTCGGGCTGGTGGCCCTCCAGCGGCGGGGGATGTCGGTGCGGGCGCCGGCCGTCGTCGCCCTGGTCCTCGTCCTCGGGCAGGCCGTGGCCGTCCCGATCTCGAGCATGGGCGTGGGCTGGGGGGCCTTGGGGCGGCGGCCCGACCCGGCGATGGCGGCGATCCCCGAATCGGCCGCCTTCGTGCCGGGAGCCACCTACCGGGTGCTCAGCGCCGCCGACGGCAAGTACGGCCCCTACGCCGTGGTCCGGGCCGGCGGACGGCTCGATTCGGAGTTCTTCCCCGAGAGCATGCACCGGCGCGGCTTTCGCGACGAACAGGCCTACGCCCGTTTCCTGACCGGGCGCGCGGTCGACTTCGTGGTGTCCGAGGACCGGTACCAGAGGTTCGGCACCAACGAGCGGGCGCTGCTCGACGCCATGAGCGCCTCGGTACCCGGTTGCCGGTCCGGGGTGCGGATCGAGCGCCTGGCCAACGACGGCGAGGACCGCTACCGCCTCTACCGGGTGCAGCGGGACTGCGGGCCTGCCCGCTGACCGGGGCGGGTGCCGAGCCCTACTCGCTATCGGCGGCGGCGATCGCCGGCGGGACGTGGTCCGGCGGCGGCCGAGGCACGGCGTCGAGGGTTGCCTTCACGAACTCCGGGACCCCGAGGTGGACCCGCCGACGGTTGAAGGACATGGTCGTGACCACCTTGGAGCCCTTCGTCGCCATGATGCGGGCGAGCTTGGCGAGGACCTTGCCTGGCTTGGTGGTGTAGGTGCAGAACAGGGCCACCGGCGTCTGGGTCAGCTCCGGGAGCTTCCAGATCCGTCGGGCCCCGCCCGGACGTTGGGCGAAGAACACGAAGCCGTCCGTCCAGGTTCCCAGGAAGACGACGTCGGCGTCGGCGAGGGCCCGGAAATCGAAATCAGCGATGGGGTAGACCGAGACGTCGACACCGGCGGCCTCGAGCGCGCCGCCGATGCGTTCGGCCAACGCCTCCGTGCGCCCGACGAGGCTCGCGAACAACACGACGGCGCGCATCGGTCCCGGTCTAGCAGACGGGAATACCCAAGTGGCCGACCTGGCGTGGGCGGCAGGAGCGCTCCCGGTGACGGCGTGAGGGCCTTCGCCCGGCGCCATGGGCGCAACCCGTCGGCATGGACATCAGGCGGTTGCCCGGACGCCGGCTACGGGTAGCGGTGCTGGGTGATCGAATACGAACTGCACGGCACCGCCTGGCGCCTGGTGGCGGCGGTGCTGCTGGGGGCGCTGATCGGCATCGAGCGGGAGGCGACCGACCAGCCCGCCGGCCTCCGGACCCACATCAGCGTCTGCCTCGGCGCCGCCCTCTTCGGCGTGGTGTCGACCGTCGGCTTCGACGAGTTCGTCGCCCGCCGGGACCTCACCAACATCCAGGTGGACGTCACCCGGGTGGCGTCACAGGTCGTGGTCGGGATCGGCTTCCTCGGCGCCGGTGTGATCTTCCGCCAGGGCGGCAACGTCCACAACCTCACCACCGCCGCCAGCCTGTGGGTGGTAGCCGCCATCGGGCTGGCCGTCGGGGTCGGCAACGTCGGGATCGCGGCGGTGGCCGCGGCCCTGCTGTTCGCGTCGTTGGTGGCCCTGCGCCCGGTACGAGCGGTGATCCGCAAGCGGGCCCGGGGCCGCACGCAGTTGCGGGTCGAGCTGGGCGGGACCGACCGTCTCGGAGCCCTCCTCGAGGTCGTCGCCGCCGACGACGCCCTCGACCTGCGCTCGGTCTCGGTCAACGACACCGGCGTCGAGGTCCGGGTCGTGGTCCGGGGTACGGACAAGGAGCTCGGGAAGGCGGCCGAACGCATCGCCGCTCTCGCCGGTGTCGAATCGGTGGAGGTGCCCTGAAGGGGCGTCAGGCGCGGGGCGCCGACGCCGGCAGCCTGACCGGGCGGCTGCGTGGTGCCCGGCACGGCCGACGCTCGCCCGCTTCGCCGAGACCGTCACCGAGGCGTTCGAGCGTCGCCCGCAGCACCCGCGACACGTGCACCTGGCTGCACCCCACCCGCTCGGCGATCTCGGACTGCGTGAGCCCCTCGTAGAACCGGAGATAGACCACGCTGCGCTCCCGGTCAGGGAGTTGGGCCACGGCCTCGCGGACACTGACCCGCACGTCGGTCAAGGTGAGGTCGTGGTCGCTGTCGCCGATGGCGGCAACGTCGCGCTCGGTGCGGTTGTCGTCGCGACCGTCCGTGGGCAGGGCCAGCGGCCCGGCCCGGTAGGCGGCGCCGATCTCGACCGCCTCGCGGACCTCATCGGGGGAAGTGTCCAGGTAGTCGGCCAGCTCCGCGGTGCTCGGGGGCCGGCCGAGGTCGTGGCCGAGCTGCTCGGAAGCCGCCGATACGTCGAGGTAGGCATCCTTCATCCGCCGGGGGACGTGCACGGACCACGTCTTGTCCCGGAAGTGACGGCGGAGCTCGCCCATCACCGTCGGGATGGCGAACGTGGGGAAACGCACGCCGTAGCCGGGGTCGAAGCGGTCCACGGCCTTGAGGACACCGAGCATGGCGACCTGCAGCAGGTCGTCCATCGGCTCGCTGCGGTGGGAGAAGCGGCGGGCGCAGTGGGCTGCCACCCAGCGGTACTCCTCGACCAGGTCGTTGCGGACGACGCGCTCCCCGGTGCGCCGGTACTCCTCGAACCGTTTCTGTAGTTCCTCGTCTTCCATCGCCCTCGCCGTGTCCGTGTCGCGGGCCTGGCACTAGCCGTCGGACCTTGATACCCGCTCTGAGCATGCTCACACGACCATCGACGCCGCCGCACGTCACCTGTCCCCCTCCTCGGTACCGGCGATCTCTACGGTGTCATGGTGGTTGGGCCGTCTCCGATCGCTCGCGTGGCACTCGCCGTTGCCGCCATGATCCCGCTGTCGCTCCTCGTGGCGAGCTGTGGCGATGGCGGCGATCGGGCCCCAGCAGGGCCAGGAGCGGCGTCGAGCGGGCCCGGGCCGGACGGTCCGGGCCCTGCGGCGCCGTTCTCGGCGCCACCGCCGAGCGTCGCCGGAGGGGCGGGGCCCCTCGTGCCGGCGCCGACAGCCACCGCACCGGACGAGCCCGCGGCCGACCCCGGCGCCGATGTAGCGGCGAGCGCGCCGAGTGGCGGGCCGCTGGAGCGGGCGGTGCAGGATTTCGTGGCGGCCCAGGCGGTGCCGTTCAGCGTGGTCGCGGTCGACCTCGTCGCCGGCACGGGCGCCTACCATCTGGCCGACCGTCAGGTCCTGAGCGCCAGCCTGTACAAGCTCTTCGTCGCCCGCGAGCTCCTGCGGCGGGTCCACGCCGGCGAGCTGGCCCGGACGGAACCGATGGGCGAGGAAGAGGGCCGCACGGTCGGAGCCTGCATCCGCGACATGGTCGTCCTGTCCGACAACGCCTGCGGCGTCGCCGGTCTCGGCATGGTCGGCCGGGGTGACCAGGATGCCGGGCTGCACGCGTTCGGCTTCTCGTCGACGTCGCTGGCCAGTCCTCAGCGGACCACTGCGGCCGACGTGGCCCTGTTCCTGCGGACCGCCCGCGACGGCTCCTTGTTCGGTCCCGGCGGCGAGGCGGCCAGCGCCGAACTCTACGGGTTGTTGGCCGAACAGGCGGTGCGGGACCGGTTCCCGCTCGGTCTGCCCGCGGGCACTCCGCTCGCCCACAAGACCGGCGACCGCGTCGGATGGGCCCACGACGCCGGGATCTTCTCGACCCCCACGGGCGACGTGTTGTTGGTCGCCCTCAGCGGGCCGTGGGCGCCGCCGTGCTGCGACGCCGATCGGCCCGGCCCGGCCGAAGCGGTCGCTTTCGGCGCCCTGGCCGACCTCGCCCGGGCGGTCTACGCGGCCACGGCGTAGGCGTCGCACGGCGAGGTCTCGAAGAGGGCGCCGCGGACGTCTCTACCGGGCCGCTCGACCCGTCGCCGGCGCCGTGCCATCGGTCGCACGATGCGAGTACCGGAGCGCGCCAGCGGAGGTGGGTCCCGGCTCGGCCGGTGTGGCCGGCGAACGCCGAGTAATGCGACGGTTCGTCCGCGGCTGTGTTGCACCTTGGCGTCGGGTTCGCCGTGTGCCTTGGCAGTGGTGCCGGGAGGGCCGATCCTGGACCTGTAGGCGAAGGAGCGACCATGAGCAGGCTTCAGCGGCACCAACACGACGACCGGGTGCCGGTTTACCTCGACCGGATGGAGCCCGAAGGCAGCGTGGCGTTCGCCACCGGCCTACGGCGGGCAGGCGACATGGTTGCCTCCGCGGCGCCGGTCGAGAGCGCCGCTCCCCCGGCCCCGGTGGTTTCGGCCGGCCACGGCGTAGCCGCCTGAGCGTCCGAGGACGGGCGGCGCCGGGACATCAGCCCAGGTCGACGCGACCCAGCATGCGCTAGGGCTCGTTCAGAGCCCGATCAGCTCGAAGGATGTCGACGGTCGGCCGCCGAAACGGGGCGCGTTGTCGTCGGCCAACTTCGTGAGGAACCGACGGGCATCGGCCATGACCGCGTCGCCCAGTCCGTGGAGGTACTCGGCGTGGGCTTCGAGCGACGCGATCGCCCGGTCGAGCGTGGCGCCGATCTCGACGGCATGGGTCGCCGACGGCGACCCGGCCACCGCCACCCAGCGCACGCCTCCCCACGGCTCGAGCCCCGCGCCGGCCAGTTCGGGGTGGATCCACCGGTTGCCGGCGTCGAGCACGGCGTCGAGGGTGGCCCGGCCGACGTGACGGTGGTCGGCCATGTTCCAACCACCGGTGGCCCAGTTGTCGTGGTGGTTGATCGTCACCACCAGCTCGGGCCGGTGCCGTCGGATGGCGGCGGCGATGTCTCGACGTAGGTCGGTGCCGTACGCCACCTGGCCGTCGGCGTGGTCGAGGAACTCGACGACGTCCACCCCGACCGCCGCTGCCGCCGCGATCTGCTCCTGTTCCCGGAGAGGACCGCAACGCTCCGGTTCGATGCCGTCGATGCCGGCCTCACCTCGGGTGACAAGGAGGTAGACGACGGACTTGCCGGCGTCGACCCAGGCGGCGATGGCGCCCGAGGCCCCGTACTCGAGGTCGTCGGGGTGGGCCACAACCGCCAAGGCCCGCTCCCACTCATCCGGCATCGGCTCGAGGTGACTGGTCTGCACGCTCTCAGTCTGATCCGTTCCGGCGGAGCTTGCCGGAAATGCTTTAGTGAAGGCTAATGTATACGGGTGGACGTCCTCACGGTCCTGGCCGAGCCCCGCCGGCGCCGTCTCCTCCATCTGTGCGCCGGCGCCGAGCGCAGCGTCACCGAGCTGCACGAGACCATGCCCGAGGTGACCATGGGGGCTGTGAGCCAACACCTGGCTCGGCTACGGGAGGCCGGTCTCGTCACGGTGCGCCCCGACGGGCGCCAGCGGTTCTACCGCTCGGAGCCCGAGCGACTTCGGCAACTGGCGGCCGGCATCGACGCAATGTGGGGCGCCGGCCTCGACCGCCTCTCGGCGATGGCCGCCGACGCGACGACCTCGGACGCCACCACTCCAAGGGCACGGCGGTGAACGAGGACCTTCCCCAGACCGTCGTCCGCGAGGTGTGGGTCCCGGCGCCGGCCGATGTGGTGTGGCGCTTCCTGGCCACCGACGACGGCTGGGCTGCCTGGTGGGGCCCGGGTTCGACGATCGACGCCCGGCCGGGCGGGGCCATGGCCATCGCCTACCCCAATGGCCAGACCGCCGAGGGAACCGTCATAGCCGTCGACCCCGGCCAGGCCATCTCGTTCACGTGGGGATTCGACCGTGACCCGACGCCGGTCCCGGTCGACGGTTCGACGGTATTCCTGACCCTCACCGCTACCGAGGAGGGGACCACCGTGCGGTTGGTGCACCGGTTGGCCGACGAGGACGCCGCCAATCAGCACGTCGCTGGCTGGCGCTATCAGCTGGGGTTGTTCCGAGCGGCGGTCGCCGGCGCCGTCCTGGCCCCGGGGCTGGCGGCCCTCGTCGATGCCTGGCATGCCTGCTGGTCCGGATCGGGCGCCGACGGCCTGGCCGCCGTCGTCACCTCCGACGTCGTCGTCGACGAGCCGATGGCGGCATTGGCCGGGATCTCCGACGTCGCGGCCTGGGCCGGCGCCGTGCGCCAGTTCCGGCCCGGGGTCGTACGCCGGACCGGGGCTCCTGCCCTCTGCGGTGACTTGGCCACCTGGGACTGGGAAGTCGAGGCCAACGGCGCGGTGATCGCCACCGGGCGCAGCGTCGGCCGTGTCACCGCCGACGGTCGGTTCCGACAGGTCACCGGCTTCTGGCTGACGGCCCCCGCCGGCTTCACCGTCAGCACCGTGGGCTGATCTCCTTTGCGGGATTGGTTGTCAAGCGGTTCGTCGGTTGACGGCGTCGTTGGCGGGCGGGGACGATGCCTGGTGGGGAAGGTCGCCTCGTTTGCCGGCGCCTCGAGCGCTTGGCTTCCCA
>JBQTIQ010000063.1:0-21438 GCA_052387955.1 Acidimicrobiia bacterium | reverse complement strand
GCCCGTATCGGGGCCGTGCGCTCCTGGGGCGCGACCGGCTTGGTCTGGTTGGCGGGGGCGCCGGCCCCGCGGCGGGCCACGACGTCATGGGTGTCGGCCCGGGCCGTGACCATGACGATGGGCACGTCGCTGGTCCGGCGCAACGATCGGCACACCTCGAACCCGTCGATCCCGGGCAGCATGATGTCGATCAACACCACATCGGCAGGGTGACGGTGAAAGGCATCGAGGGCCAGCTCGCCGGTGTCCGCCTCTTCCACGACCCAGCCCTCGTCCTCCAGGGCCATCTTGACCGCGGTACGGATGCGCTCGTCGTCTTCGACGGTCAGGATGCGCGTTCCCACCCCGCCATCGTGCCGCAAAACGACCGCAGCGCGTTGGAAATGCGCCGCAATGGGTGCGGCACCGGCCAGAGCCGCACCGTGCGGCCACCCGGCTGCACTACTCGGCGGCCTCGGGCTCGATCTCGCCTTCGGTGCTGAACGCCGCCAGGAGCGCCTCCTGGCCGGCCCCGCCCTCGGTGCGGTAGTGGAGGCCGTCGGGGAGCCGCGATCCCATCGTGCGGCACGACGCCAACGCGGCCACGCCGGCCTCGGTGTAACGGGCCAGGGCGCCGAGGTCGACGTCGACCCGGACCGGGCACCGGTCGAGGGCGGCTCGCAGCGTGTCGAGCAGCTCGATCCCTGCGGGCCCGTCGAGGATGCCGCCCACCGTCAGCGTGACCGTCCCGGCCTCGGTGTCGTCCGCCGCCCGGCCATTGGTCGGGGGCTGGGCATCGAGCCCACCCCCCGTGGCGGAACGGACCATCAGTTCAGACTGGCCCAGCAACCACCGCCGGCGCCACCTCGGAGCGGTTTCGATCCTGTTACACCTGGCCGGCGCCCATCTGGGCCAGGAGGTCTCGGAGCGGCTCGAAAAGTCCGGGCGGGGCGGCCAGGACGAACGTCCCGTCGACCGGCCCGCCGGCGAGATCGCCGACCCTGGCGCCGGCCTCGGAGGCGATCAGGGCGCCGGCGGCCAGGTCCCACGGCCCGAGGCCGTGCTCGTAGTAGGCGTCGACACGGCCGCAGGCGACCGAACAGAGGTCGACCGACGCCGCTCCCATCCGGCGCACGTCGCGCACCAGCGGGATGACCCGGCTCAACAGGGCGGCTTGGCGCCGGCGCCGCTCGGGGTCGTAGGCGAACCCGGTGGCGACCAGCGAGGTCGACAGGCGGTGTACGTCGTTGACCTGGACCGGGCGCCCGTTGCGGGTGGCGCCGCGGCCCCGGATGGCCCGGAAGAGGTCGCCGTGGAGGGGATCGTGGACCACGCCCACCGAGGCGACGCCGTCGACGTCAGCGCCGATCGACACCGCGAACCCGGCGTGGCCGTACACGTAGTTGGTGGTGCCGTCGATGGGGTCGATCAGCCATCGCACGCCGCTGGTGCCGGGCCGATCGGCCCCCTCCTCGCCGACGATGGCGTCGTCGGGACGGGTCTGCTGGAGCCCCTCGACGATAAGTTGCTCGGTGGCCCGGTCGACCTCGGTGACCATGTCGGTGGACGACGACTTGGTGGCGACGGCCAGCTTCCCCTGACGCAGCCCTTCGAGCTGCATGTCAGTGGCCCGCGCCGCGAGCGTGGTGGCCAGTTCGAGGAGCTCGTCGAGCAGGTCGGGCACGTCGAGAAACTACGAGACCGGGCGCGGCCGGACGCGCTGATGCTGGTGACGCGCGCCGGCGGCTGGCCGTGAGGGCGATCGAGCCTGGCCTGGGCACGCGGCGGCGGACGACGGCGGGGGGACGGGCGTGGTCGGAGCGGAGGGGCGGCCCTAGATTCGGGCTGGATGGTCGACCTCCGCAGCGACACCGTGACCCGGCCCACGGCCCGGATGCGCCGGGCGATGGCCGATGCCGAGGTGGGCGACGACGGCTGGGGCGAGGACCCCACCGTGAAGCGCCTGGAGGGGACCTTCGCCGAACGGGTGGGCAAGGACGCCGCGCTGTTCGTCCCGTCGGGGACGATGGGCAACCAGATCGCGCTGCGGCTGCTGGGCCGTCCTGGCACCGCGGTGGTGGCCGGCCGTGGCGCCCACGTGGTCATCTACGAGGGCGGTGCCTTCGGCGTCAACGGTTGGGCCCAGCTCCAACCGGTGGACGACGACGAGGGGACGGTGCCGGTGGAGGCGGTGCGCCACGCCGTCGGCGCTTCGGCCCACCACTGGTTGCCGGTGAGCGCGGTGTGCGTCGAGAACACCCACATGCTCTCCGGGGGCACGTGCGTGGCGCCGGCCCAGCTGGCTGCGGTGGCGGCGTGCGGGGTGCCGGTGCACCTCGACGGCGCCCGGTTGTTCAACGCGGCCGTGGCCTGCGGCCTGGCGGCGACGGCCTGGACGGCGTCCGCCACCACCGTGATGTGCTGCCTGTCCAAGGGGTTGGGTGCGCCGGTCGGTTCGATGCTCGCCGGCGACACCGATCTCGTCGCCGCCGCCCGGGCCGAGCGTCAGCGCCTGGGGGGCGGGATGCGCCAGGTCGGCATCCTCGCCGCCGCCGGCCTGGTGGCCCTCGAGGACCACGTGGAGCGCCTGGCCGACGACCACGCCCGTGCCGCCCGGCTGGCGGCGGTGGTGGCCGAGCGCTGGCCCGATCCCGCCGGCGGCGGCGCCGGCCGTTTCGTCACCAACTGCGTGGTCTTCCGGCCCCCCGATCCCGGCCTGGTGATCGAGCACCTACGGGGTTGCGGCGTGCTGGCGGCCACGGTCGCCCCCGGGGTGGTCCGGCTGGTGACCCACCTCGACGTGGACGACGCCGGCATCGAGGTGGCGTGCGCGGCGCTGGCGTCGGCGCCCGGGTAGTCGGAGTGTCCTTGTTCGCCGAGGTCCCGGCGGTCGTGCTGGCGGTGTACGCCCACCCCGACGACCCCGAGGTGTCCTGCGGGGGCGCCCTGGCCCGGTGGGTGAAAGCGGGTACGGCGTGCCACCTGGTGATCGCCAACGCCGGCGAGAAGGGCTCGTTCGACGCCGGCACCGACCCGGCCGAGTTGGCGACGGTGAGAGCCGGGGAGGCCCGGGCGGCGGCCGCCGTCGTCGGGCTCAGGTCGATCGAGCTGCTGGGGATCCCCGACGGTGAGGTCGAGAACACCGACGAGCTGCGGCGCACCCTGGTGGCGGCCGTCCGGCGGCTGCGGCCCGACGTGGTGGTGGCGCCGGACCCGACGGCCGTGTTCTTCGAAGGCTACGTCAACCACCACGACCATCGGGCCCTGGGGTGGGCTGTGCTCGACGCCGTGGCCGCCATGGCCGCCAGCCCCCTGTACTTCCCCGACGCCGGCCTCGCTCACCAGGTGCCCACGACGCTGCTGTCGGGCACCCTCGCCCCCGACACGTGGGTCGATATCGGCCGATCGCTCGACACCAAGGTGGCGGCCCTGCGGTGCCACGTCAGCCAACTGGGGGAAGGCGTCGAGCTGGTCGGCGACGTAGTGGCGGCCCGCGCCCTCGAAGCCGGCCAGGCCAGCGGCGTGGCCGGCATCCGCTACGCCGAGGGCTTCCGTGCCGTCCGCCTGGTCGGCTGACCATGACGCCTCGGTGGTCGTGGTGTTCGAGGTACCAGGGGGTTCGTCCTTGCGAAGTTGGGCAGTACCTGGGCTGGCGGGGCACCGAGGGGCGCCGCCCCGACATTGTCGCTGCGCTGTCGGGGCCCGTAACCAGCCGGCGCCCGAATCCTCGCCGCCGCCGGGAGGAGCGCCGCTAGCGCCGCCGCCGGCCGCCGGCCTGGATGGTCTTCCATTCGCCCATCGCCCGCAGCGCCAGCACGGCGACGACGGCGACGCCGACGGCGCCGGCCACTGCACCGACAAGTCCGGCGAACCCGCGCGCCGACGAGCATGAGCCGACGCATTGGAGGTCGGCGATGGCGAAGCCGATCAGCCCGCCGCAGGCGCCGCCGACGAGGATGGCGGTGAAGGCGAGGGCCCGAGCGCGGCGGGAGGGAAGAGCCGAGGCCACAGCCGGCCCGGACTCAGCTGGCCCGGCCTCGAGGTCCGTCGTGGTTCGCTCGGCGAGGCCCGGCTCGAGCGCCGGCCGGCGGTCTGGCTCCTGCGTGTCCCCCTCGGCCATGGCCGGCCGATGATAGGGCTCGACGGTCGGGAGGCCCCAGCAGGCCCTCCGCCACGAGCGCCGCCGCCGGGGCGAGACTGTGGCGGTGGACGGAGCCGTCACCCGCACGATCCTCCACGTCGACATGGACGCGTTCTACGCGTCGGTGGAGCTCCTGCGGCATCCCGAGCTGAAGGGCCGTCCGGTGGTGGTGGGCGGCGCCGGCCCGCGGGGCGTGGTCGCCGCCGCCAGCTACGAGGCCCGGTACTACGGCATCCACTCGGCCATGTCCTCGGCCCGGGCCCGACGGCTGTGCCCCGCGGCGGTGTTCCTTTCGCCGGACCTGGCCCACTACGGGGGCGTGAGCCGACGGGTGATGGACCGCCTGCGCCGCTTCACGCCGCTGGTCGAGCCGTTGTCGCTGGACGAGGCCTTCCTCGACGTCAGCGGTGCGCGCCGCCTGCACGGTGACGGCGCCGACATCGCCGCCGCCGTTCGCGCTGCGGTGCGTTCGGAGGTCGGGCTCGCCTGTTCGGTGGGCGTGGCCCCCAACAAGTTCCTGGCCAAGCTGGCCTCGGAGGCAGCCAAGCCCCGCCCCGGAAGGTCCGGCCCCCGGCCCGGTCTCGGCGTCAAGGTGGTCGGGCCCGGTGAGGAACTGGCCTTCCTGCACCCGCTGCCGGTGGAGGCACTGTGGGGGGTGGGCCCGAGGACCCTCGAGCGGCTGCGCGCCGTCGGGGTCCGCACGGTGGCCGACCTTGCCGCCCGGACCGAGGCCGAGGCCGCCCGTACCCTGGGCCGAGCGAACGGAGGGCACCTGTGGCGCCTGGCGCAGGGCATCGACGACCGTGCCGTCGTGGTCGACCAGCAGCCCAAGTCGATCGGTCACGAGGAGACGTTCCCGGCCGACCTCCACCGGCCCGAGGACCTTGCCGGCGAGGTGGCGCGGATGTCCGACAGGGTGGCCAGCCGGTTGCGCCGCCACGCCCTCAGGGGACGGACCGTGACCGTCAAGGTGCGCTTCGGGGACTTCCGTACCATCACGCGGTCGGCGACGTTGCCCGCGGCCGTCGACACCGCCCCGGCCGTGGCGCGGGCGGCCAAGGCCCTGCTCGAAACCGTCGATCCTTCGTCGGGCGTCCGGCTCCTCGGGGTCTCGGTGAGCGGCCTGGTCGACCACGCTGCCCGCCAACTGTCCTTCGACGAGGCCGGCGGGGCCGATTGGCACGAGGTGTCGGCCGCGGTGGACACGATCCGGCGCCGCTTCGGCGACGCGGCCGTCACCCAGGGCCCGCCGGGCCGAGGCCGGGGAACATGGGGCCCGACGGCGTGAGCACCGGCGTCCGTAGGGTGGGCGCAGCCCCACGGGACGCCCGAATCCGACGTCGCGGCGCGTTGTCGAACCTAGGACCCTGTGCGAGACTTTGGGCCGAAGGTTTCACCACAACTGGTGATCGGGGGTAGGTCAGTGCCGCTTTCCGAGGACGAACAGCGGATCCTCCACGAGATCGAACAGCAGTTCTACGAGACCGACCCCGATCTCGCGCGCACGGTTGGCTCGACGTCGCTCTACCGGCACTATTTCCGCAGCCTCAAGTGGGCGACCCTGCTCTTCGTCTCGGGCATCGTCCTGCTCGTCTACTCCCTCGTCGCCTTCGGCTACGTCGTCGCCTTCGTCGGCTTCCTGGTCATGCTGGGCGCAGCCCTGTGGGCCGAGCGCTGCGTGCGCAAGCTGGGCCGTGCTGGCTTCCAGCAAGTGACCTCCTCGGTCAAGGCCGCCGGGCTGCGCGACGCCCTCGGCAAGAGCACGGAACGTTTCCGCGAGAAGTTCAAGCGGGAAGGCCAGTAGCGGCTGCCCGTCGAGCGCACCGCCGATCGTGTGCGGCGGTGCAGCCTCGGGTAGTCCTGACGGGTGGAGCGCGCTGACGGGCCCGGGATGGCGGCTCTCGTGGACGGCGTCGAAGACCTCGTCGAGATCGGCCGTGGCGGCTTCAGCGTCGTCTACCGGGGACGGCAACCGGCGCTCGGCCGGGACGTAGCGGTCAAGGTCGTCTCGTCTCGGGGTACGCCCGAGGCCGACCTCGAGCGGTGGCGCCGGGAGGTCACGGCCATGGGACGGCTCTCCAACCACCCGAACATCGTCGCCGTGTACGCCGGCGGCGTGACCGGCGATGGTTCGCCCTATCTCGTGCTCCCCTACGTGCCCGGCGGTTCCCTACGGGACCGGTTGCAGTCAGAAGGCCCGTTGGCGCCGGCCGAGACGGCCGAACTGGGAGCCAAGCTGGCGGGAGCGTTGTCCAGTGCCCACGCGGCGGGCGTCCTGCACCGGGACCTGAAGCCCGACAACATCCTGATCTCCCCCTACGGAGAGCCCCAGCTCACCGACTTCGGCATCGCCCGGCTGCTCGATTCCACGGCCACCGCCACCGGCCAGGTGCACGCCACCATTCCCTACGCGCCGCCCGAGGTGCTGTCGGGGGCGCGGGCCACCGAGCAGAGCGACGTCTACGGGCTCGGTGCCACCTTGCACGCCTGCCTCACCGGCGCCCCGCCCTTCCCTTCCCGTGAGGATGACACGCTGCTGTCGCTCGTGGCCCGGGCCATGACCCAGCCGCCCACCGACCTGCGCCAACGGGGCGTGCCCGAGGCGTTGGCGTCGGTGCTGGAGCGGGCGATGGCCAAGGACCCCGCCGACCGCATCGCCAGCGCCGACGACTTCAAACGGCTGCTCGAGACGGCCGGTCCCGAGCTGGCGGCCGGCCCGCGAACGGCTCCGGTGGACCTGCCGGTCGGCGGGGGCTGGCGTACCCAGGATTCGCGCACGTCGGTGTTCCCGGTGGCAGCACCGGCCCCTGTCCAGCCCCGTCCTCTCCCAATCACACCGGCACCGGCACCGGCGGTGGTCCCGCCACCGCTGCCGGCCCGGCCCCGACCGGGCGAGGTGCGCTCGCCCCGGGGAGCGCGTCGTCGTCAGGAACGCACCCAGAACGCGGCTATCGCCGTGGTCGTGGCGCTGATCCTGCTCACGTTGGGAGGCCTGGCCTTCGCCCTCACCGCCAACCGCGGGGGTGACGGCGATCGCGCCTTTCCGAGTCCCGTCCCGACCGGCTCTACGCCGACGGAGACCGACGGTGACCAGCCCGGCTCGACCACCACCGAGCCTCCGGCGACGACCACGACGGTGGCGACGGCACCGCCGGCGGCCGGTGGCCAAGACCGGGCCGCCCTGGCCTACTTCGAGGCCATCGGCCGCCGTGACTTCGACGCTGCGTACGCCATGTTCACCCCCGGGTTCCGCGCCGCGCAGAGCCTGGAGTCGTTCGAGGCCTACTGGGGTGGCTTCGAGTCGGTGCGGATCGTCGGACCGCCCGCGGCCGACGGTGGCACCGTCGTCGTCCCCCTCGACCTCGACGGGCGCAGCAGCACCTTCAGCCTCCAGCTGACCAGGGACTCCAGCGGCGCCTGGATGGTCGACGGCCCCCGTCCGGGCTGAGGGCCCTGCCGCCCGAGGCGCCTCGACGACAGCGGCGCGCGGACTGCCGGACGGGGTTCCCGAGGCTCGAGCCTCCTGTGGTCCCGGCTCTGCGGTGTGCCGCCCAAGAGACGTTCTTGCAGGGGTCGCGTACCGTCGCCCGGCGTCGGTGCAAGGGGTGTTGCGAGGTCCGAGGTGCTGAGGACCGTCCTCGGTCTCGCCCGAGAGCTGAAAATGCCGGCGGCTCAGGGGAGGTCGAGGATCTCGATCGGTTCGGTGGAGCGGGACCGGGCGCCCCGGCCGAGGCGCAGCGGCCAGCGCCGCTCCGGACGGCGGGGGTCGAGGGCGGCGGCGAGCTTCTGACGGCTCGAAGCCAGCCGCGACACCGCCGCGCCGACGGAGTTGCGTACCGCCCAGGCGGCGCCGGCATCTTCGCGGGACAGGCCGCCCCCGGAGTAGTCGGCGGCGTCCACCGCCGGCACCAGGTCGTCGAGGAGCGCTTCGCCCAGGTAGGCGACGCTGCGCCCCGAGAACTCGGCCGCGGTCTCGGCCGGGCGGGGCCGCAGACCCAGGACCCCCACGTCGTCCATGCTCTCGGCCCACGCCGCGAGCACCTGGTCCTCGGGGGTCTCGGCCTGCGCCCGGCGCCGTAGCCGACGCCGCCGCCGGGCGACCAGGACGCCGCCTACGTAGGTGGCGACGAGGGCCAGCACGGCGCCGAGGCCGACGGTGGCGCCCGAGAGCACCCCGCCGCCGTCGTCGGCGGCGGTCCCCGGGTCGGTACCCTCGACGGCCGGTCGGGCGGTCGGCCGGGGGGCGGCGGGGTCGCCGCCGACTGCGCTCGAGGGGGTGGTGGCAGGGGTGCTGGTGGTGGCGCCGGCACCACCACCGGTCGACTGCTGCTCGGGGACTCCGGTGTACTGCTCGGCGTTGGGGATGCCTCGGCCCGGTGTGGGCTCGAAGGCGACCCAGCCGGCGCCGGCCACGTAGACCTCCGGCCACGCGTGGGCGTGCTCCCCCCGCACCCGGAACAGGCCCGGTTGCTGGGCCGAGGACTCGCCCGGTGTGAACCCGACCGCCACCCGCGCCGGCAGGCCCAGGGTGCGGGCCATGGCCGCGAAGGTGCCGGCGAACTGCTCGCAGTACCCGGCCCGGGTCTCGAACAGGAAGGTGTCGATGGCCGAGCCGCTGTGGCCTGCCGGCACCTGAAGGCTGTAGACGAAGTTGTCCCGGAAGTAGGCCTGCAGGGCCAAGGCCTTGTCGTAGGTGCCGTCGCTGGAGGCGGTGACGGAGCGGGCCAGGTCGCCGACGGCCGGGCTGAACCCGACCGGGAGGCCGGTGTCGCGCTGGCGGACCTCGTCGGGGACCGTCCCGGTGGCCGAGCGCAGGGCGGCCTGGTCGAAGCGGGCCAGCTCGGAGGTGACCGAGTAGCGCAGCCCGTCCGAGGTGGACAGGCTGGTCCCGACGATGAGGGTGGACGAGTCGGGCTCGAAGCGGATGTCGGCGCCCTGGCTGTCGAGCGCCGTCGGCTGGAACGCGGCCGGCGCCCAGAGCGTGTCGAGGCCGCGGATGTCGAACGCCTGCATGGCCGCGGCGGTTGGCGTCTCGGCCGGAGGGCCCTGGTGGGGGAGGCTGTCCTTGGCCTTCTCGTACTCGCCGTTGGAGGACCAGATGTCGCCGTCGAAGACGTCGAGGGCGGTCAAGCGCCAGTAGGCCCGTTCGTTGCTGACGACCGTGAAGAGCTCCTGGCTGGTCTGGTCGACGAGCCGGCCCTTGATCTGGACCAGGGGGCTGACGGTGGTGCGGGAGCCGTCCTCACCGTCGGCGTCTCGCCACCCCACCAGGGCCTTGGCCGTGGCCTGGGGCAGGTTGGGGCCGACCAGCACACCAGCCACGATGGTGGCGACCACCAGGACGCCGCCGATACGGAGCAGCGATCGGGTGCCTCGGCGGGTGTCGTCGGTGACCCAGGCTCCCGACGCCTGCTGGCGGGTGACGCGGTGCAGCAGGACGAAGGCCAACACCGATGCCACGTAGAGGGCAGCGGCGGCGACACGCGCCCGGGGGCCGGCGAAGAGAGAGGCGAACACGAACACTGTGCCGGTCGGCACCACCGCCTCGATCGGTACCCACAGCCGGAAGGCCGCCCAGTCGGCTACGAACGCCGACCACCACAGGGCCAGTCCGGCCACGAGCAGGAAGGGGGCCGTCACCGGTGTGGGCGCCTCGACCTGCTGGAACTGGGCCCACATCTGACCGAGGTCGGTCCGCAACGACCGGGCTGTCTCGCCGGTCGGCAGGCCCAGCTTGGTCGTGTGCCAGTACAGGGCGACGGTGACCACCACGACCAGGGCGGCGAGGCTCACCGCCCCGGCCCGGGCCAGGCTCCAGGCCCGGCGGCGGGCCACGACGGCCACGGCGTGGCTGGACAGCGCGAACAGCGCCAACCGGGGCAGGAACGAACCGTCGGAGAAGACCCGCCAGAACGTGGCTGCCGCCACCAGGGACACGGTGACGAGCGCGACCTCGGTGAGCGGCAACAGCGAGCGTGAGCGCGGCGCGGGGGTCGGGTTCACGGGCCCTCGACGACGGCGTGGGGGGAGTCGGGCCCGACGGTGGCGGCGGCGAACGGCCCCGACAACCGGCCGTGCATGGCGTCGTTCCAGGCGTCCTTGAAAGCGGTGTCCCGGTGGACGAGGACCAGGTCCTCGCCCCGACCGGCAGGTCCACGGACCGGCGCCTCGGCCCGTTTCGAGGAGCGGTCGAAGCACACCATGGTGAGCGAGCCGAAGTGGCGCCGAAGGCGGTTCACGGCCGTGTCGGGGGGGTCGGCGGCACGGGCGGTCACCACCACCAGTGCCCCGCCGTTGGGCCCCACGGCGAGGGCCTCGATCGCCCCGGCCAGGCTCCCGGAGGCACCAGCGCCCACCAGCGCGAGGTGCTCCATGATCGCCTCGCCGTGGGCGGCGCCGGCGGCGAAGCCGAAGTCGACGGCGTCGGTGGTCACCAGCCGGACCAGGTCACGCCGCCTCCAGCTGGCAGTCAGGATGCTGGCGGTGGCCGACACTGCCAGTTCCAACGACTCGGCGTCGTGGGCCGACCGGCGCACGTCCAGGAGCACCGTCACCCGGCCCTGCCACGGCAGCTCGTCCTGGCGCACCATCAGCTCGTCGCGCCGAGCCGTCGAGGGCCAATGGACCCGGCGCAGGTCGTCGCCGACCACGTAGCGGCGCAGAGCGTAGAAGTCCTCGCCGGCCCGGCCCAGCGCGCTGGGGTGCTCGGCGCCGGCATGAGGGTCGTAGCCGGTCGTGTGGCGCACCGGGAGGATGTCGTCGACCCGAGGGAACACGGTGAGCTCGACGACGGGTGCGGCCACCGTCGACGACGCCGCCAGCCCGAAGGGGTCGGTGATGACGATCTCGAGCGGGCCGACCTCGACGATCCCGCGCCGGTCGGTCGGCAGCCGGTACGCGGCCCGGCTCGACTCGCCGGGGTCGAGGGGGCCGACGAGGACGTCGGCCCCCCGCGTGCCGGTCACCGGTTCCTGCAGGCGCAGCACCCGGGTCGGCCGCTCGCCGTCGTTGCGGATCGTGAGCTCGACGCGGCTGGGCGTTCCCGCGTACACCCGCTCCGGGGTGACGTGACGAGAGACGGCCAGGCGCATCCGGGCCAGGTTGACGGCACCGAGGCAGGCCGCGGCCAATGCCGCCGCCGCCATCCCGACCACGAACAGTTCGATCACGCCGAACAGTCGTCCCGCGCCCACCAGCGCCACCGCTGCGCCGACGACCATCCATCCCTGCCGCCGCAGCACCCGCCCCCGTTCCTACTTGGCGCGGCTGGTGGGCACGGGGACCGAGTGCAGCACCTCGTCGAGGATGTCGCCTGGTCGGGCGCCGGCGAGCTGGGCCTCGGGGGTGACCATCAGCCGGTGCGACAGGACCGGCCCGGCCATGGCCTTGATGTCGTCGGGGACCACGTAGTTGCGCCCCGCCGCCGCCGCCCGGGCACGGGCACCACGCTGGAGGTTGAGGGTGGCCCGCGGCGACATGCCGAGGGCCAGCCGGGGGTGCCGGCGGGTGGCGGCGGCCACCTCCACGAGGTACTCCTTGAGGCTGCGGGCGATGTGCACGGTCCGGGCCTGGCCCACCATCGCTTCCACCTCGGCTGCCTTCACCACCGCCGAAATGCCGGTGAGGGGGTCGTGGTCGCCGTGGGTGTCGAGCATCTGCACCTCGGCATCGCGCGCCGGGTAGCCGACCGACACCCGCATCAGGAAGCGGTCGAGCTGGCTCTCGGGCAGGGGGTAGGTGCCCTCGTGCTCGACCGGGTTCTGAGTGGCGATGACCATGAACGGCGACTCGAGGGGATAGGTGACGCCGTCGACGGTGACCTGGCGTTCGGCCATCGCCTCGAGCATGGCCGACTGGGTCTTGGGCGAGGCCCGGTTGATCTCGTCCCCCAGGACGATGTTGGAGAAGATCGGCCCCGGCCGGAAGCTGAAGTCGCTGGTGGCCCGGTTGAACACGCTCACCCCGACCACGTCGGAGGGCAACAGGTCGGGGGTGAACTGGATGCGGCCGACCGAGCTGTCGATCGACTGTGCCAGCGCCTTGGCCATGCTGGTCTTCCCGACGCCGGGCACGTCCTCGACCAACAGGTGTCCCTCGGCCAGCAGGCAGAGCACAGCCAGCTTGATCACCGCGTTCTTGCCCTGGATGACCTGTTCGACGTTGGCCACGATGGCGGCGAATGTGTCGGCGAACGTCGTTGCAGGCGCGGCGGCCGACTGACCGGACATCGGCGAAAGCCTACGTTGTCGGCCGTGACCACAGTCCTCGCGGTAGATATCGGCGGCACCAAGATGGCCGTGGGGCTCGTCGGCGACAACGGCAAGGTCCGTGCTCGCGCCTCCGGGCCCACACCGGGGCCTGATGCCGGCGACGCCGAGACCTGGTTCTCGGCCCTGGCCGGGCTGGTCGAGGAGGTGGGCTTCGGCGACGCCGAAGCGGTCGGCGCCGGGTGCGGCGGGCCGATGACGCGGGGAGGGGAGTGGGTCTCGCCGCTCAACCTCCCCCACGTGCGTGACTTCCCGCTGCGCGACCGGCTGATCGAGCTCACCGGCCTCGAGTCGTTCGTCGACAACGACGCCAAGGCGCTGGCGCTGGGCGAGGGATGGGTCGGCGCCGGCGTCGAGGTGCCGTCCTTCCTGGCCATGGTCGTCTCCACCGGCGTAGGGGGAGGAATCGTCCTCGACGGCCGGCTGCTCGACGGCCTCGCTGGCAACGCCGGCCACATCGGCCACGTCATCGTCGAACCCGAAGGCCGGGCCTGCGCCTGCGGCGCCCGCGGCTGCCTCGAGGCCGAGGCGTCGGGCACCGCCATCGCCGCGGTCACCGGCGGGGCCCCCGCCGACGCCCCCGGACCGGTACGGGCCCGGGCCGGCACCTTGGTGGGGCGGGGTGTGGCCTCGGTGGCCAACCTCCTCAACCTTCGAACCGCCATCGTCTCCGGCTCGGTGGCCCTGGGCTACGGCGCACCGTTCTTCGCCGCCGCCCAAGCCGAACTCGACGACCGCACCAAGCTGTCCTTCTCCCGCGGTGCCCGCGTCGTGCCCTCCCGCCTCGGCCCCGACGGGCCCCTCGTCGGCGCCGCCGCCGTCGGCTTCCGCGGCCTCGGCCACGACATCGGCGTCGAGTGAGATGTCGTCGCGGAACACCGACGACCTCGACGCCAGGGTCACGAGATGACACCGCGAGCCCTGATCGCCACGGCATTCGCGGTGCTGCCCCATCCGACGTTGTGGCCGACTGCATTGGTGCAGGTCATGCGGATGGCGCCCTCAGGGTGGTGGCATCGGCCGCCGTTCCTGCCCCTGCCCGACGTCGACCTTCTGCGCTTCAGGCTCCAGACCCAGTACGGCGACCCCGAGCACGTTCCCGACCCCGACGACGTCCTCACCTGGTTGCAGTGGTGCCGGCGGTGGGGCTGATGCTGGGGGTCGCTCTGCGGCCGCCTTGGCGCTGGTGTGCCCGGTAGCCTGCCGGCGCATATGAGAGCGCTCGTGCTCAACGCCTCCTACGAGCCGTTGTGCGTGGTGGCGAGCCGGCGTGCTGTCGTGCTCGTTCTCGACGAGAAGGCGGAGTTGGTGATCGCGACGGGGTTGACGCTGCACTCCGAGCGGCTCGTCGTCGACATCCCGTCGGTGGTGCGGCTGCGCACGTTCGTCAGCGTGCCCTACCGGCGCCGGGTGGCCGTGAGCCGTCGTGCGGTGATGGCGCGCGACTCGGGCCTGTGCCAGTACTGCGGGACCCGGGCGGACTCCATCGACCACGTGGTGCCCCGGTCCCGGGGCGGCACCCACACCTGGGACAACGTGGTCGCCGCCTGCCGCCCGTGCAACGTGCACAAGCGAGACCGGCTGTTGGCCGAGACGTCGATGCGGCTCCGCCAGCGGCCGGCGGCGCCGGGCGGGCCGTCGTGGTCGATCCTGGCCGCCGGCGCGGTGCCCCGTGACTGGGTGCCCTACCTGGCCGACCGGGGCATGGTGGCCGAGCCCGACGCCATCGCCGGTTGAGCACTGACGGGCGAGCGCAGCGAGCACGCCAGGCCGACGGCGCGAGCGCCAGCTCGCCGGGCGGCGTCCTGGCCATGCGGGTCGAGCGCCACCGGGCCACGGCCGGAGAGCTGCATGCGCTGGAGTGGCCCGACCCGCTCGTCCCGACCGCATGGGTCCTGGAGGTGACCGGGCCGGCAGTGGTCCTCGGCTCGGCCCAGCAGCCGGGGCCCGCCCTGTACGAACGGGCGGCGGCCGCCGGCGTGGACGTGGTCCGGCGCCGCAGCGGCGGGGGCGCGGTGTGGCTCGCGCCGGAGGCCCTGTGGGTCGATGTGCTGGTACCCCGTCGCGACCCTCGATGGGAAGACGACATCGGCGTTTCCGGGCTGTGGCTCGGGCGACGATGGGCAGCGGCGCTGGCCGACTCCGACGCTCCCCCCGCCGCCGTGCATCAGGGTCCGATGGTGCGTACCGAGCTGTCGGCCGTGGTGTGCTTCGCCGGGCTCGGCCCCGGGGAGGTCACGGCCGGCGCCGGTGGCGCCAAGCTCGTCGGCGTGAGCCAGCGCCGTACCGGCTCCGGCGCCCGGTTCCAGTGCGTCGCCTACCCGTTCTGGTCACCGGAGCCGCTGGCGTCGATCCTCGGGGTTGCCGCCGGGCAGTTGGCGGCGGCCGGCGCCGGCGTCGGTGACGTCGCCCGTGTCGAGCGGGCGCTGCTGGCTCAACTGGCCGGAGACGGGCGCCCCTGACTCAACGCCTCCGGTGGGGCTGCGCCCCACACCCATCGCCGCCGGGCGAGCTGGCGTTCGCGCCGTCGGCCTGAAGCACTCGCTCCGCTCGTACTCGATGCCTCCGGTGGGACTGCGCCCCACACCCATCGCCGCCGGGCGAGCTGGCGCTCGCGCCGTCGGCCTGAAGCACTCGCTCCGCTCGTACTTCAGTAGATCCCGCGGAGGGTGCCGGCGTCGAGATTGAGGACGCCACCGTGGAGGATGTCGGCCTCGGGCTCGAGCAGCATCATGACCGCCCAGGCGATCTCGTCAGGCGTGGGCAGACGCCCGAGCGAGGTCTGGTCGAGATAGCCCTGCCACACCTCGTCGAAGGAGCGGCCCTGCTCCTCGGCCACCGCGGTGACGATGCGCCGGAGCCGGGGCGTGTCGGCGGGGCCGGGGGCGATGGTGTGGGTGGTGACTCCCTTGGGGCCGTAGAGCATGCTGACCTGGCGCATCAGGTTGAAGACGGCGGCGTTGATCGCCCCCGGCCCGGCTTCGTGCGCCCGGGGTTCGAGGCCGAGCGAACCGGCGAAGGTGACGAAGCGGGAACTGGCCTCGAGGTTGTCCCGCACGCCGTGGAGCAGCCGCACCAGGCCGCCGACCTTGATGTTGGCGCCGACGGCCAGGGCGTCGGGGTCGATGGTGTCGGCCGAGCCCCGCACCGGAAGGCCGGCGGCGAAGACCGCCATCTTCACGGTCCCGTCGAGATGGCTCTTGATCGCCTCGATGGACGAGTTGTCGGCGATGTCGGCTGGGCACGGCGTGATCAGGTCGTTGCCGGCCGCCAACTCCTTCAGGCCGTCCTCGTTGCGGGCCACGGCGACGACTCGCAGTCCCCGTTCGGCCAGCTTCCGGGCCACCACCGAACCCATGGTGCCGGTGGCTCCGACGATCACGCACTGTGCCGGCTGCTCGCTCATCAGGACACCTTAGACCCGGCAGGGCCGGCCGTGGCGCCTCGAACACCTGTTCCTACCAGCGCTTTCGCGTCGGGGGCCCTTGCCCGGGTGGGGAGAAATGGCATAGGGTGGGGCCTCGTGGGAGACAGCGGGGCAATGGGCCACATGATCGAGGAAAGGGCGGCCAGCCGGTGTTCATCGGTAAGCACGACAGGTCGCTCGACGAAAAAGGCCGCCTCGTCCTGCCCTCGCCGTTCCGGCGCCACATCCAGGACGGTGGCGTCCTCGCCCCGTGGGACCGCTGTGTGGCCGTGTTCCCCCGCACGACGTTCGACGGCGTGATGGAGCGCCTGCTCGACAAGCTTCGCGACGGCGAGGCCGACGACGACGTCGTGCGCCGGTTCCAGGCCGACGCCTGGGAGGTCTCCCTCGACGGCCAGGGCCGGTTCATCCTGCCCGAGAGCCATCGCGCCCACGCCGAGATCGAGCGCGACGTGGCCGTCATCGGCCAGAGCAACCGCCTCGAAGTGTGGAGCGCAGGGCGCTACGCCGAACTGGTGCAAGCCAAGACCGCCACCGACATGTCGGGCGAGATCCGCCGTTTGCGGATCTTCTAGCGCCCGGTCCCGCCCGGTTCGCAGACGAGACGAGGAGGCCCAGGTAGCGAGGAGCAGGAAGGACACGGTTCGCTGATCCGCAGCCTCCCGGCGAGCAGATGGAAGGCCCCTACTCCGCCCGCTTCCCATCGAGCTCAGTCGGGGAGACATCCCGGCGAGCGCCGCCCGCCGGGGGGCTGCCGATCAGCGAACCGGCGAGGGCCCGGCACGGTCGTGCCCACAGCAGGGACAGGACGGATGGCCGGCACCATAGCTGAGCGCTTCGAGCACAGGCCGGTGATGGTCGACGAAGTCGTCGAGCGACTGCGGCCGGTGCCTCCCGGGGTGGTGCTCGACGCCACCGTGGGCGGCGGCGGCCACGCCCGGGCCCTGTTGACGGCGTTGCCTGGCCACCGGCTGCTCGGGCTCGACCAGGACGGCGACGCCCTCGAAGCGGCCGCCGCGGCACTGGCCGACGTGTCCGACCGGGTCACGTTGCGACGGGCCCGATTCGACGTTCTGGACGACCGACTGGAGGAGATGGGAGTTGACCGTATCGCTGCTGCCCTGTTCGACCTCGGCGTCTCGTCCCCTCAGTTCGATCGGCCCGAACGGGGCTTCTCGTACCGGCTCGACGCACCCCTGGACATGCGCATGGACACCCGCAACCCGCTCACCGCGGCCGATGTCGTCAACACCTACCCACCCGAAGAGCTCGCCCGCGTGTTCCGCCGCTACGGCGACGAGCGCTACGCCCACCGCATCGCCGCCCTCATCGCCGGGTCCCGGCCGGTGAGCTCCACCGTCGAGCTGGCCGAGCTTGTGCGCGACGCCATCCCCGCGCCGGCCCGCCGCCGGGGAGGCCACCCGGCAAGGAGGGTCTTCCAGGCCCTTCGCATCGAGGTCAACGACGAGCTCGACGTGCTCGGCCCGGCCCTCGATGCTGCCATCGACCGCCTCGAGGTTGCCGGCCGGTGCGTCGTGCTCGCCTATCACTCGGGCGAGGACCGCATCGTCAAGGAGCGCTTCGAGCAGGCCGTGACCGGGGGCTGCCGATGCCCGCCGGGCCTCCCCTGCCGTTGCGGCGCGGTGCGCCGTGCCCGCGAGCTGCGGCCCCGGAAGCAGCGGCCATCGGCGGCCGAGGTAGCGGCCAATCCCCGGGCCTCGAGCGCCGTGCTCCGAGGCGTCGAGAAGATCGAAGAGGTCGCCTGATGGCCACCGTACGCGCCCCCCAGCGGGCCCTCGACCGCACGGTTGCACCGGTCGGCCCGGAGCTGCGACCGGAGTCCGAGCCCGGACGCGACCTGCGAATCGTGGTCCCCGGTCGGCGCCGGTCGCGGGCCACGGCCGTCACCGCCGCCGGCGTCGCCGTGCTGTTCGTGCTCCTGCTCGGCGCCGTCGTGTCCCAGACCGTGTTGGTGCAGAACCAGCAGCGCCTCGACCGGCTCGACGACCTGGTCCAGGCCGAGCAGTCGCGCTACCAGAAGCTGCGGCTCGACGTCGCCCGGCTGGCGGCGCCCGAACGCATCGTCGACAGCGCCCGCAACCGCCTCGGGATGGAGGCGCCCGAGGGCACGATCTACCTGACCCCGGCGGTGCCGACGACGGTGGCGGCCGAGGACGAAGCCGCCGCCGGCACAGAGCCGGCGCCCGAGGAGCCGATGGGGACCTCGAGCTGGTCGGAGATCAAACCGGAGCTGGGCGCGGCCGGCCGGTGAGGAACTCCAGCGCCGGCGCGGTGGTCCGGACGTGAGCCGACGGAGAGGCGCGGTCGGGCACCGTTCCCGCCAGCCCGGCCCGGCCCGGCGAGCAGCGGCGACGAACCGACCTCCCAGCCGTGCCGGGGACCATCGCCACCCGCGGGGGCGGCCACCGGCGCGTCCGGCCACTCGTCATCGGGCGCCGGCGCCCACCCTCGGCAACCCCCGCCGGCGTCTCGGGGCGCTGCTGATGTTCCTGGTGCTGTTGTTCTCGCTGTTGATCTGGCGCCTGACCAAGCTCCAGCTCCTCGACGACGACCGCTACGTCTCGGTAGGCGAATCGCAACGCACCACGCTGGTGTCGATCCCCGCGGAGCGGGGTTCGGTGTTCGACCGCAACGGCTTCGATCTCGCCCTGTCGGTGCCCCAGAACACGGTGTGGGCCGATCCCCGGCTGGTCGGCGACCCCTACGCCACCGCCGGCACGCTTGGCCCCGTGCTCCGCGTCGACGCCGGCACCTTGGTCGAGCGGCTGACCCGGGACCCCGGTGCGGCGTTCGTCTACCTCGCCCGCCAGGTCGACGACGGCACCGCTGACGAGGTCGAGCGGCTCGACCTCGACGGCGTAGCCCAGTACGACGAATCGAGACGGTTCGTCCCCGCCGGCGATCTGGGCCGGGGTTTCCTCGGCGACGTCGACATCGACAACCACGGCATCTCCGGCCTCGAGCACCAGTACGACGACCTGCTCACCGGCCGTCCCGGGCAGCTGGTCTACGAGCGCGACCCCTCGGGGCGGACCATCGCCGCCGGCGAACACCAGCTCAGCCCGGCCCAGCGGGGTGACGACCTGGTGCTCACCATCGACCAGTCGCTGCAGTTCCAGACCGAGCAGGCGTTGGCCCAGCAGATCATGGACGTCGGTGCCCAGGGGGGCATGGCGGTGGTGTCCAACCCCCGCACCGGCGAGGTCTATGCCATGGTGAACCTCGAGCGCGACCCGCGGGGCGGCCCCCCGGTCCCCAGCGCCAACAACCGCTCCCTGACCACCGTGTTCGAGCCGGGCTCGGCCAACAAGGTGATCACGATGGCGGCCAGCCTGGAAGAGGGCAAGCGTTCGCCGGGGTCGACCATGGTGGTCCCCGACAGCATCCGCGTCGCCGACAGCGAATTCCGCGACCACGACCCGCACCCCACGGAGCGGATGTCGCTGACCACGATGATGGCCAACTCGTCCAACGTGGGGACGATCATGCTGGCCCAGGAGCTGGGCCGCGAGAAGGTCGACCAGTACCTGCGGGCATTCGGGTTCGGGCGCAAGACCGCCCTCGACTTCCCCAACGAATCGCCCGGCCTGATGCTCCCGCTCGACGAATGGTCAGGGACGTCGAACGCCACCATCCCGATCGGCCAGGGCGTCGCCGTCACCGCCCAGCAGATGCTCCAGGCCTTCAACGTGATCGCCAACGGCGGCGTCTACACCGCTCCCACGCTGGTATCGGCCACCGTCGACGCCGGCGGCCAGCGCCACCCTTCGGCGCCGGGCGAGAGCCATCGGGTCGTGTCGGCTGCCACCGCCGGCGCGGTGCGGGACATGATGGTCGCCGTGGTGCAGGACGGCACCGGCAAGGAGGCCGCCATCAGCGGGTACACCGTGGCGGGAAAGACGGGGACCGCCCGCAAGCCCCAGCCCGGCGGCGGGTACACCGACGAGGCCGGGCAGTTCCACTACGTGGCCGCCTTCGCCGGTTTCGTGCCCGCCGAGGACCCTCAGCTGTCCGCCATCGTCGTGATCGACGAGCCGACCACCACGATCTTCGCCAGCGAAGCGGCGGCGCCCGTGTTCCGTGAGGTCGTCGCCTACGGCCTACGCCGTTTCGCCATCCCGCCCTCCTCGGTGGCGCTCGAACCCGCGGTGCCACCGCCGGCGCCGGTCGCTGACGGCGAGGCCGTGCGCAACGAGGTGCCGGGCGGACGGTCCCATCCGACGCCGGCGGCGTCGTCCACCAGTTCGGCACCGCGGACGGCCGGCGCCACCACTGCCTCAGGACGGTGATGGCCGTCCTCGGAGACCTCCTCGACGGGGTCGCGGTCCGTTCGGTGCGCGGCGACGCCGGCGTCGAGGTGTCCGGCGTGGTCCACGACTCTCGCGCCGCGGCGCGAGGTTCGCTGTTCTGCTGCATCCCCGGTGAGCACTCCGACGGCCACGACTTCGCCGCCGCCGCCGTCGGCGCCGGCTCGGTCGCCCTGCTGTGCGAGCGGGGCCTCGACCTCGACGTGACCCAGGTCGTGGTCGGCTCGACCCGGGCCGCCATGGGGCCGGTGGCGTCGGCCTTCTGGGGCCATCCGTCCCACACCCTCGACGTCGTCGGCGTGACCGGCACCAACGGCAAGACGACCACCGCCCACCTGCTGCACGCCGTCCTCACCGCCGCCGGGCGGCGGGCGGAGGTCATCGGCACGCTCACGGGCACCCGCACCACGCCGGAGGGGCCCGAGCTGCAGGCGCGGCTGGCCGGCCTACGCACCGCCGGCGTCCGGGCGGCGGCCATGGAGGTCTCCTCTCACGCCCTGGTCCAGCACCGGGTCGACGGCACCTGGTTCCGGGTGGCGGTGTTCACCAACCTTTCGCCCGAGCATCTCGACTTCCATCCCGACATGGAGGCGTACTTCGAGGCCAAGGCCTCCCTCTTCACCCCCGAGAGGAGTGCGGCGGCCGTGCTCAACGTCGACGACCCCTACGGCCGCCGGCTGGCCTCGTCGATCTCGCTGCCCTGGGAGCCCTTCTCGCTCGAGCAGGTCACGGACGTTCGCGTCGACGCCGCCGGCGCCGCCTGCCGGTGGGAAGGCGTCGAGCTGCGGATCGGGCTGGGAGGACGGTTCAACCTGCTCAACGCCCTGGCTGCGGCGGTGACGGCCAGGACCATGGGCATCGGCCCCGACATCGTCGCCGCCGGCCTGGCCGGCGCCGGCCCCGTCCCGGGCCGGTTCGAGACGGTCGACGCCGGCCAGCCGTACCGGGTGATCGTCGACTACGCCCATACGCCCGACGGGTTGGAGAAGGCGCTCACCGCGGCCCGGGAGATGGCCGCCGGGGGCCGGGTCATCGTCGTGTTCGGCGCCGGAGGCGACCGGGACACCACCAAACGGGCGGCGATGGGCACCACCGCCTGGCGTGGCGCCGACCGGGTCGTGCTGACCTCGGACAATCCCCGCCACGAACCGCCTGAAGCGATCATCGCCGCGGTCGAGGCCGGCATCCCCGACCGTTCCGCGGTGTCGGTCGTGCTCGACCGCAGTTGCGCCCACCCCCACGCCCACGCCGATCCCGGGGCCGGCGACGTGGTCCTCATCGCCGGCAAGGGCCACG
>JBQTIQ010000062.1:0-50170 GCA_052387955.1 Acidimicrobiia bacterium | reverse complement strand
TGTTGTCCGGCCCCTTGCTGATGTTCCTGTTCTTACCGGTCGCCGGCTTCGAGGGCTACGCCAAACGGCGCTTCCGTGACTCGCTCGTCCACCTCGTCGAGGAGCATGCCGCCGCGGTGCTGCTCGTCTCCCACGAGCTCGGTGCCGTCGCCAAGGACCTCGATCGGGTGCTGGTGCTCCAGCGGGGCCGGGTGAGCTTCGACGGTGCGCCCGAGGAGCTGACCGCCCGGGGCGTCAGCCTCGGCGTCCACGCCCAGGACCTGCCGCTGTGGCTCGAGGGGTTGGGCTAGGTGCTGCCCCTGCCGTGGCCGTTCGATCGGGAGTACATGCAGCTCGCCCTGCTGGCCGGTCTGGTGGTGGGCGCCTGCGCGCCGCTCATCGGGACCTTCCTGGTCCAGAAGCGCCTGTCGCTGATGGGTGACGGGATCGGCCACGTGGCCTTCGCCGGCGTCGCCGCCGGCCTGCTCCTCGACGTCTGGCCGATCTGGACGGCGCTCGCCGCGGCCGTCAGCGGCGCGGTGTGCATCGAGTGGCTGCGGTCGCGTGGCCGGGCCTCGGGCGACCTCGCGCTCGCCTTGTTCTTCTATTCGGGGATCGCCGCCGGTGTCGTCCTCACGGGGCTCGCCGGCGGTCTCGACGCCAGCGTTCTCACCTACCTGTTCGGCTCGATCCTCACCGTCAGCCACGGCGACGCCGCCACCATCGTGCTCCTCGGCACCCTGACCGCGGCCATCATCGCCCGCACCTGGCGGGCGCTGTTCGCGGTGGTGCTCGACGAGGAGTCGGCCCGGGTCGCCGGCCTCCCGGTGGACGCCCTCAACCTGCTCCTCGCCGCCCTCGCCGCGATCACCGTCGTCGCCGCCATGCGCGTCGTCGGCGTCCTGCTGGTGGCCGCCCTCATGGTCCTCCCCGTCGGCACCGCCCAACGGCTGGCAGGGTCGTTCCGGGCCACGCTGGTCATCGCGTCGGCGGTGGGTGCGGGCGCAGCGGCGAGTGGACTGGCGGCCGCCCGCGCCTGGGCGCTGGCGCCGGGAGGGACCATCGTCCTGGTGGCGGCAGCGGTGTTCGTCCTCTCCGCCGTCCTTGGCCCACGGCTTCGCCGCACCCGCCAGAGCGGTCGCGGCGGCGCCGAACAGCCGGTGATCTGAGACCCCTCGAGCGGGGGCGGGTTGCCCTCGCTGCTGGTCAGCGCGGCCGGCGCAGACGGCGTTCGTTGGCCATCACCCGCCGGTGAACGGGCCCGATACCGGCCCCGGCAGCACCGGCCATGGCCCGGCTGGCGTGCTCCATCATGGCGGTCGGGGACACCGACCCGCCCTTCATCGACGCCTGGACCATCCGGGTGGCCAGGGCCGTGTTCGCCCGCACCAGCGACGTGGTCATGGCGACCATCGACTCCTGGAAGGCTTCGGTCTTCTCCTCGCTCATGCGCCGGAGCTCGCGCTGGTCCCGGGCGCTGGGGGAGTGACCGGCCGCCATCATCCGCGCCGTTCGCTGGGCCATGACGACCGGGGCCGTCATCATCATCTGGCTGGTGCGCATCCAAGCCTGCCACGGACTGGGGGTGCTCATCGCGGCGCGCCGAAGGAGGAGGAGAAGTAGGTCATGGGCCCATTGTGGCGGCGGGGCGGCGCCGCCCCCACCCGCGCCGGCGCCGTGCCGACCTCTGGCGGGGCACTCAGAGGCGGTCAGCGCACACCACCGATCACTCGACCACCAGGGCGTACTGGTCTTCGGTGGCAGGGCCTTCCTCGAAGCAGCATCGACGGCCGAGGCGCCCGGCACTCGTAGGATCGCGGCTCGATGAAGCTGCCGGCGCTCGACTTGTTCGCCGGCGCGGGAGGGCTTTCGATCGGGCTGTCGGCCGCCGGGTTCGACGTGCTGGCCGCGGTGGAGCGCGACGCCGACGCCTGCGACACCTTCGAGAAGCACCATCCCCGAGCCGAGGTGATCAGGGGCGACGTCGGCGACACAGATACCCAGGCCCGGATCGCCGAGTTCCGGGGGAGGGCCCGGGTCGTGGCCGGCGGACCTCCCTGCCAACCGTGGAGTACGGGGGGCAAACGCCTCGGTGAAGCCGACGAGCGCGACGGGTTCCCGCTCTTCCGGCGAGCGTTGGCTCTCGTCGGGCCCGACGCCTTCGTCATGGAGAACGTGGCCGGCCTGTTGCGGGGCCGGCGGCGGACGTACTTCGACACCCTCATCGAAGAGCTGGGCGCGCTCGGCTACACCGTCACGGCCCGGGTGCTCGACGCCGCCGACTTCGGTGCCCCGCAACGACGCCGGCGGGTCGTCACCGTCGGTCTCCGGGGAGCCACGTTCGAGTTCCCCGAACCCACCCACGGCGCCGGCCGGTCCCTTCCCTGGCGGGCGGCCGGCACCGTGCTCAGCCCGTCGGCGCCGGTCGGGGAACCGAACCCGGCCGTCGTCACCTACGCCAAGAACCCCGACTGGCGGCCGTGCCCCTACGACGGCCACGTCTACAACGGCGGCGGGCGCCCCATCGACCTGGCCCGGCCGGCGCCGACGCTGCTCGCCTCCATGGGCGGCAACAAGACCCCGTGGGTCGACTGCGCCGGCGAGGTGCCTGGCTATCACTCCCACCTCGTCGCCGGCGGCCGGCCCCGCGCCGGTGCGGTCCCCGGCGCCCGGCGGATCACCGTGGCCGAATCCGCCCTCGTCCAGACGTTCCCCGTCATCGAGGTCGACGGCAGCGACGGGGTGACCTTCTGTGGCCTCCGCTCGAGCCAGTACCGCCAGATCGGCAACGCCGTGCCTCCCGTGCTCGCCCGAGCTGTCGGCGCGGCGCTGGCCGAACAGCTGGGATAGCGACGGTGAGCGACCACGACCGTGACGTCCCGGTGCTGAGGTTGGAGCCATGGGACGGTCCCGTCGCCACCGACGACCCGCATCGGCGGTTCAAGGAGGACGTCGTCCTGTACTCCCGGGTCGACCCGGTCGAGACCCTCCGGGGCCTCGCCGCCGAAGTTGGTGTCCCCGCCGGCGCCCTGGCCCGTTACGTGCTGGCCCGGTGGGCGAGCGAAGGATCGGCGGGCCTGCTCGAGATCGGCCCGTCGATGGTCGAGCGACTGTGGTCGGTGTGCGCCGAAGCCGACGATGCCGGCACCGACGAGTCCCGCCTGGCCGCTTTCGAGGTCTTGCGGGGGATGTTGTCGTGGCTGCGCGTGCCCCTCGAACCGGATCGGCCCTGACGATCGACGGCCGCCGGGGCCGGGCGCTGGGTGCGATCGAGTCCCGCCGCATCTCGGCGGCGGCGCCGACGCCCCCTGGTCCGAGGCGCTGCGCCGGATGTCGCTCACACCACCGAATAGCCGGGTGGTAGCGGCCGCCGGCCGGTCAGGGCCAGGAGTGCGGCCCCCGGGTGCGGGCCGCGGGCGGCCAGGGCCGCGGCGATGATCGCGGTGATCTCGGTGGCCGCCGAAAGGCCCTCGGGCGGGCCGTCGTCGGTCCCGGTGGCGGCGGCGAGGTCGAGGCGGTGCACGGTCAGCTCGAAGACCCGGCTGGGCAGATAGTCGATCAATCGCATGACGCCGGCCGGGGTGGCCACCGGGGTGTCGTCGTCGGCCGCGTCGACCACGGTGGTGACCCGCTGGGCCAGCTGGGCGACGGCGGTGGCCGGGCCCGGCCCGAGCATCCGCCCGGCGTCGCGGCCCCGGGCGACCACCGCGTCGGCGTCGGCGTAGGCCGCGGCCAGCACCGCGAAGTACTCGATGGCATGGCCCAGATCGACCGGGCCGGTGCCGCCGCCGGGGCCGGCACCGATGTAGGTCTCCACCGTCGACAACGCCCGGCTGGCGTGCCCGACGAGGTCGCGCACCGTCCACTGGCCCAGCCCTGGCCCGTCCCAGGCGTCGGCAGGGACACGGGCCACGGCATGGGCGAAGGCGCCCGCGGCCTCGCTGAAGGCGGCCCGGACCGCGGCGGGGTCGAAGAGCCATGGGGTCACGGCGCGGTCACCGAGTTCCCGTGGTCGTCTCGATGCCGGCGGCGGCTCGCTACCGGGAGGCACGCGGCGCCGACCCGGTGGCCAGGAAGAGAGCTCTGCCTGCTGGTCCGCTCGCGAGCCCGCTCACGGGTCGCCGAGAGCGAAGAAGCGGCCGGCACGGGTGCCCACGAAGATCCGGTCGTGCCACACCGCCGGCGTCGACTCGATGCAGCCTCCGACCTCGACCGACCAGAGCTCGACCGGGGTCACCCGAGGGTCGGAGACGTCATAGCCGTGCAGCACGCCGTGGCAGTCGCCCTGGACGAGCACGTCGTCGACGACGACCGGCGACTGCCACGTCGGGCCCGGTAGGACGAACGACCACAGCTCCTCGCCGGTGGCCGCGTCCCAGCCCCGTACCGTGCCGCTGTCGTCGGGGACGATCACGACGCCGTCGTGCAGGGCCGGCGTAGCCCAGAACCCGCCCGGGAGCGTGCCGGTGTCGACGACCGACCACACGAGCGGGTCGCGGGGCCGGCGGGGGTCGAGCTTCACGAGCTGGCCGACCTCCTGGCTGCGACGGTTGCCCCGCTCGTACTCGCTGGCGACGTACAGGAAGCCGTCGTCGTCGATGACGACCGAGGCGTCGGTGTCGTCACCGGTCCAGAACCGGAACACCCGCTCGTAGCTGTGCAGGTCCCACCCCTGGACGAGCCCGCCCGAGTTGGCGAAGTAGGCGACGCCGTCGTGGACCGCGACCGAGCTCTCGATCGACACGTTGCCGTCGCCCAGGTCCTCCAGGAGCTGGTCGTCCCACCCCGGGACGTTGAACGCCAGCGTCGGCTCGACGGTGACCGTCCCCTGGGCGCCGTAGCCCCGGTTCAGCCGCACGACGTGGAGTTGGCCGTTCTCGCCGCCCTCGACGAGATGGCCGTCGACCACCAGCGGTGAACCGTCCCAGTCGTTGTTCCACATCGTCGGCGACACGCTCGAGGCGGCCAGCGACCACAGCTCGACCGGTTCGCGCCGGTCGATGGCGATGACGTGGAGGGAGTCGTCGCGCGAGCCGGCGTAGACGAGGGGGAAGCCGTCGGGGTCGATGGTGACCGAACCCTTGATGATGTCGCCGGTCGGGAACGGGGGGAGGATGTCCTGGCCGGTGGCGAAGTCGACGAAGTGGACCTGTCCGTCGTAGGCGCCGAAGACCACCCACGTGCGGCCGTCGCGCTCGAACACCGCCGGCTGGCCGGTCCAGCCGGTACCGCACCATTTGGTGGTCTCGTCGTCCACGGTCGACAGCCCGCACATCTCGCTCGACTTGCCCGGGTAGGTCCACAGCACCTCGGGGTCGGCCGGTACTGGCCCCTCGCCGTGATAGGTCCTGCTGGCGTTGCCCCGGAACGTCAAGAGCCCCTCCACGGCCCAACCGTTGGACACGGGCAGGTCGGCCGCGGTGGTGGTCGTGGTGCCGGGTTTCGCACCGGTGGTAGCCGTCGCGGCCCCGGGTGCTGTGGCCGCGTCGTGGAGGTCCTCCCCGCTGCCGTGGGCGGCGTAGGCCCCGCCGATGGCCAGGACGGCGATGACGCCGGCGACGACAGCAGAACGTCGGCCTCCCTTCCTGGGGGCGGCGTGACGCGGCACGCCCGGAGCGTAAGAGGCGGTCGCTGGCCGTGCGGGGATGGCCTGCCAGCTCCACCCCTCCATGCACGCCGCCCCTGGGCGCGCCTAGCCGGCGACCAGGCGCTCGGGCCGGTGAGCCCGCGGCGCCGGCCGTCAGTTGGGGATGGCGTACGTCGTCGTCGTCGTCGTCGTCGGCGTGGTCGGGACGGTCGATGTCGGCGCGGTCGTGGCGGTCGTCGTGGACGTGCTCGGCGCAGTCGTCGCCGGGACCGTGGTGGTCGTGGCCGGCGGCGGGGTCGTCGTCGGGGCTTGTGTCGTGGGCGAGACCGTGGTGGTCGTGGCCGGGGCTTCGGTGGTGGCGGTGGCCTCGGTGGTGGTCGTGGCCCGGGCGACGGCGTCGAGGTCGACCGACTCCCACGTGACGACCAGCCGCTGGGCCTCGGCAAGGGCAAGGGTGCCGTCGCAGACCATCTCGGCCAGCGCCGCCTCGACCGCGTCCTTGGCGGCCACCCCGTCGACCGGCTGGGGCCACAGGTTGGCGATCTCGTTGGAGCCGCCCAGCTCCAGCGGGATCAGGTAGTCGACCTCGAATCCGCTCCGGGAAGCACCGGACAGGCCGTAGGAGGCGAACAAGCGGTCGAGCGTTGCCGGCGGCGCGTTGCGGACCGAATCGGCGTACCCCCGGCGGCAGATCCGCTCGACCGAGACGGCGGAGAGGGTCGCACCGGGCGTGAGCCGCAACCGCGGGTGGCCCGGGTCGTCAGGGCCCGGCGCCACCGACAGTGGGCTCGACGCGCTCGAAGCGGCCGCAGTGACGGGCTCGTCGTCGGAGCCGCAAGCGCCTGCCAGCACCGCAACCGCCACTGCCACCATCGCCAGGGCCCAAGGCGTGCTCCGGGAGCGGCCCGGTGTCATCGACATCCGCCCATTCTCGGTCGCCCACCCGCCGGCGTACAGTCGCTCATGTGCGAGCGGAGCGGGAACTGCAGGCCGACGGCGCGAGAGCCCGCTCGTGTGCCGGCGCCGGGCGCGGGCAGCCCTACGGGATGAAGGCAGTGCGAGCGGAGCGAGGGCTGCAGGCCGATGGTGCGAGCGCCGGCCCGTCCGGCCGGGATGGACGGGTGCGCCCCGCTGGCCGGCGCCGATGACGACCTGGCCCGCCGGTGTGGCCGACGTGCAACGCCACACGCTGCGCGTGCTGGTAGCCGGTCAGGTGCTGGGGGGAGCCGCCATCGGTATCGGGATCTCGGTCGGCTCGTTGCTGGCGAAGGACATCCTGGGTCGCGACACGTACGCCGGCCTGGCCTTCGCCGCCTTCGCCTTCGGCGCCGCGGGGGCCGCCGTGCCGCTGTCGCGGACCATGGCCCGCCGAGGTCGTCGGGCCGGGCTCACCCGGGGGTACCTGGTCGCCGCCGGCGGGGCGGCCACGGCTGTGGTCGCCGCCGAGGTCAACGGTTTCCTGCTGCTCCTGGTGGGGATGATGCTCTTCGGCGCCGGCAACGCCTCGAACCTGCTGGCCCGCTACGCCGCCGCCGACCTGGCGCCCCCCGGGCACCGCGCCCGCGCCATCTCGACGGTCGTGTGGGCCACCACGGTGGGTGCGGTCGCCGGCCCCAACCTGCTCAGCCCTTCGGGGGCGCTGGCCGAACGCATCGGGGTGACCCCGTTGGCGGGGCCGTTCGTGCTGGCCTTCTTCTGGGCGGCGGCGGCGGCCTGCGTCGTCGGCAGCCGGCTCCGGCCCGACCCCATGGCCGTGGCCGGCCTCCTCGACGACGGCGGCGGGGCCCGGCGCCGGTCTCCGGTGAAGGCCCAGTTCGCCCGGATCCTCCAGTCGTCCGATGCCACCGCAGGCCTGGCCACGATGGCGGTGGCGCAGGGCGTGATGGTCTCGGTCATGACGATGACGCCGCTGCACCTGCGAGGGCACGGCGATTCGTTGGCCATGGTCGGCCTGGTCATGTCGGTCCACATCGCCGGCATGTACGCCGTGGCGCCGGTGTTCGGGGTGCTGGCCGACCGGTCCGGGCCGATGAAGGTCGCCTACGGGGCAGGCGCAACGCTGGCCTCGGCCGCGGTGCTGGCCGCGGTGTCGGGCAACGACCACCTGCTGGTGGGGGCGGCCCTGGTGCTCCTCGGCCTGGGCTGGAGCATGGCGACCATCTCCGGGAGCTCGTTGCTCACCGGTGCCCTGGCCCCCGAGGAGCGGGCGGACGTCCAGGGCGTGGCCGACATGTCGATGGGGTTGATGGGCGGGACCGGTGGGGTCCTCGCCGGGGTGGTCGTGGCCGGCGCCGGTTATTCCACCTTGGGCCTTCTCGCCGCCGGCGTCGCCGTCGGGCTCATCGTCGTCCTGGTCACCCGACGGGCCCCGCTCGCCCCGGTCCCGGTCACCGCCCCCCTCCCGGCCGAGTAGCCCCGGCGGGGCCTTCGACCAGTCCGCTCTCGTGGTGACGAGGGTGGGCGCCGCCCTGCGGGATCGCCGAGTCGGAGGTATGCAGGCGGTACCGTCGGCGATCATGCGCCGACGAGCCCTTGTGCCCTGGAGGGAGGCGAAGGTCTCCTCGTGAAGTTCAGAGTCCTGGGCCCTGTCACGGTCATCGACGGCCCGGTCGTCGTCGACGTCGGCCCTCCGAAGGCACGCGCCGTCCTCGGCTACCTGCTCCTGCACGCCAACCAGGTCGTGCCCCTCGACCGATTGTTGGCCGACCTGTGGCCGGGCCAGCAGCCGGCGGCGGCGACCGCCGCCCTGACCGTTCACCTCTCCACCCTGCGCCGGGCGTTGGAGCCCGGTCGCGCGCCGGGCGCCCCACCCCACGTGTTGGTCAGCCGCCCTCCCGGCTACGTGCTGGCCGTCCCCCCCGCCGACATCGACGTGCGGGAGTTCGAGGACCGGCTGAGCGCCGGGCAGCGGATGATGGCCGCCGGTGACCGCGCCGGGGCCGAGGCGGCCTTCGACGTCGCCCTCGGTCTCTGGCAGGGGGAGCCTTTCGGCGACGTCGGCGAGGAGCCCTACGTCCGCGCCGAAGGGCGCCGGCTGGCGACCCTTCGCCTCGGGGCGCTCGGCTCCCGAGCCGAGGCGCTGGTCGCCCAGGGCAAGAACCACAGCGTCATCCCCAGCCTCGAGAACTTCGTGGTCGAGCAGCCCTTCGACGAGCGGGGATGGCACCTGCTGGCCGTGGCCCTGTACCGGGTGGGGCGCCAGGCCGACGCGCTGGCCACCATCGCCGAAGCTCACCGCTCCCTCGTCACCACCGGAGGGGGCACGGCCCCGGGCCTCGAGATGCTCGAGCTCCAGATCAAGGAGCACGACCCGGGGCTCGACTGGCAGCCGGTCGCCGACGCCGGCACCGCGGCCGGCGCCACCGAGGACAACGAAGCCGACAACCACGGCTCTGGCGGCGGCGATGGCGACGGCGACGGTGGTACCGAGGCCCGTCCGCCGACGATGATCGCCGGCCCTGCCTTCGTGGGCCGGGGCGGTCCCCAGTCCGCGTTGGCGTCGGCGGTGGCCGCGGCCCGCAAGGGTACCGGCGGGCTGGTGCTGGTGGCCGGTGAGGCCGGTACCGGGCGGACCCGGTTGTGTGAGGTGCTGGGCTCGGCTGCTCGCTCCGCCGGCTTCACGGTGGGCTGGGGCCGCTGCTCCATCGGCGCCGGCCCCGTCGGCTTCCGGCCCTGGGGGCCGGCCCTGGCGCTACTGGCCGGGCCCCGGCCCGACCCTTTCGTCCCCGCCGAGGCGGGACCGCCGGCGGCGGGCGCGGCGGACGCGGTCGGCGAGGACGGGCCGTTGCTGGCCCACCTCGGCCCCGAGCTCGAGGCCCGCTTCGGTCCTCCTGAGCCGCTGGGAGGCGAGCCGTTCGCCGCTCGGCGCCGGCTGCACGAGGCCGTCACCGGCTTCCTGTCCCGCCGGGCGGCGCTGGGACCGGTGATGATCGTGCTCGACGATGTCGAGCTGGCCGACCGGTCGTCGTTGCGCCTGTTGCTGGCCCTGACGCCCGAACTGTCGTCGATGGCCGTGGTGGTGGTGGCCACGCACCGCCTCGACGCGGCCGGCGCGACGCCGTGGGCGGCGCTGTCACGACCCCTGTCGAACGCCGCTCGCGCCCGGGTCTCGCTCGGGCCGATCGATCGGGCCGGGGTCGAGGCGTACCTCGACGCGGTCACCGGTACCGGGGTGGGGGAGCGTGCGGCCGGCCCGGTCCACGACCGAACTGGCGGCAACCCGCTCTTCCTGTCCGAGCTCGTGCAACTGCTGCAGAGCGAGGGTCGGTTGGTGCGCGCCGACGAGCGCCTGGGAGGCGTTGCTACGCCGGCCGCGGCCGACGGCACCCCTGCCGGCGGGCCACTCCTGCTGGGAGCGTGCGCCAGCGCCGGCGAGGTGCTGATGCGCCGGCTCGCCCGACTGCCGGCCAGCACCGGAGACGTCCTGACGGTCATGGCGGTGGCGGGCGGCGACATCGACCTCGACGTCCTGGGCCGGGCGTTCGACGTCGACGCCGCCACCGCCTTCGACCGGCTCGACCCGGCCTTCGTCAGCGGCCTGGTGCTGGCCGACCCGATGCGGCCCGGCCACTTCGCCCTCTCGTCCCGATCGCTGGCCGAGACGTTGCTGGCCCAGCTCGACGGAGAGTCCCGGGCCCAGGTCCACGCCGCCCTGGCCCAGGCCATCGACGTCGACGGGGCGGGCGACCCTGCCGCCCTCGCCCACCACTACGGCCACGCCCTCCCCCTCGGCACCGGCCCCCAGGCCGTGCGGTGGGCCGCGGTCGCCGCCCGGCAGGCGACCGGCCACGGCGCCGACGACGAAGCCGCCCTCGCCTGGGAGGCGGTCCTGGCCGCCCACGGCCGGGCCGGCGGCACCGACCCGAGTACCCGGTTCGACCTGCTCCAGCACCTCAGCCATGCCCGCCGCCGGGCCGGTGACGCCGCCGGCGCCCAGACCGCCCAGGACGAGGCCGCCGAGATCGCCCAGCGCCTCGACGACCCCGAACGCATGGCCCGGGCGGCATCGGTCTACGGCGCCATCACGCTGTGGAACCAGCGCCCCTACGGCTACGTCGACGAGGCCAACGTGGCGGTCCTCGACCGCGCCGTCGCCATGTTGCCGCTCAACGACGGCAGCCTGCGGGCCCAGGCTCTCGGGGCCCTCGGCGTCGAGCTCTACTACGGGCGCCGGCGCCCCGAAGGCCACGCCCTCGCTCGTCGCGCCGTGGGCGTCGCCCGCCGTCTGGGCGACCCCGAACTGCTGGTCCGGACCCTGAACAACCTGGCCATGACGTGCTGGGCGCCGGGGTTCGAGGACGAGCGCCTGGAGGTCACCGCCGAGATCCTGGCCGTGCCCGGCCTCAGCCCCGAGATCGAGACGACCACGCTCGCCCAGCGCATCCCGCTGCTCCTACGGGGTGGGCACGTTGCCGACGCCGCCGCCGTCCTGGCCCGCAGCTGTGAGCTGCGGGCGGTCGTACGCGCCCCCGAACTGGTGGCCCAGCTCGACCTGCAGGACGCCATGTGGGCCGCATTCAAGGGCCGCTACGGCGACGCCGAACGCCTCTGCGAAGCGGCCCGGGACGCGTGCGGTGAGACCTCGGGCTGGTGGGGCGGCGAATGGCGCCGGCTCTCCCTGTTGTTCTGGCTCCGGCGCGACCAGGGCCGCCTGGACGAGCTGCACGAGCCCCTGGCGACAGCCGCCGCCGTCGCCGGCAACGAGCCCCTCGTGCCGTTGGCGGCGCTGGCCCTGGCCGAGACCGGGGACCGGGCCGGTGCCCGCGCCCTGGCCGAGCAGCGGGGCTTCGAACCGGGACGCAACTGGGCCTGGGAACCGATCAGCGCCCAGTGGGCCGAGGTGTCCGCGCTCGTCGGCGTCCCCAGCGCCAGCGGCCGGCTCGCCCGCCTCGAGGCGCACGCCGATGCGCTGGTCGTGGCCGGCACCGGGGTCGTCTTCTGGGGTTCGTTGCACGTCCAGGTCGGCCGACTGGCAGCCCGACTGGGCAACATCGACGGCGCCGCCGCCCATCTCGAAGCGGCGCTGTTGGCCCACGCCCGCTGCGGTGCCCGTCCCCACGAGGCCCGGTCCGCCTTCCACCTGGCCGAGGTGCTCCACCACCGTGACCAACCCGGTGACGCCGACCGGGTCGGCGACCTGGTGGCGCGGTCCCTGGCCCTGTGCGCCGAGCACAGCCTCGACGGCCTCGCCGCCAAGGTGAACGCGCTGGGCTGAACGGCCGTCGGGGGATGGTCGGCCGTGGATCGCAATCCTAAGGATCGCCCGCGCTCCGCCGGTCTAACCTGGCTCTTGCAAGCGAAATGCCGTTCATTCCTGGAGGACCATGCAGCGCCGCCTTGTGCACCTCCTAGCCGTCGCCTGCATCCCGGGGCTCCTGTTCGCTGCCTGTGGAGACGACGACGACGTCGTGGGCGCCCCGACCGAGACGGACGGATCGACCGCCTCGAGGCCGACGACGGCGTCGGCGCCGGCCCTCGCCGGCACGATCACGGTGTTCGCGGCGGCGTCGCTGACCGACGCCTTCGGGGAGATCGGCTCGGCATTCGAGGCCGCCAACCCCGACGTCACCGTTGAGTTCAACTTCGCCGGGTCCTCGGCGCTCCGCGAGCAGATCCTCTCGGGCGCGCCCGTCGACGTGTTCGCCTCGGCCAACCAGTCGAACATGGACCAGGTGGTCGACGGCGGCGAAGCCTCGGGCGCAGCGGACTTCGTGGCCAACCAACTCCAGATCGCGGTGCCGGCAGGGAACCCGGCCGGCGTCGACGGCCTCGCCGACTTCGCCGACGGCGACCTGCTGATCGGTCTGTGCGCCGAGGAGGTGCCGTGCGGGCAGTTCGGTCGCCAGGCGCTGGCCACGGCCGGTGTGACCCCGGCCGTCGATACCAACGAGCCCGACGTGCGGTCGCTGCTCACCAAGGTCGAGGCCGGCGAGCTGGACGCCGGGATCGTCTACCGGACCGACGTGCTCGCTGCTGGCGATGCCGTGGACGGGGTGGACATCCCCGCCGACCAGAACGTGATCGCCACCTATCCCGTGGCCGCCCTGACCGGGGCCCCCAACGCCGACGGGGCCGTGGCGTTCGTGGCCTTCGTGCTCTCCGATGAGGGCCAGGAGATCCTCGGCTCCTACGGCTTCGACGACGTGTGAAGACGGCGCGACCCACGAAGGGCAGGTCGTCGCCCGGGCGGGCCCCCTGGCCGGTCGTCCCCCTCGCGCTGGTCGCCGTCGTCTACATCGCCGTTCCGTTCGTCGCCCTTCTGCAGCGGGCGCCGTGGAGTGACCTCGGTGAGCTCATCGGCCGGCCCGTGGTCACCGACGCCCTCCGGCTGAGCATCACCACTGCTTTCGCCGCCACTGCGATCGCGTTGGTGGTCGGCATCCCGTTGGCCTGGGTACTGGCCCGCACCTTGTTCCGGGGGCGGGCCGCGGCCCGTGCGCTCATCACGCTTCCGATGGTGCTGCCACCGGTGGTCGGGGGAGCGGCCCTGCTGTTCGCCTTCGGTCGCCGTGGCCTGCTCGGCGGCCCGGTGTACGACTCGACCGGCTTCCTGCTCCCGTTCTCGACCTGGGGCGTGGTCGCCGCCAACACATTCGTCGCCCTGCCGTTCCTGGTACTCACCGTCGAGGCCGGGCTCCGGGGGGCCGACGTTCGCTACGAGGACGCCGCGGCCACGCTCGGTGCGAGCCGTTGGGTGATCTTCCGGCGCGTGACGGTCCCCAATGCGGCACCGTCGATCATCGCCGGAGCCGTCCTGTGCTGGGCGCGTGCCCTCGGCGAGTTCGGCGCCACCGTCACGTTCGCCGGGAACCTCCAGGGCCGCACCCAGACCATGCCCCTGGCCGTCTTCCTGGCCCTCGAGTCCGATCGCGATGCCGCCATCGCCCTGTCGCTCGTCCTCATCGCGGTGTCGCTCGCCGTTCTCCTCCCGCTGCGGGACCGTTGGCTGGCGGTCTGATTGCTCGACGCCCATGTGAAGGTCCGCCTCGGCTGCCTCGGCCTCGACATCGAGCTCACCGCGGCGGCGGGAGAGACCGTCGCCCTTCTCGGGCCCAACGGCGCCGGCAAGACCACCGTGCTGCGGGCGATCGCCGGTCTTCAGCCCCTCGATGAGGGAAGGATCGAACTCGACGGCATGGTCCTCGACCAGCCCGGCACCGGCGCCTTCGTCCCCACCACCGAGCGGCCGATCGGCTTCGTCTTCCAGGACTACCTCTTGTTCCCTCGCCTCAGCGCGGTGGACAACGTCGCTTTCGGGCTCCGCTGTCGGGGCCGCACCCGGGCTGACGCCAGATCCGAGGCCCGCCGTTGGCTCGACCGCTTCGACCTCGCCGCCCACGCCGACGCCAGGCCCCGCGCCCTGTCCGGCGGCCAGGCCCAACGCGTCGCCCTCGCCCGGGCGCTCGCCACCGATCCCCGGCTGCTGCTCCTGGACGAACCGCTCGCCGCCCTCGACGCCAGCACCCGCATGCGGGTCCGCACCGAGCTGCGGCGTCACCTGGCCACGTTCTCCGGCGGGCGCCTGCTGGTCACCCACGACCCCGTCGACGCCCTCGTCCTCGCCGACCGGCTTGTCATCGTGGAAGACGGCCACATCACCCAGACCGGGACGCCGGCCGACGTCACCGCCCGGCCGGCGTCGCGCTACGTCGCCGAGCTCGTCGGCATCAACCTGCTGCACGGCACCGCCTGTGGGGACCGCGCTGTCCGTCTCGGCTCCGGTGCGGTCCTGACCGTCGCCGCTCCGCTCCCTGGCCCCGATGTCGCCGTTGCCGTGCGGCCCCAGGCCATCGCCCTGCACCGACAGCAGCCCGAGGGCAGCCCCCGCAATTCGTGGCCGGCGGTGGTGGGCGATCTGGAAGCCGACCGCGACCGGGTCCGCGTCACGCTGACCGGTCCGGTGGCGGTCACTGCCGAGGTCACCCCGGCGGCAGTCGCCGAGCTCGACCTGGCCCCGGGGGCGGCCGTGTGGGCCACCGTCAAGGCCGTCGACCTCACGGTCTACGAACACTGATACGAGTCCCGAGGCCGTACCTGTCGTGGGGCTGCGCCCCACCCAGCGCCTCCGGGCGAGTTGGCGCTCGGGCGGTCGGCCCGAGGTGTTCGCGGCTCTGGCACCTCGGACCTCACAGGGCCGACGTCGGCTCGTGAGCCGATCGTCTCCGACGCGTTGCACGACGAAACCGGCGCGAAATCGAGGGCTCGTAGGGTGCGAGGCCACTCCCGGAAAGCGAGGTGGGACATCGTGGCGCCGCCCCCGAGGCCTGACGCCGTCACAACATCGGTCAAGACGGTCTGCTCGTACTGCGGGGTCGGCTGCGGGATCGTGCTCGACATCGGGCGAGACCCGTCGGGCCGTCGTGTCGCGCTGCGGGTGTGGGGGGACCGGGACCATCCGGCCAACGCCGGGCGCCTGTGCACCAAGGGGGCCACCAGCGCCGACATGCTCGCCGCCGGCGGGCGCATGACCACCGGCCTGGCCCGCGACGACCGGGGTGGGGAGCCGAAGGCCTGTGGGACCGACGCCGCCATCTCCCGGGCGGGGCGCGGTCTTCGTCGTGTCCTCGACGAGCACGGGCCCGACGCGATCGCCCTGTACGTGTCTGGCCAGATGACGATCGAAGCCCAGTACCTGGCCAACAAGCTGGCCAAGGGCTTTATCGGCACCAACCAGATCGAGTCCAACTCGAGGCTGTGCATGGCGAGTGCGGGGAGCGGCTACAAGCTCTCCCTCGGCTCCGACGGGCCGCCCGGGTCCTACGACGACTTCGACCACGCCGACGTGTTCCTGGTGATCGGCTCGAACATGGCCGACTGCCACCCTGTCCTTTTCCTGCGCCTGCTCGACCGCGTCGAGGCCGGCGCCAAGCTCATCGTCGTCGACCCCCGGCGGACGGCGACGGCAGACAAGGCCGACCTGTTCCTCCAGGTCCGACCGGGCACCGACCTCGCCATGCTCAACGGGCTGCTCCACCTCATCGTCGACGAGGGAGCGGTCGACGAGGACTTCGTCGCCCGGTTCACCGAAGGCTGGGAGGACATGGGCCCGCTCCTGGCCGACTATCCCCCGGCGGCAGTCGCCGCCATTACCGGGGTGCCCGAGGCCGACCTCCGCCACGCCGCCGCCCTGATTGCCGGCGCCGCCAACTGGATGAGCTGTTGGACGATGGGCCTGAACCAGAGCACGCACGGCACCTGGAACACCAACGCCCTGTGCAACCTGCACCTGGCCACGGGCGCGATCTGCCGCCCGGGGAGCGGCCCGTTCTCCCTCACCGGCCAGCCCAACGCGATGGGCGGACGCGAGATGGGCTACATGGGCCCCGGGCTCCCGGGGCAGAGGTCCGTGTTGGTCGACGACGACCGGCGCTTCGTGGAAGACCTCTGGGGACTGCCCGAGGGAACGGTGCGCACGGAGGTCGGCACCGGCACGATCGACCTCTTCTCCCGCATGGCCGACGGTCGGGTCAAGGCCTGCTGGGTCATCTGCACCAACCCGATCGCGTCGGTGGCGAACCGAGGCTCGGTCATCGCCGGCCTCGAAGCGGCAGAGCTGGTCATCACCCAGGACGCCTTCGTCGAAACCGAGACCAACGCCTACGCCGACGTGATCCTGCCGGCGGCGATGTGGGTCGAGGGTGACGGCGTCATGGTGAACTCGGAGCGAGACCTCACGCTGGTGCCCCAAGCGGTGGACCCCCCCGGCGAAGCCCTGCCGGACTGGTTGCTGATCGCCCGCGTCGCCTGCGAGATGGGCTTCGAGGAGGCCTTCAGCTATGCCTCGGCCGAGGAGGTGTTCGACGAGATCGCCCGATGCTCCAACCCGGGCACCGGCTACGACCTCCGCGGCGCCAGCTACGAGCGCCTGCGGGCCGGACCGCTGCAGTGGCCAGTCGCCCCGGACGGACCGGCCCGGAACCCGATCCGGTACCTGAGCGACGCTGGGGGCCAGCCGCCGGGGGGGGGAGGGAACGGGGGGGCGCGGCGACTGTGGTTCGCCACCCCGAACGGCCGAGCCGTCTTCCATCCCCGGCCCCACGGCCATGCCGCCGAGCTACCCGACGACGACTTCCCGTTCACGTTCAACACCGGCCGCCTGGCCCATCAGTGGCACACGATGACCAAGACCGGGAAGGTCGAGAAGCTCAACCGGTTGAACCCGAGGCCCTTCGTCGAGATCCATCCCGACGACGCCGCACGACTGGGGATCGGCGCCGGCGACCAGGTCGAGGTCGCGTCGCGCCGGGGCCGGGCTGTCCTTCCGGCCGTGCTGTCGGACCGCGTCCGCGTCGGCAGCTGCTTCGCACCGTTCCACTGGAACGACCTCTACTCCGAGTACGCCAGCGTCAACGCCGTCACCAACGACGCCGTCGACCCCATCTCCTTCCAGCCCGAGTTCAAGGCCTGCGCGGTGTCGGTGACCAAGGTCCACTCGCTACCGGCGAGCCCCGTCGAGGGGTCCGGCGGCGCGGCGCGGCGACGGGCCCTGGTGCCGACGCCGGCGCCGGAAGCGGCGCTGCTGTCGTCCCTCCTGGCATTGGGGGATGTCGAGGTGCCGGTGCTCGACGACCACGAGCGGATCTACCTGAGCGGGTTCGTCGCTGGCCTCGAGACGTTGCCGGCGCGGCGCGGCGTCCCCGTCCTCCCGCCCGGGGCACCGCTCGGTGGGGCGGCAACGACCTGGGTCAACGGGCTGCTGGCGGGCGCCTACTCCCGAGCAGGCACCGCGGCCACGATCGGAGCGGTACCGGTCCCGGTCGACAGACCGGCCCGCCCGCGGTCGGTCGCGGTCTTATGGGCTTCGCAGACCGGGAACGCCCAGCACCTCGCCGGCGCCGTCGCCACCCGTTTCCGCTACTCCGGCTACGCCGCCACCCTCCAGGCGATGGGCGCCTGCACGCCGGCTTCCCTCCCGACCGACTCCGACCTGTTGTTCGTGACGAGCACCTTCGGCTCCGGCGACCCACCCGACAACGGCGCCGGTTTCTGGCGTGCCCTCAGCGCGCCGGACGCTCCCCGCCTGGACGGCGTCCGCTACGCGGTGCTCGCCCTCGGTGACTCGAGCTACACCGACTTCTGTGGGTACGGCCGCCGGCTCGACGAACGGCTGCACGAGCTCGGAGCCACCCGGCTGCTGCCTCGGGTCGACTGCGAACCGCACTTCGAGCCTGACGCCCACGCGTGGCTCGACGAGGTCCTCGACGCCCTCGGGAAGCCGGCCGTCGCCCGGTCGGCCCCTTCCGGGGACGCACCCCCGTTCCGCGCCTGTGGCCCCCGGCAGGTCCCCACCCGGTCGGCACCGTTGCTGGCCCGGCTGGCCGGGAACCGCATCCTGACGGGGCCCGGTAGCGCCAAAGAGGTCCGGCAGCTGACGATCGACATCGCCGGATCGGGCCTCACCTACGAGGCCGGCGACTCGCTCGGCGTCTGGCCAACGAACTGTTCCGACCTGGTGGAAGAGTGGCTGACGCTGGTGGGGGTGGCCCGCGACGCGCCCGTCGAGCTCGAGGGCGTCGGCCCGGTCGGCTTCGCGTCGGCGTTGCGCCACCATCTGGAGATGGCGCGGGTCACCCCTGACTTCCTGCGCTTCCTGGCCGAGCGCACCGGCGACCGGGAGCTCCAGCTCGTCCTGCGCGCGGGCGACCCCGATGCGCTGTCCAAGTGGGCGTGGGGCCGCCAGGCGATCGACATCGCCGCCTCCTTCCCGGTCCGTGCCGGCGCCCAGGAATGGGCCGACGCCTTCAAGCGCCTCCAGCCCCGGCTCTACTCGATCTCCTCCAGCCCGCGCACCGACCCTCACAGCATCCGCTTGACGACCTCGGTGCTGCGCTTCGAGTGGCTCGGGCGCCGGCGCAAGGGCGTGTGCTCCACGTTCCTGGCCGACAACCACCTCGACGCCCCGGTCCCCGTCTTCGTCCGGTCGGCCACGCATTTCCGGACGCCGGCGGCTCCGTCGACGCCGGCGGTGATGATCGGGCCGGGCACCGGGATCGCTCCGTTCCTAGGCTTCCTCGACGAACGACGGGCGCGGGGCGACGACGGCCGCAACTGGCTGTTCTTCGGCGAACGACAACGAAGGACCGACCACTTCTACGAACAGGAGCTCACGACGTACCAGGCCGAGGGCGTGCTCGACCGGCTCGACCTCGCCTTCTCACGCGACCAGCGGACGAAGGTCTACGTACAGGACCGGATGCGCGAGCACGGGGCGCAGCTGTGGTCGTGGCTCGAGGACGGGGCCCACGTGTACGTATGCGGCGAGATGCGCAGCATGGCCAAGGACGTCGACCGGGCCCTCCACGACATCGTCGCCGCCCACGGCGGCTTGGGCCACGACGGAGCCGTCGACTACGTCCAACGGCTGACGAACGACAACCGCTACGCCCGCGACGTGTACTGAACCCCGTCGGACAAGCAGTCTCGAACGGCTCAACGGTGGCGGCCTTCGGCGACGATCCCAGCAAACCGGTCGAGGAGCGCCAATCGCTCCGGTTCGGACCGCGCCAGCTGTTCAGCCGCTTCTCGGACGATCGCGGGGGCGTCGGCGACCTCGGGCCCGAAGGCAGCAGCGAACCGCTGAACGGCGTCGATGTCGACCTCGACATGGAACTGGAGGCCCCATGCCGACGGGCCGAGCCGGAATGCCTGGTTCGGGTACTCAGCCGACGACGCCAGATGTACCGCACCGGCCGGCAGGTCGAACGTGTCGCGGTGCCAGTGCAGTACCGTCACCTCGTCGGTGATGTCACCGAATAGAGGGTCCCCGGCTGCGCCGGCGCCGATCCGGACGGCGCCCCAGCCGATTTCTGGCCTGGGGCCCGGGCCGACGGGAGCGCCTCCCGCGACGGCCAGGAGCTGAGCGCCGAGACAGATTCCCAGCACCGGCGTCCCGCGATCGACAGCGTCGCCGATCAGCGCGATCTCGGCGCCGCGGGTGGGGAAGCCGTGATCGCTCGCGGCCGACATGGGACCGCCCATCACGACAAGGCCGTCGTGGCCGGCGAGGTCAGCGGGCAGGGCGTGGCCGAGGTCGGTACGGACGGTGTCGATCGCGCACCCCGCCCGGGCCAGGGCGTCAGCGAGGAGAGCGGGCCCTTCCGGTTCGAGATGGTGCACGACGAGGGCCCGCCGCCGCTCGGCCCGATCGTGGCCGGCCGTTGCCGTCGCTCCCGTCGGTATCACTCTGCCGCGATCTCGATCACGACGTTGGTCGACTTCACCGACGCCACCGCACGTACGCCGGCGGCGAGGCCGAGCTCGTCGGCCGCTTCCCTGGTCATGAGCGACACGATCCGGTGCGGACCGGCCTGCACCTCGACCATGGCCGTCACCTTGTCCTTGGTCACCTGGGTCACGATCCCGGGGAACCGGTTGCGGGCCGAACGGCCCACCACGGGCTGGGCCACCGGGTCGTCGGCCATGGCCGTCGCCAGTCGGGCGAGGGCGGCGCCGTCCACGAGCCGCTGGCCGCCGTCGGTGCGCTTCGCCTCCAGCTGGCCGCTGTCGATCCATCGCCGGACGGTGTCGACGCTGACGCCGAGCACGTCGGCGGCCTGCCCGATCCGGTACGTCGTCATGGCGCGAATGTGGCCGCTGTGCCTCGCAGGTGCAAGGAACAGCGGCCGGCTCGGGCGCGAGGTGGTGCGGATGGTTGGCGCCCGAGGCCGGACGCGCCAGGCTGGGCGGTCAGACGAAGCCCTCATCCGCTCGCAAGGGGAGCCGACATGCCCATCACCCGCCTCAACCACGCCGTGCTCTACGTGGGCGACCTGGACCGCAGCGTCGCCTTCTACACTGAGGTGCTCGGCTTCAGGCCCGTCAACATGACCCCCGACGGCTTCGACGGGGCAGCCTTCCTCCAGGCCCCCGGGTCGACCAACGACCATGACCTCGGGCTGTTCGCCGTCGGTTCCGGCGCCGGGCGCTCCCAGGCCGGGCGGAGCACGGTGGGGCTCTACCACCTGGCCTGGGAGGTCGACACGCTCGACGAGCTCGAACGCCTGGGACGGGTGCTGACCGAGCGGGACGCGCTGGTCGGGGCCAGCGACCACGGCACCACCAAGAGCCTGTACGGCAAGGACCCCGACGGCCTCGAGTTCGAGATCGCCTGGTTGATCCCGGCCGAGCTGATCGACGACGCCGCTACCGCCGGCCGCAAGCGGATCGGCCACCTCGACCTCGCCCGGGAGAAGGAGCGCTACGGCTCGTCGACCAAGGGCGGGGTCGGGATCTCGCTGCCGGCCTGAACGAGGCCGGCACGCGCCCCAGGCAGGAATCGAACCTGCGACCTACCGCTTAGGAGGCGGTAGCTCTATCCACTGAGCTACTGGGGCGGGACCGCGCCTGCCCGTCGCCGGCATGCCCTCGTCGAGCGTAGACGCCGGCGGCCCGGCCAAGGACGCCCACGGGGTTGCCGACGACCCCACGACCAAAGGGACCGTGCGCGCTAGCTCATGCGAGGCGGTACAGCAGGAACTGGGGGTGTTCGACGTCGAGGACATCGACGCTCGTGAAGCCGGCGTCGGCCGCATAGCGGCGCACGGTGTCGGGCCGCATCACCGTGCCGGTGCCCACGCCACCGTCCTGCATGCTCACGGCCAGACAGTGGAGCGTGCTGAACGTATAGAAGAACCGCTCCATCTCGCTGGCCGGCACGGTGAAGGTGTCCTCGGCCCGTTCGTCGACGACGAGGACTGTCCCGTGCTCGCCCGCCAGACGCTTCATCGTTCGGAGGATCCCGACCGGGTCGGGCACGTCGTGGAGCATCTCGATGGCCACCACCAGGTCGTAGTCGCCCACGATCGCCGGATCGGCGGCGTCACGCACCTCGAACCGTGCCCGCTCGCTCAGGCCCTCGGCCGCAGCCCGCGCCACGGCGGCGGCGACGGACGCCGGGTCGAGGTCGAACCCGTCGACCTCGACGTTCGGATAGGCGCGGGCGATGGTGATCGCGGCCAGGCCCTCGCCGCAGCCCACCTCGGCCATCCGCACACGCTCGCCCGCGGTCAGCTTGGCCTGGACGTCAGGCAAGGCTGGCAGCCATGTCTGGACGAGGTGGTTGGCGAACACGGGCCGGGTGAACGAAGCCTGAATGTCATGCAGGTCGAACAGGCCGAACGCGGCGCCAGCACCGTTGCGGAACTCCTCGACCATGATGTCGATCGCCTTGCCGAGCCAGGGCACGACCGCGGCGCACGGCTTCATGCACGCCTCGCTGTCGTCGTCGAGGAGGACGTGGGCGTGGGCGTTGGGCAGGGTGAACAGCCGCTCGGCAGCGGGCTTGGAGACGTCGTCCACGTCGACCACGCCCGCGACTACCTGCTGTTCGAGCCACTCCTGCGCATACCGGGGAGCGATGCCTGCCGAGGCGGCCAGGACCTCGGCGGTCACCGGCCCGGCACCGGCCAAGGCACCGTAGAGGCCGAGGCGGATACCCAGCTCGACGTTCGCGAGCTCCATCGTCGCCAGGCAGGCTGTGAAGAGACGGCCCGAGAACTCCTCGACCTTGGCCTCGTCGTCGCCAGCGATCTCGATCGTCGTCATGGGGTCGAGCTCTTACTAGCGGAGCCCGACGGTCCACGCAAGGGAACCCTCGAGTGGTCTCCAGAGCCTATGGCGCTACTGGTACCGCGACGCCGCTCACCCCGGCGCGCGAGGCTTGCCCGGTGAGCTCGGCCATCCGCACCCAGATCGTCATCGACGCCGCCGACCCGCATGCGCTCGCCGCCTTCTGGGCCAAGGCGCTGCACTACGAGCCCGAGGAGATCGGCGCGTTCGTGCAGGGTCTGCTCGATGACGGCCACGTCCCGGCCGATCTCACACTCGAAGTCGACAAGAAGCTGCGCTGGAAGGACGTCGCGTCCCTGCGGCACCCAGACGACGGCACCGACGAACGGGGAGCGGGCACCGGCCGCCGGATCCTCTTCCAGCGAGTACCTCACCTGAAGACAGTGAAGAACCGGGTACACCTCGACCTCCTCGTCGGGCCAGAGAACTGCGCCGTCGAAGTCGAGCGGCTTGCCGGCCTCGGCGCGGCCGTCGTCAACACCCACGACGGCCCCGACGGCCACTGGGTGCTGATGACCGACCCCGAAGGCAACGAGTTCGACGTGTCCTGAAGCGGAGCTCATCGAGGACCTGACGGGCAGCCGAGGCGAAGGCCTCCACGGCATCGATAGCGCGAGCGAGCCCGCGTCGGCCTCGCTGCGTTGGGCTGACACCTCCCGCCGGCGGGCCGCGTCGTCACGAGGCAGGAGGGACCTAACGTTGGTGGCGGTGGAAGCGCGCGGTGGGGTCGGGCGGGTCATCGGCACCGAGGACGCCACCCCGCTCGAGTTCTGGGTGGCGGTGGCTCCGGGGAGCATCCTCCAGCTCGACGACGTGGTCGCCCTCGAACGCCACCTGCCCGACGGGCGACGGGTGGCGATCTACGGCGTCGTCAGCCAGGTCCGTGCCCGCCACATCGGCGCCCACGCCCAGGACGACGTGTTCCTCATCGCGGAGGGCGTGTTGCCGGCCGAGGTGAGCGAAGCGGCCCAGGTGCAGACGACGCGGTACGAACCCGAGGTCTTCGTGCCCCCGCTGCCCGGCCAGGTGGTGCGCAAGGCCGCCGGCGCCGAGCGGGACGAGGCTCTCTTCTTCGACGGGATCGAGCGCATGTTGGCGTGCGGCCTGTCCCGGGACGACGAGCCCTTGTACATCGATTTCGAGTTCGTCGACGGCACCCGGGGTGCCCACGTGAACATCAGCGGTGTCTCGGGCGTGGCCACCAAGACCACGTACGCTACCTTTCTGCTCTATGCCATATTCCATTCTGACCTGTTGGGGGCCGAGGCCCACAACACCCGGGCGCTGATCTTCAACGTCAAGGGCGAAGACCTGCTCTTCCTCGACCACCGCAACGCCCGCCTCGACCCCGACGAGAAGGCCCGCTACGAGCGATTGGGGCTGCCGGTGGGGGCTTTCGCCTCGCTCGGGGTATGGGCGCCGCCCAAGCGGGGCGACGTCAACGCCACCCCCGACGTCAGCGCCCGGGGCCCGGGGGTGCGCTCGTTCTTCTGGACGATCGCCGACTTCTGCGAGCAGGAGCTCCTGCCCTACTTGTTCGCCGACGCCGAGGACGACCGCCAGCAGTACACGATGGTGGTGCACAACGTGACCGCCGAGCTCAAGCGGCTGAACCGGGGGGGCGAAGGGTCGGTGGTGGTCGACGGGCGCCCGGTGCGCTCGTTCCGGGAGCTGGTGACGGTCATCGAGGAGCGGGTGCTGCCCGACGCCGACGGTTCCATCGGGCCGTGGGCGGGGCGGGCCATCGGTTCGGGGACCGTCAACGCCTTCGTCCGGCGCCTGTACGGCGCCGTGCGCCACGTCGAGCACCTGGTGCGGGCCGACGTCGCCGGCGCCGAGGACCACGCCGTCGGCTTCGAAGGCCAGCAGGTCACCGTCGTCGACCTCCACAACCTCAACGACCGGGCCAAACGGTTCGTGGTGGGCGTGATCCTGCGCAAGGCGTTCGACGAGAAGGAACGCTCGGGCCAAGCCCGCCCGCTCCAGTTCGTGGTGCTCGATGAGCTCAACAAATACGCCCCCCGAGAGGGATCGAGCCCGATCAAGGAGTTGCTCCTGGACGTGGCCGAGCGGGGCCGGTCGCTCGGGATCATCCTGATCGGGGCGCAGCAGACCGCGAGCGAGGTCGAGCGGCGGGTCATCGCCAACTCCGCCATCCGGGTGGTGGGCCGGCTCGACTCCGCCGAGGCGAGCCGGGGGGAGTATGGGTTCCTGCCCACCGTGCAACGCCAGCGGGCCACGATCCTCAAGCCCGGCACCATGCTGGTGAGCCAGCCGCTGTTGCCGGTCCCGCTGGTGTGCCAGTTCCCGTTCCCGTCCTGGGCCACCCGCGCCGCCGAAGCCCTCCCCAACGAGACGACGGTGCCGGCACTGCCCGCCGACCCCTTCGAGGGCCTGCCGTGACGGTCCTCGCCGGGGCCGGCGCCGGCCGGGCCGGCCCGTGAGGTTCCTGCACACCGGCGACTGGCATGTCGGGCGCCAGCTGCGGGGCCGCAGCCGCAGCGTCGAGCACGAGGAGGTCCTGGCCGAGATCGTCGGCGTCGCCGCCGAACGCGACGTCGACGCGGTGCTGGTGGTCGGCGACCTGTTCGATACCGCCGCCCCCACTCCCGAGGCCGAGCGCATCGTCTTCAAGGCGCTGCTGGACCTGGCTGACACCGGCGCCCACGTGATCGTGCTGGCCGGCAACCACGACAGCGACCGGCGGCTGCAGGCGGTCGGACCGGTGCTGGCCCGGGGCCACATCACGACCCGGGCGTCCTTCGTCCCGGCCGGCGACGGCGGGGTGGTGAGGGTGCGGTCGAAGGACGGCACCGAGGAGATGCTGGTTGCCTGCCTGCCGTTCCTGAGCCAGCGCTACGTGGTCCGGGCGGCCGAGCTGATGGGACAGGACGCCGGGACGTCGAGCCTGCACTACGCCGCCCGGATGGGGATGCTCATCGACGCCCTGAGCCAGGAGTTCACGGCCGCCACCGTCAACGTCGTCGCCGCCCACTGCATGGTCGACGGGGCCAAGGTGGCGGGCAGCGAACGGAGCGCCCACACCATCTTCGAGTACGCGGTGTCGTCCACTGCCTTCCCGATCAGCGCCCACTACGTCGCCCTCGGCCACCTTCACCGCCAGCAACGCATCCCCGGGCCCTGCCCGATCCACTACGCCGGCTCGCCCCTCCAGCTGGACTTCGGGGAGGTCGACGACATCAAGGCGGTGCTGATCGTCGAGGCGTCCCGCGGGGTGCCGGCCCGGGTGGCAACGGTGCCGCTGAAGCACGGCCGTCACCTCGAGGTCCTCCGGGCCACGATGGAGGACCTCGCCACGGTGGCAAGCGAGCGGGGCCCCGCGCTGGCCCGTTCGTACCTCAAGGTGGTGGTAGAAGGGCGATGGCGCGCCGGGCTGGCCGACGATGTGCGGGCGCTGTTCCCCACCGCCGTCGACGTGGTGGTCGACTCGGCCGAGGTAGCCGGTCCCGTCGGTGCCAGCCGGTCACGGCTCGGCGCCGGCCGGCCCCGGCGTGAGCTGTTCGCCGAGTACCTGGCCGAAGCGGGCGTCGAAGACCGGCGACTCGAGCGCCTGTTCGACGAGCTGCTCGAGGAAACCGAAGGGCCCGGGCAGTGAGGCCCCAGCGCCTCGAGCTGGAGGGCTTCATGGCCTTCCGCCACCACACCGAGATCGACTTCACCGGCGTCGAACTGTTCGCCCTCAGCGGGCCGACCGGTGCCGGGAAGACGACCGTCATCGACGCCATCGGCTTCGCCCTCTACGGCGTCGTCCCCCGCTACGACGATCGCCGGCTGGTGGCGCCGGCCATCAGCCAGGGCCGCAACGAAGCCCGCGTCTGCCTCGACTTCACCTCCGCCGGCGAGCTGTACCGGGCGGTGCGGGTCGTGCGCCGTACGGCCAAGGGCGCCACCACCAAGGAGGCCCGACTCGAACGGGTCGGCGATGGGGGTGGGGCGCAGCCCCCGGGCGTCACCGAGGTGTTGGCCGGGAACGAACGGGAGCTGACGGCCGAGGTCGAGCGCATCCTGGGCCTCGGCTTCGAGCATTTCACCACCTGTGTGGTGCTGCCCCAAGGGGACTTCGCCCGGTTCCTGCACGACAAACCGGAGCGCCGCCAAGAGCTACTGGTGAAGCTGCTCGACCTCGGCGTCTACGACCGGATGGCCGTCACCGCCCGCGAACGCGTCCGCGACGCCGAGACCCGGGCAGCCGAGGTCGGCCGGCGCCTCGACCAGCTCGGCGCGGCAACGCCCGCCGCTCGCGCCGAGGCGGAGCGCCGTGTCGCCGAACTCGAAGGGCTGCGGGACGACGTCGACCGGTGCCTTCCCGATCTGGCGGCGTTGGCCGAGCGGGCGGCCGTGTCCCAGGGCGAGGCCGATGCCGCCACCCGGTGGGCAGACGCGCTCAACGCGATCCGGGTGCCCGAAGCCGTCCGGGCGCTCGGGACGGAGCGGGCGGAGGCGGAGGCGGCCCATGCCGAGGCGGTGCGCGGCGACGAAGCCGCCGCCACAGCCGCCGAGCGGGCGACCGAGGCGCTGGCGAGGGCGCCCGACGTCGGCCTGCTGAGGCGGGCACAGGAGGCGTACACCGACCGGGCCGCGCTGACGGCCCGGGCCGCCAAGGGCGCCGTCGTCACCGCCACCGCCCGCAGCACCGAGGACGAGCTCACCGGGGCGCTGGAGCGGGCCGAACGGGAAGCGGCCACGGCTGCAGACGAGCTCGAAGCGGCCCGGGCGGCTCACCGCGCCCATGCCGTGAGGGCCGACCTACGCGTCGGACAGCCCTGCCCGGTGTGCCGGCACCCGGTCGACACCCTCCCCGCCGAGGAGGTGCCCGCCCCCCTGGAGGCGGCGCTCGCCCGCCACTCGGGCGCCGTCGTCGAAGCCGGCACCGCCCGTCGGGCCCTGGGAACGGCGCGCGCCCACCGGGCCGCCTGCGAAGCGACCGCGGCCGAGGTCGACACCCAGCTGGCCGACGTCGAACGCCGTCTCGACGGTGCCCCGGCACTGGCCGACCTCGACGCCTTGATGGCCGAGGCGGCAACGGTGCGGGCCGAAGCCGATCGTTGCCGGACGTCTGCAACCGACGCCCGCCGCAATGTGGTCTCGGCCGAGGCCGCCCTGCGTGAGCTACGGGCCCGGGAGTCCGCCGAGGCCCGGGCATTCGACACCACCCGCGACACCGTCGCCGCGCTCGGCCCCCCGCCTCGTACCGGCGCCGGCGTGGACGCCGACTGGGCCGCGCTGGCTTCCTGGGCATCGGCAGCAGGGCCGGCGCAACGAGCGGTCGCAGTGGCGGCCCGTGCCGCCGCCACCCGGGCCGGGGCCGAACGCGACGCCGGCGAGCGGGCGCTGCTGTCCCGGGCCGCGGCCACCGGGGTCAGCGGCGGCACCGGGCCACTGCGTGACGCGGTGGCTGACGCCGTCGCCCAGGCCCGGGCCGCGCTCTTCGCCCTGGACGACCGGCTGGCCGAGGTGGCCCGGTTGCGGGCCGAGTCATCCGTGCTCGTCGAGCGGGCGCAACTGCACGCGGCCATGGCTGCCCATCTCGGCGCCCGGGGTTTCGAGAAGTGGATGCTCGACGAGGCGTTGGCGCTGTTGGCCGCAGCCGCCGGCGAGACCCTGCGCGACCTCACCGGGGGCCGGTACACGCTCACGCTCGATGCCCGCCGGTCGGGCTTCCTCGTCGCCGACCAGGCCAACGGCGGCGACCTGCGGCTGGCCCGCACGCTGTCCGGGGGGGAGACGTTCCTGGCTTCGCTCGCCCTGGCGCTGGCCCTGGCCGACCAGATCGCGCTGCTCGCCTCGCGAGGTGCGACGCGCCTCGAGGCGATCTTCCTCGACGAGGGCTTCGGCACCCTCGACCCCGAGACGCTCGACGTCGTCGCCTCCGCCGTCGAGGAGCTGGGGAGCCAGGGCCGCATGGTCGGCGTCATCAGCCATGTAGCCGAACTGGCGGAGCGGGTCCCGGTTTGTTTCGAGATCAACCGTGGCCCGGGCACCGCCACCGTCACCCGGGTCGACCGGTGAACCCCACGCCACGCCGCGACAGGGGTCGACGTCGGTGAGGTTCGCGGTCGAGGCGTGGGCGCCCGAGTACGGCTCCGGGGCCGAGCAGGCTGCCCTCCTGCCCAGCGACCTGCCCGCCGAGGTCGGTGCCGAGGTGCCCGAGGGACGGTGGCGTCCCCTGCGCCCACCGGCCGGGTCCGCCGCCACCTCGGTGGTCTTCGTCGACGGCGTGCGGCGGGTCGATGCCCGGGTGTGGATCACCACCGCTGCCGGGGGCGTGCAGGAGGGACTGTGCGCCTCCTATGCCGCCGGCGCCGTTCGCTGCGACGGGACCGCCCGGATCGCGGCCCAGCACGTCGAGCGCCGGCTGTTCGCACCGATCGAGGACGCCGGGGACATCGACGCCGGGCCGGCCGGGCGCTTCTCGCTGGCGCCCGTGACCGTCACCGGGGCGGACCCGGCCATGGCCGCATTGCATGCCGCCATGGGCGCGCTGGAGGTGAGGGTGGCGGCCGAGACCGCGTCGGGCGACGGGCCCGGGGCGCCGCCTCTGGGGACGGGCGAGCTGCTCGTGGTGGACGGCCCCCTCAGCCAGCACCACTACCTCGCCGGCGCCGTCGGCTCGATCAAGTCGCAGCACCGGTCCTACGGCCCCCCGGTCGTCCTGCGCACCGCCGGAGCGCTCGGTCCCGGCGAGCGCACACCGGTGTTCCTGGTGAGCGGTTCGTTCGAGCGGTGGTCGTGGTACGTGCGCCTCCCGGGCGGCCAGGGCCACCCGCTGGCCGGCGTGGTGCGGGCCGAGGCATCCGGCCTCCTGCCCGTCGAGGTTGCGGTGGCCCTGGCCGACCGGGTCACGGCGACGCTGCCCCGGTTCGCCTCCGAACCGCACAAGGACCCTCGGGCGCCCCAGAACCTCTACCCCATCGCGGGCCTGGAGCGGGCGCTGCGCCGTCGCCTCGGCGATGCCGCTCTCGTACACCGCGGCCTGAGGCAGGCCGCCGCCGGCCCGGCGTGACTTCCACTCGGCGGAAGCGAGGCCCGAACGGGCCTGGGTCGCCCCCGCGCCGCTCCAGGCCCGGCCCGGCCCGGATTGCTCTATAGCTAACAGGCGCCGGTCGCCCGTTGCCAATGGCCAGCCGTCACCGATGCGAGCACCGGAGCGCCAGCGCGGCGCGGTAGCAGCGGCTGGCGGGGCCGGAGTTGTTCACCGGTGCGAGCGCCGGAGCGCCAGCGCAGGCGCGGCCGAAAGCGGCCTGCGTGGCCGGGGAACGCCAGCCAGCAACGCCAGCCAGCAACGCAAAGATCTACCGCTACGCTCGGGGCCATGCCGGAGACGATCACGGAACCCGTCGTCCGGGTCACCGATGTTGCCCTCGCCAAGATCCTCGAGCTCCGCCAGGCCGAGGAGGCGCCCGAGGGGCTGGCGCTACGCATCGAGGTCACCGGGACCCGGGCCGCCGACTACACCTACGACCTGGCGTTCGAGCCGCTGGCGGACTGCGATGCCGACGACGTCGTGCACGTGGTCGATGGGTTGTCGGTGGTGGTGCCGGCCGACAGCATCGACGCCCTGCGGGGCGCCACGCTCGACCTGCCCGGCAACACCGACCAGGGCGGCCTGGTACTGCGCAACCCCAACCGGCCCGAGACGCCCCAACTCGGCGACCCGATCGAGCTGACGGGCTCGGTCGAGGAGCGCATCCGCCAGTTGCTCGATCGTCAGGTCAACCCCGCCATCGCCGCCCACGGCGGGTACGCCACCCTGGTCAAGGTCGAAGGCTCGTCCGCCCACGTCGGCATGGGCGGGGGATGCCAGGGCTGCGCCCTCTCGGCCCTGACCCTGCGCGAAGGCATCGAGTCGGCGATCCTCGCCAACGTGCCCGAGATCACCGAGGTGGTCGATACCACCGACCATTCCTCCGGTGAGAACCCGTTCTATTGAGCGGTCGGTACTGCTTGCTCCACGGCGTTCCACGCGCTGATCCCGCTTGGCATATCAAGCGTAGCCACGGCGAATTGTGGCTTTCATTACGAATCCAGCGGGCAGGTGACAGCAGCTAACCAAGGTTGCTACTGTGGCCGATGTCGCTCAGCTGGGGGCGGCGCCAAGGGGGGAAGGCCCGGGCCGGGAGAAACTTCTGGTCCGGGCCTCGTCGCGTCAGGGGATCAGGTCAGGAGGTCGTGACGGCGACGAGCCGGCGGGCGGCTGCCGCGATGCCGCCGGCGTCGAGGCCCAGCTCGGCCAGGATGGCGTCGGCGTTGCCGTGGGGGATGTAGGACACCGGCGTCCCCAACACCTGTACCGCCGGCGGCCGGCGGCCGGCGTCGAGCGCCAGCGTCGCCAAGGCGTCGGCGACGGCGGCGCCGGCACCTCCCTCCCGCACACCGTCCTCGACGGTGACCACGCCGGCATGGTCGGCGGCCTCGGCCAGCATCTCCTGGTCGAGCGGCTTGACCACCCGGACGTCCCATACGGTCGCCGAGATGCCCTCGGCTTCGAGGAGGTCGGCGGCCTCGGTGGCGGCGGCCAGCATCTTGCCGACGGCCAACACGCACACGTCGCGGCCGCGGCGCACCCGACGGCCTCGCAGGCCCTGGCCGATCTGGTCCTCGGAGACCGACGGGGCCTGGGTCTTCGGCCAACGGATGGCAACGGGGCCGGGAACCTGGTCGAGGGCGTCGCGCAGCATCTGGCCGACCTCCTGGTAGGAGGAGGGGGCCAGGATCGTCATGCCCGGCACCTTGGACAGCAGCGCCATGTCGAGGGTGCCGTGGTGGGACGGCCCGTCGTCACCGGTGATGCCGGCCCGGTCGATGCAGAACACCACCGGTTGGCGGTGCAGGCCGACGTCGTACATGACCTGGTCGAAAGCGCGGGTCAGGAAGGTGGAGTAGATCGCCACCACCGGTCGGAGCCCGCCCATGGCCATGCCGGCGGCGGAGGTCACGGCGTGCTGTTCGGCGATGCCGACGTCGATGAGCCGTCCCGGGAACCGTTCGCCGAAGGTCAAGAGGCCGGTCGAGTCGGGCATGGCGGCGGTGATGGCCACCAGCTCGGGGCGCTCGTCGGCTGCCTTCTGCACCGCCTCGGTGAACGCCGCGGTGTACGAACCGGGCTTGGCCTCGGACATGTCGTGCAGGCGTTTGATGGGGTCGTTCTCGGCCGGCGCGTACCCCCGGCCCTTCTGGGTGAGGACGTGCACGACGATGGGGCCGTCGTACTCGGCGGCGTGCCGGAGGGCTGACTCGAGGCCCTTGATGCCGTGCCCGTCGAAGGGGCCGGTGTAGCGCACCCCGAGGTCCTCGAAGAAGGCCCGGGGTTCGAACATCTCGCGCAGGGCGGCGACGGTGGCCTTTATTCCCTTGACCATCTTCGACCCGACGACCGGTACCTCACCGAGGGCTTGGTCGAGCCGGGCCCGGTTGCGCAGGTACCGCGGGTTCACCCGCAGCCGGGCCACGCTGTCGCCCAGCTTGGAGATGGTGGGGGCGTAGGAGCGGCCGTTGTCGTTGAGGATGATGATCGCCTTGCGCCCCGAATGGCCGAGGTTGTTGAGGCCCTCGAAGGCCATCCCCCCCGTCATGGAGCCGTCGCCGATGACCGCCACGATGCGCCGGTCGCCGAGCTGGTCGCCCAGGTCGCGGGCGGTGGCCAGCCCGTGGGCGTAGCTCACGATGGTGGAGGCGTGGCTGTTCTCGACCCAGTCGTGCTCGGACTCGGCCCGGCAGGGATAGCCCGACAGGCCCCCCGACCGACGGAGCCCGTCGAACTCGTGGCGGCGCCCGGTGACGATCTTGTGGACGTAGGCCTGGTGGCCGGTGTCCCACAACACGATGTCCCGAGGCGAGTCGAAGACCCGGTGCAGGGCCAACGTCAGCTCGACGGCGCCGAGGTTCGAACCGAGGTGCCCGCCGGTGCGGGTCACGGCTTCGACGATGAAGCTGCGGATCTCGGCGCTGAGCTGGGCCAGCTCCGCGTAGGACAGCCGCCGCAGGTCTGCGGGGCTGTTGATCGACTCGATCATGATGGGATCACCGTAGCTTCCACCCCCCTTTCGGGACGACGCGGGACGCCACACGGGCCCGTCGCCGGCGGTCAACGGTCCGACGATGGGGCGCCGGGGGGCAGCCCCCGAGCATGAACGGTCAGGCCGCCGCCACGACGCCACGTCGTCCCCGGGCCCGGTGCCAGGCGGCCAGACGCGCCGCCACCAGGTACCCCCCGGCCAGCGTCAGCAGACCGGCGGCGGCGTCGAGCCAGTAGTGGTTGGCGGTCACGATGATGCAGAAGAACGTGGCCAAGGGGTGCAGGGCGACGAGGGCGCGCAGCCACCGCCGCCGCACCAGCGGCCACAGCGCCGTCGCACTCCATGTGGACCAGGCGATGTGCAGGCTGGGCATGGCCGCGTACTGGTTGGAGATGCTCTTCAGCCCCCCCGAGTCGAACGACCAGAAGGTGGGGTAGGTGGCCAGCGTGTCGACGTAGGCGAAGTCCTCGGTGACCTGGGCGGTCGGCGGGCCGAAGCGTTCCGGGGGCTCGTCGAGCAGTCGGGGGGGCATCAGCGAGAACGAGGCGAAGCCGATCAGGGCCAGCAACGTCGAGAACGTCAACGTGTTGCGCAGCCGGGAATAGCGCCCCGGCGCCCGGAGGAACACCCACACCAGGGTGCCGGCGGTCACTATGAAATGGGCCGTCCCGTAGAACACGTTCCAGGCCTGGATCCAGCCGTGCCCGGGCAGGTCCAGGTACCAGGCCTGGACCGCCTCCTCGAAGTAGGAGTGCAGCCACCGTTCGATCCCGATGACGTCGAGGGCGTGGCCGAAGGCGATCCCGTTGGCGTGGCCCGGCTCGCCCCCGGCGGAGCCGAACCGGTTCCTCACCGTCGAGTACACGAGGTACATGGCCAGCAGGTAGACGGCCTCGCGCCATACGGGCAGCCGCCGCCGGGCCAGTACCGGGGCGGACGGGGCCGGGGCGGGTGCGGGCCGCTGGAGCCGTACGGTGGCGTACAGGACATAGAAACCCAGCAGGTAGACGATCTCGCGCCACGACGGCTTCCGGCGCGCCGGTGGCCGGGCCGCGGCGGGCTTCTCTACCGGTTCCATGGTGCCCGTGCTCATCGGAGCCCGCAGCGTAGGGCCCGACCGAACGCCGGAATGACGCAGCCCGACCCCGTGAACGGCACCGGTCAGCCGCCGCCGGCGCCGTCGTCCGGGAGCGCTCACCGCTGAGCCACTACGGTAGGCGGGCCCTGCGCGGTCGACCGTACCCGTACTGGTCGCTCGTACCCGTTGCTCGCCGGCGTGCCCCTGTCCCGGGCCGGCCTGTACGAGGACCGAAACCCGGAGGTTCTGGAATGCCCTTGTCCCGCCGCACCGCGGTGGCCTCCATCGTCGTCCCTCTGGCCGCCTTGCTGGCCGTCGCCTGTGGCGGTGGAGGGGGCGGGGGAGCTGGCCCCGTCGTCGCCGCCGCCGACCAGAGCCTGGCCGCCACCAGCGTCAGGACCTCCTATGCCATCAGGGCGCAGCTGGGCGGCCAGGACCTCAACCTGACCGGCCAGGGCCAGGCTGACCTGCAGAACCGACGGTTCCGCACCACCCTCGACTACTCCGGGGTCCTGGGCGCCGTCGGCGAGATCCCCGCCGAGGCGGCCGAGGCCCTGAGCAAGCCGTTCGACCTGATCCTCGACGGCAACTTCGCCTACGTGAACTTTCCCTTCCTCGCCCAGCAGGTGGGTCGGACCGAAGGCTGGGTGAGGATCGACCTGTCGACGTCCTCGGCTGCCCTGGCCGCCCTCGGCGGCGGCGGCAGCATCCTCGACCCCACCGCCTTCGTCCAGTTCCTGCGGGGCGCCAAGACCGTCGACACGGTGGGAGCGGAGCGGATCGGCGACACCGACACCACCCACTATCGGGGCATCCTCGTGATCGCCGACGCGTTGGAACGCACGTCCGGCGCCGAACAGGAGGCCGTGCAGAGGGCCGTCACCAACCTGAACGTGAACCCCGAAGTGCTGGGGACGGACATCCCCTTCGACGTCTGGATCGGGAGCGACGGGCTCGTGCGACGCCTGTCGTTCGGGCTCGACCAGGGCCCCGCCGGACGCACCGACATCTCCGTCGACTTCTCGGGCTACGGCGCCGCCGGCGATGTCACCCTCCCCGCCCCCGAGGACACCGTCGACCTGGCCGAGCTCAGCCCCCCGCCGGCCGATCCCGCCAACTGATCGTGGACGACGGGCGCATCACCGTCGGCGGCCTTGCCCTCTCCTTCGCCGACGCCGGCCGAGGGGGGCGGCCGCTGTTGTTGGTGCACGGGTTCACCGGGGCCAAGGAGGACTTCACCGAATGGCTCGGGCCGTTGGGCGAGGACGGGTGGCACGCGGTGGCGGTCGACCTGCGGGGCCACGGCGCCAGCGACCAGCCCGACGACCTCGACGCCTACACCTGGGACCTTTTCGCCGGCGAGGTGCTGGCGGTGGCCGAGACGATCTGGGGTGGCGAGCCCTTCGTCCTGCTGGGCCACTCCATGGGAGGGATGATCGCCCAGGTGGTCGCGCTGAGGGCCCCGGACCGGCTGGCCGCGCTGGTGCTGATGGGCACCGGCCACGGGGCGGTAACAGGGATAGCGCCGCCCCTGATCGACCTCGCCTGTGCCGTCGTCGCCGAGCGTGGCATCGACGGCCTGATGGCCGCCCTGGCCGCCCTCGGCGCTCCCGACGGGCTCAGCACCACCGCGCACCGGCGCGTCCTGGCCGAGCGCCCGGGCTACGCCGACTACGGCGACCGCAAGCTGCGGGCGTCGTCGGCAGCCATGTACCGCTCGATGCTCCCAGCCATGTTCGGCCGTGACGACCTGCTCGAGGCCCTGGGCAGAAGTCTCGCCGGCGTCCCGACGCTGGTGGTTGTCGGCGAGTTCGACCGGGGCTTCCTCGACCCCAGCCGCCGCCTGGCCGGCGCCATCGCCGGCGCCGCCCTGGCAGTCGTACCCGACGCCGGCCACAGCCCCCAGTTCGAGAACCCCACGGCGTGGTGGCAGGCGCTGTCGGGCTTTCTGCGAAAGCTTTGCTAGCTGCGTTCCCCGGCCACGCAGGCCGCTTGGGCCGCGCCTGCGCTGGCGCTCCGGCGCTCGCATCGGTGAACAGATCCGGCCACGCACGCCGTCCCGGTCACGGCTGGGCTGGCGCTGCGGTGCTCGCACGGGCGAGCGAGCTGGCCCCTGCTGTCAGCCGGCGCTCTCCACGAAGCGTTCGACGTCGACGATGGCGCGGGTGACCTTGCCCGCCGCCACCAGCCCGCACTCGTCCCGGGCCGACACCGAGAACGTGAGCCGGCGGCCTTCGACCCGCTCCAGGGTGGCTTCGGCCCAGACCTTGCCCCCCACCGCGGTGGGGTGGAGGTGGTCGAGCTGGATGCGCACGCCCACGGCGGTGCTGCCCTTTTCGAGCGAATCGCCCAGCGCTCTCATGGTCGCTTCCTCGCACAGGGCGATGACCCGGGGCGTGCCCAGCATCTTGACGTCGCCGGACCCGAGGGCCACGGCCGTATCGGCGTCGGTCACGGCCATGATCGCTTCACCCGTCAAACCGGGTTCGGGGGGCACCGACGTACAGTACGCAGGCCCGCCACCCTTGTAGAAGGAGAGTGTTCCAGGTGCTCGACGAACAGGTCATCCACCGCACGCTCGGCGCCGCACTCCGCACCGGGGGTGACTTCGCCGAGATTTTCATGGAAGACCGACGTAGTTCGTCAGCCCGGCTCGACGACGGCAAGATCGAGGAGCTGTCCTCGGGCCGTGACCGGGGCGCCGGGATCCGGGTCGTGGTCGGTGAGACGACCGGGTTCGCCCACACCGCCGACGTGACCGAACAGGGCCTGCGGACCGCGGCCGAGGCGGCCGCCGCCGCCGCCCGCGGGGGCCACGGTGGTACCCGGGTCGTCGCCCTCAGCCCGGTCACGGCCCCCGCCCCCAACCCGATCGGCATCTACCCCGAGGACATCGCCAAGGCCGCCAAGGTCGAGTTGTTGACCAGGGCCGACCAGGCGGCGCGCGCCGAAGGGGCGGCCATCCACCAGGTCTCGGCCCGGGTCGCCGACTCCCGTCGGCGCATCCTGGTGGCCAACAGCGACGGCGTGCTGGCCCGCGACGACCAGGTCAAGACCCTGTTCTCGGTCAGCTGTGTGGCCGCCGGCGACACCGGCATGCAGACCGGCTACGAGACCGTGGGCTACGCCATCGGTTGGGAGCTCTTCGACCGGGTCGACGTCGAGGCCCATGCCCGCAAGGTGGCCCGCCAGGCGCTGACCAAGCTCGACGCCCGCCCGGCCCCGTCGGGCACGATGCCGGTCGTCATCGGCACCGGCGGCGGAGGCGTGCTCTTCCACGAGGCCTGCGGCCACGGCCTCGAGGCCGACCTGGTGGGCAAGGGGGCGTCGGTGTTCAAGGGCCGCCGCGGCGAGCAGGTGGCCAGCCCCCTGGTCACCCTGGTCGACGATGGCACCATGGCCGAGGAGTGGGGCTGCTTCGCGGTCGACGACGAGGGCACCCCGGCCGGCCGCAACGTCCTGATCGAGGACGGCATCCTCACCGATTACATGTGGGATTTCCTGCGCGCCCGCAAGGAGGGCCGCGCCCGTACCGGCAACGGCCGGCGCCAGTCCTACCAGCACCTGCCGATGGTCCGGATGACCAACACCTACCTTTTGGCCGGCAAGGACGACCCCGCCGACATCGTCGCCTCGACCGAGCGGGGCGTCTTCGTAAAGGCCCTCGGCGGCGGCCAGGTCAACACCGCCACCGGCGACTTCGTGTTCGGGATGTCCGAGGCATACCTCATCGAGCACGGCTCCATCACCGAGCCGTTGCGTGAGGGCAACCTCATCGGCAACGGCCCCCAGGTCCTCACCCTGATCGACGCCGTCGGCAACGACTTCACCATGGGCCCTCCGGGCATGTGCGGCAAGGACGGCCAGGGTGTCCCCGTGGGCGACGGCGTCCCGACCCTGCGGGTGCAGGCCCTCACGATCGGCGGGACGGCGGCTTGACCGCCGCCGGCGGCGACCTCCTCGCCATCGGCGACCGCATCGCCGCCATGGCTGCCGGCGGCGAGCAGATCGAGGCCGTCGTGATGCATTCGCGCGACACCGAGGTCCGGGCCTACGACGGCGAGGTCGAACAGCTGTCGTCGGCGCAGACCCAGGGGGTCGGGATCAGGGTCATCAGCGACCACCGGCAGGGCTTCGCCTACGCCGGCACCTTCGACGACGACGTTCTGGCCGAGACCCTGGCCGAAGCCCGTGACAACGCCGGCTTCGGCACCGCCGACGAGGCCCTCGGCCTGGCCGTCCCCGACGGGGTGGCGGTGCCCGACCTCGACCTGTTCCGGGCCTCCCTCGAGTCGGTGCCCACCGAGGACAAGGTGGCGATGGCGATCGAGCTCGAACGGGCCGTCCTCGCCGCCGATCCCCGCGTCTCGGGCATCGAGTCGTGCGACTACGTCGACTCGCTGGGCGAGGCCGCGGTCGTGACCACGACCGGTGTCCGCAGCTTCTCCCGCGAGACGGCGTGCTACGTGATGGCATCGGTCATGGCCGCCGAGGGCGACGACACCCAGACCGGCTTCGGCTTCTCGGTCGGGCGCCACCCTTCGGAGCTCGACGTGGGTGCCGCCGCCACCGACGCCGCCATGCGGGCCACCCGGATGCTGGGCGCCACCAAGCCACCGTCGCAGCGGCTCACGGTGGTGCTCGACCCGTGGGTGACGGCCCAGCTGCTCGGGATCCTGGGCTCGACGTTGTCGGGCGAGGCCGTGCTCAAGGGTCGCAGCTTCTTCGCCGACCGACTGGGTGAGGAGGTGGCGGCGGCGACGGTGTCCATCGTCGACGACCCCACCAACCCGCTCGCCTTCAGCGCCACCCAGACCGACGCCGAGGGCCTGGCCACCCGCCGCAACGACCTCCTCACCGGGGGCGTGCTGAACGCCTTCCTGCACAACACCTACACCGCACGGCGCCTGGCCACGGCCTCGACGGGCTCCGCGGTGCGGGCCGGGTACAAGTCCACCCCCGGTGTCGGTGCCCGCGCCCTCAGCCTCGCCCCCGGCAGCAGGGACCAGGCACAGCTGCTGGCCGACGCCGGCGAGGGCATCCTGGTGCAGTCGGTCTCGGGCCTGCACTCGGGCGTCAACCCGGTCTCGGGCGACTTCTCCACCGGCGCCGAGGGACTTCGCTTCTCGGGCGGCGAGGTCGGCGCCCCGGTACGGGAGTTCACGATCGCCTCGACCCTGCAGAAGATGCTGAAGGACGTCGTCGCGGTCGGCTCCGACGTGGAATGGCTGCCGATGTCGGCCGCCGGCGTGACCGTCGTCATCGGCGACGTCACCGTCTCCGGCGCTTGACCGCCGAGATCCTCGAAGTCGCCCGCCGTGTCGCGGCGACAGCCGGCGCCGGCGAGCAGGTCGAGGCCTACGTCGCTCGCAGCCGGAGCACCAAGGCCGTCGCCCAGGGCGGCGAGCTCGAGTCGTTCACGTCGGCCGAGACCGCCGGGGTCGGCATCAGGGTGGTCCAAGCCCACCGCCAGGGCTTCGCCTGGGCGGCGTCGCTCGACGACGACGTCGTGCGCTCGACGCTGGCCGACGCCCGGGACAACGCCCGCTACGCCGAACCCGACGAGTTCGCCGGCATCGCCGCCCCCGACGGCCACGCGGTCGCCGCCCTCGACCTGTGGCGGCCCGGGGTCTCGTCGCTGGCCGCCGAGGCCAAGATCGCCCTCGCCCTGGCCCTGGAGCGAGCCGTGGTCGACGGCGACACCCGGGTCAGCGGGGTGCGGTCGGCCTCCTACGGGGACAACGACCACGTCGGCGCGATCTGCACCAGCGCCGGCATCGAGGTGACGTCGGGCGCGACGTCGAGTTGGCTGTCGGTGCTGGCGCTCGCCACCGATGGCGCCGCGACCCAGACCGGCGCCGGCGTCGACGTCGCCCGTGACCCTGCCGACCTCGACATCGAGCGTGCCGCCCACGACGCCGTCGAGCGCGCCACCCGGCTGCTGGGGGCAACCAAGGCCGCCTCGCAGCGGCTCACCATCGTGCTCGAACCCCGGAGCGCGATCAGCGTCTTCGCCGTCGCCGCCTCGATGTTCACCGGCGACGTGGTCCTGAAACGCCGGAGCCCCTTCGCCGACCGGCTCGGCGAAGTGATCGCCAGCCCCGTGCTCGGGATGGTCGACGACCCGACCGACGCCCGCTCGCTGGCCGCCGCCGGTCCCCACGACGGCGAGGGATTGGCGACCCGGGCCAACGTCGTGGTGGAGGCCGGGCGGCTGTGCCGGTTCCTGCACGACTCGACCACCGGGCGTCGGGCCGGTTCGGGCTCGACCGCCAGCGCGGTGCGAGGAGTGCGCTCCACGCCGACACCGGGCGTCCAGGCCCTGGCGGTGGCGCCGGGAAGGGCGACGCTGGCCGACCTCGTCGCCGGCGTCGAACGAGGGGTGCTGGTCCAGGCCCTGCACGGCGTGCACTCCGGCACCAACCGGGTCTCGGGGGACTTCTCGGTCGGCATCGACGGCGTCGCCATCCGGGACGGCGCCCTCGCCGAGCCGGTCCGGGAGGTCACCATCGCCTCGACCATCCCCCGGCTGCTGCTCGACATCCGGGCGGTGGGAGCCGACATCGAATGGCTCCCCAGCGGTGCCGGTGCGCCGGCCGTGGTCATCGACGACGTCCAGCTGAGCGGCCGCTGACCCGAGGTGGGTTCGCGGCCGTCGGGCGCTCGTGGCATCGTCTCGTCTCCCGTCCCCCGATGACCTCGAGCATCCCTGGAGCCGTGCGTGCCCATCCTCCACGCTGTCATCCTGGGCATAACCCAGGGCTTGTCGGAGTTCCTGCCCATCTCGTCGAGCGGCCACCTGCTGCTGGTGCCGTGGCTGTTCGGATGGGACGACTTCGTCGGCAATCCGGGCCTGGAGAAGACGTTCGATGTGGCCCTACACCTGGGCACGTTCGTCGGTGCCGTCGCCTACTTCCGGACCGATGTCGCCCGTCTGGCCCGGGCCGCCTTCACCCGTCGGCCCGACGCGGGCCGGGCCCGGGTCGGCGCCGGCACCGTCGCCGGATCGGTCACTGCCGATCGTCGCATCGCCTGGCTGCTGTTGTTGGCCTCGGTCCCGGGCGGCCTGGTCGGGGTGGCCCTGGAGGGGCCGATCGAAGACCACGCCGGGCAGATCTGGCTGGTGGCCGTCATGCTCATCGTCTTCGGTCTGGTGCTGTTGTGGGCCGACCGCCTCCGCGGCGACCACACCGTCGAGGCCTTCGGCGTCCGCCAGGCGCTGATCATGGGCGGTGCCCAGGCCCTGGCCCTGCAGCCCGGCGTCTCCCGCTCGGGCGTGACCATCACCGCCGGCCGCTGGCTCGGCTTCGACCGCGACGCGGCGGCTCGGCTGTCGTTCCTGATGAGCCTGCCGATCACCGGTGGGGCGGTCGCCTACAAGGGCCTGGACCTGGTGGCCGACGGGTTCCCCCCCGGTTTCGCGGCGCCCTTCGCCTGGGGCATCGTCGCCTCCGGCGTCACCGGGTACGCCGCCGTGTGGGGGACCCTGCGGCTCATCCGCTCGCAGTCGTTCGCCCCCTTCGTGGTGTACCGGGTGGTGCTCGGGGTCTCGGTCCTCGTTGTCTACTTCGCTGGGCTCCGCTGAGCCTTCGTCCCGAAGCCGGAGGTCTCGACACGGGTGCTCGGGCGATCGCAGCGGACAACCGGCATCCCGGGCGGCTGGGCCGCGTCAGCCCGCGCCGCGGAGGGCGGGGACGACGGTGCCGGCGGTGAGGGCGAAGGCGACGGGGCCGGCGGCGTCGACGGGGACGGCCACGGTCACCGAACGCTCGTCGCCGGCGAGCACCCGCCCAGCCCGGGCCACCGTCACCGTCGGCGGGCCGTCCTCGCCGGCGGTGCCGGCGGCGACGGTGCCGAAGGTGGCCAGCAGGTCGACGACGTCGCCCGGGGCCAGGGGCAGGGCGGCGGTCGACGGCAGCGGCACCGCCAGCGCCCGCCACCCGGCGGGGACGAGGGCGGCCAGGCCACCGAGCCCGCCGGGGGCGAGGCGCTCGTCGAGGAAGGCTTCGCCGGCGACGATGGTGGCCGTCGCCATCCGGCCGGCCGGGTCGGTCGCCGTCCCCGAGGGGACCATGGCCCGGGGCCACCGGGTGTGGGTGACGGCGTCGGCCGGGACGGTCTCGCCGGCGGCCAGGCGCCGGGTGGCGACGGCGACGGTCTCGGCCTCGCCCCACTGCTGGCGGGAACGTTCGGCATCGGCCGAAGCCGAGCCGGTGACCACCGCGGCCATGGCTGCGGTCGACACCGCCACCGTCAGCCGCACCCACGGCCGGCGCAAGAGGCGGCGCAGCCGGGGCGCCGGGCGGCGTCGGGGACGGGAACGAGGGACGACGGGCACGGGGCTTCCTCCACGGCGCGACGAAGACGGACCGGAGGGGGAAGCGGCGCTGACGTTACCGCAGAGCGAGTGCCGGGATGACGGTGGCGAGGAGGTCCCGGACCCGGTGCACGTTGCTCTCGAAGAACCCGAACACCTCTTCCTGGGTCACCGGTCGCACTCCGGGCTCGCCGTCGAGGCCGGTGTCGTAGTCGGTGACGAGGGCGACGCCGGCGTAGGGGATCCCGGCTTCGGCGGCCAGGGCGGCTTCGGGGTACTGGGTCATGTTGACGACGTCCCACCCCTGGGCCCGGTAGAAGGCCGATTCGGCCCGGGTCGAAAAGCGCGGTCCCTGCACCACGACGACCGTGCCGCCGTCGTGGGCCCCGATGCCGAGGGCGCCGGCGCCAGCGACCAGGGCGGCACGCAGGCCGGCGTCGTAGGGGTCGGCTACCGACACGTGGTGGGGCCCCGTCTCGGCGAACGAGTCGTAGAAGGTGTCGGGCCGGCCCCAGGTGCGGTCGACGAACTGGTCGACGACGACGAAGTCGCCGGGGTGGATGTGGGGCTGGAGCGAACCCGCGGCGAAGGGCCCGAGCAGGGCCTTGACCCCGAGTTGTCGCATGGCGTCGACGTTGGCCCGGTAGTTCACCGACTGGGGCGGGAACTGGTGACGGGTGCCGTGCCGGGGCAGGAAGGCCACCCGTCGGCCCTCGAGCACGCCGACACACACGGGAGCCGCCGGCGGCCCCCACGGCGTGGGGACCTCGATCTCCTCGCCGTCGTCGAGGAAGGAGTACAGCCCCGAACCACCGAAGACGCCGATCTCGGCGGTGACCACGACCGCTCCCCGGGCCGGACTAGGCCGTCTTGGCCCTGGTCCCCTTGCCCTTGGTGCCGGACGAGGATCCCGAGCCGCCCGAGGAGGAGCTGTCGGAGGAACCCTTGTCGGAGGAGCCCGACGATTTCTCGGACGAGCCCTTCTCCGATGAGCCCTTGTCGGACGAGCCCTTGTCCGACGAGCCCGACGACGCCTTGTCGTCCGAGCCCGACGACTCGCCGCCCTCCTTCTTGGGCTTGCCCCTCGGGTGTCGGTTGTCGGTCTTGTAGAACCCGGTGCCCTTGAAGGCGATACCGACGCTGCCAAAGATCTTGCGCAGCGGCCCGCTGCAGGAAGGGCACTCGGTCAGCGGGTCGTCGTTGAACGACTGGACGACCTCGAGATCCTCGCCGCAATCCCGGCAGCGGTACTCGTAGGTAGGCATCTGTCACCCCTGCGTTAGCACTCCGACCAGACGAGTGCCAAGGATAGGCCCTGCCCGTACCGTTGAGAACTCCGGGCCCGGGGTAGGCGGGCCATGGTCGCCCCTCGCGGCCGCGAGTCCGCCGGTGACAGCCTGCGGGGGCAGGAGAGGGGCGACGCCCGCAGCAGGCCGAAAGCTCTGTCGCCGACCGGCCGCTCGATACCGTAGGCATGGTCCCGGGAGCCGAAGGCGCCGGGGCCCACCCAGGAGGACGCACCGTGACCGTCCGCAAGGCCGTCATCCCCGCCGCCGGGCTGGGGACCCGATTCCTTCCCGCCACCAAGGCCCAGCCCAAGGAGATGCTGCCGGTCGTGGACAAGCCGGCGATCCAGTACGTGGTGGAGGAGGCGGTGAGGGCTGGCCTCGACGACATCCTCATCATCACCGGCCGGGGCAAACGGACGCTCGAGGACCATTTCGACCGCCACCCCGAGCTCGAGCTCGAGCTCGAGCGCAAGGGCAAGCACGAAGAGCTCGAGCAGGTGCGGGGCCTGGCTGACCTGGCCGACATCCACTTCGTCCGCCAGGGGGAGCCGCTCGGTCTCGGCCACGCCATCTCGGTGGCGCACAAGCACGTGGGCGACAACCCGTTCGCGGTGCTGCTGGGCGACGACCTCATCCACGAGCGGGTGCCCCTGTTACGCCAGATGCTGGCCGCTCACGAGGAGACGGGCCGGTCGATCGTGGCCCTGATGGAGGTGGTCGACCTTTCCGCCTACGGCTGTGCCCGGGCCGAACCCGCCTCCGGTGGGCTGGTGCGGCTGCTCGAGCTGGTCGAAAAGCCCGCTCCCGGCGAGGCGCCGTCCAACCTGGCCGTCATGGGCCGCTACGTGTTCACGCCCGAGATCTTCGGTGCCCTCGAACGGGTCAAGCCGGGACGGGGTGGCGAGATCCAGCTCACCGACGCCATCACGGGGATGCTGGCCGACCAGGACGTCTACGGCTTCCCGTTCAGCGAGGGCCGCTACGACACCGGCAACAAGCTCGACTACCTGCGGGCCACCGTGGAGCTGGCGTGCGAACGGCCCGATCTCGGCCCCGATTTCCGGGCCTGGCTCGGCGACTTCGTGCGCCGTACCGGCCTTTGAGCCCGGCGGGCCCTTGATCTCCCTGGCCGAGGCCCGCCGGGTGGTGCTCGATGCCGTCGGGCCGCTCCCGGTGGTGCAGCTCGCTCCCGGGGACGCCATCGGCTGCGTGGTGGCCGAGCCGGTCCTGACCCCGGGCCCGATGCCCCCGTTCGACAACAGCGCCGTCGACGGGTTCGCGCTGCGGGCCGCCGACACCGTCGGCGGCTCCGAGGGGGCGCCGGTCGGGTTGCGCATCTCGGGCACGATCGCCGCCGGCGCCGACCCCGTCGCCTTCCCTGTCGCGACCGGGACCGCGGTGCGGATCATGACCGGCGCGGCCATGCCGGCCGGGGCCGACGCGGTGGTGATGGTCGAACGCACGCAGGTGGCCGACGGCGGCGAGGTAGTCGAGGTCGCCTGGACCGCCGCGCCGGGCGACAACATCCGACGCGCCGGCGACGACCTGGGAGCTGGTGACGTCGTGGTGGGGGAGGGCATCGTGCTCACCGCCGGCCATGTCGGCCTCCTTGCCGGCGCCGGCTTCGAGCGGGTGGCGGTGGTACGCCGCCCCCGGGTCGGCGTCCTGTCGACCGGCGATGAGCTGGTGCAGGGCCCGGGGGCACTGCGACCCGGACAGATCCGCGAGACCAACCGTCTGGTCCTTCTCCCCCTTGTCACCGAGGCCGGCTGTGACGCCGTCGACCTGGGCGTGGTGGCCGACGAGGAGGGACCGCTGACCGCCACCCTCGAGCGGGCGGCGCAGGACTGCGATGCGGTGGTGACCACGGGCGGCGTGTCGATGGGCGACTTCGATTTCGTGAAGGTCGTGCTCGACCGGCTGGGGGAGATGCACTGGATGCGGATCGCCATCAAGCCGGCCAAGCCGTTCGCCTTCGGTTCGATCGGCGAACGCCGGGTCCCGGTGTTCGGCCTCCCCGGCAACCCGGTCTCCGCGGTCGTGTCCTTCGAGCTGTTGGCCCGGCCCGCGCTGCGCAAGATGCTCGGGCACCGCGGCGCCGGCCTCGACCGGCTGCGGGCCCGGGCCACTGCCGCCGACGGCTTCCGGCGCCGGCCCGACGGCAAGATGCATTTCGTGCGGGTGGTGGCCACCTACGACGACGGCCGCTACCACGTGCGCTCCGCCGGCGGCCAGGGCTCGCACCAACTCAGCGCGTTGGCCACCGCCAACGCCCTCGTCGTGCTGCCCGACGGCACCGGGGCGGCGCCGGGCGACGAGGTCGAGATGCTGGTGCTGGGTGAGGTCCGGACCGGATCGCCTCTAACGTGGGAGCCGTGACCGGGCCGCTCGTCGATTCCTTCGGGCGGGTGCACCGCGACCTACGGATCTCGGTCACCGACCGGTGCAACTTCCGGTGCACCTACTGCATGCCGGCCGAAGGCATGACGTGGATGCCCCGTGACGAACTGCTCACCTACGAAGAGCTGGCCCGGGTGGCAGCCGTGTTCGTCGGCCGGTTCGGCTTCGAGTCGGTCCGCCTGACCGGCGGCGAGCCCACCACCCGAGCCCACCTACCGGTGCTCATCGACAAGCTCGCCTCCCTGCGGGTCGGGGGCGGCCATGACGGGCCCTTGGTCGACGTGTCGCTCACCACCAACGGCGCCACCCTGGCCCTGGCGGCCGCAGACCTGGCCGCGGCCGGCCTGCGACGGATCAACGTGTCACTCGACTCCTTGCGGCCCGACCGGTTCCGGGAGATGACCCGGCGCGACGCCCTCGTCCAGGTGCTCGCCGGGATCGACGCCGCCCTGGCCGCCGGGCTGTCCCCGGTGAAGGTCAACGTGGTGCTCATGCGGGGGGTCAACGACGACGAGATCGTCGACTTCGCCGCCTTCGGCCGCGACCGGGGGGTGACCGTGCGGTTCATCGAGTTCATGCCCCTCGACGCCAGCGGCGGTTGGTCGGACGCCCAGGTGGTCACCCGGGACGAGGTGCTCGCCGCCATCGCGCCGGTGTTCCCGATCGAGGCGGCGGTGCCGGGCACGGCCGGGCCCGAACCGGCCGAACGGTTCCGGTTCTCGGACGGCAACGGCGAGTTCGGGGTCATCGCCTCCGTGTCCAAGGCGTTCTGCGGGTCCTGCGACCGGGTCCGTCTCACCGCCGACGGCCAACTCCGGGCCTGCCTGTTCGCCATCGACGAGGTCGACCTGCGGTCGGTGCTGCGCGACGGCGGGACCGACGACGACCTGGCCGCGGCCATCGGGCGGTGCGTGGCCTCGAAATGGGCTGGGCACGGCATCGGCCAGGTCCACTTCGTCCGGCCACCGCGTTCGATGAGCCAGATCGGCGGCTGAAGCTCGAGCGCCCGCTCGCCCGGCGCGGCGGGTGGGTGGGGGCATGGCCCCGACGCCGGTGGCGAGCCGCTCCCTTCTCGGCGCCACGGAGCTCGGTCCTACACTTGGGCGATGTCGGACCACGGCCTCACCCATCTCGATCCCCTCGGCCGTGCGCGCATGGTGGACGTCACCCCCAAGGACGCCACCCACCGCCGAGCGGTGGCCCGGGGCCGGGTCCACATGGAGAGCGAGACCACCTCGCTGGTGGCCCGGGGCGCGCTCAGCAAGGGCGACGTCCTGGCGGTCGCCCGGGTGGCCGGCATCCAGGCCGCCAAACGGACGCCCGACCTCATCCCGCTGTGCCATCCGCTCCTGGTCGGGGCGGTGCTGGTCAACTTCCGGATCGAGGACGACTTCATCGAGGTCGAGGCCCAGGTCGACACCGTCGACCGCACCGGTGTCGAGATGGAAGCCCTGACCGCCTGTTCGATCGCCTGCCTGACGATCTACGACATGTGCAAGTCGAGCGACCGCGCCATGGTGATCGGTGAGATCGCGCTGTGGGAGAAGACCGGCGGGCGTTCGGGTAGCTACCGCCGCGCCGTCGCCTCGCTCGACGGCGACCTCGGGACATAGCCGGTCGGCACAGGCGTGCCGGCCTGGCCGATGTTTCGCTCCGCGGTACCGACGCTGGACGGGCTCCGGGCGCCGTAGTAGGAATGTAACGTTCGACGCCTGGTCGTAAACCAGCGTCCGCTGTTTCGTCATGGTCCACCGGACCAGGAACCATCCACCACCCCGGTGGTCCCGGTGGTTACGGTCCCCCGAGTCGCAAAGGTAGGCGCGGAGCGTGACCGTCTTGGTGCTTGTGATCCTCGCTCTGATCTGGGTGGCGGTGCTCTTGCCGCCGTACCTGCAGCACCGCAGCGAGAGCCGTCCGGCTGATTCGATCTCGTCGTTCCAGCACCAGCTGTCGGTGCTCGAGCAGCGTGCCATCACCGTCAACCCGGCCCTTCGGGCCCGGCGGCATGCGCCGGGGCGTGAAGTGGTGCCCCTCCGGGGCGTGGTCACGGCACCGGGCCGGCCTTCTGGGGCGCCCATTGGCCGGGCCGATGCCCGGCGCCGGCGTCGTGACGTGTTCTTCACGTTGGCGGCCGCAGCCGGGCTGACCTTCGTGTTGGCGCTGGTACAGGGCGGCCCGGTGTGGAAACTGCACCTGGCCTGTGATGCCCTGCTGGCTGTGTACGTCTACCTGCTGGCCCAGGCCCAGCAGCGCACGCTCGAGCGTTCGACCAAGGTGCGTTACCTGCCGTCGGCACGCCGGGCCGACGCCGGCCTCATGCTGCGCCGTTCCGGTACCTGAGCAACGATCGCTGACGCCGAGGCCCTGGCTCTCCTGCGGCCGGTCGGCTGAGCGGTGACGGACGAAGCCAGTTCCCGGGACCGCCGGCCCGAACTGCACCTGTTGGTGGAGGCGGTGAGCGACGACCTGAGGGCGGCGCACGCCGCCCGAGAAGTGGGCTTGGCTGCGTGCCGCAAGGTGATCCGGGCCTCGGGCTCGTCGATCAGAGCGGTGCACCGCCGCGAACCCCAGAAGGCGGCCGCTCGGGCCGATGAGGCCGAGGCCCGTCTCCGGGAGGCGCAGGCGGCCATGGCCCCGTTCCCGGCCGTGGCCTACGCCGGCTTCCTGGCCGACGCCGAGCGTGAGTACGCCGAAGCCCGCCTCACCGCCGCCCTCGTCGACGGTTCGAGCCTCCCCGGCCCCGACGAGCTGGGCGTCGCCGGCCCGGCCTGGCTCAAGGGCCTGGCCGAAGCGGCGTCCGAGCTGCGCCGCCACCTGCTCGACCAGCTCAGGGCCGGCCAGCTCGACGCCGGCGAGACGCTGCTGGCGGCCATGGACGACGCCTACGACGTGCTGGTCGAGGTCGATTTCCCCGACGCCCTCACCGGAGGCCTCCGCCGCACCCTCGACGCCCTGCGAGCAGTCCTCGAACGCACCCGCGGCGACGTGACCACGACCGTGCTGCAGGCCCGCCTGCGCGCCGCCATCGAAACCACCCCGCCGGCGCTCCAACCGCCCGGCTGACCGCTCTGCCCCCAGCCCCTCCCCGGCTATCGTCTGCCCTCCACCTCGGGGGTGTAGCTCAGCTGGCTAGAGCGCTTCGGTCGCATCGAAGAGGCCGTGGGTTCGAATCCCATCACCTCCACTCAGCCCGGAAGAGAGTGACGACGTTCGAATCACGCGGGTGCCTCCGATCCGGCGATGGAGGGCACCCGCACGGTCTGTTTCGCCGAGCGTTCGGTGGCACCGTTCGGTGAGCGAACGCGGCGCGCAAATGGCCGATTGCGCGTGCTCGATCGCCCGAGGTGCGATCGATCGGCGAGCCCCGGATCACACCTTCAGCCGATGAATCTGCACGGCCCCTAACGTCGGAAGGGCATGCCCCACCACGAGATCGACGGCGTCCCCATCTGGTACGAGGAGCACGGCGACCCGGCAGGACCGCCGCTGGTCGCCCTGCACGGCGGCATCCTCACGTTCCGCCGCAGCTTCGAAGACGTCCTCCCCTGGCTCGCCGAGGGCCGTCGCGTGATCGGCGTCGAGCTCCAGGGCCACGGCCACACGCCCGACCTCGGCCGCGCCATGTCGATCGAGCGGTTCGCCGACGACGTCGCCGAGCTGATCGACCGGGTCGCGGACGGCGGGCCCGTCGACGTGTGGGGCTACAGCCTCGGAGCCCTCACCGCCACGAGCCTTGCCGTGCGTCACCCGGTCAAGGTCAGCCGCCTCGTGCTCGCCGCCTCGAACATCCGCCCCGATGGTTACCACCCCGAGATCACGGCGCCCGAGCAAAGCGACCCGCGCCTGCCGACCGAGGAGGAGTTCGCCACCTGGAAGGCCGACTACGAGGCGGTGGCGCCGAACACGGCGGACCTCTTCCCGTTCCTTGAGCGCCTGCAGCCGGTGGTGCACGACATGGCCGGCTGGACCGCCGAGGAGATCCGGTCGATCACCGCCCCGACGTTCCTGGTGATCGGCGACCGGGACTTCGTCCGTCTCGACCACGCCGCGGAGATGCTCGACCTCTTCCCCGACTGTCGTCTCGCCGTCCTGCCCGCCACGCGGCACACCGAGGTCATGCAGCGCCCGGACGAGCTCCGGGCCCTCGTCGGCCCGTTCCTCGCGTAGCGCCCAGTCGGCCTGCTCTCAGGCCCGGAGGACCTTCTCCATCGGCCGGCCCTTTGCGAGCTCGTCGACCAGCTTGTCGAGGTAGCGGATCTTACCGCACACCTTCCCCGTGATCGACGAGGCGTTCGGGTTCAGCTCGGCCTCGGCGAAGAACGACTCGAACGTCGTGTCCACGGCGAGCAGGGCCTGCAACCTGGTCTCGTCGTAGCCCGTGAGCCACTCGATCACCTGATCGAGCTCGACTTTCGTGCGGCCCTTGCGCTCCACCTTCGCCACGTAGTGCGGGTAGACCGACGAGACACTGGTCGTGAAGATCCGGTGTACCACCGAGAGGCTAGGACGGCGTGATCTCGAGAAGGCGTCTGCGGCTCGTCCCAGTGTCAGACAACCCACCCGATGCAGGAGGAAGGACGCGATGGCACGTATCAAGCGGTTCGACCACATCGGCATCACGGTCGCCGATGTCGACGTGGTCTCGGCGTTCTTCGTGGAGCTGGGCCTCGAGTTCGAGGGTTGCACCTTCGTGGAGGGCGCGTTCCTGGACACCGTCTGCGGCATCCCGGACTCGCGCACGGAGATCGTGATGCTCCGGCCGCCCGACGGAGGAACCCGGCTGGAGCTCTCGAGCTTCGTCCGACCCGATCACGGTCCCGGATCACCCGCCGCGATGGTCGCTCTTGCCGGCCGATCTGTCGCGACCGAACGCTCAGCCGCCGGTAACCCCACACCGCCGAATCGGTCGAGCGCTCG
>JBQTIQ010000061.1:0-13458 GCA_052387955.1 Acidimicrobiia bacterium | reverse complement strand
CCTCCAGTTGTCGTCGCAAGCGTGACTGGAGGCATCGTCACATCATTCGGCCCCGAACGCGAGCACCCTCGACCCGCGAACACGCAGGTCACGACCCAACTCACGATCGACTATTTCAGGTCGAAGTATCTACACGACGGCCCCGAGCTTCCGCGTCAGCGACTTATGGGGACGCTGCCGCAACTCGATGTCGGAGCCGTGGTCCGTTCGATGTGGGCCTGGTCGTTCGCGCTCGTCCCCACGCTCTTCCGATGGAGAACGGTCCGCGTACGCGCCACTTCGAACGTCCGCTGCGGCTATGTCTCCGCCGTTTCCCATCACCCCGCTCAGGCTGTAGGCGCCCGGGGTGGATTCGTGTACGACGCCCCAGCTCTTCTGATCGGGGTCGCGGTGGGTCACCACGGCCCACCCCTGGTAGACGTCCGGGTGACTATCGACCGGCACGGTTCCCTCCGGCGGTCCGTTGTCGGCGTAGCGGTACATCCGCACGCATTCGTCGTCCAGGAGGTCAGCGAGCAGACTCGCCTTCGATAGTCCGGTAGATCCGTTGGATGACGCCAGCACGTCGTCATCGACCATGACAACGATCTTGCGGTAGGGCTTCCGTGCTGCGAACAAGTGCGACGCGTTCGTCTCCGAGTCCACCCACTCGGCGCGGTGGAGTCGCCCGTCAGTCCGGAGATCCAAGCGCCTCACCACGTCTCGACCATAAGACGGAAGCCCGTCTTCGATCACGAGATCGCTCGTCGACGGAGCGGGGAGTGCTCTCTCCCTCGGGCAGGACAGATCGAGTCCTCTGACAGCGACGGAGCCACGAGCCGACGGACCGATCAACGGCCCGGCGGCCGTGTGCATGTTGCCGTCGGGAGTGGCGCACGCGCTGCCGCGAGTTGCGCCCACGCCGCCGCGAGTTGCGCCCACGCTGCGCCCACAGCGCACCCAATTTTCACGGCAAATCACGGGTCGTGAGGGGTAACACGGTGTTCTCGGCGCACCGCCCTGACCAGCCTCTTTTCGCTGGTCAGGGCCAAGAACTAGAGTGCGCCCCCGGCAGGACTCGAACCTGCGCACACGGCTCCGGAGGCCGATGCTCTATCCGCTGAGCTACGGGGGCAGAGCCGCCGAGCGTAGCGCGCCCTACCGGGAGGCGGTCGAGGACCGGCAGTAGCATCGGCGCCGTGCCCGAAGCCACCGTGCTGATCGTGGACGACGACCCGGTCATTCTGAAGCTGCTCGAGGTCAACTTCGAGATGGAGGGGTTCGTCGTGCTCGTCGGTCGCGACGGCGAGGAGGGCATCGCGCTGGCCCGCCAAGCACACCCGGCCATCGTCATCAGCGACATCATGATGCCGAGGGCGTCGGGCCTCGAGCTGGTGGAGAGCCTCAAGCGCGACCCGGAGACGGCTCACATCCCGATAATCCTGTTGTCGGCCAAGGCTCAGCACGCCGACGTACGGTCCGGCCTCGACGCCGGCGCCGACGACTACGTGACCAAGCCGTTCGAGCCCCTCGACCTCCTCGACCGGGTGAACCGGCTGATCGAGGCCGGGACCGCCCGGCGCACCGCCCCGGGCTGAGCCCGCTCGGCCCTGTCTCCCGACCTCCCCTGCCTGGACAAACCCGGAGCTCCCGTGACCCGCGACGATCTCGAGCAGTCCCTTCGCCACGCGTTGGTAGCCGTGGGCGTAAGCCCGCCGGCCGAGATCGGCCTCGAACGCCCGGCCCGCCGTGAGCACGGCGACTGGTCGTCCAACGTCGCGCTGGCCGCGGCCAAGGGCGCCGGTATGCGGCCCCGCGACCTGGCCCTGTCGATGGCGGCGTGGCTGGGGGAGAACCGTCCTCGCCATGTCGACTCGGTCGAGGTGGCCGGGCCCGGCTTCGTGAACTTCCGGCTCGGCCCCGGTTGGCTCCACCAGGTCCTGGTCGACGTCGTCGAGGCCGGCGAGGCCGGCTACGCCCGCTCCGAGCTGGGTGCCGGACGGCACGTCAACGTCGAGTTCGTCTCGGCCAACCCCACCGGCCCGCTCCACGCCGGCGGCGGTCGCTGGGCCGCCTACGGCGACGCCCTGTGCCGGCTCTTCGAGCGCTGCGGTTACGTCGTGCACCGGGAGTACTACGTGAACGACCGGGGGGTGCAGAGCGAGCTCTTCGGGGCGTCGCTGCTGGCCCGCAAGAACGCCGAGGACCTGCCTGAAGGGGGCTACGCCGGCGAGTACGTCGAGGAGTGGGCGGCCGAGATGCCCGACGACGCCGACCCCGTCGAGTGGGGCGTGGGCCGGGCTTTGTCCGACGTGCAGCGCAGCCTCGAGCTGCTCGGCGTCCGCTACGACACGTACTTCTCCGAGCGGTCGCTGGTGCCCACCGGCGCCATCGACGCCACCCTGGCCGACCTGCGCGCCCGGGGCGCGGTCTACGAGGCCGACGGGGCGGTGTGGCTGCGCACCACCGACCAGGGCGACGACAAGGACAGGGTCCTGGTCAAATCCGACGGCCAGCCGACCTACCTGCTGCCCGACGTCGCCTACCACCGTGACAAGTTCTCCCGGGGCTGGGACCTGCTCATCGACGTGTGGGGCGCCGACCACGCCGGCTACGTGGCCCGGATGCGGGCCGCCCTCCAGCTCCTCGGCCATGGCCCCGCCGACGCCGAGTTCGTCATCGGCCAGTTGGTGAAAGTGGTGCGGGACGGCCAAGAGGTACGGCTGTCGAAACGGGCCGGCAACCTCGTCCTCCTCGACGACCTCGTGGGGGTGATCGGCCCCGACGCCGCACGGCTCACGTTCCTGCTCCAGTCGCTCGACACCGCCCAGACCCTCGACCTGGACGTGATCACCGCCCAGACGATGGAGAACCCGGTCTTCTACGTGCAGATGGCCCACGCCCGCATCGCCGGCATCGCCCGCCGGGCGGCTGAGGTCGACGTCGAACGGGCCCCTCTGAGCGAGGTCGACCTCAGCCTGCTGACCGAGGAGCGCGAGCTCGAGGTGCTGCGGTCGCTGAGCGAACTGCCCGAGACGGTGACGCTGGCCCTCGCCGACCGGGCCCCTCATCGCGTCGCCACCTGGGCCCGGGGCCTGGCGTCGGCCTTCCACGGCTTCTACCACGACTGCTACGTCATCGGGGAGGACGTGCCGGCCGAGCTGACCCAGGCCCGGCTGTGGCTGGTGGAAGCGGCCCGGACCGGTCTCGCCATCGGCCTCGACCTCCTGGGCGTGTCGGCCCCGGAGTCGATGTGACCGGCGCCGCCGGCGCCGCCCTCGCCGGCCACCTCCTGCCCGACACCGCCACGGTCGGCCCCGACGGCTGGCTCACCATCGGCGGGTGCTCGGTCCGCGACCTGGCCCGGGAGTTCGCCACCCCAGTGTTCATCTACGACGAGGTCCACCTGCGCGAGCGCTGCCGGCAGGCGGTGGCGGCTTTCCCGGCCGGCGCCGCCTACGCGGCCAAGGCCTTCCTGTGCCGGGCCATGGCGCGCCTGGCCCACGAGGAGGGGATGTCGATCGACGTGGCCACCGGCGGCGAACTGCACGTGGCCCTGTCCGCCGGCGTGCCGGCTCCACGGCTGGTGCTCCACGGCAACAACAAGTCCGACGCCGAGCTGGCTGCCGCCCTCTCGGCCGGGGTCGGGCGGATAGTGGTCGACTCCTTCGACGAGCTCGACCGCCTCGACCGTCTCGGCGCTGCTGGCCACGGGGTGGCGACCGTGCTGTTGCGCATCACCCCCGGGGTCGAAGCCCACACCCACGAGTTCGTCCGTACCGGCCAGGACGACTCCAAGTTCGGCTTCGGGGTCGCCGCCGGCGCCGCCGCCGACGCCCTGTCCCGGGCCGGCGCCAGCCCCCACCTCGACCTCGCCGGCATCCACGTGCACATCGGTTCGCAGATCTACGTGGCCGACTTCTTCCACCAGGCCATCGACGTCCTGGCCCCCTTCCTGCGCTCGCACCAGGGCAAGGAGTTCTCGATCGGCGGTGGCCTGGGCGTCGCCTACGTGGCGGGGGAGGAGGCGCCGAGCATCGCCGACTGGGGGAAGTCGGTGCACGACGCCTGCGCCCGGGCCGGGATCGACGCCCACGTCACCGCCGAGCCGGGCCGGGCCATCGTGGCCGCCGCCGCCGTGACCGTCTACACCGTCGGCACCATCAAGGACCTTCCCGGCATCCGCACCTATGTCTCGGTCGACGGGGGGATGAGCGACAACCCCCGCCCGGTGCTCTACGGCAGCGGCTACGAGGCGTTCCTACCTCGGGCGCCGTTCGCCGACCGGCCCCGCACGGTCAGCGTCGTCGGGAAGCATTGCGAGTCCGGCGACCTGTTGGTGCGCGACGCCGCCATCAACGCCGACCTGGAGGTCGGGGACCTCCTGGCCACCCCGGTGACCGGCGCCTACGGCCACTCGATGGGCTCGAACTACAACAAGGTGCCGAGACCGGCGGTCGTCTTCGTGGCCGGCGGCGACGCCCGTCTCGTCATCCGCCGCGAGTCCCACGACGACCTGCTGGCCACCGACGTCGGTTGAGTCTTCGCCGTCATTCGCTCGCCGCCGCCGAGTCTCCCAGTCGGTCCGTCCACAATGCCCATGGTCCGCACTCCTCGAAGGACAGGGGAGGGGCCGGGACCGAATACCGTGGCGCCGATGAGCGAACCGGTCGGGGTGGGCGTGCTGGGCTGCGGCAACGTCGGCGCCGCGCTGGTCGAGTTGCTGTTGACCCAGGGCGCAGAGATCGAGGCCCGCACCGGGCTGCGCCTCGAGGTGGCCAAGGTGGCGGTGCGCAGCGCATCGCGGGAGCGGGGGGTCGAACTGCCCGCCGGCGTGCTCACCACCGACGCCGACGCCGTCGTGGGTGACGCCGACGTCGACGTCGTGGTCGAGGTCATCGGCGGCATCGAGCCGGCCCGCACCCTCATCGCCAAGGCACTCGCCGCCGGCAAGCCGGTGGTGACGGCCAACAAGGAGTTGTTGGCCAACGTCGGCGCCGAGCTGTTCGCCGCCGCCGACGCCTCCGGCGTCGACCTTCTCTTCGAAGCGGCCGTGGCCGGTGGGATCCCCTTCATCCGACCGTTGCGCGAGTCGCTGGTGGGTGAGCGCATCACCCGGGTCCTCGGCATCGTCAACGGCACCACCAACTTCATCCTCACCCGGATGACCGAGGACGGCGCCGGCTTCGGCGACGCGCTGGCCGAGGCCCAGCGGCTCGGTTACGCCGAGCGGGACCCGACCGCCGACGTCGAGGGCTACGACGCCGGGGCCAAGGCGGCGATCATCGCCTCGATCGCCTTCGGCTCGAACGTCGTCGCCGGCGACGTGTACCACGAGGGCATCAGCGCGATCACGACCACCGATATCGCCTTCGCCAAACGGCTGGGGTACGTGGTCAAGCTGCTGGCCATCGCCGAACGGGACGGCGACGACGGCTCGATCGGTGTCCGGGTGCACCCGGCCATGGTGCCGAGGAGCCATCCGTTGGCCAGCGTGCGGGAGAGCTTCAACGCCGTGTTCGTCGAAGGCGAAGCGGTCGGCGACCTCATGTTCTACGGCCGGGGCGCCGGCGGGATGCCCACCGCTTCGGCGGTCCTGGGCGATCTCATCGATGCCGCCGCCAACCTGCGCAAGGGCGCCCACGCCAGCCTCGGCGCGCTGGCCCGGCCGTTGGTCCGCTCGATCGACGAGGCCCGCTCCGAGTACTACCTCAACCTCGAGGTGGCGGACCGGCCCGGTGTGCTGGCGGCGGTGGCCCAGGTGTTCGCCGACCACGGGGTCTCGATCCGCTCCATGGAGCAGGAGGGGCTGGGGCGCGAGGCCCGCCTCATCTTCATCACCCATACCGCCCGGGAGGCGGACATGCAGGCCACGTTGCGCGACCTGCGCGAGCTCGACACCGTCGACCGGGTCGGGACCCTGCTGCGGGTAATCGCATGACGGCTGACGCTCGGGGGTTGCGCCCCCGGTCCCCATCGTCGCCCGGCTCGCTGGCGCTCGCCCGGTCGACCGGTCACCTGTCGGGCTCGCGACCGATGGTGGACCGGTGACCGCCTCTGGCGCGCCTCGGTGGAGCCGGTGAAGTACGTCTCGACCCGGGGCGCCGCGCCCGTGCTCGGATTCTGCGACGTGCTCCTCGAGGGGCTGGCCCGCGACGGCGGGCTCTACGTGCCCGAGACCCTGCCGCCGCTCGGGCCGGTCACCGCGGCCTCCTATCCCGAGCTCGCCACCGCGGTGATGTGGCCCTACGCCGACGGCGGCGACCGTCACCGGTTCGGGGACCAGGTCGCCGACGCCTACGCCGGCTTCGACCACGCCGACATCGTGCCGCTGGTCGACCTCGGTGACGGGGTGTGGGTGCAGGAGCTGTGGCACGGCCCGACGCTGGCGTTCAAGGACCTGGCCCTTCAGCTCGTCGGCCGTCTCATGGACGCCGAACTGGCCCGCCGGGGCGATCGGCGCCTGATCGTGGTGGCCACCTCGGGCGACACCGGGTCGGCCGCCATCGCCGCCTGCCTGGACCGGCCGAGGCTCGAGATCGTGGTGCTGCACCCCGAGGGCCGGGTCAGCGAGGTCCAACGGCGCCAGATGACCACCGTCGATGCCCCCAACGTGCACAACGTGGCCGTCGCCGGCACCTTCGACGACGCCCAGGACCTCGTAAAGGCCCTCTTCGCCGACGAGCCGTTCCGGGACGAGGCCAGGCTCGGGGCCATGAACTCGATCAACTGGGGCCGGGTGCTGGCCCAGGTCCCCTACTACGTCGCCGCCGCCCGCCGCCTCGGTCCCTGCGATGTCGTCGTGCCCAGCGGCAACTTCGGCAACGTCCTGGCGGGCTGGTACGCCAAGCGCATGGGCGCGCCGATCGAGCGGCTGGTGATCGCCTCGAACCGCAACGACATCCTCACCCGCTGGGCGGCGAGCGGCGAGCTGCGGGCGTCTCATGTGGTCCCGACGCTCAGCCCGTCGATGGACATCCAGGTGTCGTCCAACCACGAACGCGTCCTCTTCGAACTGCTCGGCCGCGACGGCGCCGCCACCGCCGCGCTGGTGCGGACGTTCCGTGAGGACGGGTCGGTGCAGGCCCCCACCAGCGCCGACTTCCTGGCGGCGGCGTGCGACGACGACGAGACCCTCGACGAGATCGCCCGCTCCGCCTCCCAGCGGGGCTATCTCGCCGACCCGCACACCGCGGTCGGGCTCCGGGCGGCCCGCACCCTCGGCCTCGGCCGGGACCGACCGGTGGTATGCCTGTCGACCGCGCACCCGGCCAAGTTCCCCGACGCCGTGACCCAGGCCACTGGCTCGCCGCCGCCACCGCACCCGAGGCTGGCCGACCTGTTCGCCCGTTCCGAGCACTGCGATCACCTGCCGGCCGAGCTGGGTTCCGTGCGGGCCTACGTAAGCGCCATCATCGCAGGATGACCATGGTCCGAGTCGCCGGCGTCCGAGGCCCGACGGGGGAGCGATGAAGTACGTCGTGTGCGTTCCCGACGGCTGCGCCGACGAGCCCATCGACGAGCTCGACGGCCGGACCCCGCTGGAGGCGGCGTCGATGCCGACCCTGGCGGCCCTGGCGGCGCGGGGCGAAGTGGGGCGGGCCGCGGTCATCCCCGCCGGCATGGCGCCCGGCAGCGACGTGGGCAACATGTCGATCCTGGGCTACGACCCATCCCGGTTCCACACCGGCCGGGCCCCGATCGAGGCCGCCGCTCTCGGCCTGCGCCTGGGCGACGACCAGGTCGCCTACCGGTGCAACCTCGTCACCGTGGGCGCCGACGGCACCATGGTCGACTTCGCCGGCGGTCACCCGTCGTCACCCGCCGCCGCCGCCGTCATCGAGGCCCTGCAGGACGAACTGGGCGGCGACGGGGTCGAGTTCCACGCCGGCGTGCAGTACCGGCACGTGCTGGTGGCGCCGGCGGAGTGGGCCGACGCCGACTGCGTCCCGCCCCACGACCTCACCGGCCGGCCGGCCCAGGGCCCGACCGGGCCGGCGGCGGCGAGGCTGCAGGCGATCATGGACGCGTCCCGGCCGATCGTGGCCGGCGCCGGGCTCGCGGCCAACCAGGTGTGGCTGTGGGGCCAGGGGTTCCAGCCGGTCATGCCCGCCTTCCGTGACGTCTTCGGCCTCGACGCCGGCCTGTGCACCGCGGTCGACCTGGTCCGCGGCCTCGGCATCCTCACGGGGGTCGACGTGGTGGAGGTCGAGGGGGCGACGGGCTGGTACGACACCAACTACGAGGGCAAGCGCGACGCCGCGCTGGCCGCCTTGGCCGGTGGACGTGACCTGTTCCTGGTCCATGTGGAGGCGACCGACGAGGCCGGCCACGCCGGCAACCTCGAGGCGAAGCTCGACGCGCTCGAGGCATGGGACCGTCGCATCCTGGCCGGGCTGGTCGAGGGCCTCGACGACATGGGCCCGTGGCGGATGCTGCTGCTGCCCGACCACCCGACGCCGGTCCGGCTCCGCACCCACACCACTGAGTCGGTGCCGTACCTGCTCGTCGACTCGGCCCGGGCCGGCGCCGGAGGGGTGTACAGCGAGCCGGCCACCGCGCTGGCCACCGCAGTGGCCGGCCACTCGCTGATGGGCCGTCTCGTCAGCGGCGCCGGCGCCTCGGCCTGAAATGCGAGTGCCGCCAGCGCTTCAGGGCAACGGCGCGGGCGCCAGCTCGCCCGCCGGCGATGGGTGCGGGCCCCAGCCCCACCGGACCGACTGACCGCGCCCGGTGGCTCGCATCGACTTCGGCGCCGCATTGCGGAGCGCCCGGCAGTCGGACCCTGCGTCGGTCCCCGAGATCCTGGCCCAGGCCGCCGCCGACCTCGGTGCCGACGACGTCGTGGTCTACCTCATCGACTTCGGCCAGACCGTCCTCGAACCGCTCCCGGACCGGTCCACCCATGCCGAGGTACCGACCAGCGAAGCGGTCGCGGCCACGATGGCGGGGCGGGCGTTCATCGACCAGCGGGTCGTGACCGCGGCGCGCGAGCGCGGGGCCCGGGCATGGGTGCCGATCGTCGAGGGCTCCGACCGGACCGGGGTCGTCGCTCTCACGGTGGCGGAGGCCGACGACACGGTGCTGGAGGCGTGCGAAGAGCTGGGCCTGCTCGCCGGCTACCTGATCGCGGCCCACGCCCGTTGTACCGACCTCTACAACCTCTACCGCCGGCGCCACCGAATGAGCCTGGCCGCCAGCATGCAGTGGGACCTGCTCCCGCCGCTGGTCCTGAAGACGGGGACGGTTTCGGTGGCCGGGCTGGTCGAGCCCGCCTACGACGTGGGGGGCGACTGCTTCGACTACGCCGCCAACGGCCCGGTCTTCGATTTCGCCATCATGGACGCCATGGGCCACGGCCTCACCTCGGCGGTCGTCGCCGGGCTGGCCCTGGGCTCCTACCGCCACGACCGTCGCGAGGCCCGCTCGCTCGTGGCCATGCACGACACGCTGTCGGAGACGATCACGGCCCAGTACCGGGGCGAGACGTTCGTGACCGGGTTGCTCGGTCGCATCGACACCGGGACCGGCATCTTCACGTGGACGAACGCCGGGCACCCGCCGCCCCTGTTGATCCGCGCCGGGCGGGTCGTCGGTGAGCTCCACTGCCGGCCGACGCCGCCCTGGGGGCTCCTCGAAGGCACACCGAATGTCGCCTCCGAGGCCCTCGAACCGGGTGACTGCGTGCTGTTGTACACCGACGGGGTGACCGACGCCCGTACCCCTGACGGGGAGGATTTCGGTTTCGAACGGCTCATCGAGGTCGTGCACGGCCAGGCCTCCGACCTCGTGCAGCCCGAGGAGGTGGTGCGGCTGGTGGTCCGCAGTGTCCTGGAGCACCGCAACGCCGATCTGGCCGACGATGCCACCGTGGTCCTCTTGCGCTGGGAAGGCCCGGTGCCGGGTTGAAGCTGACCGACGACGGGACGAACCGGCGGGTGCTTGCCCGTTTGTGCCGCTGATCGCTACCATGATCGGGCGCAGACCGCCCGGTAGGGCGGGCGAGCGCCGGCGCCCGACCCAGCCACCGCCTGGTTACGCGGTCGGAGGGGTTGACGCCCCGGGGGGATGATCGTGCCGCCGTCGGCGTGGTCCCCTTCCGATCCCTTGTGTTCCTTCCCCCGAACGGGGTCCCCTCCGGCGGGCGTGTCCACCAGACCCTCACCAAGGATCTTCCGAGAAACGAGGTACCGGATGAGCGTCGAGTCCACCGCACTCTCACGCTCGAAGCTGGAGCAGAAGGACCGCAGCGAGCTGGCCGCCATCGTCGAGGCGATGGGTGGCAAGGCCACCTCCCGGGCCAAGAAGGCCGACCTGGTCGACCTCGTGCTCCGTCTCGCCGGCGCCGATCTCGGTCCCGCCCCGACGGCCGCGAACGGTTCCGGCGTCGAGGCAGACGAGCGCACGGCGGCCGAAGCATCGCTTCCCGCCCCTCCCGCGCCTCCGGAGGCCGGCGAGGCTCGCGCCCGGCCGACGCCCCCGACGCCCAGCGCCGACGACGGGAAACGTTCCTCGAACGCGACGGGCAGCCGGTCCAATGCCGCCGCCGATCCTGGTACCGGCACCGACAGTGGACCGGCGCAAGGGCCCCCGGCCCAGGACGACCGGAGCAGCCGGGACGGAGCGGACGGCGACCCTCAGGTGCAGGGTGAGGGCCAGGGTCAAGGTCCTCAACAGGGCCAGGGTGGCCCGCAGGGCGAGGGCGACAGCAGCCGCCGGCGCCGGCGCCGGGGCCGCGACCGTGGACGGGAACGGGACGGGCAACCAGCCCAGCCCGGCCAGCAGGGCAGCAACCAAAGCCAGCCCCAGGGCCAGGGCCAGGGCCAGGCCCAGGACGAGGCTGCCCTGGGCGAACCGGTCGAGGTCGAGGGTTACCTCGACCTGCGCGAGGAGGGCTACGGCTTCCTGCGGCTCAAGGGTTTCCTGCCGTCTCGTGACGACGTCTACGTGTCGGTCAAGCAGGCCCGCCAGTTCGGGCTGCGCAAGGGTGACTACCTCAAGGGGGCCAGCCGGCCCGCCTCCCGCAACGAGAAGAACCCGGCGCTGCTGCGCATCGACTCGGTCAACGACCAGGACCCCGAGCTGGCCCGCGACCGGCGCAAGTTCGAGGACCTGACGCCGCTGTTCCCCGACCAGCGGCTACGCCTCGAACTGGCCGACGACCCATCGAACATGACGGCCCGGATCATCGACCTCATCAGCCCGATCGGGCGGGGCCAGCGCGGCCTCATCGTGTCGCCGCCCAAGGCGGGCAAGACCACGGTCATGAAGCAGATCGCCCGGTCGATCGAGATCAACAGCCCCGATGTCCACCTCATCGTGCTGCTGGTCGACGAACGGCCCGAGGAGGTCACCGACATGAAGCGGTGGCTGTTGCGGGGCGAGGTGGCGGCGTCGACGTTCGACCGCCCGTCCGAGGAGCACACCCAGGTGGCCGAGCTCACGATCGAGCGGGCCAAGCGCATGGTCGAGCACGGCCACGACGTCGTGATCATCCTCGACGGCATCACCCGCCTGGCCCGGGCCTACAACCTGGCGGCCCCGGCGACGGGCCGCATCATGTCGGGCGGCGTCGACTCGGGGGCGTTGTACCCGCCCAAGAAGTTCTTCGGTGCGGCCCGCAACATCGAAGAGGGCGGTTCGCTGACCATCCTCGCCACCGCCCTGGTCGAGACCGGTAGCCGCATGGACGAGGTGATCTTCGAGGAGTTCAAGGGCACCGGCAACATGGAGCTACGGCTCGACCGCCGGTTGGCCGAACGCCGCATCTACCCCGCCATCGACGTCGACGCATCGTCCACGCGCCACGAGGAGCTGCTCTTTCCCCGGCTCCAGTTGCAGATGGTGTGGAAGCTGAGACGGGTGTTGTCGGGCCTCGCCGGCGGCGAGGGCGGCGGGTCGGGCGGCGCCGGTCTCGAGCTGCTCATCGACCGAATGAAGACGTTCAAGTCCAACGACGAGTTCCTGGCCGAGATCGCCAAGGCCCCGTCGGTGTCGACATGAGCCGTCGTCCTCTACACTGCGCAGCCTCATGAAAGCGGACATCCACCCCGATTACGTGGTCACCTCGGTGCGCTGCTCGTGTGGGAACACCTTCGAGACCCGCTCGACCAAGCCCAGCCTGCGGGTCGAGCTGTGCAGCGAGTGCCATCCCTTCTATACCGGTAAGCAGAAGCTGGTCGACTCCGGCGGGCGCATCGAGAAGTTCGAGCGCCGCTACGGCCGGCGCAAGAAGTAGCGCTGCGGGCGCTCCCGCCGCCTACGGCGGCACTTCCCAGGGCGCGGGGTCGATGAACGGCGATGCGCTCGGCGCCGAGCGCCGGGCGGCGTTGTCGGGGGCCAAGCTGCGGGCCCTGGTGCGCGACCACTTCGACGGCACCGCCGGCGAGCTGTCGTCGTTCCCGGGCGGGGCGGCGCTGGTGGCCGCCGGCTCCCGGGGATGGGTGCTGGTTGCCGATGAGCCGGCCCGAGCGCTGGGACGGGCGCTGGCCTGGGCTCGCCAACACGGGGTCGACGAACTCAACGTCGTCGTCGACGACGACGCCGGAACCCTCGCCCGTCAAGCCGGCGAGCTGACCGACGGGCCGACCGTGTGGTGGGCCCAGGGCCGCGACCTGGGCCGGGCCGAGCCCGAGCCCGCCGCCGCTCCGGCCGACGCACCGGCCGACGCACCGGCGCCCGCTCTCGCCTTGGCCCCCGTGCTGGCCGATGCCGGGGCCGACGTCGTCGTCGAGCACGGCGAGGTCAAGGGCGAGGTGCTCGGCCTCGAGATCGCCACCGTCGTCGTCACCGAGGAGGGCCCGCGCATCGACGTCGGCGTCGGGCGTCACGACCGTGACGCGTTCGCGATGCTCCACGGCGGTCTGCCGCCGGCGGAGGCGGTCGCCATTGCCGTGGCCACCGTGCGCCGCCAGCGCCATCCGGCCGCCCCCGAGGGCCCGTTGAAGCGCCTGGTGCCCGAACGGTGGCTGCGCTGGGCGTTGGTGGCCACGCCGGCGCTCGCCGGCGCCGCCCGCCTCCGTCCCGTCCCCGGACTGGTCCGGCGCGACAGCGTCAAGGACGTGCTGCCCGCCTTCGCCGCCGGCCACGACGAGGACGGCCGGCCCGTCGTGGTGGCAGCGTCGGTGGGCATCGACCTCGGCCTGGTCCCGGCCGCCGCCGACGCCCGGCACTTCCACGCGCCCGGCGCCCGGCTCGTCCTGGTCGTGCCCGAGCGCGACGACCATCCGGTCACCCGTGCCTTGGCGGCACGGCTACGGGGCCCGGCCCAGATCGTGCCGCTGCCGGGCGACTGGCGCGCTCTCGCCGGGCCTTAGGGCCCACGCCAGGACTACTTGGGCGGCCGCCCGCCCCCCGGGGCCCCCCCCCCGCCCCCCCCCCCCACCCCCAAACCCCAAAAGGCCCCGACCCCGGACCCAAACCGGCGCCCCCCCCCCCCCGCCGCACCCCCCCCCCCCCCCCACGCGCGCGCCCGCAGGC
>JBQTIQ010000060.1:0-52758 GCA_052387955.1 Acidimicrobiia bacterium | reverse complement strand
CGACGACGACTTGGCCAACCGCTCCAGCCCCACTCGCTGCTTCCTCGTCACCCGCAGCGCAGGTGCAGTCAACACTGGCATGCCGCCAGCCTAACCTACCTTGCTATTTCAGCGACGGACCACTAGGAACCTGAACGGGCCCGCCCGAATGGCCCGTTCACACCCCCCAGCGGGACTGCCCGAAGCGGTAACCGACCGAGCGGACCGTCTGTATGAGGTTGGCGTGCTCTTCGCCGAGCTTGGCCCGGAGGCGCCGGATATGGACGTCGACGGTGCGCGCACCGCCGTAGTACTCGTAGCCCCAGACCCGTGAGAGCAGCGTCTCGCGGGTGAAGACCTTGCCCGGGTGCGACGCCAGGAACTTGAGCAGCTCGTACTCCATGTATGTGAGATCGAGGGGGCGGCCGGCGCACGCCGCCTGGTAGGTCTCGAGGTTGAGCACCAGCTCCCCGTACTCGACCAGCTCGGGGCGGCTCCCCCGGCCGGTGCGCCAGAACAGGTGGCGCAGGCGGGCCTCGAGCTCACGTGGATGCGACGGCGCCAGGCAGAAATCGTCGAAGAGGTCGTCTCGTAGTTCGAGCTCGGTCAGTTGGGCGCCGGTGACTAGCAGCAGCAGGGGTTCGAGGGGCAGGTCGCGCTTGCGCAGCGAACGGCACAGCGCGATGGCCCCTTCGGGGTCTCGGTCGGCGCACACCACCGCACCGGCCCAGCCGTCGTCGGGCTCGGAGCGCACCGCCGAGGTCTCGTCGGCGACCGGCTTCCACGGGTAACCGCCGAGGTCGAGGGCCTGGGCCATCTCCGGCGGCGGCGGATCGGGGTACAGGAGCAGCGGTTCCACGGTCGCCTTGGCTCACACCGTGCGGTAGTAGCGGTCGATCTCGAACTGGGAGATGTGGGTCTTGTAGTCGCGCCATTCAGCGCGCTTGTTGCGGGCGAACCACGTGAAGACATGCTCGCCGAGCGCGTGGGCCACCAGCTCGGAGCGCTCCATGACCTTGACCGCGTCGACCAGGGACGTCGGCAGCGTGGCGATCTCCTCAGCCAGCAGCTCGGCCTCGGTGAGGCTGTAGAGGTTGGCGGTGGTCTCGGGTGGGAGCTCGTACCCTTCCTCGACGCCTTTCAGGCCGGCAGCGAGCACGACCGAGAAGGCGAGATAGGGATTACAGCCCGGGTCAGGGGCGCGGAATTCGACCCGGCTCGACTCGATCTTGCCCTTCTTGTGATGGGGGACGTTGACGACGACCGATCGGTTGTTGCGGGCCCAGGCGATGTAAATGGGGGCCTCGAAGCCGGCGACCAGGCGCTTGTAGGAGTTGACCCATTGGTTGGTGACGGCGGTGATCTCCGGCGCGTGATGGAGGAGGCCGGCGATGAAGCCTCGAGCGATGCGCGACAGCCCGTACTCGTCGCCGGGGTCGTGGAAGGCATTGGTGTCGCCCTCGAAGAGCGAGAAATGGGTGTGCATGCCTGAGCCCTGGACCTGCTCGAGCGGTTTGGGCATGAACGTGGCGTGCACGCCGTGCTCGTGGGCGATTTCTTTGACCACGAGGCGAAACGTCATGACGTTGTCGGCCATCGTGAGCGCATCGGTGTAGCGCAGGTTGATGCCGTGCTGGCTGGGAGCGTCCTCGTGGTGGGAGTACTCGACCGGGATGCCCATGGCTTCGAGACGGTGGATCGTCTTCTGGCGCAGGTCGCCGGCGACATCGGCGGTGGTGAGGTCGAAGTACGAGCCTTGGTCGAGGGGTTCGAGGGGAGGCCCGCCCTTGGTGTCGGCGAAGTAGAAGAACTCCATCTCGGGGGCGGCGTAGAACGTGAAGCCGGCCTGGCGGGCGCGGTCGAGGTTGCGCCGCAGAACCTGCCGGGGGTCGCCCTCGAACGGGCTGCCGTCGAGCCCAGCAATGTCGCAGAACATCCGCGCTGCCGGCGCCTCGTCGGTACCCCAGGGCAGGAGCTCGAACGTGTTGGCGTCGGGCATGGCCAGGACGTCGCTCTCCTGCACCCGGCTGAAGCCGTCCACCGACGAGCCGTCGAACTGCATGCCTTCGGCGAACGCGTTCTCCAGCTCGGCAGGCGAGATGGCCACCGACTTGAGCTGGCCCAGCACGTCGGTGAACCACAGCCAGATGTGGCGGACCCCACGTTCTTCGACCGTGCGCAGGACGTAGTCCTGTTGGCGCTCCATCATGGGTGGCCATCCTGGCATGCCTGTGGCCGGGCCCGGGCACGGCTCTCGCGACTTGCCCGGCTGGTTCACAGTGCGTTCACATTCCCAGAACCGTGTGGAAACTGCCGGCTGGGACGCTCCCCGGCCGAACAGACCCGACCGTCCGCGACCCGCTAAGGAACGACGTGACCTACAAGGCCGAGTACATCTGGATCGACGGGACCGAGCCGACCGCAAAGCTGCGCTCGAAGACGAAGGTCCTCGCCGATGGAGCCGAACTCCCGATCTGGGGGTTCGACGGTTCGAGCACCAATCAGGCACCCGGCGCGGCGTCGGACTGTGTCCTCAAGCCCGTGTTCTCCTGCCCCGACCCGATCCGGGGGGGCGACGACGTGCTGGTGATGTGCGAGGTGTTCCTGCCCGACATGACGCCCCACAAGACCAACACCCGCGCCCTGCTCCGGGGAGTAGCGGAGCGGTTCGAAGCCCAGGAGCCGATCTTCGGGATCGAGCAGGAGTACACGTTCTTCAAGGGTGCCCGGCCCCTCGGGTTCCCGCCCGAGCATGGCTTTCCCGCTCCCCAGGGTGGTTACTACTGCGGCGTCGGTGACGACGAGGTGTTCGGGCGCGACGTGGTCGAGGCCCACCTCGATGCGTGTGTCGTCGCCGGCCTGGGCATCTCGGGCATCAACGCCGAGGTGATGCCGGGCCAGTGGGAGTTCCAGATCGGCCCGCTGTCGCCCCTCGAGGCCAGCGACCACCTCTGGGTGGCCCGTTGGTTGCTCTACCGCATCGCCGAGAACTACGCGGTGGCGGCGACCCTCGACCCCAAGCCGGTGAAGGGCGACTGGAACGGTGCCGGCGCCCACACCAACTTCTCCACCAAGGCGATGCGGGAGGGCTACGACCCGATCATCACCGCCTGCGAGGCGCTCGCCGAGAACGCCGCCGAGCACGTCAAGTACTACGGCTTCGGCATCGAGGGCCGCCTCACCGGCCTGCACGAGACGGCGCCGTGGAACGAGTTCAACTACGGCGTGTCCGACCGGGGCGCCTCGGTGCGCATCCCGTGGCAGGTTGCGGCCGACAAGCAGGGCTACATCGAGGACCGCCGGCCCAACGCCAACTGCGACCCCTACGTGGTGACCCGCCTGATCGTCGACACGTGCTGCGCCGCCCTCGAGAAGGCCGACCAAGTATGACCGGGCCCGGGTTCGACCCGGGCCGGTGAGCAGTGGGCGCGCCCGCCAGGGCCGGGCGGGCGCGCCGTGGCATAACGTCGTAGGGGATCCCGTGACGAAGGAGGCCACGTGCAGGAACGCACCCCCGATGAGGTCCTGTCGCTCATCAGCGACGAGAGCATCGAAATCGTCGACTTCCGGTTCTGCGACCTGCCGGGGCTCATGCAGCACTTCTCGGCGCCGTCGCACGAGCTGACCGCCGACTCCTTCGAGGAAGGCCTCGGGTTCGATGGTTCCTCCATCCGGGGGTTCCAGGAGATCCAGGAGTCGGACATGATCCTGGTGCCCGACGCCAACACCGTCGTGGTCGATCCCTTCCGCCAGCACAAGACCCTCAACATCAACTGTTTCGTGCGCGACCCGATCACGCTCGAGCCGTACTCCCGCGACCCCCGGTACGTGGCCAAGAAGGCCGAGGACCACTTGGTGTCGACCGGCGTCGCCGACACCGCCTATTTCGGCCCCGAAGCCGAGTTCTTCATCTTCGACGATGTCCGTTTCCACTACGACCAGCACTCGGCGTCGCACCACGTCGACTCCATCGAGGCAGCGTGGAACACCAGCCGGGACGAGGGTGGCCACAACCTCGGCTACAAGATCCGTTACAAGGAGGGGTATTTCCCGGTGCCCCCCATGGACCAGTACCAGGACCTGCGGTCCGAGATGATCCTGACCATGGAGCGGCTGGGGATCGAGATCGAGATCCAGCACCACGAGGTCGGCACCGCCGGCCAGGCCGAGATCGACATGCGCTTCGACACGATGTTGCGCATGGCCGACAAGCTCATGCTCTACAAGTACGTGGTCAAGAACGTCGCCTGGGCCGCGGGCAAGAGCGCGACCTTCATGCCCAAGCCGATCTTCCAGGACAACGGGTCGGGTATGCACGTCCACCAGTCGCTGTGGCGCAGCGGCGAGCCCCTGTTCTTCGCCGAGACCGGCTACGCCGGGCTCTCCGACCTGGCCCGGTGGTACATCGGCGGCCTGCTCGCCCATGCCCCCGCGGTACTGGCCTTCGCCGCCCCCACCACCAACTCCTACAAGCGCCTCGTCCCCGGCTACGAGGCGCCCGTCAACCTGGTCTACTCCCAGCGCAACCGTTCGGCGTCGGTGCGCATCCCCCTGTACTCCAAGAGCCCCAAGGCCAAGCGGCTCGAGTTCCGCTGCCCCGACCCGTCGTGCAACCCGTACCTCGCCTTCTCGGCCATGTTGATGGCCGGCCTCGACGGCATCGCCAACCGCACCGAACCGCCTCCTCCGGTCGACAAGGACCTCTACGACCTCCCGCCCGAGGAGCTGGCCAAGGTGCCCCAGGTGCCGAGCTCGCTCGACGAGGCCCTGCTGGCCCTCGAAGCCGACAACGACTTCCTCAAAGCCGGCGGCGTCTTCACCGACGACCTCATCGACACCTGGATCGGCTACAAGCGGGCCAAGGAGATCGACGCCATCCGCCTCCGCCCCCACCCCTACGAGTTCTCCCTCTACTACGACATCTAGTCGGTTAGGCCGCTGAGCTGCGGAAACAGGCGGCGCCGGGCCATCTGTCCCGTCTCCGTCTCGTCGGAGCGGCTGACCACGGCCGCGAGTGGCGGCCCTGGACGGTGCCTACCGGGCAGGGTGCGACGACGGTTCAGTGCCTCGACAGCATCCGACGTCTCAGCCTCGCCACCTATTCTTACTTCAGGTACGATACGCCCATGACTGTGTCGAAGGTGTCGCTGAGCATCGACGAGGATGTGCTGAGCGAGGCCCGTGAGCGAGCTGGACGGCGGGAGCTGTCGTCGTATGTGACCGATGCGCTTCGCCGCCAGCTGCAGCACGACCGCCTCGGTGAGCTGCTCGCCGAGATGGACGCGTCCTCGGGCCCGGTTCCCGACGATCTGATGGAGGAGGCGCGACAGCTATGGCAAGGCGCCGCCGCCGCTCCCAAGACCCGCCGCCGCAGCGCCTGATCCTCGACGCCGGCGCAGTAGTCGCCCTGTCCCGCGAGGACCCACGAGCGCGGGCCGTGCTCGCGGGCGCGACGGAGGCCCGCATCCAGGTGTCGATCCCCTCGGTTGTCGTGGCCGAGACGGTGCGTGGCGTCGCCGCCGCGGACGCGCCGGTCAACCGAGTCCTCAAGGCGATCGGCGAGGTCGACGCGGCCAACGAGGCCATCGGCCGCACGGCTGGTTGCCTGCTCGGCGAGGCCGGTTCGAGCGCCACGGTCGACGCCGTCGTGGTGGCCACCGCGGTCGAGGCGGGAGGCGCGGTCGTGCTCACCGGCGATCCTGACGACCTCGGCGCGCTGGCGGGCGATCATCGCGAGGTGGTCATCGAGGCCCTGTGACCGTGTCACTCCCGGACCGGGACACGGGAACGGTCGATCCGTGCGTCGACGCCGACGGCGTCGAAGCGCAGCAGGTAGCCCCACTTGACGAAGGGGATGCGGCGTTCGGCGACGAGGCGCCGGATGTGACGTTGGTCGACACCGAGGCGACGGGCCAGGGTTGGCAGGTCGATCAGATCGGGCTGCAGGTCAGTGGTGGACACGGTCGCTTCCTCCGGTCGGTGGCGGTCTTCACGCACTCAGGCCACTAGCCCTGATCGTTCACGGGTCTTGAGGGGCTGAGGGTCGCGCATCCGCGGAAGTGCCCTCGTGGCAAGGGATTCTGTCGTTGTCGAAGACGGCAGGTCCCAACCCAGGAGGGCACTCGCGAGATGCACGGTAACAGCACCGTTGGGGTGGTGGTGGAACCCGGTGGCGACCAGGTCGTGGCCCATGTCGGGCTGCACGCTCTTGGCGCGTTCGCGGACCGGTTGGGGCTGGGTGATTCGCTCTCGGCACGGATCCCGATCACCGGTGAGCGGTTCCCGCTCCATGACCGTGGCAAGGTCCTGACCCAGGCGATGCTGATGCTCGCTGGTGGTGGCGAGGCGTGCTCGGACATCGAGCACCTCCGCGCCCAGGGCACCTTGTTCGGGGCGGTGCCGTCGGACTCGACGCTGTACCGCACGTTCCGCCAGATCGGCCCGGCGACGCTGGCGGGCCTGTGGGAGGCGATGGCCGAGGTCCGTGCCGAGGTGTGGCGTCGCAGCGCCGCCACGACCGGCCGCGACATGGTGGTGCTCGACATCGACGCGTCGTTGCACCAGGTCCACTCCGAGAACAAGGAACAGGCAGCCCCGAACTACAAGGGCGGCTACGGGTTCCACCCGATCTACTGCTTCGCCGATGCCACCGGCGAGACCCTCGGGGTGCTGCTGCGGCCCGGCAACGCCGGGGCCAACACGATCGCCGATCACGTCACCGTGTTGGATCAGGCCATCGGCCAGCTCCCCGAAGAGATCGCCGTCGGGCACCGCTGCGGTGACGACCCGGCCCTGGCGCGCCGGGCGGTGCAGGTGCGAACCGACTCCGCCGGGTGCACCGCTTTCGTGTGGGAAGCCCGGGCCCGCAACGTCGGCTTCGCCGTCGTGGCCCGCTCCAACGCCCAGGTCCACGCTGCGATCAGCCGGGTCAACTGCGAGGGCGACACATGGGTGCCGGCCCGACGCCAAGACGGCGACCCGCGCCCCGGCGCCGCGGTCGCGGAGCTCACCGAACTCGTCGACCTGGCCGACTGGCCCGAACGCACCCGGCTGATCGTGCGCCGCGAACCGCTGCACCCCGGCGCCCAGGGATCGCTGTTCCCCTCCGCCAGCTACCGCTACTGGGGTCACTACACCGACGCGGTGGGCGACCCCGTCGACCTCGATGTGCACATGCGCGCCCACGCCCACGTCGAGGACAACATCCGCCGCCTCAAGGACTCCGGGGCCAACCGGTTCCCGTTCGCCGACATCGACGCCAACCGGACCTGGCTCGCCGTCGTCTGCTTCGCTGACAGCCTCGTGCGCTGGTTCCAGCAGCTCTGCTGCACCGGCACCCTCGCCGCCGCCGAGCCCAAGACGCTGCGCTGGGCCCTCTGGCACACCCCCGCCCGCATCGTGCGCCGCTCCCGCCAGCGCGTCGTGCGGATCCTCGACGGCTGGCCCACCGCCGACGCCATCGTCGCCGCCTACCAACGCGTCGCGCTCATCGTCTGACCCGACCTCGACCCGACCGAGCCGGCAGCACCTTCACGACGCGCGCCCCAACACCCCGAGAACCGCCCCCGCTGCGCTGAATAGACCTGCCGCCGACCACGCCGAGCACGAAATACGAGCATGACCCGCTCAACACTCTCCGCCAAGTCGACTCGCACCCATCCCAGACATCTCATGAACGATTGGGGCTAGAGCCCGCAACATCTCGCCTCGATCCTGCCGGCGGAGCTCCGAGATGGGCCCATTGCGCACCGAGGCCGGCCGCCGTTCACGGGCCCATGCCGGCGCCCGGCATGATCGGGGTAATGGCCGAGACCCACATGTGCCTGTTCTGCGGCGAACCGGTCCAACGATGATGTCGTGATGGACTTCGTGGACGAGCGCACCGCCCCGCTCGTGGTGAGGGCGTTCATCGCTCGCAAGCTCCTGTTCGCTGCTTTTCTCGCCGCGCTGTTCGGCATCCTCACCCAGGCGTTCACGACCCTCGGCTACGTGCTCGCCGGCCTTTCCGCGGCGGGCCTGGCCGCGCTCGACCCGGTGGTGACGACGATGCTCAAGAGGCTGTGCCCGGGCCTGGAGCGTCCCCGGGCGCACCAGGTGATGTCGTGGCGGTGGGCGCGTGCCGCGGCCGGCGTCCTGGGGCTCGACCACCGGCCTCTCTGGTTGCTCCGCCTGGCAACGTTCGTCGTCGCCGTGGCCGCCGTCATGGCCGGCCTCAGTCGGGCCGAGGTGTACCCGTGACCGTTCATACCCGGGGGCTGCGCCCCCACGACCCATCGTCGCCCGGCTCGCTGGCGCTCACCCGGTCGACCGGTCACTGGGGATTCACAAGCGATGGTGGGCCAATGACCGCACCGCCAGCTGCGGCCGGACGGCGAGACTGACGGCCATGGCATCTGAACTGCTCCCACCCCTCCCCCCGGGCTTCGGCGCATCGGTGGCCAACCTGCAGGTGGTGGCGGCCCATGTCGTCGCCCGCGCCCGTCACGCAAGCACCGGCCGGTTCGGGTTGAGGGCGGCCCCGGGCGGGTTCGCCACCCCGGCATTCGGCGCCGACGCCGAAGTGGTCCGGGTGTGCGGGCCCGTGCTGGTGCGGGAGCGGTCGGGGCGGGCGGCGACCATGCCGATGGACGGCGCGTCGCTGGCCGACCTCGCCTCCTTCGTCGGCGTCGACCTGTCGGAGCCCTTCTCCGTCGGGCACGACACCCCGGGCCTCGGCGACCGGAGCGCACCGCTGGCGATCGACCCGGCCGCTACCGCTGGCCTCGGCCAGTGGTACTGGATCGCCTCGGCGGTGCTCGACGTGGTGGTAGCCGAGCTCGGTCCCGTCGCCGACCCGAGTGCGGTCCAGCTGTGGCCCGAGCACTTCGACATCGGCTGCGACGTCGCCTGGGCGCCGGGCCGGGGGGACGCCCGGGTCAACTTCGGCGCGGCCCCGCCGGACTCGCTCACCGACGAGCCCTACCTCTACGTCGGCCCGTGGGGCACCGAACGACCGGGGCCCGACGGCTACTGGGATGCACCCTTCGGGGCCACCCTGTCGTACTCGTCGTTGCGCGACGCCGCCGACCCGTTCTCGGCGGCGAGAGGCTTCCTCGTCGAGGGCTTCGGCCGCCTGAAGGGCGAGTGAGGCGAGCGCTTCAGGTCGGCGCCTGCGCCAGCTCGCTCGGCCGCGAACGGGTGGGGCGTGCAGCCGCACGGGATGGACGGCGCCGGGATCAGCCCTCGGGTTTGAAGGCGAGGACCTCGAGGCGGACGAAGGTGACGTCGTAGCTGCCGTCGGGCCTCTGCAGCTCGTCGATCCGTTCGACCGCCGCTGCTCGTAGCGCCGCCCGGAGCTCGACCGGCGCGCCGGCCTCGTAGGCCTGCACCGACTGGCTGGTGACCCAGCCGAGGAGGCCGTCGCGGTCGAACGGCCGCCGCTGGCCCTGCAGGCACACGAAGCCGTCGGCAGCGAGCTCGAAGCCGCAGTCTTCGACCAGGTCGAGGTAGGCGCCGGCATCGGGGAACGTCCACGGCGCCGAGGGCGCTCCGGGGCCGACCACGTCGGCTGCCACCCGGTCGAAGTAGGCGACCATGGTCCGAGCGTTGTCCCCGCCCCCCGACTCGGTCCGCAAGCGCCCGCCGGGGCGCAGCAGACCTCGGCACGCCCTCAGCACCGCTTCGTGGTCGGGCCACGGGAGCCAGTGGAGGACCGAACGGCTGAGTACCACGTCGAAGGTCTCACCCTCCACCAGCGAGCCCAGTTGCTGGGCCGTGCCCTGGACGAAGCGCTGGTTGGGGCGGGCACGCCGGCGGGCCTCGTCGAGCAGCGACGCCTGGGGGTCGACCCCCACCACCACTCCGTCGGGGACGAGATCGGCCACCAGGGCGGTGAAATCGCCGGCGCCGCACCCGAGGTCGAGGACCCGGTCCGAGGGCGCCAGCGGAACGGTGGCGAGGAAGGCGGCGTCGTGGCGGCGGTGATGGGCGGTGTTGGCGGCGTAGTGGGCGCCGTCCCAGTCGGGCAGCCACGGGCCGTCGAGGTTCGTCCCCGACCCCGACGGTGCCGTCATCCGGTCACGGTAACCGCCCCGATCCTGATCACCGGCTCATCCAGCCCTAACGATGGCAGTCGAACCTGGTGCCATGAACAAGCTCATCGCTTCTGTCGTCGCTGCTGGCACCCTCGGGGCCGGGGCCTTCGCCCTCAACGCGGTGGCGCCCGTCGGCGCGGCCGACCGAGCTACCGAGGCGGCGCCCGTCCTCGGTGGCTGCGGCGCCCGGCCCGGGGCCGTGCTGGCCGACGCGCTCGACGCGCTGGTGCGCGACGGCACCCTCTCTCAGGCCCAGGCCGACGCCGTCGTCACCGAGGTGCGGGAACGAGCGGTGGACGCCACCGATCGTCCCGGTCCTCGCCGGCCGGGCCTGCTCCACGGGGCGCTGGAGGTCGCTGCCCGCACCATCGGCATCCCCGTCGACGAGTTGCGCCAGGGGCTCCAGGACGGGCAGTCGACGGCCGACGTCGCCACCGCCCACGGCGTGAGCCCGCAGGCCGTGGTCGACGCCATCGTCGCCGACGGCCAGGCCCGCCTCGACGAGGCCGTCGCCGACGGGCGCCTCAGCGACGAACACGCAGCCCGGGCCGGCGAACGCTTGGCCGAGAGGGCCGCGGGGCTGGTAGAGCGAGCGTGCTGAGCGGGGCGCGGCCGGCACCCCGGCTGCGGCGCCGCGCAACGGCGACCGCAGCGGGCCGGGCCGGCTACGAGGTGCCGGCCCGGCCGTAGAAGAGCTGTTCGAACACGCGCCGGGCCCGACGGGTGACCCGGCGGTACTCGTCCCGGAGCTGGGCGCCGGTCGTCCCCAGAGACGTCGCCAGCCGGTAGAGGTCCTCGGGGCGGCCGGGAAGGGCGTCGCCGGGGGAGCTGTTGACGAGGAACCAGCGGTTCCGCGTGCGCTCCAGGAAACGGTGGGCCTCGATGAGGGCGGTGAAGTCGGCGGCGTCGAGGTGGCCCTCGTCCCGTAGGCGTCGAAGGGCCGTGCCCGTGGAGGGCGTCACCACCCGGTACTGGAGTTGCAGCAGCTGGGCACAGAACTCGATGTCGGCGAGCGAGCCCCGGCCCAGCTTGAGGTGGAACTCGGGGTCCTCGCCGGCGGGGATGCGCTCGCTCTCGACCCGGGCCTTGATGCGACGGATCTCGCGCCGCTCCTCGGTGCCCAGCGGTGTGTCGAAGACGTGGCGCCGGGCCAGGGTCAGGAACCGGGCACCGAGCTCGTCGTCGCCGGCGACGGGACGGGCCCGGACCATGGCCAGGCGTTCCCAGGGCTGCGCCCAGCGTTCGAGGTACTGGGCGTAGCCGGCCAGGCTGCGGGCCAGCGGGCCGTCGCGGCCCTCGGGCCGGAGGTCGGCGTCGACGTCGTAGATGTGGGGTACGCGGCCACCGAGGAAGCGCAACAGCGCCTTGGCGGTGCGCTCGGCGGTCTCGAAATCGGCGGCCGTCGAGCCGTCGTAGACGAACAGCAGGTCGAGGTCGCTGGCGTAGGAGAGCTCGCCTCCACCGAGGCGGCCCATGGCGACCACCGCGAACGGAAGGGGCGGGGCCAGAGCGGTGACGGTGGCCTCGACGGCGGCGCCGGCCAGGTCGGACAGGGCCCGCCCGACGGTCCCGATGTCGGCCAGATCGAGGATGTCGTGGGCCGCGATCCTCAGCCCCTCGCGATCGGTGAAACGTTTGAGGGCCCGGCGCTGGTCCTCGCCGTCCTCCCGCCAGGCGACCGCGGCCCGGCTGCCCTCGACCAGCTCGGTGGCGGAGCGCGGACGCAGCTCGTCGGCGCTGGCCAGGGCGTCGATGAAGTCGGGGTTGCGCCGCAAGAGCTCGCCCAGCATCCGACTGGTGCCGAGCAGGCGGCACAGGCGCTGGGCAGCGCGGGGCGACTCCCGGAACGCGTTGGCGAGCTCCATCGACCGCTGGGGCCCCGACGCCAGGTGCCGCAGACCGAGCAGGCCGAGGTCGGGATCAGGAGCGGACGACAGCCAGTCCAGCAGGAGCGGCAGCAACTGCTGCATGAGCCGTGACGATCGGGTCAGCCCCCGGGTGAGCTCTTTCACCGCCTCCCGGGTGCGCCCGACGTCGGTGAAGCCGAACGCGGCCAGCCGGGCTGCCGCCGCCTCTTCGGTGAGGATGCGGTCACCTTGGCGGGCGAAGTCCTCCAGCAAGGGCCGGAACCAGAGCCGCTCGTGGATGGCCCGCACCGTCGTCTGATGGCGGATCAAGTCGGCGTCGAAGCGCTCCCAGGCCGCCCCTTGCGCTGACGGCTGGTAGCCGAGGACCCGGGCCAACCGGTCGCGCCCCGCTTCGTCGGCGGGCACGGCGTGGACCTGTTGCTCGTCCTCGAGCTGCATGCGGTGCTCGACCGTGCGCAGGAAGCGGTACGACCCCGCGAGTTGCTCGACGTCGTGGCGGGCGACGTAGCCGGCATCGGCCAGTTCGGCCAGCGCGCTCAGCGTGCTCGGCGAACGCAGCTCGGGATCGGCGCCGCCGTGGACCAACTGCAGCAGCTGGACTGCGAACTCCACGTCGCGGATGCCGCCGTGGCCGAGCTTGATCTCGCGATCGGTGAGGCCCCGCCGGGCGATCTCTGCCTCGGCCCTGGCCTTCATCTGCCGCAGCGAACGGATCGATTCGGCGTCGAAGCGGTAGCCCCACAGGTGTTCGGTCGCCGATCGTTCGAAAGCGGCGCCGAGGTCGCGGTTGCCAGCGATCGGGCGGGCCTTCACCAGCGCCTGGAACTCCCATGGCTCGGCCCACCGCTCCCAGTAGGCCTCGTAGGACTCGAGGGTCCGGACGACCGCGCCGTTGCGGCCCTCCGGCCGCAGGTTGAGATCGACCCGGAAGCAGCGCCGGGCGATGGTGGCCACGGCTTGCGCCGTGCGGGCCAGGCCGTCGCTGTCACCGACGAAGACGATGTCGACGTCGGAGGCGTAGTTGAGTTCCCGGCCGCCGAGCTTGCCCATTCCCACCACGGTCAAGCGGGTGCCGTGCGGAGTCAGCCGGCAGGCGGCTTCGAAGACATCGGCCGCCATGGTGGCCAGAGCGGCGCCCACCTCCTCCAGCGGGTCGAGGCCGGCCAGGTCACGGGCGGCGATGCGCAGGTACTCGTGCTGCTTCCAGCGGGCCAGCGCCTCCGGGGAGGCGTCGTCGACAGGGGCGCGCTGGTCGAGGTGCTCGAGCACGGCTCGGGCCTCGCGGTCGACGTCGAGCAGGCGGCCGAGTGACCGGGAGGCGCCGCGCACCGCGGTCTCGACGACATCCGGCGGCGGGCCCATCGCCGCAGTCTGCTCGTGGCAACAGCAGCCGCCCACAGCGTTCGTCGTGGTCCCCTCACTCGGGGCGCAGAGCAGGCCGCGGGCCAGTCTCTAGTGTGGGCGCATGCTGCGGATCCGGATCGGGCTGTGCCAGCTCGACACCGTGGTCGGCGACCTCGACGGCAACGCCGAGCGGGTGCTCGCCGCGTACGACGAGGCCGAGGCCGCGGGCTGCGACCTGGCCGTGTTCCCCGAACTGGCCCTCACCGGCTATCCCCCCGAAGACCTCCTGTTGAAGACGGGGTTCGTGCGGGCCAACCTCGACGTGCTCGACAAGGTGGCGGCTCGGACCGGGCGGTGCGCGGCCGTCATCGGCTTCGTCGACATGGGTCGCGACCTCTACAACGCCGCCGCCGTATGCGCCGGCGGCGTGCTGGTGGGCCGCTACCACAAGCGGGTGCTCCCCAACTACGCGGTGTTCGACGAGCAGCGCTATTTCGCCCCCGGTACCGGCGTCCCAGTGCTGTTCAAGGTGGCCGGCGTACGGGTGGGCGTGTCGATCTGCGAGGACGCCTGGGACCCGGCCGGGCCCATCGCCGTGCAAGCGGCCGGTGGCGCCGAGCTGATCGCCAACCTGAACGCGTCGCCCTACTACGCCGGCCGCCTGGCCGAGCGGGAGCGGATGCTCGCCACCAGGGCCGAGGACGCCGCCTGCACCGTGGTCTACGTCAACCAGGTCGGCGGCCAGGACGAGCTGGTCTTCGACGGCGGTTCGATGGTGTGCGGCCCCGACGGCGACGTGCTGGCCCGGGCACCCCAGTTCGTCGAGGCAAACCTGGTCATCGACTTGGACGTGATGCCGGTCTTTCGCGCCCGGCTCCTCGAGCCGCGGGGCCGGGCTACCGCGCCGGCCCTCGAGGTCGTAGTGCTCACCGACGTCCCCGCTCTGCCCGTGGTCCGGGGCCGCAGCCCCCGGCGTCCCGCCCCCACCCCGCCGCTCAAACGAGCCCAGGAGGTGTGGGAGGCGCTGGTGCTCGGCACGCGCGACTACGCGGCCAAGAACGGCTTTCGGGACGTGGTGGTGGCCATGTCCGGCGGCGTCGACTCGTCGATCGTGGCCGCCATCGCCGTCGACGCCTTGGGGCCCGACCGGTGCCACGGGGTCGGGCTGCCGTCGAGGTACTCCTCCGGCCACTCGCTTGACGACGCCACCAGGCTGGCCCAGAACCTCGGCATCGACTTCCGGTCGATCGAGATCGAGCCCGCCCACGCCGCCTTCGCGGCCATGTTGGCGCCGTCGTTCGGCGGTCGTGACGACGACGTGACCGAGGAGAACCTGCAGTCACGCGTGCGCGGCGTGGTGATGATGGCGCTGTCGAACAAGCTCGGGTGGCTCGTGCTCACCACCGGCAACAAGAGCGAGATGGCGGTCGGGTACGCGACCCTCTACGGGGACACCGCCGGCGGGTTCGCGGTGATCAAGGACGTCCCCAAGACGCTGGTGTACGAGTTGTGCCGCGACCGCAACGCCAGGGCCGGGTACGACCTGATCCCGGAACGGGTGCTTACCAAGGCACCGTCGGCCGAGCTGCGTCCCGACCAGCGCGATGACCAGTCGCTGCCCCCCTACGACCAGCTCGACCCCCTGCTCGAGGCCTACGTCGAGCACGACCTGACCCGGGCCGAGCTGGTCGACGCCGGCTACGACCCCGAGCTGGTGGCCCGCATCACCCGACTGGTGGACCTGTCCGAGTACAAGCGGCGCCAGACCCCTCCCGGCGTACGGGTGACCCCGAAGGCCTTCGGCAAGGACCGCCGCCTCCCCATCACCAACGGCTACCGGGGATGAGCCCTGCCGTCGGGCCGTTCCCGCCGCCGGCACCCCAGACCGGTCCCGACTCGGGGCCGAACTGGATCGGCCTAGCCGAGTCGGCGCGCCGTTTCGGCCACTACCGCTGGTTCGAGCAACGCCTGTTCGAGATCCTGGGCCGATGGGTGCAAGACATCCCGGAGAACGACGTCAAGCTCTGCCTCGACACCCATTCGCAGCACCATGTCTGGCATGCCGAGGTGTGGCGGGAACGACTGCCGGTCCTGCGCCAGGTCGACCCCGACCTCCTCACCCGGCCGCCCAACGACGCCTTCGTCGCCTTCGTCGAGGCCCTCGCCGCGCCCTCTCCGCCGGGGAACATCGAGAGGCTGGTCGGTGCCTACCGGGTGGCGGTGCCCCACCTGGTGGTGGTCTACGGCGAACACCTCGCCCACGCGTCGCCCGTCAGCGACGGGCCGGCGATCCGGGCTCTCGGCCTGGTGTTGACCGACGACATCGCCCATTGGCGAGACGGCGAGGGCCTGCTGGCCGGGCTCGTGAGCTCGGACGAGGACGTGGAGCGGGCCGCGGGCCACCAGGCTCGGCTCCAGAAGCTGCTCCTGGCCGCCGGCGGTGTCGCCGGCCCGGCGCCCACCCACGGTGATGGCGCGTGCCCGCCGACCGACGTCGGACACCCCTCACCAGCCGACCAGGCAGGAAAAGGCGCGCCGGTATCGAACCTCTGATCCGGCCAGGACGAGCGATCCGGGACGACGAGGAGCGAAGGGCCGACCAGGTAGTTTCCACCGCGACCACGGCCACGACGGTGTCGGCCCGTCGGGTTGGCAGTCTTGACCTGGCCGTTATCGTAGGAAACGCCCCGGCAGCATCCTCTTTGGGGCCGCCCGCCGGCTGTCCCAATTGTGACAACCGAGAACAACGACGGAAGGTCCTGCTTTGCCGAAGGAGCGCGTCGAGCGCGACGAGGAAGATCTCGTCAGGCTGTACCTCACCGACATCGGGCAGTACCCGCTGCTCACCAAGGATGACGAGGTCCGCCTGGCGCAGGCCATCGAGGCCGGCAACGAGTCCCGGGGCCATCTGGCGGCCGGGGCGAAGGACCTGACCCCGGCTAAGAAGCGCGAGCTGCGTCGGCTGGCCCGTGACGGCGAGGATGCCGAACGTACGTTCGTCCAGTCCAACCTTCGCCTCGTGGTCTCGATCGCCAAGAAGTACCAGGCGTCGGGCCTACCGCTCCTCGACCTCATCCAGGAGGGCAACCTCGGCCTGATGCACGCCGTCGAGAAGTTCGATTGGCGCAAGGGCTTCAAGTTCTCCACCTACGCCACCTGGTGGATCCGCCAGGCCATCACCCGGGGCATCGCCAACACCGGCCGGACCATCCGCCTGCCCGTCCACGCCGGCGACACGCTGGCACGCCTGCAGAAGGCTCGGGCCCGCCTCGAGCTGAAGCTCGGCCGGCCGGCCACGCTGGCGGAGCTGTCGGCCGAAGTCGAGATGCCCGAGGAGAAGGTCACCGAGGCGCTCCGGTTCGCGGCCGAGCCGCTCTCGCTGTCCGAACCCCTGCGTGAGGACGGAGACGCCGAGCTCGGCGACGTGGTCGAGGACCGCTCGGCCGAATCGCCCTTCGAGGTCGCCGCCACCGCGTTGTTGCCCGACGAGATCGCCCGGTTGCTGGCGCCCCTCGACGAGCGTGAGCGCGAGATCCTCAAGCTCCGTTTCGGCCTCGACCGGGGCGAGCCCCGCACCCTCGAGGAAGTCGGCGAGCACTTCAACCTCACCCGTGAGCGGATCCGCCAGATCGAGGCTCGGGCGATGTCGAAGCTGCGCCACCCCTCCAGCGACACCGGAGCTCGGGACCTCCTCGCCGTCTGAGCCGAGCTGACGGCTCAGCCGTACGGGGCGCGAGGGACCTGGCCGCGAGATCGTTGGCCGACGATCCGTCGACTGCTCCCACCCTCGTCCGGCCGGGGTTCAGGCCGGCGGTCGCCGGGACCGGCGGTAGCGGCGGATCAGCGCGCTCGTCGACGAGTCGTGAGCCGCTTCGGGCTCGTGCTCGGAGGTCAGCTCGGCGGCGATGCGCCGGGCCAGGACCTTGCCCAGTTCGACGCCCCACTGGTCGAAGGAGTTGATCCCCCACACGACGCCCTGGACGAAGACCTTGTGCTCGTAGAGGGCCACCAATTGGCCGAGCACGCTGGGGGTGAGCGCGGGGGCCAAGATGGTGCTGGTCGGACGGTTGCCGGCGAAGCTGCGGTGGGCGACGAGCCGGTCGGGCACGCCCTCGGCCCGCACCTCGTCAGCGGTCCGGCCCATCGCCAGCGCCTCGGTCTGGGCGAAGAGGTTGGCCATGAGCAGGTCGTGGTGGGCGTCGAGGTCATGGGCCGGGGCCATGAAGCCGAGGAAGTCGCAGGGCACCACGGTCGTGCCCTGGTGCAGCAACTGGAAATAGGCGTGCTGGCCGTTGGTGCCGGGCGTGCCCCACACCAGCGGCCCTGTCCCAGCCGGGACCGGGCTCCCGTCGAGGCCGACCGACTTGCCGTTGGACTCCATGTCGAGCTGCTGGAGATAGGCCGTGAAGCGGGACAGGTAATGGCTGTAGGGGAGCACGGCGTGGCTCTGGTAGCCGAACAGGTCGCGGTACCAGACGCCGATCAGGGCGAGGAGCACGGGCACGTTGCGGGCGAAGGGGGTGGTGCGGAAATGCTGGTCGATGCGGTGGGACCCGTCGAGCATCTCACCGAACGCCGCCGGCCCGATTGCCACCATGAGCGACAGGCCGATCGCCGAGTCGAACGAGTAGCGGCCGCCGACCCAGTCCCAGAACTCGAACATGTTGGTGGGGTCGATGCCGAACTCGGCAACCTTGGCGGTGTTGGTCGACACGGCCACGAAATGGTGGGCGACGGCCGACTCGTCACCACCGAGGCCCGCTACCAACCACCGCCGGGCCGAGGTGGCGTTGGTGATGGTCTCGATGGTGGTGAACGTCTTGGATGCCACCACGAACAAGGTGGTGGCGGGGTCGAGGTCGTGGGTCGCTTCCCACCCGTCGTCGCCGTCGACGTTGGACACGAACCGGCATTCGATCCTGCGGTCGGTGTAGGCCTGCAGGGCCTCGTAGGCCATGGCGGGACCGAGGTCGGAGCCACCGATGCCGATGTTCACGACGGTGCGGATCCGCTCGCCGGTGGCACCTGTCCATCGGCCCGAACGGACCTGGTCACAAAAGCCGGCCATCCGGCCCAGCACACGGTGCACGTCGCCCACGACGTCCTGGCCGTCGACGTTCAATGAAGCGCCGGGAGGCATGCGCAGGGCGACGTGGAGCACCGGGCGGTCCTCGGTGACGTTGAGGTGCTCGCCGGCGAACATGGCCTCGATGCGGGCCCCGAGCCCGCTCTCCTGGGCGAGATCGACGAGCAACCGCACGGTGTCCTCGGTAAGCAGGTGCTTCGAGTAGTCGAGGTAGAGGTCGGCCGCTTCGGCGGTCATCCGCTCCCCCCGGGTGGGGTCGGCGGCGAAAAGGTCACGCAGATGGGTGTCGGCCATCTCGGCGTGGTGGCGTTGCAGCGCCTGCCAGGCAGCGGTGGTCATGGACGGTCAGCTCGCGGTCGCGTCGGGCTGCACCCACCACCCGACGCCGCCGGGCGACCTGGCGCTCGCGCCCTCGGCCTGGAGGCCCCGCTTCACTCGTCGACGACCCGCTCGGCGTGGCCGCCGAACCCCTTGCGCATGGCCGACAGCAGCCGCGACGCGAACTGGGCCTGGCCCCGGGACTCGAAGCGGTCGAACAGGGCTGCTGACAGGACGTGGGCCGGGACGCCTTCGTCGACCGCGGCGAGCACGGTCCAGCGGCCCTCGCCCGAGTCGGAGACCTGGCCGCTGAACTCGTCGAGGGTGGGCGACACCGACAGGGCGTGGGCGGTGAGGTCGAGCAACCACGACTCCACGACCGAGCCCCGGCGCCACAGTTCTGTGATGGCGGCGACGTCGAGGTCGTACTGGTAGAACTCGGGTTCTCGCAGCGGCGAGGTCTCGGCGTCGTGGACCTGGGAGCGCGAGCCGACGTTGGCATGGTGGAGCACGTTGAGGCCCTCGGCGTAGGCGGCCATGAGCCCGTACTCGATGCCGTTGTGCACCATCTTCACGAAGTGACCGGCCCCGACCGGCCCGCAGTGCAGGAACCCGTGTTCCGCCTCCGTCGCCTCGTCGGTCCGTCCCGGCGTGCGCGGCGCGGCGTCGACCCCCGGCGCCAGGGCGGCGAAGATCGGCTCCAGCCGGCCGACGGCTTCGTGGTCTCCTCCGATCATGAGGCAGTACCCCCGGTCCAGCCCGAACACACCACCGCTGGTGCCGACGTCGACGTAGTTGACCGACAACGGGCCGAGCCGTCGGGCCCGGGCGATGTCGTCGCGGTAGTAGCTGTTGCCACCGTCGATGACGGTGTCGCCCGCACTCAGACGGGCGGAGAGTTGGTCGACGGTGCCCTCCACGAAAGCGGCCGGGACCATGATCCAGACGTTGCGGGGCGCGGCCAGCCGGGCGACGAAGTCGTCGATGTCGACGGCCCCGGTGGCGCCCTCGCCGGCCAGCTCGGTGATGGCGGCGGCATTCAGGTCGTAGACGACGCAGTCGTGGCCGGCACGCATGAGCCGGCGGACCATGTTGGCGCCCATCCGTCCCAGTCCGATCATCCCGAGCTGCATCGGCCGGCTCCTTCCGTGGGCCATTTCTGGCTGGGGGGCTGCGCCCCCCCGGCCCCCCATCGCCGCCCGGCTCCCTGGCGGTCGCTCGGTCGGCATCTGCTCTGTCCCGGAACTTGTCACAACGTCAAGCCTTCTCGGGACCGAGCAGTTCTAGCGCACCCGGCGACGACGGTCCCTCGTGGTGGCGGAGGTGGACGGGAATCGAACCCGCCGTCGCAGGAGCGCTGCGACCGACCGCTTTGAAGGCGGCGGAGCCCACCAGGTGCCCGGACACCTCCACCGGCAAGGTAGCTGATCGGACGTACCGGAATATAAACAGTTGTAACTGTCTTTATGGGGTCGTCAGCGATGAGAGGGAGGAACCCATGAAAGTAGCGATCGTCACCGGGGGCACGAGGGGGCTGGGACGGGCGCTCGCCGAGGGACTCGGCCGCGACGGCTGGGCGGTCGTCATCGATGGCCGTGACCCTGCCGCCGTCGCCGTTGCCGAACGCGAGCTGGGCAAGGTCACCACCGTGCGAGCGGTCGCCGGCGACGTCGCCGAAGCCGCCCATCGCCAGGCCCTGGTGGACGCAGCCGCCGGGCTCGGCCGGCTCGAACTCCTCGTCAACAACGCCAGCACGCTCGGCCCGTCGCCGCTGCCGGCCCTGGCCGACTATCCGCTGGACCGTCTCGAGCAGGTGTACCGGGTCAACGTGCTCGCTCCTCTGGGCCTGGTCCAGCTCGCCCTGCCGCTGTTGAGGGCGTCGGCCGGTGCCGTCCTCAACGTCACCTCCGACGCCGCCGTGGAGGGGTACGAGGGCTGGGGTGGCTACGGGTCGTCGAAGGCGGCGCTCGAACAGCTGACCAACGTCCTCGCCGCTGAGGACCCGACGTTGGCCGTCTGGGCGTTCGACCCCGGCGACATGCGCACCGTCATGCACCAGGAGGCCTTCCCGGGCGAGGACATCAGCGATCGACCGGAGCCGGCGACGGTGGTGCCGACGCTGGTCCGCCTCGTACGGGACCGCCCGGCCAGCGGCCGCTACCGAGCCGCCGACCTGTTGGACGGGGTGCGGCCATGATCGCGACCTCGGTCGAGCCCGCCCGGCTGTCGTTCGAGCTGCCTGCGGTCCTGGAGGCGGGGGAACCGCCAGAAGTCCGCGGCGCCACCCGCGACGCGGTCCGGCTCCTGGTCGCCCACCGCGGCGACGGGTCGCTGGACCACAGCACCTTCGGTGACCTGCCCCGTCACCTCGAACCGGGAGACCTCGTGGTGATCAACACCTCGGCCACCATCGCCGCCGCGCTCGGCGCCGTCGGGCGCGATGGGCAAGCAGTGATCGTGCACCTGTCGACCGAACTCGACGACCACCGATGGGTGGTCGAGGTGCGCCGGCCCGAGGGGAACGCCAGTGCCCGATGGAGTGGTCCCGGGCCCGGCCGGCGCCTTGCCCTGCACGGCGGCGGTTCGGTCGTGCTGCGCTCCCCGTACCGGGGGAGCGACCGGCTCTGGGTCGCCGACATCGAGGTGGACGGCCCGGTACTGCGTCATCTCGCGGCCCACGGGCGGCCGATCCGCTACGGGTACGTGACCCGCCCGTGGCCGCTGCACGTGTACCAGAACGTGTACGCCACCGAGCCGGGCAGCGCCGAGATGCCGAGCGCGGGCCGGCCGTTCACCGCCGAGCTGCTGACCCGCCTGGTGGCCGAGGGGGTCGGCATCACACCGGTGGTCCTCCACACCGGCGTGGCCTCCCTGGAAGGCGACGAGGTGCCGTACCCGGAACGCTTCCGGGTGCCACCCGAGACCGCAGCCCGGGTCAACGCCACCCGCGCCGCCGGGGGAAGGGTGGTGGCGGTCGGGACGACGGTCGTGCGGGCCCTGGAGAGCTCCGCCGACGATGGCGGTCGCCTCGTCCCTGCCGACGGCTGGACCGATCTGGTGATAACGCCCCAACGAGGGGTGCGGACGGTCGATGGCCTCGTCACCGGATGGCACGAACCCGAGGCCTCACACCTGTTGATGCTCGAGGCGATCGCCGGTCGAGAGCTGTTGGAATCGTCGTACCGAGCCGGCCTGGCCGAGGGCTACCGGTGGCACGAGTTCGGCGACGCCCACCTGGTGCTGCCGTAGGACGCGAACCCAACGGCGTGGGCCTGGTCCGGCCCGCGCCGGCTCGACCAGGCCCACGCCCAGGGCCGCCAGGCCCAAAGGGCCCTAAGATGCCGGCCCATGAAGAAGCTGCTCATGCTCGTGGCCTTCGCCGCTCTCGCCGCCTTCGCCGCCAAGAAGGTCCGCTCCGCCTGATCCGGGGCGCGGCCGGCTCCCCCGCACAGCACCGGCCGCAGTCGCCCCGGGCAGGACCATCGGCTCGAACCCCTCGCCGAGGTTCCTGCGTACCAGGGCGCGGACAGAAGCCTGTTCCCAGAGCCGGGCCAAGGTCTTGCGCGCCATCGCCGCCCAGGGTACGAGTACCGGGGAACGGCACCGGGGCCGCACGGCGACGCCGAGATGAACGTTACGAGGGCTGTGCCCGTAACGACCGGGGCTGACGTGGGCCTTGCCATCGTCACACCCCCTGCGTAGGTTGTCCCCAGCACCACCGTCCGTGTACCGGCCGGTAGCGGTGCCTCGGGCCAGCGCCCCTCTGTTCGTACTTGCGCTGCCGTGGGGACCTGACCCCGGCCCGCCGAGCATGGCTCCACGGGGCAACGCCCCTCTTCCCCTCACTGCATGTCGTTGTCGCGCCGTCCGGGAGGTTCCTCGTGGTCATCTGCTGCTGGTCGTCGAAGGGCGGCGTCGGTACCACCGTTGTCGCCGCCTCGCTCGCCCTGGTCCTGGCCCGGGCCCGTCCGCCGGGGGCGGTCCTGGCTGACCTGGCCGGCGACGCGCCGATGGTGCTCGGGTTGCCCGACGATCCTGCCGATCCTGGCCTGGCCGGTTGGCTCGACGCCGGCGAGGGGGTCCCCACCGACGGGTTGGCACGGCTCGAGGCGCCCGTCGGCGCCGGGCTGGCGCTGATCCGGCGCGGGACAGGGCCGCTGTCGCCGGGCCGGGCCGAGGTGCTCGCCGGCCTGCTGGCCGCTGACCCTCGGCCAGTGGTTGTCGACGCCGGCACCCTGGCTCCGGGTGCAGCCGGCGGCGACGTCGCCCGGGTGATGGCTGCCGGCGCCACGCAGTCATTGCTCGTGCTCAGGCCGTGCTTCGTGGCGCTGCGCCGGGCAGTCGACAGCCCTATCCGTCCCTCGGGCGTCGTGCTCGTGGCCGAGGAAGGGCGAGTGCTGTCGGTCGACGACATCGAGGACGCCCTCGGGGTGCCGGTGCGGGCCACGGTCAGGGTGACACCCCAGGTGGCGCGGGTCGTGGACGCCGGCCTCTTGTTGGCCCGGCTTCCCCGGACCCTCGCCTCGGACCTGCGCCATGCTGCCTGACCGGCCGACGACCGGCCGGGCCATGGGGCCCGACGTCGGTGAGCTGGCAGCGACGGTCCACGGCCACCTGGTCGGAGGCCCTGTCTCACGCCCAGCTCCCGCGCCTGCCGTTGCCCGGGCGGTACGCAGTCACGCCCCGTTGGCATCCGACGAGGTGGTCGGTGCGGTGGTGCGTGACGTCGTCGCGCGGGTGAGTGGGCTCGGCCCGCTCGACCCGTTGCTGGCCGACCCCGACGTGAGCGACATCATGGTGAACGGCCCCGGCCCGGTATGGGTCGAACGTGCGGGCCGGCTCGAGTCGACCTCGATCGAGCTCGAGGTCGCGGTCATCGAGCAGCTGATCGAACGGGTGGTAGCCCCGCTCGGCCTGCGGGTCGACCGCTCGAGCCCGATCGTCGACGCCCGTCTCGCCGACGGGTCCCGGGTCAACGCGGTGGTGCCGCCACTGGCCGTCGACGGCCCCTGTCTCACCATTCGGCGCTTCGGGGCAAGGTCGCTTTCGCTCGTCGACAGCTGCCCACCCGGCGTCGCCGAGCTCCTGCACTGGGCGGTGCGGGCCAGGACGAACATCGTGGTGAGCGGCGGAGCCGGGGCCGGCAAGACCACCCTGCTCAACACCTTGGCCCGATCGGTGCCGGCCGGCGAGAGGCTCGTCACCATCGAGGACGCCGCCGAGCTGCGGTTGCCGCACCCCCACGTCGTGCGCCTCGAGAGTCGCCCTCCGAACGTCGACGGGGTCGGCGGGGTGACCCTGCGGGCCCTCGTGCGCAACGCCCTCCGCATGCGCCCCGACCGGATCCTGGTGGGCGAGGTGCGCGGCCCCGAAGCACTCGACATGTTGCAAGCCATGAACACCGGCCACGAGGGTTCGCTCTCGACGTGCCACGCCAACGGGCCGGTCGACTCGCTACGGCGACTCGAGACGATGGTCCTGCTCGACCCCGTGAACCTGCCCCTCGAGGCCGTACGCGAACAGCTGACCGCCGCCCTCGATCTCGTGGTCCACGTTGCCCGGCAGGCTGACGGCGCCCGGGCGGTGGTCGGCGTGGCCGAGGTCGTCGACGGCCCCGCCCCCGACGGGGTCAGGGTGCGTTCGCTGGCTGACCGTCACGGGCTGCACCGATTGCCGGGGCGTCCCGCCCGCCGGCCCGGGACGAGCCCGCCCGACCCGGCCTGGCTGGTGCGACCGTGACCGCCGCCGTGGTGGTGGCGGTCACGGTCGGATTGCTCGTCCCGGCCTGGCACCGGTCCCGGTGCCACCGGCGGTTGGCGCTGCGGTTGGTGGCCGTGGGGCCGCGCCCGTCAGCGTCTGCGGTGGCGCCGGCTGGTCCGGTGAGCATCCCACCGGCCTGGGTGTCGCAGGCCGTGGCCAGGGCGGCCTTGCCGTGGCCGCCGTCGAAGGTGTGGCGGTCGTGGGCGGTCCTGGCGCCGACCGTGACCGTCGGGGCCGCCGTCGTCGGTGGCCCCGTTCTGGCCGTGCTCGGGGCGGTCGCGGTGGTCGCGCTGCCGGCGGCGCTGGTGGCCACCCGTTCGAGCGTGGCCGACGACCGCCTCGACGACGCTCTCGGCCCGGCACTCGAATCCATGGCCCGTTCGGTTCGCTCGGGCGCCTCGCTGCGTCAGGCGGTGTCCGAGTCCGTGGCCTCGGGTGCCGATCCCGTGCTGGCTGCCGAGCTCGGCGCGGTCGTCGCCGACGCCGACCGCGGGGCCGGATTGGCCGCGGCCGTCGACCGATGGGCCCACACCCGGCCGACCGCGGCCGTGCGCTTGGCCGGTGCTGCACTGTGCCTGGCGGCGGAGACCGGCGGGGCACCCGGCCGTCCTCTCGACGGTGTCGCCGCGTCCTTGCGGGAGCGGTCGGCCCTCCAGCGCGAGCTGCACGCGCTGGGAACTCAGGCCCGACTCTCGGCGGTTGTCATCTCCCTTGCCCCGATCGGCTTCACGGTGCTGGCGGCCGGCGTCGACCCCGAGACCGGGCACTTCCTCGTACGTAGCTCGGTCGGTCAGCTGTGCCTCACCGCGGGCGTGGCCCTCGACGTCCTCGGCGCGCTGTGGATGCGCCGACTGGCGCGGGTGCCGGTATGACCGACAGTCGGTCGCCGTCCGGTCGTACCGACCGGTCACGGCCGCACCCGGCCTCGCTCGGCGCGGGCGAGGGCGAGGGTGGACACCCGTGAGTGTCGCCCTCGTGCTGCCGGTGTTGGCCGCGGTCGTCGCCTTCGGCGTGGTCGGGGCCGGCCGGTGGGCCGGTGGCAGCCGTCTGGCGGCGATGTCCGAGGTCGGCGTGCCCGCCGCGGTGCGCCGGTCCGAGGGCCGGCCGTCGTCGCGGCCGCTGCCGGTCACCTACCTCGGCCATTGGTGCCGCCGCGCCCTGCACAGGCCAGCTGACGACATCGCAGACCGTTGCTGGGGCTGGGCCGTGCTGGCGGGCTCCTCGGGATGGCTGCTCTCCCCCGTCGTGGGGTTGACGGCAGCCACCGTCGCCGGCGCTCAGGCCGCGCGCCGGGCCCGGATTCGGGCCCGGCGCACCGAGTTCGAGGTGGTGGCCGAGCTGCCCGAGGTCGTCGACCTCTTCGCCATGGCTGCGGTCAGCGGCCTGAACGTCTCCCTGGCCGTCCAGGCGGTGGCCAAGCGGTCGCCGCCCCGGTTCCGGGCCGCCCTCGGTGAGGCCGCGGCCCGGGCTACCGCCGGCGTACGCCTGGCCGACGCCCTCGACGGTCTCGTGGGCTCACTCGGAGAGCACGCCCGGCCGCTGGTGACCGTGCTTGCGGCCGCGGACCGTTACGGCGCCCCGTTGGTGCCGTCGCTCGAACGCCTCGGTCTCGAGGTCCGCCTCGACCGTCGCCGCCGGGCCGAGGAGGCCATCCGACGTGTCCCCATCACCCTTCTCTTCCCCCTCGTCGCCTGTGTGCTCCCCGCGTTCGGCTTGCTCACGGTGGCCCCTCTCGTCGCCGGCGCCCTCGGCGGCCTCCGTCCATGACGTCCTCCAGCACCAAGGGGAACAGCCCATGTCCAGCTCCACGATCGTGACCGTCCGCACCCGTCGTCCCCACCCGTTGCGCCGTACCCGTCTCCCTCGCCTCAACGCCGGTCTCCCGCGCCTCGCTCGAGTCGCCACGCTGCCGGTGTCGCTGGCCGTATGGGCCTCGATGACGTCCCTCTGGCTGTCGACGCCGCGGTTGCCGGCCGCTGCCGGTGACCGCGGCTGGCGCCAGCGGCCGGGGCGGTGTGATCGGGGCCAGGCGACGGCCGAGTACGCCCTCGTCCTGCTCGGCGCGGCCGCGATCGCCGTGGTCCTCATCGGCTGGGCTACCTCGTCGGGCAAGGTTACCGAGCTCCTTGACGGGGTCGTCGACAAGCTCATGTCCAACCTGTGAGCACGGCCTCGGCCGCGGCCGGCCCGCCCGACAACACAACGTCGCCCGCCGCCGGATCTCGTCTCCAGGGCGAGCAGGGCCAGGCCGCCGTCGAGTTCGCCCTGTCCCTGCCGCTCGTCATGTTGGTGTTGCTGGCGGTGGTGCAGGTCGGGCTGCTCGCCCGCGACCAGGTCCTCGTCACCCATGCCGCCCGGGAGGGAGCCCGGGCGGCGGCCGTCGACGACGCCCCTGAAGCCGCCGGCGACGCCGCCCGGTCGGCCACTGCGCTCGACGGCGACCGGCTCGAGGTCCACGCTGCGGGCCGCGCTGGCCCAGGCAGCCGAGTTGCCGTGAAGGTCGGCTACCGGGCGCCGACCACCGTCCCGCTGGTCGGCGGCCTGCTCGACGACGTCTACCTCGAAGCGGAGGCCACCATGAGGGTCGAGTGACACCGTCGGCGGACTGCCCCTCGCCCACCCGCGGCCCTGCGCCGGAGTAGCCGGGACTGCTCGCTAACATTTCGGCCGATGGTCGACGTCGTGTTCATCGTTCTCGCTGCCGGGATCATCCTGGCCGTCGTTGCCGGCCAGGCGATCCTGCTGTCCCGAAGCGAGAAGTCCTCGCCCGCCGCCCCGGTGGCCGTGGCACCGGCGGCCTCGTCGGGCACCGACCTCTATTCGCGGATGATCGACGGCCTCCGCAGGCGTCGATGGGCGCGGCGGAGCCTCTCGTTGGCCTCCCTGGCCGCGGTCCTGGTGGCCGTCGGCATCATCGGCTTCCCGTTCTACACCAACCTCGTCCAGTCCCGGATCCAGTCCCGGCTCGACAACCAGCTCGCCAGCCCAGCGCTTCGCGACGCCTACATCCAGCGCCGGGTGGCCGAGGGCGACAGCCTGACCCGCATCAAGATCCCGGCCATCGACATCGACGTCGTCGTCGTCGAGGGCATCGGCTCTGACGCCCTGCGCGCCGGCGCCGGCCACTACCGGAGCTCGCCGCTCCCCTGTGAGATCGGCAACGTCGCCATCGCCGGGCACCGCACCACCTACGGGCGCCCGTTCGCCAACCTCGACCTGCTCGAGGTTGGTGCCGAGATCACGTTGGAGACACCGATCGGCGCATGCACTTACCACGTCACCGCAGTGCCCGAAGGTCGTCGCGCTCTCGACGACCGGAACTCGTCGTTCGTGGTCGAGCCCACCGAGCTCGGGGTCGTCGGCCCCTCAACGACCGGCATGTTGACCCTCACAACCTGTCATCCGAAGGGTTCGGCCGCCGAACGCCTCATCATCCAAGCCGAGCTGGTCACGGCACCGCACGGTGCGGCGGGCGCCGTCGCCGGCGCATGACCGGCCGTCGCGGCCGGGCAACGCTGGCGTTCGCCCTCGCCTGGGCCGCAGCCGCCATCGGTTTCGGGCCCCCGATGCCGGTGGGCGCCGCCCCCGCTCCGGTGGAGGGCGGTGAGTGGCAGGCCAGCGTCGAACCCCAGTCGAGCCCGGACGGTTTCGTGGTCACCCTGGCCTACGGCGCGCCGGGCGAGGACTGGAAGGTCGGCTTGGCCCGCATGCGGGTCACCGAGGCCCCGCGCCGGTGCTCGTCTCGGGTCGGTGACGACCCGATCGAGGGCGTCGCGGTCGACGGTGAGGGCGACCCCGCCTGGCCCGCCTACAGTGCCAAGCCCGGGGTGCTGCCCCTCGAGGTGCCAGGCGAGCCGGTCGCCCGCAACTTCCGGTTCTCGACCCTGCCCGCCTGCAACGGCGAGTACTCGGCCACGATCACCGCCATCGCCCAGCGGCCGGGTGGCGAGCTGTGCGCCCAGCCGCTGCCGACCGAGACGTGCCGGGCCGACCTGGACGTGCGCCTGCACGTGGCAGTGCCGTCTCCGCCCGTCACCAAGGTGACCGCCACCGCGGGCGCGGACCGGACCGTGGACATCGCCTGGGAGAAGCCCTCCTGGAAGCCCCACGGCGCCGACGAGGCGGTGCTCCCCGAAGGCCTCGTGGGCTACGAGGTCTACCGGCTCGACGCCGCCGGCGCCGCCGTCGGCATCTACCGCGTAGAGGATTCCGGCACGACCACCGTCCGAGACTCGTCCATCCCGCCCGGCGGAGGTTCGTTCCGCTACGACGTCTATGCCGTGCGCCGGGCCGAGGACCGAGACCGGCTCCTGGTGTCGTCCCCGGCCAGCTCCGGTGAGCCAGTCGTCATCCCCGACGTCAATCCGACGACGACCACCGCCCCGCCACCTCCCCCGGGGGACGCCGAGGCCGGTGCCGTGCCCGGCCCGGGCCAGGCGACCTCGCCTCCAACCACCTCGGAGCTGGAGTCGGAGACCGACTTCCGGTCCGACCTCCCCTACCTGGGTGACCCCACCACCGCGGCCGAGGCCGAGCCCGGTGACGCCGAGGCCAGCTTCCGGCCCAACGAGCCGGGCGCCAACCTGGTCAAGCCCTTTGCTGCCGCCGTCGTCCTGGGCATGTGGGCCATGCTCGCCTTCTTCGTGAACCGTCAGGCGAAGGCAGCCGAAGCCCGCTTGGCACCCATCAAGCTCGAACGCGACCCGAACGCTCCCGGCCCCACCCCGGGCCGTTAGCGGCCGGGGGGCCTGCGGGCAACCTCAGGTGAGCACCGCTCGCAGCAGGGCGGCGGCCCCGTCCTTGTCGAGCGGCTCGTTCAGGTTCCCGCACTTCGGGGACTGGACACATGAGGGGCACCCGGTGGCGCAGTCGCAGGCCTCGATCACCGTGCCGGTGGCGGCCAGGTGGCGGTCGGCGGCACGGAATCCCAGCTCGGCGATCCCGGCACCGCCGACGTAGCCGTCGTAGACGAAGACGGTGGGCTGGCCCGTACCGGGATGCCCGGCCGTCGACACGCCGCCGACGTCCCAGCGGTCACAGATCGTGAAGAGGGGCAACAGGCCAATGGCGGCGTGCTCGACCGCGTGCAGGATGCCCGGCCAGCGCGACGGCGCCAGCGCCGCCCGGTCGAGTACCGACGGGCCCACCGTGTACCAGAAGGCCCGGGTCGATAGCCGGGTCGCGGGCAGGTCAAGAGACACGGTGGCCACGACCTCACCCGAAGCTGCGTCCCGGCGCTGGTAGCCGACGACCCGGGACGACACCTCGACCGGCCCGAGGCTGAGCTGCGCCCGGCCGACGTCTCGGCTGATGTCGGTGGCCACGATGGTGATCGACAGGTCGGTCCGGGCCACGGTGTACTCACCGCCGTCCCAGAGCGCCACCACCGCCACCTGGCCGCGGCAGTCGAGGTCGAGGACCCGGTAGCTCGCGCCGTGATGGAGGTAGACCGCACCTGGGTGCACCAGCTCGAAGGCACGGGCGTCGTCAACGGTGCCGACCAGTTCTCCGTCGACGGTGGTGATGCGGTACTCGAGGCTTGAAGTGGACCGCAGCCCGACGCCATGCGCGGGGTATCCCCGCCCTGACCACACCGCGGCGGGGGAGTGGCGCCGGCCCGGCACCGCCCGCGCCGGCGGCGGCCGGACCTTGAGCCGATCGGCCTGGACCAGCGCTCGGACGCCGTCATCGAGCAGCCCGGGCCAGAAGCGCTCGTCGGCATGGGTCAGGGGTTTCTCGTAAGCGGCGCAGGCCAGATGGGGCTGCAGTACGTGGGGGTTGGCCGGGTTGATCACCGCGGGCTCGGGGCCGCGGCGGAACACCTCGGTGGGGTGGGCCAGCAGCCACTGGTCGAGTTGGTCCTCGCCCGCCACCAGTACGGCCAGGGCGTGCTGGCCTTCCCTGCCGGCTCGGCCCATCTGTTGCCACATGGAGGCGATGGTCCCCGGGAACCCGTCGAGGATGCAGGCATCGAGGCTGCCGATGTCGACGCCGAGCTCGAGGGCGTTGGTGGTGACCACCCCTCGCAGCCGTCCGGCGAGGAGGTCGCTCTCGATCTCTCGGCGCTCGGCGGCCAGGAAGCCGCCCCGATAGGGGGCCACGGTGTGGCGGTATTCATCGGGGAGGCGCCGGCGGACGTCCGCCGCGACCACCTCGGCCCCCCGGCGGCTCCGGCAGAACACGATCGTCTGCCGGCCGGTTCTGACCAGGGCGGTCATGAGCGCCGCCGTCTCCCCGTGCGGCGAGGGCCGGCGGCGGGCGCGGCCCGAGGCGACGCCGGCCCCGTCCCCTCGGGGCGGGTCCCACAGCGCCACCACCCGTTCGCCCCGGGGCGAGCCGTCGTCGGTGACGGCGTGCACCGCGACGCCGGTCAGCGCCGAGGCCAGCTCGGCCGGCGCCCCGATGGTGGCCGAGCAGCAGACGAAGGTGGGCTCGGACCCGTAAGCCGCGCTGAGCCGCCGCAGCCGGCGCAGCACGTGGGCCATGTGCGAGCCGAACACCCCTCGGAACGTGTGCATCTCGTCGACCACCACGTACCGCAGCCGCATGAGGAACGTGGCCCAGCGGCCGTGGTGGGGCAACAGGCCGTGGTGCAGCATCTCGGGGTTGGTGAGCACGACGTTGGCGTGCCGGCGGGCCCAGTTCCGCTCGTCGTTGTCGCAGTCACCGTCGTAGGCGGCCACCACCATCCGGGGCAGGTCGAGCTGGACCAGGGCCCGAAGCTGGTCGCGGGCCAACGCCTTGGTGGGGAACACCAACAGTGCGGTACCGGGGTGCACCGGGTCGGCCACCGACTCGGCGATGGGCAACTGGTAGCACAGCGACTTGCCCGAGGCGGTGCCGGTGGCCACCGCCACCGACCGCCGGGCACGGAGGAGGTCGATGGCGGCGGCCTGGTGCGACCACAGGCCGTCGAACGGCAACCGCTCCCCGACCTCGGGGCGGAGGGGGACGGCGAGCTCGCCCCACCGGGCTGGCCGGCTCGGGAACCGTTCGACGTGCACCAAGCGGCCGCCACCGCCCAGGTCCCGGAGCACGTCCTCGACGCTGGCCGCGAAGTGCCGGGGTGGAGCCAACTCGACGACGGCCATGCCCCTCGAAGGCTAAGCCTTCCACCGCTGTAGTTACAGGCTTGTATGCGTCCCCGGCCACGCAGGAGGCGCTGGGCCAGAGCTGCGCCCGCGTTCCGCGGTCGCATCGGCGGGGAACGGACCAGTCCGACATCGGCCGACCGGTGCCGTTGTGCCGGCCGGCCCAGTCGACGCCGGTGATCCCGTGCGCTCCTGGGCGGTTCGTGGCGGGGAACGCCAGCTTCGCAGCCTCCTGTAGGGTCAGCCGATGGACCTGGGTTGCGTTGTCACGGCGCGGGATGGTTGGCAGGTCGTGACGGTGAGCGGCGAGGTCGACATCGCCACCGCCCCGGTCTTGCGCGAACGGCTGGTGGCGCTGGTGGCTGAAGGTCACCACGACCTCGTGGTCGATCTCGACGATGTCGGCTTCCTCGACTCCACCGGTCTCGGTGTGCTCGTCGGGGCCCTCAAGCGGGCGCGGACCCACGGTGGGGACCTGCGGCTGGTGTGTACCCAACCCCGCATCATGAAGGTGTTCGAGATCACCCGCCTCGACGCGGCCTTCGGCATCTACCCCTCGAGCGACGTCGCGGTACAGACCGCCCGGGGCTGAAGCGCGAGTGCAGCGAGTGGACCGGGTGGTCCTCGACCTTCCCGCCCGTCTCGAATACCTCGCCCTGGTGCGCACCGTGGTGACCGCGGTGGCTGATTGCGGGTCGTCGCTGCCCGGGCCCCGCCTCGAGGACCTCCGTCTCACGGTCACCGAGGCGGTGGCCAACGCAATCGATGCCGAGCGCCGCCGGCCCGGCGGTGCCGCCCACCCGATCGAGATCCGGTGCTGGGCCGAGCCCGATCAGGTCCGGGTCGAGGTCCACGATGTCGCCGGCGGCTTCGACCCGGCGTCGGTGCGGGCGGCGCCACCTCCTACCGCGCCCGGTCGTCTTGGGTACGAACGGGGCCTCGGCATACCGCTCATGCGCGAGCTGGCCGACGCGCTCGACATCCGCCGCGAGGGCGACGGTACGACGGTCAGCCTGTCGGTGACCGCCGAGGACCGTCGATGAACGGCGACCACAGGAGGGAGGAACCGGCGCGATGAGCGTTCCCCACGGCGAGGGCGAGGGCGAGGGCGAGGGCGACGACGGGGCCGATGCGATCGTCTCCAAGCCCGACGAGCTGTTGGCGTTGCACGGCGTCACCGAGGCGCTCTTCGACATGCTCCGGGAGTGGTTCGAGGTTCCCGGTGAGGTGACCCTCGACCTTGCCGACATCGATTCCGCCGTAACCGAGTTGGGCGACCCCCAGCGCATTGCGGCGCTGGCTATGCGCAAGCTCCAGGCTCTCCGTTTGCTGTCGACGCCAGGCGTGCGCACGACCACCGACGTGGTGGTGGCGATCGTCAACGACCTCGACCGGGCGCTCTTCCAGGCCCCCTCGATGCGGCTGCGACGGGTGGCGGCGGAAACCGACTGGGACGCCGCCCTGGCTGCGCTCGACGCCACTCCCGGGAGCGCGGGCTCGGCGACCGACGAGGACGACGGCTTCGACGACCAGGCCGAGCTCTTCGCCGAGCTGCACGCCCGGCTCCACGAAGCGGCCCTGGCCGTGGTGCGAGCGTCCGAGGGAGAGATCCGCATCCTGGAATAGGTGACACGGTCATACCGTGGGGCTCCGCCCCACACCTAGTGCCGCCTAGCGAGCTGGCGCTGGCGTGTCGGCCGGAAGCCCTCGCTCCACTCGTGCGTCAGACCGCTACCGTGCGGGGACCAATGGCCGCGCCGGGAAACCTGACCTACGAACTGCACGGGAAGGTTGCCGTCGTCGCCCTCGACGACGGCAAGGCCAACGTGCTCGGTCACGACACCCTCGACGCCCTCCAGGGTGCCCTCGACCGGGCCGAGGCCGAGGCGTCGGCCTTGCTGCTGGTGGGCCGCCCGGGCCGGTTCTCGGCCGGATTCGACCTGTCGGTCATGACCGCCGGCGAAGAACAGATGCGGGCGCTGGTCGTCGCCGGCGCCGAGTTCCTCACCCGCTTGTTCGTGTTCCCCATGCCGGTGGTGGCGGCCTGCACCGGCCATGCGGTGGCCGCCGGGTCCCTGATGCTCCTCGCCGCCGACGAGCGCATCGGCGCCGAAGGCGACTTCAAGATCGGGCTCAACGAGATCACCATCGGCATGCCGTTGCCCCATTTCGTCATCGAGATGGCCCGCTACCGCATGCCGCCGTCGGCCTTCGACCGCATCCTGCTGGGACGGGTCCTCTCGCCCCCGGCCGCCATCGCCGCCGGCTTCCTCGATCGGGCCGTGCCGGCCGAGACGGTCGAGGCCGAGGCGACCGCGGTCGCGACCGCGTTGGGCGAACTGCGCACCGGGGCCGTCCGGCGCAGCAAACGCCTGGCCCGGGGCGAGACCGCGGCGCGCATCCTGGGCGCCCTCCACGACGACCTCGCCACGCTGACCGGCCCCCAGGATGACTGACGTGCGGGCGGAGCGAGCACGGCAGGATGACCGGGTGGGCGCCGGCCGGTCCGGCGGCCATGGGGGTGGGGCCCAGAGCCACGAAATCAGCGCTCCGGTTGCGGGCGAGATTGACAGCGGAGTACTCGGCCATTTAGGGGTGGAGCCGTGGCCAAGCCTCTCGTGATCGTCGAATCTCCGGCCAAAGCCCGGACCATCGCCAGGTTCCTCGGGCCGGGGTACACGGTGATGGCGTCGATGGGCCACATCCGTGACCTGCCCTCCAAGGGCCTGGCGGTCGACGTCGACAACGACTTCAAGGTCGACTACGAGGTCAACGCGTCCAAGAAGGGGGTCATCGCCGAGCTGCGGCAGGCGCTGAAGGACGCCGACGAGGTCTATCTGGCCACCGACGAGGACCGCGAGGGCGAAGCGATCTCCTGGCACCTCCAGGAGGTGCTCAAGCCCCGGGTCCCGGTCAAGCGGATGGCGTTCCACGAGATCACCAAGCCGGCGATCGACGCCGCCGTGGCCAACTGGCGCGACGTCAACTACGGCCAGGTCGACGCCCAGGAGAGCCGCCGCATCGTGGACCGGTTGTTCGGCTACCCGGTGTCCGAGGTGTGCTGGCGCAAGATCCGGCCCAAGCTCTCGGCCGGGCGGGTCCAGTCACCGGCCGTGCGCCTGGTGGTCGAGCGCGAGCGCCAGCGCATGGGATTCACCGCCGCCCCCTACTGGGACCTCAGCGCCGCCTTCCCGACCGAACCGGCCTTCGCCGCCGGGTTGGTCTCGGTCGACGGGGCCAAGGTGGCCGGCGGCCGCGACTTCGACGCCGAGGGCCGCACCCGCCGTGACGACGTGGTCGTGCTCGACGAGGTCGCAGCGCGCTCGTTGGTCGAACGCCTCGACGGGGCCGCCTTCACCGTCGGGTCGGTCGAGACCAAGCCCTACACGTCGCGGCCGAAGCCGCCCTTCATCACCTCGACCCTGCAGCAGGTGGCCGGGTCCCGGCTGCGGATGTCGTCGCAGCAGGTCATGCGCGTCGCCCAGGGCCTCTACGAGCGGGGCTACATCACCTACATGCGGACCGACTCGACCACGCTGGCGGCGTCCGCCCTCGAGGAGGCCCGCCGCCAGATCGGCGAACGGTTCGGGACCGACTATCTGCTGTCGACGCCCCGCCAGCACGCCACCAAGTCCAAGGGGGCCCAGGAGGCGCACGAGGCGATCCGGCCTGCCGGCGACCGGTGGCGCGGGCCCGAAGGTTTGCGGGGCGAGCTCGGCGGCGACGACCTGCGCGTCTACGAGCTGGTGTGGCAGCGCACGCTGGCGTCGCAGATGCCCGACGCCCGGGGCTCGACGGTCACCGCCCGCATCGGGGCGACGGCGTCGGCCGGTACTGCCGGAGGCGACGCCGCCCAGGAGACGACGTGGTCGGCGTCGGGCCGCACCATCACCTTTCCCGGGCACCTGGCGGTGTACGGGTTCGGGGGCGAGGACAGCGACGAGGCCGGCGACGCCTCTGCCCGGCTGCCCGAGCTGGCCCAGGGCCAGCGTCTGCCGGTACCGACCATCGAGGCCCTGGGCCACACCACCCAGCCCCCGGCCCGCTACACCGAGGCCACCCTGGTCAAGGCGCTCGAGGAACGCGGCATCGGCCGGCCCTCGACGTACGCCTCGATCATGGGCACGATCCAGGACCGCGGCTACGTGTGGAAGAAGGGGCAGGCCCTGGTGCCCACCCCCGATGCCTTCGCGGTGGTGAACCTGCTCGAGGGCCACTTCCCCCAGCTGGTCGACTACGACTTCACGGCCCGGATGGAGGACGACCTCGACCGCATCGCCGAGCGGGCCCAGGAACGGGTGCCGTGGCTGCACTCGTTCTGGTTCGGCAACGGCACCCCGGGCCTGGCCGCCTTGTGCGACAAGGCCAAGGAGGAAGCCGACCCCGCCCTCATCAACGCCATCCCGTTGGGCGTCGACGAGGACGGCGAGATGCTCGTCGTCCGCAACGGCAAGTTCGGGCCCTACGTGAAGCGGGGCGAACAGACCGCTTCGGTCCCCGACAACCTGCCCCTCGACGAGCTCACCATCGACCGTGCTCTCGAGTTGCTGCGCGCCCCCAAGACCGACACCCCGGTGGGCGAGGACCCCGACAGCGGCCTGCCGGTGTACGTCAAGTCGGGCCGTTTCGGTCCCTACGTGCAACTGGGGGGCCCCGAGACGCTGCCCGAGGGCACCAAGCCCAGGATGTCCTCGCTGTTCGCCTCCATGGTGCCGGCGGAGGTGACGCTCGAGGACGCCCTCAAGCTGCTGTCGCTTCCCCGCCCGGTGGGGACGACCGAGGACGGCACCGAGATCGTGGCCCAGAACGGCCGCTACGGCCCCTTCCTCAAAGCTGGGGACGAGACCCGCAGCCTCGACAGCGAGGAAGCGTTGTTCACGGTCAGCGAAGACGAGGCCCGCACGATCCTGGCCCAGCCCAAGCAGTTCGGCGGTCGTCGCGCCGCGGCGCCACCGTTGCGAGACCTGGGCGACGACCCGGTGTCGCAGCTGCCCATGGTGCTCAAGGACGGCCGCTTCGGTCCTTACGTGACCAACGGCGAGACCAACGCCTCCCTGCGCAAGGGCGACACGCTCGAGAGCCTCACCACCGAACGGGCGGCCGAGCTGCTCCAGCTCCGCCGGGACTACGAGGCGGACAACGGCGTCCGGCCCAAGCGGGGGCGGTCGGCCGGTGGCACCAGGGCCGCCGCCAAGAAGGCGCCGGCGAAGAAGGCCGGGGCCAAGGCGGCGGCCAAGAAGGCTCCCGCCCAACGGGCGGCCGCGGCCAAGAAGGCGACCCTCAAGAAGTCGGCGGCCAAGAAGGCGGCGCCGAGGAAGGCGGCGGCGAGCTCGTCGGCGCCCGGCCTCGGCGAGGAAGCGCCCTGACCCGAGCCGCGGGGCCCCGAGGGTGCTCGGATAGCCTCGGCGCCCGTGGTTGACCCGTCGTCGGACCGGTCGCCGACCGATGCGACGAAGGGCGTTCAACGGGACGGGGTGGGTCTCCCCCTGCCTCCGACCGAACCGATCCCGGGGGTGTCCACGGTCCCGCCGCTGCTCCCCGGCTCGTCCGACCGGGCCGGCGTACACGTGCGCCTGTTCGGCAGCCGGATGTTCTTCCGGCTCTGGGTGGCCCAGGTGGTGTCGGCGTTGGGGGACTGGCTCGGGTTCCTCGCCATCACCCTTCTCGCCGTCGACCTCGGCGGCGGGTCGGGCGGAGCTGCCGTCAGCCTGGTGATGACGGCGCGCATCCTGCCGGGGTTCTTCCTGGCGCCGGTGGCGGGCGTGATGATCGACCGTTGGGACCGCAAGAAGGTCATGGTCTCCTGCGACCTGGTGCGGGCGGGGGTGATCTGTGCCCTGCCCTTCGTCGGCACCGTCGGCGGGCTGGTGGTGGCGTCGCTGGTCCTCGAGGTGTGCACGCTGCTGTGGTCCCCGGCGAAGGAGGCTTCGGTCCCCAACCTGGTTCCGGCCGATCGGCTCACGTCGGCCAACTCGCTGTCGTTGGCGGCGGCCTACGGGACCTTCCCCGTCGCCGCCGTCGTGTTCGCCCTGTTGGCCCAGGCGTCCAAGACTTTGGGCGGCCTGGACATCCTCAGCTTCCTCGAGACCGACCAGGTGGCGCTGGCGTTCTACGTCGACGCCGTCACGTTCGTCACCTCGGCCCTGCTGATCTCGCGGCTCCACCTGTCGCCGAACACCCGCCGGGGCCGGTCCGGGGACGAGGGTGCGGCCGACAGCCGTCGCCGCGTGGACCTGACCGGGACGTTGACCGAGTTCCGCGAGGGGTGGCAGTACATCTTCGTCAACCCGGTGGTGCGCTCGGTCAACCTCGGGCTTGCCACCGGGCTGATCGGCGGCGGGATGGTCGTCCCGTTGGGTTCGATCTTCTCGCTCCAGGTGCTGGGCGCCGGCGCCGCCGGCTATGGGCTCTTCACCACCGCGCTCGGCTTCGGCGTCGCCGCCGGTGTCCTGTTGCTGTCGCTCATCCAGAACCGCCTGCCCAAGGCCCGGGCCTTCGAGCTGGCCCTGTTCGGCTGTGGCGGGTGCCTCATCTTCGCCGCCGCCATGTCGGCGCTGGCGCTGTCGCTCATCGGCGTCTTCGGTCTCGGGGTGTGCGGCGGCGCGGTGTACGTGCTCGGCTTCACCCTCCTGCACGAGAGCGTGGACGACCAGCTGCGGGGACGGATCTTCAGCGCCCTCTACACGTTGGTGCGCATGTGCCTGCTCATCTCGTTCACGCTCGGGCCGTTGCTGGCCGAGGTGTTCGACCGTCTCTCCAACCGGCTGTTCTCCGAGGCCACCATCCGGTTCCCGGGCGGCAGCCTCTACCTCCCCGGCGTCCGCATCACCCTGTGGCTGGCCGGCGCCATCATGCTGGTCGCCGGCGTGGTGGCGGTGCGCTCGTTGCGGGCCGGGCCTCGCCCGACGAAGGACGAGGCCGGCGCCGAGGCCGAGGCTCCCTGATGCTCATCGCGTTCGAAGGCGGTGAGGCCTCGGGCAAATCGACCCAGGCCCGCCGCATCGCGGCGCGTCTCGGTGCGGTCCTCACCCGGGAGCCAGGGGGGACCGAGGCGGGCGAGCGGGTGCGGGCCCTGCTGTTGGACCGTGACGGCGTCCTCGAGCCGCGGGCCGAGGCCCTCTTGATGGCGGCGGCCCGGGCCCAGCACGTGGCCGAGGTGATCGGTCCGGCCCTGGCCGACGGGCGAACGGTGCTGACCGACCGCTACCGGGGCTCGTCGTTGGCCTACCAGGGCTACGGGCGGGGCCTGCCGCTCGACGAGGTCGAGGCGCTCTCCGACCTCGCCGGTGCACCCCAGCCCGACCTGGTCGTCCTCCTGGTGGTGCCGGCCGACGAGCGGACGGCGCGCCTCGACGGCTCCGGCGCGTGCCCCGACCGGATGGAGGCGGCCGGCGCCGCTTTCCATCAACGGGTCGAGGAGGGGTACCGGGCCCTGGCCGCGGCGGACCCCGACCGCTGGGTGGTGATCGACGGCCGGGGCACGCCCGATGAGGTCGAGGCCCGGGTGATGGCAGCCATCGTCTCCAAGCGGCCCGAGCTGCGGCCCGTGCCCGGGCCGTGAACGGGTTGTCGGCGTTCCCCGGCCCCGCAGGCCGGGCTCGGCCGGGCCCGCGTCGGCGCTCCGGCGCTCGCGTCGGCGACGAGGCCATGGCGTGACCGCCGGGGCGGCGGGGGGCGTCCCCAGGCCGGCGGTTGACCCGTGGGTCGGCGTCGTGGGCCAGCCCGAGGCCCTCGCCCAGCTCCGAGCGGCAGCGGCAGCACCGGTGCACGCCTATCTGTTGGTCGGGCCCCGGGGGGCCGGCAAGGGCGCGGTCGCCCGGGCCTTCGCCGCCTCGCTGCTGTCCGACGGGCTCGACGGCGTGGATGCCGACCGGGCTGTGCGCTTGGCCCTCGCCGGCCGCCACCCGGACCTGCACGTCTTCGAGCGCACCGGTCCCGCCATCTCCGCCGACGAGGCCCGGGCGGTGGCGGTGGAGGCGAGCCGGAGCGGTGTGGAGGGTTCCCGCAAGGTGTTGGTCCTGGTCGACTTCCACCTCGTGCGGGAAGCAGGCCCCATCCTGCTCAAGACGATCGAGGAGCCCCCGGCGGGCACCGTGTTCGTCGTGCTGGCCGAGCACGTGCCAGCCGAGCTGGTACCGATCGCATCGCGATGCGTGCGCGTCGCTCTGGCCCCTGTCCCGGCGGCGCTGGTGGCGCACACGTTGATGGCCGAAGGGGTGGAGCAGGAATTGGCGGCCGAGGTGGCGGGCGCCGCCGGCGGGGACGTCGACCGTGCCCGTCTGCTGGCCACCGATCCCCGGTTCTCGTTGCGGCGCACGGCGTGGAGGACGGTTCCCGACAAGCTCGACGGGACCGGCGCCGTGGTCCACCGACTGGTAGCCGAGCTGCGGGCGATGATCGACGACGCCCAGGAGCCCCTCGCCGCCCGTCACGCCCTCGAGCTGGCCGCCCTCGCGGCCCGGGTCGAGCAGTACGGCGAGCGCGGCGCCGGCCGCCGCGAGCTCGGCGAGCGCCACAAGCGCGAGCTGCGCCGGCTGCGCACCGACGAGCTGCGCTTCGGCTTGGCCACGCTCGCCGGCTGCTATCGAGACGCGGTGGCTGCGGGGCGCTCGCCGGGGGTTCTCGTCGGCGCGGTCGACGTAATCCACGACGCCAACGAGGCCCTGGTACGCAACCCCAACGAGGCCTTGTTGCTGCAGTCGCTGTTCCTCGAGCTGTCGGCCCTGCGGTGACCGTCGTCGACGTGGACGAGCTGGCCGCCGCCGTCGGGCTCGCCGGCGGAGCGGCTTCACGGTGAGGGCTGCATGGCGGTGTTCGTCGAGCTCGACGGGCAGCGCTGGCTCTCGCTCCCGCGCCCGGGTAAAGCCGGGGCCGACCATCGCAGCGCCATCGGTCGCCGTCGACGAAGTCCTTGACCTCCGGGCCCAGGCGATGGCTCACTGGACCGCATGACCCGCGACGAGATGGCCGAGGCGCTGGTGGAATCCACCCCGTGGCTCGCGCCCGGCGACGTCGTGTACCTCGAACGCAACGGCGAGCAGTACGCCTGGAGAGAGGCGCACGGGACCTCGGCCCGACCGGCGCCGAGCTGCCCGAGGCATGGTTGTTCTTCTGCGGCCCCTGGCCCACGGCCGACACGGTGGAAGCGTTCGTAGAGGACCTGATCCAGGAGCTCGATGCCCAACGGGGCGGGGACCGGTGCCGCTGGCCGCTCGACGAACCCTGGCCCGGCCTTCACCTGCACTGACCGTCGTCGAGCTACCGGACGCGTCAGGCCGCCTGGGAGAGGTCCTGGGCCTGAGGCGATAACCCCTGCGAGCCGGCCTTCGGAGGGTGCTGAGACGGCGCTGGGAGCGGTCAGCTGTCGGTCCAGTCGCCGGCCGCGATCTGGCGCGTGGCGATGTTGAGACGGTTCCAGACGTTGATGTTGGCGATGGCGAGCACGAGTCCGGCGAGCGTGGTCTCTTCGTAGTGGCGGGCGGCCTCGTTCCAGATGTCGTCGGGAACGGGGTCGGAGCGATTGTCGAGTCGGGTCACGGCCTCGGTCAGGGCGAGGGCGGCGCGTTCGGCGTCGCTGAAGTACGGGGTGTCTCGCCACGCGGCGACGGCGTGGAGCCGTTCATCGGTTTCGCCTGCCTTCTTGGCGATGCGAGGGTGGCCGTCGACGCAGACGCCGCAGCCGTTGATCTGACTGGCGCGGAGGTTGACCAGTTCGAGGGTGACGGGCGAGAGGCCCGAGGAGGCGACCGCGTCGCCGACGGCCTGGAGGGCGGGCATCGCGTCGGCGACGGCGAACGCGGGGTGAGTCATTCGTGCTGGCATTGGGTCTCTCCTGGTCACGTTGTCGGGTTCTGGCTCGTCATGTGGTTGACGGATCCGGCCAGGAGAATGTGACCCGATGGACGACCTCGACGATCTGGCAACCCGTTTCGAGGAGCACCGGGATCATCTTCGGTCGGTGGCGCGGCGCATGCTCGGTTCGGCCGGTGAGGCCGAGGACGCCGTGCAGGAGGCGTGGTTCCGGCTTCATCGGACCGACTCGTCGGGTCTCGACAACCTCGGTGGGTGGTTGACGACCGTCGTGTCCCGGGTGTGTCTCGACATGTTGCGGAGCCGGGACTCGCGTCGTGAAGACCTGGGTGACGTCGGCACGGTGAGCGACCGAGAGTCGGGCGCGGAGGAGCGATCGGGCCCCGAACAGGAGGCGATGCTGGCCGACGCCGTCGGTGGCGCGCTTTCGGTGGTCCTCGACACGTTGTCGCCGGCCGAGCGGGTGGCCTTCGTGCTCCACGACCTGTTCGGTGTCGGCTTCGACGAGATCGGGCGAACGGTCCAGCGTTCGCCGGTCGCGGCTCGGAAGCTGGCCAGCAGGGCCCGCCGACAGGTACGCGGGGCTGCTGGCGCGTCCCATGAGGGCGGTGTCGGCGAGCAGCGCAGGGTCGTCGATGCGTTCCTGTCCGCGGCGCGCCACGGCGACCTCGAGGGCCTGATCGCGGTGCTCGCCCCCGACGTGGTGTTCTGGGCTGACGAGAGCGCGGCGGCGATGGGCGACGCGCCGGCTCGTGTGGAAGGCGCGCCATCGGTGGCCGCCGTGTTCTCCGGTCGCGCCCGGGCGGCGCGGTCGGCCATGGTCGATGGCGAGGTCGGCGTGGTGGTCGAGCCAGCCGGCCGACTAATCGTCATCCTCGACTTCGTCATCATCGACGACAAGATCGTCGCCATCGATGCCATCGCGGAGCCCACTCGGCTCGCTCGTGCCGACGTGGCCGCCTTCGACGACTGACGGGTGCCGCCGACTAGCGTGCGCCGCGTCGCCCAAGTAGCTCAGTCGGCAGAGCGGCTCACTCGTAATGAGCAGGTCAAGGGTTCGATTCCCTTCTTGGGCTCAAAACCCCGTCTGACCAGCACCAACAGGGTACCGGCCTCGACCGGCCACCAGCGCACACCGCTCGTACACCAGCTCACCAACGATGAATCCTCGAACTGGAGGTCGGCTCAGCGCACCGACCAACCGCCGTCGATGATGATCTCGGCGCCGGTCATGAACGTCGACTCGTCGCTCGCGAGCCAGACGGCGAGGGACACGACCTCCTCGGGGCGGCCCAGCCGGCCGACCAGGTGGCCTTCCTCGAAGCCCTTCCAGATCGACTCCTTGTCAGGCAGGTCCTTGACGAAGTTGCGGGGCATGGGCGTGTCGATGACGCCGGGGCACACCGCGTTGACCCGGATGCCGTACTGGGCCAGGTCGACCGCGCAGCACTTCGACAGGAGGATGACTCCGGCCTTGGCCGCCCCGTAAGCGCCCATCGCCCCGAACGCGACGACGCCGCCGATCGAGGAGACGTTGATGATCGACCCGCCGCGGTCGGTCATCAACGGTGCCAGCGCCTTGGTCATGAGGAAGACGCTCTTGAGGTCGACGTCCTGGATGAGGTCCCAGTCCTCCTCGGAGGTCTCCAGGATGGGTTTGCCGACGGTGATGCCATGGTTGTTGTAGAGCACGTCGAGCCGGTCGGAGCGTTCCCGCACGTGGTCGGCGACGGCCGTGCAGCCGGCGGCGGTGGCGACGTTGGCCCCGACGAAGCTGAAGTCGAGGCCCTTGTCCTGCAGGTCCTGTTCGAGGTCGGGGCCGCCGGTGTCGTCGAGGTCGACGCCCACCACCGTGGCCCCCTCCTCGCAGAACACTCGGCAGCCGACTTGGCCCATACCGCCGGTAGCGCCGGTGATGACCGCGACCTTGCCTTCGAGACGTCCCATGGATCTCCCCCGTTCGTGCCTGACCGCGCCCATTCAAGTCCGCCCGGTCCCGGTGTGGGGGCCGGAAGTCAGCCGTCGAAGAAGGCGTCGTGGACGTCGGGGTCGGACGGGACGTCCCAGAAGTCGGTGACGCGGCCGTCGGGGGCCAGGGCGAGGAGATGGACCTCCTCGATGTCCAGCGTGGCCCCGTCGTGGGCCCGGGTGGCCGTCTCGTGGGCGACGACGACGCCGTGGTGGTCGTCGGCATAGATGCTGCGCACTTCGATCCGTTGGGTGCCGCCCGTCTTGTGGAACCCGTCCACCAACAGCGCGGTGATGGCCTGGTGGCCCTTGTGGTCGCCGGTGGTCGGCCCGTCGCCGGCGACGTGGAAGACGGCGTCGGGGGCGAAGGCCTCGACGACGGCCGGCAGGTCGCCGGCGGTGAATGCGGCGTAGGCGGTGCGGATCTTCTCGGCGTTGGGGTGTTCGGCCATCTGGCGCTCCTCTGCTCCCCGGTGAATCCCGGGCTTCCGGCATCATCCGCGTCCGTTGGCCGCAGAGCGATTACCCGCCAGGTAGCCGGTCGGCGAAGGGCGGGGGGTTGTCGCCGGGCACCCGGTCTCGGCGCGGACGCGGCGGTGCCGGCGAGGCGATTGCCCCGCCGGCACACGGACCGGGCGTTCTCAGCGGGGCGTGCCCACCAGGACCGTCTGGGCCGGGAGGGGAAGACCGGGGTCGGAGGCCGGGGGTGTCATGCGCACCACGATGGCGTCGGCCGTCACCTCGACGCCGGCCTTCGAGAGCGCTTCGTCGCCGAGGAAGTCGTTCAGGGGCACGGTCGAGTACGTCCGGCCATCGCGGGAGTGGACCAGGAACAGCTCGGTCCGGTCCTCGGCGTCGTCGTACGTCATCCCCAGTACAGCCAGGCCGAGAGGCCCGAAGGCGACGTCGCTGTAGCTGCCGGGGCCGACCGACGGGCCCGGGAGGTCGGTCGACGCCCACGAGCCGTCGGCCTGGCGGTGGCGCAGGAACACCCGGGACATGTCGGCTTCGAAGGTCTCGAAGACGGCCGCGGTACGGCCGTCGAGCATGCCCGCGCCGAGCAGGTACCCGTTCACCGGCGTGGCTTCGGCGGCCCACGTCGTGCCGTCGGCCGAACGCAGTGAGGTCACGCGGTTCCGGTCGGCGCTCGTAGCAGCGAGGAACAGTTCGTAGCCGTCGGCGTCGGCGACGAGGCCCACCGGTGTCCCGGCGCCGGGGGACACCACCTCGGCAAAGCCCGAACCGTCGGCCGAGACGAACAGGTGGAGCCGGCCGGCGAGCAGCTGCTGCAGCTCCGGGTCGAGTCCCAGTTCGGTCCACGAGTAGTGGGCCTCCGACGTCGGGTCGGGCACGGCCTGGATGCAACCGACCGGCCCATCAGAGCCTTCGGGAGCAACCGACTGTTCGATGGTGGCCGAAGGAGGGAACCGGCCGCAGTCGACTTCGGCGTAGGCGTACACGTCGACGCCGTCGTTGGTCTGTTCCCACCCGCCGTCCTGGGGCAGCCGGTCACCGAGCAGGGCGGCCACCTCGGGCAGGGCGACCACGGTCACTGCGGCGACGACGTTCCCGTCGGGGCCCGCCGTCACCAGCGGCCCGACCAAACGGATCTGGCCTGGATGGCGGGCTTCGAGGGCGGCGAGGTCGAGGGGCAGGTCGGTGCTCTCCCACTGCACGCCGCCGTCGGCGCTCGAGGCAATGGTCAGCGCCCGTCCGCCTCCGGCCGGTGAGGTGCCCACGGCGTACAGCCGGGCCCCATCGGCGCTCAGGCCGGTGGCCCACAGCGACGCCGGCAAGCCGACCTGTGCCCAACCCTGGCCGTCGGTCGAGCGGTACAACGACTGGCGGGAGTCGTAGTCGGCGCCGTCGGCGACAGGCGGCGCTCCCGGTGCCGTGGAGAGGGCGTAGAGGGCGCCGGCGGAGGCGACCGAGCGGCTGCTGTAGCCGAGCCCCTCGTCCAGGGAGACCACGGTCCAGTCGAAGGGGGAGGCGACCGAGACCGCCGGCGGAGAAGCGGTCACGCCGATGCTGTTGGTCCCCGGGCCGCGGACGAGGGCGATAGCCACCACCGCGGCGATGACCGACAGGCTGGCGCCGGCACCCAGCGCGGCGCGCCGGCGCCGGCGCCGCTGGCCGGCGCGGGCGATCACCCGGTCGGGGTCGCCGGGCGGGAGAACGATGGTGGCGGCCCGGTCGAGTAGGTGGTCATGGAGGCGATCGTCGACGTTCACGGCTGCTGCTCCCGAGGGCGAAGGTGGTCGAGGCGGGTCTGGAGGAGCTGGGTGGCGCGGTGCAGACGGCTCTTGACGGTGCCTTCTCGCACGCCCAGGGCGGTGGCGATGTCGGCTACGGGCCACCCCAGCAAATAGCGGCACACGACGACGCTGCGATGGTCCACGCTGAGCTCGGCCAGTGCGGCGTCGACGGCGGGGTCGCCGACGACGGCGTTGTCGGGCTCCCGGGGCTCATAGAAGCGGTGGGGGCTACGGAGCCGGCGCCGGACGACCGATCGCGCCCAGTTGGACGCCACCCGGTACACCCACGCCTCGGGCCGGTCGTAGCCCGACACGGCCGGCCAACGCTCGTAGGCACGGGCCATGGCCTCGTCGGTGGCCTCGGCGGCAAGGTCGGCGTCGCCCAGGCTCAGGGCCAATGCCCGGGCGACCGAGGGCCGGGTACGGCGGTAGAAGCCGGCGAAGGCCACCCCGTCCACCGTGACGAGCTCGGCGACCTCCCGGGCGCGGGCGGGCTCGGCGGGGGCGGCACCACCGCCCTCCGGCGGTGGCGGCACGGCCCAGGCCGATCGGTCGTCCCGGAGCGAGCCGAGGACCGGTAGCGGGAGATCCATGCCCTGATGACGCCCGGAGTCATCGGATCGTTCCATCATCGAGCCTCGTCCAGCGCCCGTCGGGCGGTGGCGACCCGGGGGTCCTCCGGGGCGATGGCGCCCGCCCGGTCCAGGGCGGCTTCTGCCTCGCTCCAACGCCCCTGGGCCAGGTAGAGAAGGGCCAGGTTGACGCCCGGCGCCGGGCTCCGGGGCGCCAGGCGCTCAGCCCTCGACCACGCGCCCTCGGCGCCGGCCTCGTCGCCCTCGAGCTCGGCGGCGGCGCCGGCCTGGAGCCAGAGGTCGCCGTTGAACGGATCGTCCTGCAGGAGCCGGGTGATCTCGGAGCGGGCGGCGGCGGCATGCGCCGGCACGCGGGTGGCACGGACACGATCGACGAGCAGGCCGGCCCGCGCCCGCAGGACGATCGGGTCGCCCGGGGACAGAACGAGCGCCCGGTCCACGGCGGCCAGGCCAGCCAGGGTGCCCTGATCGGCGGCTACCGCGGCCCGCGCCTCGAGCAGGTGGTAGCGGGCCACGTCGGGGCGGAGCCCGGCGGCGGCGGCCGCTTCCCGCGCCGCCCGCGTGGCATCGCCGCGGCGCAACGCCGCCGCCGCGGTACGGGCGTGCCGGTCAGCGACCAGCTCGACGCCTCCCGCCACCAGGGCCACCACCGCCACCGCGGCAAGGACTGCAGGGACGACCCGGGGCGCCACTATCTCCCGGGACGGCCGACCCGGCCCCCGTGCTGCCGCCACCAGCAGCCCCCCGAGCAACCACGCCAGCGGCTCCAACTCGACGGTCGGGAACAACAGCAGCGACGCCGCCCCGTGGGCGACCAGGGCGGCGCCGAGGCCGGCCACCCAGGCTCGCTCCGACCGCAACGCCCGGAAGGCCGCGGCCCCGACGGCAGCCAGGAACACGGACCAGGCGGCCACGGCCCCGACACCGCCGGTGACGGCGACGTCGAGGAGGGCCGAGTGGGCCCGGTCGGGCAGCGGGTCACGGCCATGCGCCCGCTCGTAGCCTTCGTCGACGCTTCGAGCGAACGACACCCGGTACCCCTCCGGTCCCACCCCCAGCGGCGCATGGTCGCCGATCACCCGGAGGGCCACGGCCCATTCGTCGAGCCGGCTACGCCCGCCGGCGGCATCGCGATCGAAGGTCGATCCCAGACGCGAGCCGGCGGGGCTGAGGACGAAGACCAGGGTGAGCACCAGTGCCGCCCCGGCTCCGGCTGCGACCGCCAGGGTGCGACGAAGTCGAAGCCGGTGACGCCGGGCCACGAGCGCGACCGTGGCCGCCGCCGCGGTACCGAACCACGCCGCCCGAGCCCCCGACCCGACCAGCGCCACCACCAGTGGCACCACGGCGGCGGCGGCAACGGCTCGCAGCCGTCGGGACAGCCCGGCGTCGAGGGCGATGCCGACGACGGCCGGGAGCAACAGCGCCGCGGCGGCGCCGAGATAGGCCGCCGACCCCAGGGCGGCGGTCAGGCGGTCGTCGACCGCGAGCACTGACGGTTCCCAGCCGAGGGCCTCGGCCGTCGCCACCAGCCCGAGACCGAGCCCCGCGACGGCCAACCCGGTTGCCATCGTCGGCCCGTCGTCCTCCGGGTCGAGGGACTGCCCCCCGACAAGGGCCCCGAGGCACAGCAACCACGTGAGCACGCCGAAGCGGCGTTCGGGAGTGCCGGTCCAGGCGTAGAGCGGGTCGGCGCCGACGCTCGCGGCCACCGCCATCGTCCCCACCAGCGCGGCGGCGGCCAAGGTCGGCCACCGCCACGTGCGTACCGGATGTCGGGACCACACCAGCGCCAGCCCGGCGGGCACCAGCACCGAGACCGCCGCCCACTTGAGCGGGCCGAACGGGTACCAGCCGGCCGGATCGGCGAGCAGCACGACGGCCGGCGCCAGGCCCGCCAGCACCCCCACCCCCTGGCGTCCGTGCCCCACCGGGCCGAACGTAGGCGAGGCTGGCTGCGTTCCCCGGCCACGCAGGCCGCTCGTGACCGCACCTCCGCTGGCGCTCCGGTGCTCGCACCGGTGCCCGGAAGCACCACCTCGCGTTCTTGGCTGCGTTCCCCGGCCACGCAGGCCGCTCGTGACCGCACCTGGCTAGGTGCGTTCCCCGGCCACGCAGGCCGGGGTCGACCGAGCCTCCGCTGGCGCTGCGGCGCTCGCGTCATCGGTCACGGCCATTCCAGGGCAGGGGTGGACGTGGACCGCGAACGCTGGGACCCAGGCCAGTCGCTAGCTGGCGGGCTGCGCCCCCCGGCCCCCATCGCCGCCCGGCTCCCTGGCGGTCGCTCGGTCGGCATCCGCTCGGTCCCGGAACTGGTCACAACCTCAAGCCTTCTCGGGACCGAGCAGATCTAGCGACACCGTCGCCAGGGATGACGATGACGAAGCGGGCGCCGGCAGTGTGGTCGGCATCGACGACGATGGTCCCGTGGTGGGCGTGGACGATGTCGCGGGCGATGGCCAGCCCCAGGCCGGTACCGCCGGCGTCACGGCTGCGGGCGTCGTCGAGGCGGGTGAAGCGCTCGAAGACGCGTTCTCTGTCCGCCGCAGGTATGCCCGGGCCGTCGTCGCTGATCGTCACCACGGCGCCGCCGTGGCCCTCGGACACGGTCAACGCCACCGACGAAGCCGCGTGCCGGACGGCGTTGTCGGTGACGTTGGCGATGGCGCGGGCGAGCTGTGCGGGGTCACCCTGCACCCGGGCCGCGGTCACCCCACTGAGGTCGACGGCGACGTCGCCACCAGCCCGGATCGTCCGGGCCTGGCGGAGCACGATCTCGTCGAGGTCGACCGGGCTCCAGGGCCCGCCGGGGGCGCCGGCATCGCTACGGGCGAGGTGCAGGAGGTCCTCGAGCAGCCGTTGCAGCGACGTCGCCTCTTCGAGCACGCTGCGGTGGGTGGCCGCCAGGTCGGCGCCGTCGGTGTGGGCCAGGTCGACTTCCAGTTCGGCGCGGATGCGGGTCAGGGGGCTGCGCAGCTCGTGGGAGGCGTCGGCGACGAAGCGGCGCTGACAACCGACGGCGTCCTCGACCCGCCCGAGCATCGCGTTCATCGTCCGGGCCAACCGGTCGATCTCGTCGCCGGTCCCCGGCTCGGGCACCCGGACCTGCAGGTCCCGGCCGTCGAGGCCGGCGACCTCGCGCCGGATGGCCTCGACCGGCCCGAGCGTGCGGCCGACCAGGCGCCAGACCAGCAACGCCAGCGCAGTGGCGGCGAGGGGCACGGCCACCGTGAGGGAGAGGGCCAACGTCCGAGCGCTGTCGTCGATGTCGTCGAGGCTCGACGCCACGTGCACCACCGTTGGCCCACTCGGCCCCCGGACGGTGCGCGACAGCACGCGGTAGTCAGCCTCGCCATCCAGGTCCTCGACCGTCCGCACGATCTCGGCCCGGCCGGTGGGGGGTGCTCCGTCGATGGGCCCAGCGCCGGCCAGGTTCGGGGTCGACGCCACCACGGTGCCGTCGGCGGTGACGACCTGTGCCCGGGTGTCGTCGTCGCCCAGGCCGCCGATCTCCTCGGGTACGTCGCCGGCCGCCACCGCCGCCGCCAGGAAGTCGGCGCTGTCGGCCAGGGTGTCCTCGAGCCCGTCGGTGAGCAGACGGCGTTGGGCCACGACGAGGCCGGCGCCCACCGCCACCAGCACGCCCAGGAGGGCGAGCGTGGCGGTAGCGGTGACACGGGCCCGCACCGACGCAAACCGTCGGCGGCCCGGGTGCTCGGGAGTCGAAGTCCCGCGCGCCGCTCGAGCCATCAGGGCAGCACGTTCCCGCGGCGCTGCGCCGCACGCCCATCGCCGCCGGGCGAGCTGGCGGTCACGCCGTCGCCTCGGGGCGCTCGTTTCACTCGCACCCCACTCGATAGCCGGCGCCCCGCACCGTCTCGAGGGTGCGCCGGCCGAAGGGCTCGTCGATCTTCAACCGGAGCCGGCGCACGTAGACCTCGACGATGTTGGGGTCGCCGTCGAAGTCGTAGTCCCACACCCCGGCCAGGATCTCGCGCTTGGACAGGACCTGGCCGGCCCGGCGCACCAGGAACTCGAGGATGTCGAACTCTCGAGCAGTGAGGGCGAGCTCGTCCTCGCCCCGCCACGACCTTCGTTGTCCGGGGTCGATGCGGAGGTCGCCCACCACCACCGGTGCCGGGTCCCTACCGCCGCAGCGGCGTAGCAGGGCGCGCACACGGGCCACCAGGACCGGGAACGAGAACGGTTTCGTGAGGTAGTCATCGGCGCCGGTGTCGAGCGCCTCGGCCTCGTCGAGGTCACCATCCTTGGCGGTGAGGACCAGGATCGGCGACCAGATCCCGGCCTCCCGGAGCGCAGCACAGACCTGGTAGCCGTTGCGCCCTGGCAGCAGGATGTCCAGCACGATCAGGTCATAGGCGCCCTCGGTGGCCTGCCACAGCCCGACCTCGCCGTCGTAGGCGACCTCGACCGCGAACCCCTCGGCCTGCAGCCCGCGCTTCACCGCGGTGGCGATCTTGCGGTCGTCCTCGATCAGCAGCAGCTTCATGGCGCCTTCACTCGCCCCCAGTGTGTGGCGGTGACGGCCCATCGTGGCCGCGCTCGGCTGAACCGGCGCTGAACCACCCGACCACGGCCGTCGGGGACCGTTCAACGGCCGTTCAGGACGCCACGGGCATGGTCGGCTCCTCAGCTGCAAGCGAAAGGCACGACCATGACCTCACTCCAAGGCCGCACCCAGGAGCGACCCTCTCACCGCCCGCCGAGCACCACGGCCAGCCGCCGATGGCTGGCCATGGTGGCCGCGCTCGCGGTGCTGGCCACGGTCTCGGCCGGTTGTGGCAACGGGACCAGCCGACCGGTGGCGTCGTCTTCCTCGGCCGCCGCCTCGGCGTCGCCCCCGGTGGTCGACCCCGGTGACGGCGGTCGCTACGAACCCGACATCGACCCCGCAGACTTCGTCGACCGGATCGACAACCCGTACATGCCGCTGGCTCCAGGGTCGAGATGGGTCTACGAGGGTGAGTCGGACGGCGAACCGGAACGGGTCGAGGTCTTCGTTACCCCGCAGCGGCGCCAGATCATGGGGATCTCGGCGGTGGTGGTACGCGACACCGTGACCATCGGCGGCGAGATCGTGGAGGACACCTACGACTGGTTCGCCCAGGACCGCGACGGCAACGTGTGGTACCTCGGAGAGGACGTCAAGGACTTCGAGGATGGCAAGCTCGTAAGCACCGCCGGGTCGTTCGAGGCCGGCGTCGACGGCGCCCAGGCCGGCATCGTGATGCCCGCTACCGCCGCCGTCGGGGACGCCTACCGCCAGGAGTTCTACCCCGGTGAGGCCGAGGACATGGCCGAGGTGCTCCAGGTCGGAGCCTCCGCCACCGTCCGGTTCGGCACCTTCGGTGACGTACGCGTGACCGAGGAATGGACGCCCCTGGAGCCGGAGACCGTCGAGCAGAAGTCCTTTGCCCCCGGTGTCGGCCTCATCCGCTCGGTGGTGACGGCCGGCGGAGAGGGCGGGATCGAGCTCGTCGACTACCAGACTGGCCTCTGAGGTTCGGTCCGGGGCCGGTCAGCCGAGGTTCAGCCTCGTTTGCGCATGCTCGTCCCGACGGTCCACCCCCGGGCCGAGGACACAGGAGGACATCATGCGCGGACGCACCATTGCCATCGCCGCCGCCGCAGCGGCCTGCGCCGTCGGTGCTGCCACCGGCATCGCCGCCGCCGGTGGCGGGGACGACGAGGCCACCGAGGAGGCCATCACCGGTGCCGCCCTGGAGCAGGCTTCGACTGCCGCTCTGGCCCACACCGGTGCGGGCCGGGTGACGGGCTCCGAGGTCGGCGACGAGGAGAGCTACTACGAGATCGAGGTGACGATGCCCGATGGGCAGGAGGTCGACGTGCAGCTCGACGAGTCCTTCGAGGTGGTCGTCGCCGAAGCCGATTCCGACGACGGGCCCGGCGACGACTGAAGTGCGAGCCCAGCGAGCGCTTCAGGCCGACGGCGCGAGCGCCAGTTCGCCCGGGGGCGATGGGTGTGGGGCGCAGCCCCACGGGGACACTGAGCCGGCGTCGAGGGCAGCGCCGCAGCAGCCATGAGAGCACTCGCCGCCTCGGGCGGCGCCCGGAGCAGATGCCCGGGCGCCGCCGTGGTCACGAAGCGGTGCCGCTGCTCTCCGAGGCGTCGTCGCGTTCGCCGTGGGGGCAGTCGGCCCGGTCTCGTTCGGTGGCATCGTCGGGGGTCGCCTCGCCCTCGGCGGGGGGAGCCGTCTCCTCCGGGGCCGCCGGCGCCGTCGTCGACGGCGTGGTCGTCGGGGCCTCCTGAGCTGTCCGTGGCCATGTGAAAGTCCCCGCGTATGGCCAGCGAAAGTCCCCGCGTTGATGTGATCCGCGGTGGGTGTCCCTGGGCGGTGACGGTGTCGGTGCGAGCCAGCACCGGACCGACCCAGGGGACGTCACCATTGAAGTCAGCGAGGGAACGTATGGACATAGTCGCCGCCTTTGAGCAGGTGGGGACCTTCCGTGGAGCGGCTGCGCTCTGCGGGACGACACACAAGACCGTGAAGCGGGTGGTGCTCGAACATCAGGCCGGGGAATCACCCGAGCGGCCGCGCCGGCCGGTGGCCGCGAAGAACACCGAGTGCGT
>JBQTIQ010000059.1:0-7276 GCA_052387955.1 Acidimicrobiia bacterium | reverse complement strand
CCCCCCCGAACGCTCCGCCAACACCTTCGTAATCGCAGCCGTCAGCGTCGTCTTACCATGATCAATATGACCCATGGTCCCCACATTCAAATGAGGCTTACTCCGCTCAAACTTCTGCTTGGCCATGAGTCCTCCGGGTGGTGCCGGTCGTGCGTGGGTTGAGAGCTGGTTGGTGGCGGCGGCCGGGATCGAACCGGCGACACCTCGATTATGAGCCGAGTGCTCTGACCGTCTGAGCTACGCCGCCGTGCATCACCCAGGGTGGGCGCGGCACTCACCGGACCCCGGGTACGTGACCCGGCGAGCGAGCCCTCTGTGGGAATCGAACCCACGACACCAGCCTTACCATGGCTGTGCTCTACCGACTGAGCTAAGAGGGCGGCGGAGCGGTAGAGGATAGCCGCCCGGGTCGGCGCGCCCCCAAGCCCGTCCGATCACAAGAGGCGCTGCATCACGACGACGTCGAGCCAGCGGCCGAACTTGCGCCCGACCTCGCGTTCGGTCCCCACGATCTCGAAGCCCGCCGACCGGTGAAGAGCGATCGATGCTTCGTGGCCGCCCACGATGCGGCCGATGACGGCGTGGAACCCGTGGGCGGTGGCGGTGGCGATCAAGGTCGTGAGCAGGAGTCGGCCGACCCCTCGGCCCTGCTGGTCACGACGGACGTACACCGAGTCCTCGACCGTGGTCCGGTACGCAGGCCGTTCCTTGTAGGGCGACAGCGAGGCGAACCCGATCACCTCGCCGCCGTCCTCGGCGACGAGCACGGCGAGTGCCCCGGAGCGGGCCGTCAGCCACAGGCGCTGCTCCTCGGCGCTGCGGGGCACCAGGTCGAAGGTGGCGGGCGACCCGGTCACCTCGAGGTTGTACATGGTCCTGATCGCCTCGGCGTCGTCGAGGGTGGCCAGCCGGGCCCGCATCAGATCGGCAGCCTCAGCTGACGGCGACGTCGGCTTCGAGGGGTCGCTCGGGGGCGCGCCGGCCGGGACGGTTGAGCCAGGCCAGCGACAGCAGGGCCAGCACGAACACGATGATGCTGGTCCAGTCGTTGAGCCGGAGGCCGAAGATCTCGTGGCTGCGGTCGATGCGCAGCCACTCCACCCAGAACCGGCCGAACGTGTAGGCGGCGACGTAGAGCGCGAACAACGAGCCCGCTCGCAGCCGCAGCCGGCGCTGGGCAACCAGCACGATGCCGACGACGACGAGGTTCCAGAGCGCCTCGTACAGAAAGGTCGGGTGGAACGTCTCGAACTGCAGGTAGCCGTCGGGGCGCCGGTCGGCGTCGATGCGCAGCGCCCACGGGAGAGTGCTCGGGCCACCGAACAGCTCCTGGTTGAAGTAGTTGCCCCACCGGCCGATGGCTTGGGCCAACGGCAGGGTCGGGGCCACCGCGTCGAGCACCCCGCCGACCGCGATGTGGCGGCGGCGGGCCACCACGGAGCCGACCACCGTCCCGAGCAGCACCCCGCCCCAGATACCGAGGCCACCGTCCCACAGCGCGAGCGCCTCGAGCGGGTCGTCGTCGTAGAGGTGCCAGTCAGTGGCGACGTGATAGGCGCGGGCACCGATGATGCCGGCGGGCACCGCCCACAGGGCGATCCGGCCGATGTCGCTGGGGTTGCCGCCGCGGGCGGCCCATCGGCGTTCGGACCACCACACCGCCACCAGCACACCGGCCGCGATGAAGAGGCCGTAGGCATGCAGGTCCAGAGGCCCGACCTCGATCGTGCCCGACGAGGGGCTGGGGATGCTGAGGATCATCGGCCTGATCGGGCCGCCCGGTCGTTCGCCATGTCACGAACGTACCGGGCGGCCCCAGGTCTGGGCGGCCACCAAATCGGCGGGCCCCGGTGGGCCGGGAAGGATTTGAACCTCCGTAGCCGAAGCGACTGGTTTACAGCCAGTTCCCTTTGTCCTCTCGGGCACCGACCCCGGGACGGGGCAGGATAGCGGGGCTTCTAGACTCGCCGGGTGCCCAGCTTCGATGTGGTCTCCGAGGTCGACCTCCAGGAAGTCCGCAATGCCGTCGACCAGGCCGGGCGGGAGCTGGCGACGCGCTTCGACTTCAAGGGCACCGACTCGGAGGTCGAGTTCGGCGACAAGGAGCTCAAGCTGCGCTCGTCCACCGAGGACCGGCTGGCCGCGGTGCGCCAGGTGTTGGAGGAGAAGCTGGTCCGCCGGGGCGTCTCGCTCAAGGCCATCGACTTCGCCAAGGTGCAGGAGGCCTCCGGGGGCGCCGCCCGCCAGGCGGCCAGGATCGTGGCCGGCATCGCCACCGAGAAGTCCCGGGAGATCCACAAGATGATCAAGGAACTGGGCCTCAAGGGGGTCCAGTCACAGACCCAGGGCGAACAGGTCCGGGTCACGGGCAAGAAGCGCGACGACCTCCAGTCCGCGATCGCCGCCCTCAAGGCGCACGACTTCGGCATCGCCCTTCAGTTCAACAACTTCCGCGATTGATCGTCGGCCGTCGGCCGACCGTCCTCAGCGGGCGCCGGCGGAGGCCCGCAGGGCGGGGGGGGTGAGGGGGCCGAGGACAGACCAGGCCTGGGCCGCGGCGAGGTCCCAGGCCTGCTGCACGGCGATACGTTCGGCCGACAACCGGGCCCAGTCGACCTGTTCGGAGGCTTTGGCCGCGCTGTCGTGGGCCAGTTGGATGGCGCCGCCGGCGGGGTTGGCGGTGGCGGCGAAGAGCAGCTCGGCCCGGGGCGGGCCGGCCGGCGCGGTGTCGGCGTGGGCGGCCGCCTCGTTGGCCAGCTGGCGGACCAGGGCGGTGGCCACGAATGCCCTCGGCGCCAGCGCGCCGGCGGCGTCGGAGAGCAGCTGGGGCAGACGGCCAGCGGCGTCGATGACCCACTGGTCGACGAGCGGCTTGGGCGGTACCGGGGTCGACCCCCGCTGGTAGATCCCGAGATGCAGATGGGCGGTCTGGGCGTTGCCGGTGGCGCCGACGTAGCCGACGAGGTCACCGGTCTTGACCTTCTGGCCACCCTTGAGCCCCTCGGACGTCGAGGCCATATGGGCCAGGTAGTAGAAGGTCCCGTCTCCCTGGACGACCTTGACCGAGAGCCCGCCCAGCCCGCTGTTCTCGATCTGGACGGTGCCGTCGGCCGGCGACCGCAGCGGCGTGCCGTGGGCGGCGATGATGTCGAGCCCCTGGTGGAACCGGAACGCGCCGCCGGTGAAGCGGGGGTCGTACCAGTCGTCGACCCAGTGCGCCGGTCCGGCCACCGGGAACGTCCCGTAGGCCAGCCGGGCGGCCTGTTCGGGATCGAAACCGGCCGACAACAGCTGCTGCTCCCCCGCCACCAGGGCCAGGTTGTTGTTGGGCCTCGTGCGCTCGATGGCGTCGATGATGGCCTGGGCGTCGCCCGGCACGATCAGGCCGGGGCAGTAGCCACTGCACCCGGTGTCGCCCTCGCCGCCGGAGGCCGTCGGGACGGTTGTCGTGGTCGTAGACGGGCCGCCGCAGCCCGACGCCGCCGGAGCCGAGGTGGCGGTGGAGGCCGGGGCCGTGGGGGTCGAGGTGGTCGTCGCGGACGAGTCGCTCGGCGCCGGGCAGGTCGTCGTCGGTCCCGGGTCGGCGGGATCGCCCGGCGTTCCCGGTGCCGTCGTCGTCGGCCCGCCATCAGGACCAGGGGTGGTCGTCGTGGTCCCGAACAACGGCGGTAGGAGCGTGATCGGCGGCGCCGTGGTGGAGGTCGTCGCCTCGGAGGCGCCCGACGACGCTGGGTCCTGTCGGGGAGCGGCTGTCGCCTCCCAGGTGACCCCCGCGCTCAGCAGGGTCCCGACCAGCGCGGCAAACAGAGCCCTCCTCATCCGCGACATGGCGGTGGGTTCATTCGACCTCGGCGCGGGGTGCTCCTGCCCGGATGGTCCCGAACAGGCCGAAAACGACCACGTTGGCGGTGTTCCCCGGCCGCACCCGTCGGCGAGGTCACTCACCGTGGGTGTGAGACAGGAGCGCGGCGCAGCGCCGGCACTACTCCTCGGTCGGCGACTCGGCCGCCCGCCTCTTGATCTCCTCGACGACGGCGGGATCGGCAAGGGTGGTGGTGTCCCCCAACGCCCGGCCCTCGGCCACGTCGCGAAGGAGCCGGCGCATGATCTTCCCCGACCGGGTCTTGGGCAGCTCGTCGGTGAAGATCACGGTCTTGGGGCGGGCGGTCGGCCCGATCTTGGCCGCGACGTGCTGGCGCAGTTCCTCCCCGAGCTCGGGGCTGGTGACGGTGCCGCCCCGGGTGATGACATAGGCCATGATCGCCTGACCGGTCAGGGCGTCGTTGGCCCCCACCACCGCCGCCTCGGCAACGCTGCGGTGGTCGACCAGGGCCGACTCGACCTCGGTGGTCGAGATCCGATGGCCGGACACGTTCATGACGTCGTCGACCCGGCCGAGCAGCCACAGGTAGCCCTCGTCGTCGAGCTTGCAGCCGTCACCGGCGAAGTACCGGCCCTCGAAGCGGGACCAGTACGTGTCCCGGTAGCGCTCGGGATCACCGTAGATGCCCCGCAGCATGGATGGCCAGGGCTGGGTCACCGTGAGGTAGCCACCGCCCCGGGTGACCGTCGAGCCGCTGTCGTCGACCACCTCGACGCCGATACCGGGCAGCGGGAACGTCGCCGAGCCCGGCTTCAACGTGGTCGTCCCGGGCAGAGGGCTGATCATGATGGCGCCGGTCTCGGTCTGCCACCACGTGTCGACCACCGGGCAGCGCCCGCCGCCGATGTGCTCCCAATACCACATCCACGCTTCCGGGTTGATCGGCTCACCCACCGATCCCAGCAGCCGCAGCGACCCCAGGTCGTGTTTCTCGGGCTCCTCCGTGCCCCACTTCATGAAGGTCCGGATCGCGGTGGGGGCGGTATAGAGGATGGTCACGCCGTACTTCTCGACCAGTGACCACAACCGGTCACGGCCCGGGGTGTCGGGCGTGCCTTCGTACATGACCGACGTGGCCCCGTTGGCGAGGGGCCCGTACACGATGTAGCTGTGGCCGGTGACCCAACCGATGTCGGCCGCGCACCAGTAGACGTCGTCGTCGGGGTGCAGGTCGAAGACGTACTTGTGGGTGAAGGCCACCTGGGTCAGGTAGCCGCCAGTGGTGTGCATGATCCCTTTGGGCTTGGCCGTCGTGCCCGAGGTGTACAGGAGGTACAGCAGGTGTTCGCTGTCCACCGGCTCGGCCGGGCAGTCGGGCCTGGCCGCGTCCATGAGCTCGTGGTACCAGTGGTCGCGGCCGCGCTCGAGGGTGACCTCGGTGCCGGGGGGGCTGGCCTCGTGGCCGGTGACCCGGCGCACGACGACCACGTTCTCGATCGAGGCGGCGTTCGCCACCGCGGCGTCGGCGATCGGCTTGAGCAGGCTGGGTACGCCCCGACGGAAGCCACCGTCGGCCGTGATCAGCAACTTGCACTGGGCGTCGTTGATGCGGTCGGACAGTGAATCGGCGGAGAAGCCGCCGAACACGACCGAGTGGGGGGCGCCGATCCGGGCGCAGGCCAGCATCGCCACCGGCAGCTCGGGGATCATCGGCAGATAGATCGCGACCCGGTCGCCGGTGCCGACTCCCAGCGAACGCAGGACGTTGGCGAACCGTTGCACCTCGGCCAGCAGGTCGGCGTAGGTTACGGTGCGGGTGTCACCCGGTTCGCCTTCCCAGTGGTAGGCGACCTTGTCGCCCCGGCCGGCGGCGACGTGACGGTCGAGGCAGTTGTGGGCGACGTTGAGCCGGCCCCCCACGAACCACTTCGCGTACGGGAGCTCCCATTCGAGGATGGTGTGCCAGTCCTCGGACCATTCGAGCAGGTCGGCGGCCTGGCGGGCCCAGAAGCCCTGCCAGTCCTCGGCGGCCTCGTCGTAGAGGCCGGTGCCCGCCTCCAGGCTGCGGTCCTTGAACCCCGCCGGCGGAGGGAAGGTGCGGTCCTCGACGAAGTAGTCCTCGATCGCGGGCCCGACGCTCGCCTTGTCAGACATCCGAACCTCTTCCTTACCTCCGGCGACCGGTCCACGATAGGCACGGCCCCGAGCCGGGCTTCGGGAGCCCAGCCCCACCGGCAACACCGGCAGCGATGGTCACCTCGGCGAGGTCCCGGCCGGCCCCGGCTCGCTGTGCCCGTGGTCGACGGCGGCGACCTCCCAGTCCGGGGACTCCGCCGCCAACCGGGCCAAGGCCCGCACCGACGGGAGGAACAGGTAGGCGCCGCCACGGGTCACGGTGAAGTCACGCAAGCCCCCATGGCGGCGGTTGACCGGCCGGGAGGGCACCGTGAAGCGGCCGTTGCCCACCCGCTGGCTACCGGTGAGGGCGTCGACCTCGCCCAGGGCGCCGAAGGTCGGGCCGTTGAGCCAGTGCTGCTGGACGAACTCGAACTGCCGGGCGATGTCGGCCACCAGGCAGACGAAGACCAGCCCCCGGTCCTGGCCGTCCTCGGGAGAGCCCGCGGACAGCGGTGGCCCGTAGCTCCGGCCCCGGCGCAGGACCCGGTGGCGACGGTTGCTCTCGAGGGTGTCATCGGCGCCCAACGCTCCGCCCGTGTCCCGGGGGTTGGCCCGGCGGACGTGCGAGCCCAGCGGGCACCCGAGGCCGGCGCTGTCGTGCTCGCGATAACCGAAGTCGTTGTCGTCGGGACCGAGCGCCGGCGCCCCGGGGGCGTCGGTCAGCAGCGACGTACCGTCCTGGCGGCGCCCCACCAGCTGGGCGGCCAGATCGTCGGCCCGGGCCTGGTCCCCTCCGGAGGCCTCCAGCGCCCACGCCCGCAGGTCGGCGACCCGCTGCGCCAGCTGGCGGATGACGAGGTAGCTCCCGCCGGCGCCGAAACAGGCCTCGGGGCCCTGGTCCACGCCGGGGACGTTGGGCACCGGGGGCGGCGGGCCCTGGCTCTCGTCCTGCAGGCCGAGGACGCATTCGCCCGCCGCCACCAGCGACCACCGGTCAGCATCGTCGGCCCGGTCGGTCCCGGTCAGGACCGGCTGGGAGATGCCGTCCACGAAGCCGAAGTGCTCCTTGCGGTCGGGCAGGTTGAAGGCGACGATCGCCGCCCCCGCGGTCCCCCCGATGGCCTCGAGGCCGGCGGCGAAGGCCGCCACCCGGCTGGCGACGGCGGCATCGTCGAGGCCGAACACGGCCAGCAGCCCGTCGACGCGGCGCGCCGCGGCGGGGCCGGCCTCGGGATCGCCACCCCCCCCCGCCCCCAGCGGCGGGTCACTGTCGGCCCGGTCGCCGCGGAACCCGGACCGGTGGGGCGTGGCGATGCCCGCGCGGCAAGGCCGCCC
>JBQTIQ010000058.1:0-56030 GCA_052387955.1 Acidimicrobiia bacterium | reverse complement strand
GGCGGCGCCGCCCGGCGGTGACGGGCCCGGAGTCGCCCCGGCCCCGCCCGGCCCGCCCGGGGGACTGCCGTCGCCGGCCCCGCCGCCGCCCGGCCCGCCCGAGGGACCGGCGCCGCCCGGCCCCGACCCTGCCCACCTGGTGGTCGAGGCCACCTCGGTCGAACTCGGGGGCGCCGCCTCCAGCGCCACCTTCGGCCTCGCCAACGACGGCGGTTCGCCGGCCCCGTGGACGGCCAGCGCGACGCCCGGCTGGCTGTCGGTCTCGCCGGCGAGCGGGGTGGTCGGGCCCGGGGCACGCACGGACGTCACCGTGACCATCGACCGTGGCGCGGCGCCCGAGGGCTCGCTCTCCGGGAAGGTGACGGTCACCGTGCCGGGGGCGGTCGTCGGCTCGGTGACGGTGCGCGCCGTCGACGACCGGCCGCCGGCCATCCATTCGGTCGGCAGCGACGACAGCGACCTTTTCACCGACGGCTGCGGTCGGTCGACCACCACCGTCCGGGCGGTGGTGACCGACGGCTCCGGTCTGGAGCGCGTGGTGCTGACCGTCGAAGGGCCCGACGGTGCCCGCACGTCCCGGTCGATGACGGCCGACGGGACCGAATGGTCGGCGCCGCTCGGGCCTTTCTCGTCAGCGGGTACGGCTACCTGGTCGGTCACCGCCACCGACCGCTACGGGAACCTCGCCCGGTCGAGGACCGTGACGGTCCCGATCGAGGCGTGCACCCGCCCGCCGACCGGCGGCCCGCCCACCGGCGCGCCGCGATAGCGCCAGGGCCGATGGGGGCGGTTCGCCGTTAGGGTGGGCCGTTGTGCTGAGGGGAGGCGTCACGACCGGCAAGCCGGCCGGCGCCGGGCGCGGGCGCAAGCCGACAGGACACCAGGAGGGACGATGGCGTTGAACCTGAACAGCATCATGCTGGGCTCGGAGGACTCCAAGAAGTTGGCCGACTTCTACGCCGAGGTCCTGGGAGGACCGAACCCCGACTGGAGCGACGAAGCCAACGGCTGGTTCGGTTTCCAGGCCGGCGCCGGCAGCCTCGCCATCGGGCCCCACAGCGACGTGACCGGCCGGAGCCAGCAGCCCGCCCGCATCATGGTCAACTTCTCCACTTCCGATGTTCGGGCCGAGTTCGAGCGCCTCAAGGCCTTCGGCGCCGAGGTCGTCGCCGAGCCCTACGAGCCGGGGGGCGGCGACAGCGGGATGCTGATGTGCACCTTCGCCGACCCCGACGGCAACTACTTCCAGTTGACGACACCCTGGGAGCCAGGAACCGCGTAGCCGGCGCGCTGGCCGAGGAGACGCGCATGGGTTTCTACGGCGAGCAGGTGCTGCCGCGAATCGTCAACATGGCGTGCGGCTTGAAGGCGGCGCGGCTGCTGCGCAGCCGGGTCTGCGAGGGCCTACACGGCCGGGTCGTCGAGATCGGCTTCGGGTCGGGGCTGAACATCCCGTACTACCCGGCGGCGGTGACCACGGTCGCCGCCATCGAGCCTGCCGATACCGGGTGGAAGCTCGCCCGCCCGCGCCTGGCGGTGGCGAGCGTGCCGGTGGAGCGCTCCGGTCTCGACGGCCAGTCGCTGCCGTTGGCCGACGGCAGCTGCGACTCGGCCCTGTCGACATGGACGTTGTGCACCATTCCCGACGTGGCGGCGGCGCTGGGCGAACTACGACGGGTCCTCAAACCCGGTGGGGCCCTGCACTTCGTCGAGCACGGGCTCGCTCCCGACGAACGGGTGCGACGATGGCAACACCGGCTCGAACCGGTGCAGAAGCGTGTGTTCGGCGGGTGCCACCTCACCCGTCCGATCGTCGATCTGCTCACCGGTGCGGGGTTCACGATCACCGAGGTCGACTTGTTCTACGAGAAGGGCGCGCCCAAGGCCGTCGGTGCCGACTCCCTCGGCATCGCGGTGCCCGCGTAGCGCGTCAGCGCCAGGCGCCGGCCACCGCCCAGTGGCCGCGCCGGAAACGCACGTAGAGCGGCACCAGCCGGGCCACCATCAGCACCCCGATAGCGGCCCACAGCCATCCGATACCGGAGTCGGCGGCGCTGGCGGCGCCGGCCACGACGGCGAAGGCGGCGAACGCCCCGACCATGGCGACGGCCAGGAAACGTTGGTCGCCGGCACCGATGAGGATCCCGTCGAGGGCGAACACCACGCCGCTGACCGGCTGCAGTAGCGCCACCGCGACCAGGAGGAACCCGGCCAGCGCGGTCACCTTCGGGTCGTCGCTGAACAGTTGCGGCAGCCACGGCCGGGCCGCGAGCACGGCCGTCCCCAGCAGGCACCCGCCGACCAGGCCCCACCGCAGCATGCGGCGCGAGACGGCGACGGCGTCGTCGCGACGGCCGGCGCCCAGGGCCGTGCCCACCAGGGCCTGGCCGGCGATGGCGATGGCGTCGAGGGCGAAGGTCAGGAGGCTGAACACCTGCAGGGCCACCTGGTGGGCGGCGATGTCGTCGGGCCCGAGGCGGGTGGCGATCACGGTGCCGACCAGCAGCGCGGCCCGCAACGCCGCCGTGCGCACCAACAGGTCTCGTCCCGAGCGGGCCAGGGCCAGCACCGACCGGCGGTCGGGCCTCAGGCCGATGGCGTCGGCCCACACCTGGCGGCCGATGACGACCAGGTAGACGACGGCCGCGCCCCACTGGGCGACGACGGTGGCGGTGGCCGAGGCGCCGATGCCCAGCCCCAGCCCGTAGACGAAGAGGACCTCGAGGCCCAGGTTGGCCACGTTGGAGCCGACAGCGACCGCCAGCGGGGTACGGGTGTCGAGCCGGCCCCGGAGGTAGCCGGTGCCGGCCAGCACCAGCAACAGCGCCGGGATGCCCGGGGCGCTGAGGCGCAGATAGATCTCGGCGTTGACGGCGACGTCGCCGGCGGCGCCGAGCGCCTCCACGATCGGCCTCGCCCCCAGGGCGGCCACCGCGGTGAGGGGGACCGACACGAACAGCGCCAGCCACAGCCCCTGCAGGCCCTGACGGGCCGCCTCCTGGTCGTCACCGGCGCCGCTCAGGCGGGCGACGGTGGCGGTCGTGCCGTAGGCGAGCACGACGAAGAGGGCGTACCCCGTCAGCAGCGCCGACGACGCCACCGCCAGCCCACCGAGCTGCGGGGTACCGAGGTGGCCGACGACGGCGGTGTCGACGAGGATGTACACCGGTTCGGCCATGAGCGCCCCGAAGGCCGGTACCGCCAACCGGACGATGTCGCGGTCGTAGTCCCGGCCCGTGCTGATGGTCTGCTCCGGGCGTCGCTTCGCTCCTGGCACCGCCGCAGACTGTCGCCGGCGTCCTGGCGGCCGCGACGGCGTGGTGTCGTTGGTCTGCTGCGGGCGTCGCTTCGCTCCTGGCACCGCAGACTGTCGCCGGCGTCCTGGCGGCCGCGACGGCGACGACCTCCTTCGGTGGGTCACGAACATCGGACACTACGTGGAGCCTGGGAAATCAAGGCCTTGGGTTCCAGAAGCGGGCGATCGGGAGCCGTGACTACCCTTGCCCGCCATGGCGTCCCCGATGAAGCCCCGTAGCCATGAGGTGACCGACGGGCCCTCCCGGGCGCCGGCCCGGGCCATGCTGCGGGCGGTCGGCATGACCGACGACGACTGGGGCAAGACCCAGGTCGGCGTGTGCAGCAGCTGGAACGAGGTGACGCCCTGCAACATGCCCCTCGCCCGCCTGGCCAAGCGGTGCAAGGAGGGCGTGCGGGCCGCCGGGGGGTTCCCGTTCGAGTTCATGACCATCGCCATCTCCGACGGCATCTCGATGGGCCACGAGGGCATGCGGGCCTCGCTGGTGTCCCGCGAGGTCATCGCCGACTCGGTCGAGACCGTCATGCACGCCGAACGCTTCGACGCCATGGTCACCTTCGCCGGCTGTGACAAGAGCCTGCCCGGGATGCTCATGGCCGCCGGCCGGCTCAACGTGCCGTCGGTGTTCGTCTACGGCGGGTCGATCATGCCCGGGCGCCACGGCGGCCGGGCCCTCGACGTCGTGAGCGTGTTCGAAGCGGTGGGCGCCCACGCCGCCGGCCTCATCGACGACGCCGAGCTGAAGGCGATCGAGTGCAACGCCTGCCCCACCGAGGGCGCCTGCGCCGGCATGTTCACCGCCAACACCATGGCGTCGGTGGCCGAAGCCCTGGGGATGGCCCTACCCGGTTCGGCGTCGCCGCCCGCTCCCGACCCCCGCCGTGACGACATCGCCTTCGAGTCGGGCCAGGCCGTGGTCGGCCTGGTGGAGGCCAACATCCGGCCCCGACAGATCATGACCAAGGAAGCGTTCGAGAACGCCATCGCCGTCACCATGGCGCTCGGGGGGTCGACCAACGCGGTACTGCACCTGCTCGCCATCGCCAACGAAGCCCGGGTCGACCTGACCCTCGACGACTTCAACCGGGTGGCCGCCGTCGTGCCCCACATCGCCGACACCAAACCCCACGGCCGGTTCCACATGAGCGACCTCGATGCCGTGGGGGGGCTGCCCATGGTCATGCGCCACCTGCTCGAAGCCGGCCTGCTCAACGGGGAGTGCATGACCGTCACCGGCAGGACGGTGGCCGAGAACCTGGACGACCTCGGCCCGCCCGACGTCGACGGCGACGTGGTGCGGCCGCTGTCGGCCCCGTTGCACCCCATGGGGGGCCTGGCCGTCCTCAGCGGCTCGCTGGCCCCCAAGGGGTCGGTGGTCAAGGTGGCCGGGATCGACTTCGACCACTTCGAGGGCCCGGCCCGGGTCTTCGACGGCGAGGACGCCGCCATGGCCGCCATCCTGGCCGGCACCATCCAGCCCGGCGATGTCGTGGTGATCCGCTACGAGGGTCCCAAGGGAGGTCCGGGGATGCGCGAGATGCTGGCCGTCACCGGTGCCATGAAGGGGGCGGGCCGGGGCGGCGATTGCGCCCTGGTCACCGACGGCCGCTTCTCCGGGGGGACCCACGGGTTCTGCATCGGCCACGTCGCCCCCGAAGCGGTGGACGGCGGGCCGATCGCCTTCGTTAGCGACGGCGACCTGATCCGCATCGACGTCCGGTCCCACGCCATCGACCTCGACGTCCCCGCCGGCGAGCTGGCCCGGCGTCGCGAGCGGTGGAAGCTCCCCGACCCCCGCTACCCGACCGGCGTGCTGGCCAAGTACGCCCGGCTGGCCCAGGGCGCCGAGCGGGGCGCCGTCACCGAGGCCTGACCACGCCCGGCGGTTATGCCGGCCGCAGGAGCAGTACGGCCTGGACCACGACCAGGCCGGCGCCGACGATCGCCGTCCACCACCCGGCCTCGCCCAGCCGGCGCCACCGCGTCGTCTCGACCAGGCGCCGGGCCGGCTCCGTTCCCGCCAGCTCTGCCGTCGGCACCGATTCAGCCGCCGCCCGTCGCCGGCGGGCAAGGGCCAAGAGGGCGGTACCGCCGGCGCCGAGCACCACGCCAGCGAAACCCCAGGCCAGGGAGATCTCGGCGTCGCGGGGCGAGAGCGTGAGCGGTAGGTGGACGGCGTCGCTGCCGGCCACGTCGCCGTTGAGAACCACCACTGTCGGTTTCACCCTCGCTCCCGGGGTGAGCACGATCCGGGGGTCCTCGCCGGGCAGGCTGAAGTCGGCCGAGACCGTGTTCACCTCGCCGGCGAAGACGGGGTAGACGAACGTCCGGGCCGGGTGCGGGCGCTGGTCGCTGACGGTGGTGAAGTCGAAGCCGAGCGGTGCGATGTCGTAGGCGCCGACCGGGAACTGGACGTCGAGGAAGACGAAGTGGCGTTCGGGGTGGAAGCCCTCGACGTAGCCGCTGGTCGGCTGGCGGGGCTGGTTCTCGATGCTGACCGACATCCGCACCCGGGTGCCGCCCCCGACCAGACGGCCGAGCACCTCCAGGCTGAGGATGGGTTGGAGGTAGTAGTCGATCTTGTCGCCGTCGTAGTTCTCGGCGCTGACGGCCAGGTCAGCGGGCCTCACCGCGCCGTCGGCGCCGATCGCCTCCCACAGGGCCTGGACGTCGGGGTCGGCGGCCCAGCCCAGCAGGTGCCGACTGCGGGCCAGGTCGCCGAGGGCACCGGCCAGTGGGGCCAGCTCGACGGGCCGGCCCTTGAGCGCCTCGAAGGTGGCCCGGGCGATCTGGCTCTGGAGCTGGAGCCGCTCGTCGCGGTCGTCCCGTTCGTCGAAGCGCAGGTAGTTGCGGTTGAGGATCTCGTCGACGACGTTGTCGGCGCTGTAGCCGATGCCTGCCACCGACACCGGCCCGGTGGCGGTCAACAGCTCCTGGAGCGTGAAGGCGTCGACCACCAGGACCCCGTCGACGGGGCCCAGCGGGCTCGCCGCCGCCATGGCGGCCAGCACGGGGGCGGTGGTGGGGAAGTCGGGCATCGCCGTCGTGCCCCGGAAGTCGAAGCCGAAGCCCATCGGGCTGTACGTGGCGTCGAGCCCGTCGGGGACGGCCACGCCGTCGGAGACGTACAGGTCCGACGTCGGGACGAAGTCGGACACGGCGATGTCGCCTTCGGCCATGACGGCCACGCCGGCGCTGTTGGGCATGCCGCTGCCGGCGGTCATCTCGGCGTTGTTGGCCGCCAGCACCAGGTATCGGCTCGGCCCCACCAACAGCTTGCGCAGGGCCACGACGTGGCCGCGCGTCTCGGCCAGCCGTTCGCCGGCCCGGTCGAGCTTGTCGCCCAGCTCCCGCTGGGCCCCGGCCAACGGGGGGAGCAGCCCGACCCGGTCGGGGGCGGCGATGGCCCCGAGACCGGAACGGAGCTGGTCGATCACCCCCAGGGTGGCGTCGAGCAGCTCGACCCGGCCCGCCGGCGACGACCCCGCCCGCTGCACGGCGTCGTCGAGTGGTCCGACGCTGTCGGCGGTGAGCTCTCCGAGGCGCACGGCGGTGCCGGTGAGGTCGCGGATGGCGGCGACCTGGGCCCCGGCTCCCGGCACCACCGACAGCGCTCGCAACCAGAGGCTGTCACGGGCCCGGCTGTCGGCCTCCCGCAGCGCGTCCCGGGCGGCGTCGACGCCGGCCGAGACGCCTCCGGGGGTGTCGGCCCGGCTGGGGTCGAAGGCGAACAGCTTGTCCTGGGCGTCGGCTACCGCCGCCCGCACCCGGAGCAGGTCGACGACGGCCAGGGCCAGCACCAGGACCACGGACGCGACCATCGCGCCGACCAGGTACCGGACGAGCCGGGCCGGTCGACGCGATGGCGAAGATCCGAGACTGTCGCCGGCAGGACCGGCAGCCCCGTCAGCCCTGGGGGCCGACGGAGGAGTGGGGCTCAGCTACGGCCGCGGAGGGCGGCCCGAGCGGCCAGAGCAAGACCGATGGTCCCGCCGCCGGCGCCGAGGGGCACGAGCAGGTCAGCGCCGGTACGGCTGAGGGACCCGCCGCTGGTGCTGGCCCGGCCCGGTGTCGCGGCCGTGCCGGCCGGACGCGCCGTCGTCGTCGTCACCACGGCGCCACCACCCGGACGGGGGGAGGGGGACGGGCTCGGCGTCTGAGCACTGGCGGTGCCGGCCCCGACCAGGAACAGCGCGCCGGCCATCATGACGGTGGCGAAGCCCCGACGAGCGATCGAAGTAGTGGTCACGCTGGTTCTCCCACGGTTATGTGACATTCGTCTGCCTGTACGACAACGGCCCCGCACTGTACGCCGGCCGGTGGCTGCGATTCGGGCGAAACATAGTCGGTGCCCGGCCCCATGCAAAGTCTCTCCGACTTGTAACGCTCGGGCCCCCGGTTCATTGCGTTGTTGTCGCGTTCCCCGGCCACGCAGGCCGCGCTCGCCGCAGCTTCGCTGGCGCTCCGGCGCTCGCATCGATGGGCCCACCCGTGAGCCGTCCGGAGCCGGCTCCCCTCGGCACCTTCCCCGCAGGCTTGATGCAGCCGGCGGCGGGTGGCACTATCTGCGGCGGTGAACCCCGAGCCCCGTCTCGTACTCCTGACCTAGCGCACGCCGGCCGCCCGCGCCCGTGCGCTCCCCACGACCTCCCCACCGGGAGGTCGATTTGGTTTTCGAGCCCGTTCCGAACCCTTCACGAGGACCCGCCCATGCAGACCAACGGTGGCCAAGCCCTTATCCGCTCGCTCGAGCTCGAGGGCGTAGAGGTGATCTTCGGCCTGCCCGGCGGGGCGATCCTCCCGGTCTACGACCCGATCATCGACAGCCCGATCCGCCACATCCTGGTCCGGCACGAACAGGGCGCGGGCCACATGGCGCAGGGCTACGCCCACGTCACCGGCCGCCCCGGCGTGGCCATGGTCACCAGCGGGCCGGCCGCGACCAACATCGTGACGCCTCTGTGCGACGCCTTCATGGACTCGATCCCGCTGGTCGTGATCACCGGCCAGGTGCCCACCGCCGCCATCGGCACCGACGCCTTCCAGGAATGCGACACGGTCGGCATCACCCGGTCGGTGACCAAGCACAACATGCTGGTCACAGAAGCGGCCGACATCCCCCGGGCCGTGCGCGAGGCCTTCCACATCGCCACCACCGGGCGTCCGGGGCCGGTGCTGGTCGACATCCCCAAGGACATCGTCGACCCCCGCAACCCCCGCTCGGCCATGGACTGGTACTGGCCCACCGACGACGAGGTGACGACGGGCCTGCCCGGGTACCGGCCCATCACCAAGGGCGACCCCCGCAGGATCCGCGAGGCGGCCGAGCTGATCCTGCGGTCCCGGAGACCGGTGATCTACGCCGGCGGCGGCATCCTCAAGGCCCGGGCGGCCGAGACCCTCCTCGAGCTGGCCGAGCTGTGCGACATCCACGTGGTCACCACGCTCATGGCCCGGGGCTCCTTCCCCGACGGCCACCGGCTGTGCCTGGGCATGCCCGGGATGCACGGCAACTACAGCGCCGTCACCGCGATGCAGGACAGCGACCTGCTCATCGCCCTCGGCTCGCGCTTCGACGACCGGGTGACGGGCAAGGTGCCGGCGTTCGCCCCCGAGGCCAAGATCATCCACCTCGACATCGACCCGGCCGAGCTGGGCAAGGTGCGCCGGCCCGACGTCCCCATCGCCGGTGACTGCCGGCTGGTCATCGAAGACCTGGTGGCGGTGCTGCGCGACCTGCTGGCCGGCGGGGAGGCCTTCCCCGACCGGTCGGAGTGGCGCTCGACGATCTCGGGCTGGCAGGAGAAGTTCCCCCTCACCTACGAGCAGTCCGAGCCCGGCGACATGCTCAAGCCCCAGTTCGTGCTCGAGCAACTGCGCGACTCGACCCCCGACGACACCATCGTGTGCAGCGGCGTGGGCCAGCACCAGATGTGGACGTCGCAGTACTGGCGCTTCAACCATCCCTACACGTGGGTCAACTCCGGTGGCCTCGGCACCATGGGCTTCGCCGTGCCTGCTGCCATCGGCGCCAAGGTCGGCCGTCCCGACCGGATGGTGTGGGCGGTCGACGGCGACGGCTGCTTCCAGATGACGGCGCAGGAACTGGTCACCGCGGCCACCGAGCGCATCCCGGTCAAGATCGCCATCCTCAACAACGCCTACCTGGGCATGGTCCGCCAGTGGCAGGAGATGTTCTACGAGGAGCGCTACTCCGAGGTGTACCTGTCGCCCGACCTGCCCGACTACAAGATGTGGGCCGAGGCCATGGGCTGCATCGGCATCCGGGTCGAGTCGCCCGAAGAGGTCCAGCCCGCCATCGACAAGGCCAACGACATTGACGATCGCCCGGTCGTGATCGAGTTCCGCACCGACAGCCGGGAGAAGGTGTTCCCGATGGTCCCTGCGGGAGCGTCGAACGACGACATCATCGTCGGCCCGGCGGGCCGGGGCGGGGACGTCGTCCAGTGACGACGTTCGATCACGACGGCGCGGCGGCGCAGCCCCACGGCGTGGACGCGGGCCCCATCCGGCACCACATCCTGTCGGTGCTGGTGGAGAACAAGCCCGGGGTCCTGGCCCGGGTGTCGAACCTGTTCGCCCGCCGGGGTTACAACATCTTCAGCCTGGCCGTGGCCCCGACCGAGGACGAGCGCTTCAGCCGCATCACGATCGTCGTCGACGTCGAGTCGACCCCGCTCGAGCAGATCGTGAAACAGCTCTTCAAGTTGATCCCCGTGGTGCGGATCACCGAGCTCGACCCCCGGCAGGCGGTGGAGCGTGAACTGCTCCTGGCCACGGTGTCGGCCCCGCCCGAAGCCCGGGGCCAGGTCCTCGAGCTGGTCCAGGTGTTCGAGGGCCGGATCCTGGCCGTGGGCCCCAGTCAGCTGACCGTCTCCCTCGAGGGCCACCCGTCCAAGGTGGACGACTTCGAGGAGCTCCTGCGACCCTATGGGATCGTCGAGTTGCAGCGCACCGGACGGGTGGCGCTGCCCAAGTTGGAACGGGGCCCTTCCCGCCCCCGCGCCGCCCGCGTCAGCTAGATCGAAGGAGCGCCCTGATGGCCAATGTGTTCTACGACAAGGACGCCGACCCGGCGCTGATCGCCAGCCGCAAGGTGGCCATCATCGGGTACGGCTCGCAGGGCCATGCCCACTCCCTCAACCTCAAGGAATCTGGGGTCGACGTCCGCGTCGGCCTCCGCGAGGGCTCGAAGTCCCAGGCCAAGGCCGAGCAGGCCGGGCTGCGGGTGCTCCCCGTCGAGCACGCCGCCGCCGAGGCCGACCTGATCATGGTCCTGTTGCCCGACACCGAGCAGCGCGACGTGTACGAGGAGAAGATCGGCCCCCATCTCAACGGCGGCGACGCCCTGTTCTTCGCCCACGGCTTCAACATCCGCTACGACCAGATCCGCCCGCCGGAGGGCGTCGACGTGGCCATGGTGGCCCCCAAGGGGCCCGGTCACCTGGTGCGGCGGACCTACACCGAGGGTGGTGGCGTCCCCTGCCTGGTCGCGGTGCACCAGGACGCCAGCGGCAAGGCCAAGGACCTGGCCATCTCCTACGCCTACGGCATCGGCGGCACCCGGGCCGGCGTGCTCGAGACCACCTTCACCGAGGAGACCGAGACCGACCTCTTCGGCGAGCAGGTCGTCCTCTGCGGCGGCCTGACGGCGCTGGTGCAGGCCGGCTTCGAGACGCTGGTCGACGCCGGCTACCAGCCCGAGTCGGCCTACTTCGAATGCCTCCACGAACTGAAGCTCATCATCGACCTGATGTACGAAGAGGGCATCTCCGGGATGCGCTATTCCATCTCGGACACGGCCAAGTACGGCGACGTGACCCGGGGGCCGCGGATCATCACCGACCAGACCCGGGCCGAGATGCGCCAGATCCTCGACGACATCCAGTCGGGGGTCTTCGCCGACGAGTGGCTGGCCGAGAGCCGGGGCGGCCGGCGCCGCTTCACCCAGCTCCTCCAGGAGGGCGCCGACCACCAGGTCGAGGCGGTGGGCAAGGAGCTCCGGGCCATGATGCCGTGGATCTCGGCCGGCAAGTCCAAGGTCTCCGACGCCTCCGGCGGCACCGGCGTCTCGTCCTGACTCGGTCGTTCGAGTAGCTGGCGTCCCTGGGGAGAGCCATATGGGTGCAGCTGCCGCGGGCACGAACTCAAGGGAGAGTGCGGCGCCGACCCCGAAGTTCCCGCCATGCGCGCCGGCCGAATGATCCACTTTGCGGTGAGAGCGCGCCGGGTCGTGAGGTGCGACAATCGCGGGCGCCATTCCACAGGCAGCGACGGAAGGATGAAACGATGGCTGTTGCAGTGCAGCTCGACTTCGAGGGCGCCACGCTCGACCAGTACGACGCGGTCTGCAAGCTCATGGGTCTGACCCCGAAGGGCCCGGGACCAGTTGGGTCGATCTCGCATTTCGCAACCATGACCGACTCCGGGCTCCGAGTGGTCGACGTCTGGGAGTCGCGCCAACGGTTCGACACGTTCGTCCAGGAGCAGATAGGCCCCTTGTCGCAGCAGGCGGGCATCACAAGCGAGCCGGCAATGCAGTTCTTTGACGTGCACAACTACTTCACACCTGGGGGCTGAGTCGCTCCGTCGGGCACGCGTCCCGTCCCCGAACCCGGATCGGCGGTCCGTTCCCGATGACCGCCGCCCTCTACGACGTCGTGCGGATCCCGCCCTCGACGCCGCTGCTACCTGACACCCTGGCCGGCGCCCGCGCCGGCCACCCGATCGGCCCAGACCGGACAGCAACCAACCGGCGAAGGCTCCGGGGCCGCGACCTCGCAGCACCACCCGAAGGCCGAGAACCGCCGTCAGGCCGCCTCATCATCAAGAAGCCGAACTCCCGCACCCGGTTAGAGCGGCAGCTCATAGACGAAGGTGCCATAGGGCCGCCGGCCGCTCACCCCGCCGGCGGTCCCGGAGAACACGTACTCGACCCGGTGGAGCTGGCGCAGGCCGGCGTTCCGCCCGCGGCCCAGCAGCCTGTCCACGGCTGCGGCCAGTTCGGGGTCCTCACCGTCGCGCAGCAGGCCGTGGTTGACCACCAAGGACACGCCCCGCTCGGCCAGGAAGGCCCGGGCGTGCTCGGGGCCGCGGCGGCGGGCGTCGCGCCACTCGAAGGAATTCACGACGCCGTCGAGGTTGACCACCGGGCGGTCGACGAAGAAGCCCACGACGCCGGCGTCCCACGAGGCGACGACGGTGCCCTCGGGGGTGTTGTCCCGCACCCACTCGGCCGCGGCCCGGTCCCCCCGTTGCAACGACCGGAGCTCGGGGTCGAGCATCGCCCGACCGGTCAGGGCCACGCCGGCGAAGAAGGGGAGGGCGAGGATGGCCTGCACTGGCCTCAGCGCCTCGAGGGCGGTGCGGCCCGACCGGGCCTCGACCACCGCTCCCTCCAACAGGTCGGCGGCGGCGTGCAGCATCACCGCCACCAGATAGAAGCCGAGGGCGCCGTAGTACCAGAGGTAGGTCTCGGCCGACAGCACGCGGTCGTAGGCCAGGAGCATCACCAAGCCGGCGGCGAACCAGCCGGTGGCGCCCACGAACGTGGCGGTGCGGGCGAAGCGGCCCTCGCCGGCGGCGGCGCGGAGGTGTCGGCCGCCGGCGCCGACCGCGGCGGCGACCGCCACCGCCACCAGCACCGCCACCAGCCGGCCGGCGGTGAACGGCAGGCGCTTGACCACACCGCTGATCTGCAGCGCATGACCGAACACGGCCACGTTGAAGGCCAGATAGCCGACCAGGACGAAGGTAGGGAGGGCGAAGGTCTCCACCAGCGCGGTCACCCGGCGGCGGCGGTGGCCCCTCCCGGCGACGACGTCGGCCAGGCACCACAGCCCGGCCGCGCCGATCAGCAGCACGGCGTCGGTGCGGGCCAGGAAAGCGAAGGCCAACAGGGCACCGAACACCAGCCGGTCGCGGCGCTCGCCTCCGAGGAGGAGGCCGCGCCGGCGCACCGACGCCGCCAGCAGCAGCGCGGTCGCCAGCGCCACCAGCCCCGACTCGAGGCCGTTGACGAAGAGCTTGAGGACGAAGGGGTTCCCGGCCGCCAGGAACAGCAGCGCCGCCAGCGTGGACGACGCCCGGCGGGAGGCGGGGGCCCTGTCTTCTCCGCGCAGCCTCGGCCAGCGGTCGACGGCGTCGCCGACCACGCCGGCCAGCACCCACAGGGCGGCGACGTAGACCGCCAGCTGCAGCACCAGCAGCGCCCGCACCGCGGTCAGGCCGACGAGCCCGACGGCGAACGGGGCGGCGCACACCACCAGCCACAGGGGGTGGTAGCCGTTGGTCGGGTCGAGCCCGTTGAACGTCGAGCCCTGGCCGTCGGCGACGTTACGGGCGATCTGGAAGTAGTAGTAGGCGTCGTCGAAGGTGAGGGCGAACACCGCCGGCCCCCACAGGACGTACACGGGCAACCACACCAGGCCGACGGCGACGGCGGCGAGATGCAGGAGACGACGGGGGTCGGCGGCCATCGGGTCACCGTCGGCCGCTTGCGGTAGCCGATTGAGGCGCGAGCGAAGCGAGCGCATCAGGCGACGGCGCGAGCGCCAGCTCGCCCGGCGGCGATGGGTGTGGGGCGCAGCCCCACGGATTGGACGAGGCGCGAGCGAGGCGAGCGCATCAGGCGACGGCGCGAGCGCCAGCTCGTCCGGCGGCGATGGGTGTGGGGCGCCGCCCCACGGGAGGATCGGGCCGGCTCACGCGGGCGGTGGGCTGCGTATCAGTTCTTTGCGTAGTTTGCCGGCGTCGTTGCGGGGCAACTCTTCGTGGCGCACCTCGACGTGGGCTGGCACCTTGAAGGATGCCAGCGTCGCCGCCACCCACGCCCGCAGGTCCTCGGCGCTCGGGTGCCGGCCCGGCGCGGCCCGCACCACCGCCTTGACCTCTTCGCCGAGCGTGGGATGGGCGACGCCGACCACGGCCGCCTCGACGACCGCGGGGTGCTCGACCAGGCGGTTCTCGATCTCGACGCAGTACACGTTCTCGCCGCCCCGGATGATCACGTCCTTGGCCCGGTCGGTGATCGACAGGAAGCCCTCCTCGTCGAGGACACCGATGTCGCCGGTGCGCAGCCAGCCGTCCTCGTCGATGACCTCGGCCGTCTCGGCCGGCCGGCCCCAGTAGCCCGGCATGACCGTCGGCCCCCGCAGCAGCACCTCGCCGGCCTCGCCGGGGGTGGTGTCGGCTCCGGCGGCGTCGACGACCCTGATCTGCACGGTCGGGACCGCCTGGCCCACCGATCCTGGTTTGCGGGCGGCATCGGCGCTGGACAGCACGGTCGCCACCGACGCCGACTCGGTCAGCCCGTAGACGTTGGAGGCTCCTTCGACGTTCGGGAACGTGTCCCGCACCAGCCGCTGGAGCTCGCCCGCCGAGGGCGAACCGCCGAAGGCGATGCGCCGCAGCGACGAGGTGTCGTAGCGGTGGTCGCGGGCGGCGGCACACACCTTGGACACCATCGTCGGGACGGCCACCCAGGTCGTCACCCCTTCCCGCTCGATCAACTCGAGGGCCCGTACGGGGTCGAGGCGGCCCTCGGGCATGACCAGGCGCAGGCCCGCCAGCAGGCCGGTGACCAGCGTGCCGTGCAGGCCCGACACGTGGAAGAGGGGCGACGAGAACAGCGAGACGTTCTGGCCCTTCTTGGGCCCCGCCCGTTCGCCGCACAGGGTGCCGTGCACGGACACGTAGAGGACGTTCTGGAGGTTGGCCAGCAGGTTGCGATGGGTCCCGACCGCGCCCTTGGGACGGCCGGTGGTGCCGCTGGTGTAGAGGATCACGGCCGGGTCGTCCTCGGTGATGGGGCTGTCGGGCACCGACTCGGTGGGCGACGCCGTCAGCTCGTCGAAGGGCCGCGCCGTGAGCGGCCCGGGGTGGCCGTCCTCGCCGATGACGAAGACGGCCTGCAGGCCGGGGCAGCGGTCGAGCGAACCCGCCACCCGGTCGAGCCGATCGCGGTCGGCCACCAGCACGGTGGCGCCCGAGTCGTTCAGGCCGTAGGCGATCTCGTCGGCCGCCCACCAGCCGTTGAGGCCGACGGCCACCGCCCCGAGGCCGACCGTGCCCCAGAAGGCCAGGCACCATTCGGGATTGTTGGCGCTGAGGATGGCGACCCGGTCGCCGGGGCCGACACCGGCCCGGGCCAGCCCCCACGACACCGAGTTGGCGGTGTCGACGAACGTTCTGAAGCCGATCCGCCGTTGTCCGAAGACGATGAACGGGTTCGTGTCGCCCCGGTGGCGGGCGGCGGCGGGGACCTCCCGCAGCGACCGCATCCGCTTCCTGTACACCTCGGTGGGCCGGCCCAGGACGTCTTCGACCACGACCTCGAACATGTCTCCTGGGCCGGTGAGCTTCTGGCGTGCCTCAGCCGGCGACGTCATTAGCTCAGGCGTTCGACGACGAAGTCGATGCAGCGGGTGAGGGCTTCGACGTCGTCGGGGTCGACGGCGGGGAACATCGCCACCCGGAGTTGGTTGCGGCCCAGCTTGCGGTACGAGTCGGTGTCGACGATCCCGTTGTGGCGTAGCACCCGATTGACGGCGGTGGCGTCGACCCCGTCGAGGTCGACGGTGGCTACCACCGGCGAGCGCATCGCCTCCTCGGCGACGTAGGGGGTGGCGTAGGAGGACGCCTCGGCCCAGCCGTACATGGTGGCGGCCGAGCGGGCGGAGCGCGCCGCCGCCCACGGCAGGCCGCCGTTGCCGTTGATCCACTCGACCTGGTGGCCGGCCAGGAAGATCGTGGCCAGCGCCGGAGTGTTGTACGTCTGGTCCTTGCGGCTGTTGTCGATGGCGGTGACCAGGTCGAGGGAGGCCGGGACCCACCGGCCCGAGGCCCTGAGCCGCTCGATGCGCTCGATGGCGGCCGGCGACATGGCCGCCAGCCACAGCCCGCCGTCGGAGGCCAGGCCCTTCTGGGGGGCGAAGTAGTAGACGTCGGTCTCGGCGCAGTCGAAGGCGATGCCCCCGGCCGCCGAGGTGGCGTCGACCAGTACCAGTTGGCCCCCCTCGGCGCCGGTGCCCGGGGGGCGGGCCAGAGGCATGGCCACGCCGGTCGAGGTCTCGTTGTGGGTGAGGCAGTAGGCGTCGACGTCGTCGGCGGGGACCGCCAGGGGATGGCTGCCGGGCTCGGACCGGATGATGGAGGGCTGGTCCAGGAACGGTGCCGCGGTGGCGCAGGCGGCGAACTTCGAGGAGAACTCACCGAACGCCAGGTGCTGTGACCGTCGTTCGATGAGCCCGAAGGTGGCGGCGTCCCAGAAGGCGGTGGTGCCACCGTTGCCGAGCACGATCTCGTAGCCGTCGGGGACCGACAACAGCTCGGCCAGCCCGTTGCGGAGGGCCGCCACCGCGAAGCGCACCGGGGCCTGACGGTGCGAGGTGCCGAGGTAGTCGCCGCCGGCCTTGGCCAACGCCTCCAGAGCTTCGGGCCGGACCTTCGACGGGCCGCAGCCGAAGCGGCCATCACGGGGCCGGAGGCCGGGCGGAATCTCGAAGGTCTCGTCGGTCACATCTGCCACTATGACGGACCGTGCCCCGCCTCTCCCAACGGATCTCCGCCATCGCCGAGTCGGCCACCTTGGCCGTGGACGCCAAGGCCAAAGCCCTCAAAGCAGCCGGCGAACCGGTCATCGGCTTCGGTGCCGGCGAACCCGACTTCCCGACGCCGGCCCACATCGTCGCCGCCGCCGTCGAGGCCTGCGGGAACGTGCGCAACCACCGCTACACGCCGGCACCGGGGTTGCCTGAGCTGCGGGAGGCGATCGCCCAGAAGACGGCCCGGGACTCGGGCTACGCGGTAGCCGCTTCGCAGGTGGTGGTCACCAACGGCGGCAAGCACGCCGTCTACAGCACGCTGCTGACGCTGCTCGACGAGGGCGACGAGGCCCTCCTGCCGGCGCCGTACTGGACGACGTACCCCGAGCCGATCCGGCTGGCCGGTGCGGTGCCGGTCGAGCTGCCCACCACCGAGCAGACCGGGTTCATGGTCACCGTCGACCAGCTCGAGGCGGCCCGGACCGAACGCACCAAGCTGCTGGTGTTCGTGTCGCCGTCCAACCCGACCGGCGCCGTCTACCCCCGCGACCGCATCGAGGAGATCGGCCGGTGGGCGCTCGACAACGGCATCTGGGTCGTCACCGACGAGATCTACGAGCACCTCACCTTCGGCGAGCACCGGTTCCACTCGATCGTGACCCTCGTCCCGGAGCTGGCCGACACCTGCGTGGTGCTCAACGGCGTGGCCAAGACCTACGCCATGACCGGGTGGCGGGTGGGCTGGATGATCGGCCCCTCCGACGTCGTCCGTGCCGCCACCAACCTCCAGTCGCACTCGACGTCGAACGTGTCGAACGTGGCCCAGATGGCGGCGCTGGCGGCGGTGTCGGGACCGCTCGACGCCGTGGTCGAGATGCGCACCGCCTTCGAGCGCCGGGCGGCGCTGGCCCACAAGCTGCTCAACGGCATCGACGGGGTCACCTGCATCGAGCCCCAGGGCGCCTTCTACGCCTACCCCAACCTGACCGGCCTCCTCGGCCGGCCCCTCCGGGGCCGCAGCGCGGCCACCACCGCCGAGCTGGCCGAGATCCTTCTCGAAGAGGCCAAGATCGCCTTTGTCCCCGGTGAGGCCTTCGGGTCGCCCGGCTACGGGCGCTTCAGCTTCGCCCTGGCCGACGAGGCGCTGATCGAGGGCATCGGCCGCCTTGCCGACCTGGTCGCCCGCGGCTGACGAGGGTCCCAGCCCGCAGCGAACCAGCAAGCAATGTTGGCGCCTGCTAGGTGACGCGAGCACACTGCGGGCGTGGGTCGCGTACTCGTCACCGAGGAGATCGCCGAGGCCGGTCTCGACCGCCTCCGGGCCGCCGGCCACGTCGTCGACGTCCAGCTCGGACTGTCGCCGGAGCAGCTGATCGAGGCCGTCGACGGCGCCCATGCCCTCGTCATCCGCTCGGCCACCAAGGTCACCGCCGCCGTCCTCGACGCCGGCCGCGACCTCATGGTGGTGGGCCGGGCCGGCATCGGCCTCGACAACGTCGACGTCGAGCACGCCACCGCCCGCGGCGTCATGGTCGTCAACGCTCCCCAGTCCAACGTGCTGTCGGCGGCCGAGCACACCCTGGCCCTGCTGCTGGCCCAGGCCCGCAATGTCCCCCAGGCCCACGCTGCCCTGGTCGCCGGCCGGTGGGAGCGCAGCCGCTGGGAAGGGGTCGAGCTGTCGGACAAGACGCTCGGCATCGTGGGCCTGGGCCGGATCGGCAAGCTGGTGGCGCAGCGGGCCTCGGCCTTCGGTATGCGCCTGGTGGCCTACGACCCGTTCGTGTCGGCGGGGCGGGCGGCCCAGCTCAACGTCGAGCTGGTCGAGCTCGAGACGCTCATGGCCCGCGCCGACTTCATCACCGTGCACGTCGCCCGGACCCCCGAGACGATGGGGCTCATCGGCAAGGAGATGCTGGCCCAGGCCAAGCCCGGCGCCCGGATCGTCAACGTGGCCCGGGGCGGCATCATCGACGAGGACGCGTTGGCCGAGGCCATCCGGTCCGGCCACATCGCCGGCGCCGCCCTCGACGTGTTCAGCGAGGAGCCGATGACGGCCTCGCCTCTCTTCGAGCTCTCCCAGGTGGTCGTGACCCCCCACCTCGGGGCGTCGACCCGCGAGGCCCAGGGCAAGGCCGGCGACGCCATCGCTGACATGGTGCAGCTGGCCCTGGCCGGCGACTTCGTGCCCTTCGCGGTCAACGTCAACGCCGCCGAGGCGTCCGAGACCGTTCGCCCCTTCCTGCCTCTGGCCGAACGGCTCGGGCGGCTCTTCGTCGGCCTCGACGAGGGGGTACCTCCCGTGCTCGAGGTCGGCTACCACGGCCAGCTGGCCGGCTACGACACCAGGATCCTCACCCTGGCCGTCCTCAAGGGCGTCTTCGGTGGCATCACCGAGGAGCCGGTGACCTACGTCAACGCCCCCCAGATCGCCGCCGAGCGGGGCGTCGAGGTACAGGCGTCGTCGACCGAGACGGCCCAGGACTACATCAACCTGGTGACGGTGCGGGGCGGCGGCCACGCCGTCTCGGGCACGCTGGTGGGGCTGCGCGGCGACGCCCGCATCGTGATGATCGAGGACCTGTCGGTCGACGTACCGCCGACCCGTCACATGCTGTTGGTGCGCAACGACGACGTGCCCGGCATGATCGCCCTGGTCACGACGGCCCTGGCCGAGGCCGACATCAACGTCGACGACATGCACCTCGGCCATCAGTCCGACGGCGCCGCCGCCATGCAGGTCCTGGCCACCGACAAGCCGGTGCCCCCGGCCGTGGTCGAACGGCTACGGGCCACCGACGGGATCCGCTCGGTCCACACCATCTCCGCCGGCTGACGCCGGCCGGTCACGAACCGGTGCTTGACGCGACGGCGGCAGGCCTGGCACTCTGGTCCCCGGTATGACTCGCTTTGCCCTGGACCTCCTCCTTACGTAACGGCGACGCCCCATACCCGCGCCGCCGAACCCCCTGCAGAAGCAGGGGGTTCTTCAGTTTTCGCCCCTCCGACCGAAGGAACCGTTGCGATGCCCGCCGATCCGGTGACGACCAGGACCATGCCGTTCGAGAAGTACCGGCCGTTCCGTCCCCTCGCCCTCGACCTGGCCGGGCGGCGCTGGCCCAGCCAGCAGATCGAGGTCGCGCCCCGGTGGTGCTCGGTCGACCTGCGCGACGGCAACCAGGCCCTCATCGACCCCATGGACCCGGACCGCAAGCTGCGGATGTTCGAGACCCTGGTCGGCATCGGCTTCAAGGAGATCGAGGTCGGGTTCCCGTCCGCCTCCCAGACCGACTACGACTTCATCCGCCGCCTCATCGACGAGGACCGCATCCCCGCCGACGTCACCGTGCAGGTCCTCGTCCAGTGCCGCCAGGACCTCATCGAGCGCACCTACGAGGCGCTGCGGGGCGCCCCCCAGGCCATCCTGCACTTCTACAACTCGACGTCGGAGCTGCAGCGCCGGGTCGTCTTCCGCCAGGACAGGGCCGGCATCGTCCAGATCGCCGTCGACGCCGCCCGCCTGTGCCGCAAGCTCGAGGACACCGTCGACCTCGACGTGCGCTACGAGTACAGCCCCGAGAGCTTCACCGGTACCGAGATCGACTTCGCGGTGGAGATCTGCGAGGCGGTGATGGAGGTCATCGAGCCCACCACCGACCGTCCCATCGTCCTCAACCTGCCGGCCACGGTCGAGAACTACTCGCCCAATATCTACGCCGACGTGATGGAGTACTTCCACACCCACGTCCGCGACCGGGACAGGATCGTGCTGTCGGTCCACCCCCACAACGACCGGGGCACGGCCGTGGCCGCCGCCGAGTTCGGGCTGATGGCGGGGGCCGACCGCGTCGAGGGCACCCTGTTCGGCAACGGGGAGCGCACCGGCAACGTCGACATCGTCACCCTGGCCCTCAACATGTTCAGCCAGGGCGTCGACCCCGGGCTCGACTTCAGCGACATCGACGCCATCCGCCGTACCTCCGAGTACTGCACCCGCCTGCCGGTCGGCCCTCGCCACCCCTACGTCGGCGACCTCGTCTACACCGCCTTCTCCGGCTCGCACCAGGACGCCATCAAGAAGGGCGTCGAGGCCATCTCGGAGGACTACGCCTTCTGGGACGTCCCCTACCTGCCCATCGACCCCAAGCACCTGGGCCGCAGCTACGAGGCCGTGATTAGGGTCAACAGCCAGTCGGGCAAGGGCGGCGTCGCCTACATCATGAAGGCCGAGCACGGCTACGACCTGCCCCGCCGGCTGCAGATCGAGTTCTCCAAGACCATCCAGCACGTCACCGAGGACACCGGCACCGAGATCACCCCCACCGCCATGTGGGACGTGTTCCGCCGCCAGTACCTGCCCGAGTCGCCCCGGTACCAGCTCGTCTCCTTCGAGACCACCACCAACGACGACGGCGCCTCGGTGACCGCCCAGGTCCAGGTGGGCGACGAGCGGCGCACGGTGACCGGCACCGGCAACGGCCCTATCGCCGCCTTCGTGCACGCCCTGCAGACCGACCTCGGCGTGAACCTCGAGATCGTCGACTACGCCGAGCACGCCCTCTCGGCGGGCACCGACGCCACCGCGGTGGCCTACGTCGAGGCCCAGGGCGTCGACGGCACCGTGCGCTGGGGCATCGGCCTCGACGACAGCATCCTCACCGCTTCGCTGCGGGCCGTCCTCGGCGCCCTCGACCGCTTGGAGACCTGAGCTAGCCGTCGGCTGCGGGCGTCGCTTCGCTCCTGCCTTCGCAGACTGTCGCCGGCGGCCTGGCGGCCGCGACGGCGTTGCTGGTTTGGTCTGCTGCGGGCGTCGCTTCGCTCCTGCCTTCGCAGACTGTCGCCGGCGGCCTGGCGGCCGCGACGGCGACGTCCGAGCGAGTCGATCCCCAGGCCAGCACGCTCTTAGGGCTCCTGACCCTTGGGAGCCCGGGGCCAGCCGTACTCTCGGCCCGGTGGGAGCTCGCCGGGCCGTTGCGGTCGTCGTGGTGCTGGCGATCGTCGGCGGCTGTGCCGGCTCGGCGGCAACACCCCCTCCGTCGACGGTTCCCCCCGTCGTGGGGGAGCCGGGCGTGGGCGACCCCTACTTCCCCGGGCTCGGCAACGGCGGCTACGACGTCGGCCACTACCGCCTCGACCTCGTGGTCGACCCGGGAACCAACCGGCTCGACGGTGTGGTCACGGTGGCGGCCACCGCCCGCACCGGGCTGAGCCGTTTCAACCTCGACCTCGAGGGCTTCGACGTCGGGTCCGTCGTCGTCGACGGCGCCGGCGCCGCCTTCGAGCGGGCCGGCGCCGAGCTGGTGGTCACCCCGGTCGCGCCGCTCGCCGCCGGCCAGGGCTTCAGCACCGTCGTCACCTACGGCGGCGTCCCGGGAGCGCTGGCGGCGCCGTCGGTGCCCCTCGACGTGGGCTGGGTCGACACCGACCACGGCAGCGTGGTCATCGGCGAACCCGACGGCGCGTCGCGGTGGTTCCCGGCCAACGACCATCCCACCGACAAGGCCGCCTACACGTTTCGGGTCTCGGTCCCCGAGGGCACCGCCGCGCTGGCCAACGGCGAGCTGATCAGCGCCGTCCCCGACGGCGCCGGCAGTGTCACCTGGACCTGGGACCTGCGCTCGCCCATGGCTTCGTACCTGGCCACTGTGGTCGTCGGTGCCTACGAGCTCACGCCGACCCAGCTGACCGCCGGCGGCGTGCCGATCCGCAACGCGTTCCCCGTCGACGACCCGGCGGCGGCCGGACCGTTCGAACGCCAGGGCGAGATGATCGACTACTTCGCATCCGAGTTCGGGCCCTACCCCTTCGACGTCTACGGCGGGATCGTGGTGCCCGACGGTCTCGGCGGGTCCGCCCTCGAATGCCAGACGTTCTCGATCTTCGGCGGCCCCACCCACGAGGCGGTCGTCGCCCACGAGGCGGCCCACCAATGGTTCGGCAACCACGTGACGCTGTCGTCGTGGGAGGACATCTGGCTCAACGAGGGTTTCGCCACCTACGCGGAGTGGATGTGGGACGAGCACGGCCGGGGCCGCCCCCTGGCCCAGAGTGCGGCCTTCGCCTACGACCAGGCGGCGGCAGCCGACCTGCCGCCGCCCACCGACCCCGGCGTGGAGGACCTGTTCGGCGCCTCGGTGTACCTGCGGGGCGCCCTCGCCCTGTACGCCCTGCGGGCCGAGATCGGTCCGGCGCCGTTCTCCGCCCTGTTGCGCCAGTGGGTCTCGCGCTTCGGCGGCCAGGCCGCGTCCCGCGCTGACTTCGAGACGCTGGCCAACGAGGTCGCGGGGCGCGACGTGACCCCGACGCTGGCGGCGTGGCTCGACGACGGGTTACCGGCGTTCCCGGGCTGACGTTGAGCCCCGAGTGCTCTGGTCGGATCGACGTTGGGCCTGTCTGCAAACGGGGCGGGGGCCGTCGATTTCGAGCCCGCCCGGCGGTCTCGACGGTGGCGACGGCACCGTTGACGCACGACCAAATGCGGTAATACAATCTCTCGGCGTAGCGGAGAACGATCTATGGGAAGGCTCGAGCGGGCTCCAGGATCGCATATGAGCAGGACGGTGATGGCCGGGGCGTGACGCCGACTCAGGTGAGTGTCCGCCAATCGGCCCAGTCGCACATTGGTCGACGCAAGGCGGGAAGGCGATGGACGACGATGGGTCCCGGCGTACAGGGTTACCGGGCCGAGGACAGGCAGCCACACCGCGGGAACGGTCACATGCGGTGGGCAAAGCTTCCGGCGAGACACCCGGTACCGCGCCCCAGGCAATCGGGGGTGCCGAGGCGGACCTGGTCGAACTGCACGTCTGCATGGGCCTCAACGCCTGCAAGGGCCACGGCGTCAACGGCAGCGGCGAGATGGCGGGCATGGGTGAGTGCGCCACCTCGTACCACGAGTGCCACGGCGCCAACGCCTGCCGGGGGCAGGGGGGCTGTGGCTTCCTCGGGTCCGAGGCCGAACAAGCCAAGCCCGGCGACCAGTCCTGCGTCTACAACGGCAGCTGCGCCACGCCGATCAACGTGAGCCGGGTCAGCTCTGCCGGTTCGAACAAGGGCAAGAACGTTTGGAAGCTCGCCCGGGCGCGGTTCGAGACCCGGATGTACGAGGCCGGCGTGCCGTTCGGGCCCTCCCCCGGCGAAGGGGTCCCCGACGACGAGGTCCCGAGCTACGCCCGCGCTCGGTTCCACCCGGCGGCGCCGGCACCGCGGCGGTCCAAGCGGGCGCGGCCCAAGCCGGCGCCGTGACCGGCGGAGCGGGCGAGCTGCCGGCGCCGGCGGCGATGGGCCTCGGCCTGCGTCATGCCCATCTTCGCCACGTGGTCGACGATGCGCCGGAGGTCGACTTCTTCGAGGTGATCTCGGAGAACTTCCTGGGTTCGCAGGGACGGCCGCGGTACCTGCTCGACCAGGTGGCCGAGCGGTACCCAATCGTGCTCCACGGCGTTTCGATGTCGATTGCCAGCGTCGACGCCCTCGACGCCGCCTATCTGCGAGGCCTCAGGGCCTTGGCCGACGGTGTGGGCGCCCGCTGGGTGTCTGATCACCTGTGCTGGACCGGGGTCGGGGGCCTGAATGCCCATGACCTGCTTCCGGTCCCCTTCGACGAAGAGACACTGGCTCACGTCGCCCGCCGGGTGCGCACGGTCCAGGACGTCCTGGAACGACCCTTGGTGCTCGAGAACCCGAGCCGATACCTGGGCTTTTGCCGATCGACCATGACCGAGGGCGAGTTCCTGGCCCGGCTGGCCGACGAGGCCGGATGCGGGCTGCTGCTCGACGTGAACAACGCCTACGTGTCGGGCGTCAACAACGACCTCGATCCCGCCGAGCTCGTGCGCCAGGTACCCGCCGACCGGGTCGTCGAGATCCACGTCGCCGGCCACCGCGACCTCGGGACCCATCTCGTCGACTCTCACGACGGCCCGGTGGCAGGCCCGGTGTGGGACCTCTACCGGCTGGCCGTGTCGCGGCTGGGGCCGGTCCCCACCGTTCTCGAGTGGGACGACCGACTACCGCCGTTCGCCGCGCTGGTCGACGAGCTCGGCCACGCTCGCGCCGCGTTCGGCCCGCCTCCGGCGCGACCCGAGCCGGTGCCGGCATGAACGGTGCCGTGGACCGGCCCCTCGACCTGGGCCAGCTCCAGGCCTGGATGCAAGACGCCCTGCTCGGCTCCCTCGACGAAGGGGAGGCGAGCAGCCCGTGGGCCGGGACCGCCCAGCGGGTCGTCACCCGCTCGGCGCGCTTGGGCGAAGGCGAGCGCCTGGCCGTATACCAGCGAGGCGTCCGGGCCCGGTTGGTCGAGTGCCTCCGGTCGCAGCACCTGGGCCTGCGCCACGCGCTGGGCGACGACCTGTTCGACGCCTTTGCCCGCGACTACCTGCACCACAACCCCCCGAGTGGCCGCACGCTGGCCGATCTCGACGACCGCTGGGCCGAGCACCTCGCCCGCACCCGGCCCGACGCCGACCAGCCGGCCGGCGCCCGGGAGGCGTGGCCCGACTTCCTGGTCGACCTGGCCCGCCTCGAGCGTGCCTTCAACGTCGCCCTCGAGGGGCCGGGCACCGAAGGCGGCCCCGTGGTCGATCCGGGCGATCTCCCGGGCCCGGCCGACGGCAACACTTGGCCCGGCCTGACGTTCCAGGCGGCGCCGTGCCTGGCCCTGATGGCGGCTCGGTACCCCGTCGGGCCCTACCTCGTCGCGGTGCGGCGAGGCGATCGTCCACCCCTGCCCGCGGCCCAGCCCAGCTACTTGGCGCTGTGCCGGCGCCACTACGACGTGACGATCACCGTCCTCGACGTCGCCCAGCACGCCCTGCTCGGTGCCCTGGTGGCCGGCGTCGTCTTCGGTGAGGCGGCGACCGAGGAGGACCGGCCGGCCCGGCAATGGGCGCGTTCGTGGGCGGGCCAAGGGTTCTTCGCCCTCGCCGTCAACGCGGCCGGGGAGACGGCGAAACAGGAGGGGGAGGCAAGGCCCCGGTGAAGACGCCACGCCCGCTCACGACCGGCCCGATCACCACGATCGAGTCGCTGCGCGACCACCTGTACCAGGCGGCCCAAGTGGAGCTGTCGACCATCCCGCTGTACCTGTACGCCGGCTATTCGATCCGGGCCCAGAGCTATTCGCAGTGGTCGCCGGGGCAGTCCGCCTTCCGCGCCATCCGAGCCGTCGTCATCGAGGAGATGCTGCACCTCAGCCTGGCCCGCAATCTCCTCGTGGCCGTCGGCGGGGGGGACCGGATCGCGTTCTACGACAAGGCATTCGTGCCGACGTACCCGACGCCCATGCTCCATCGCGTCCCACCGCTCGAGCTCCGTCTGTCGGCCTGCTCGCCCGCACTCATGCACGACGTCTTCATGCCCCTCGAGCGGCCCATGACCGCCGACGGGCCACCCCAACCCGACCAGTACAACACGTTGGGCCAGTTCTACGAAGCGATCCGGCTCGGGTTCGAGACCCTGGCCGGCCCCGACCTGTTCGCCAATCCCCAAACCGACCTGCAGTTCGCCGCCGGGTACTACAACCAAGACGGCGGCGGTCAGCCGGTGGTGGTGTCAGACCTCGTGACCGCTCTCGAGGCCATCGATACGATCGTCGTCCAAGGTGAGGGCACCAGCCCCGGCCGCCTGCAGGTCCCGCTCGACCCGGCTGCCCCCCAGCTCGGCCTCGACGAGCAGTCGCACTACGCCCGGTTCAAGGCCATCGCCGAGGGGATCGACGGGATCGGCGCCGTCTGGCCCGTGCCCGACAACCCCAAAGCGACCCAGTACCCGGCCCCGGTCGCCGACCTGGCCCGGCTGTTCAACGCCGGCTACTGCTACCTGCTGGCCATGGTCGACGCCCTCTACGCCACGCCGGCCGACGAACGGCACGCGTCGGCCCGCTGGCAGCTCGAGCGGTCGTACCTGACCGCCATGCAAGGCGTCCTGTTCCCGATAGCCGACCTGCTCGTGCGCCAGGCCGTGCCCGGCGGCCACGCCGCCCCCACGTTCGAGTTCTTCGCCTTCCGGGCTGGCCGGCCCAAGCAGGACCAGATGCTCGACCTGTGCGACAAGGTGGCCCGCTCCTATCCCTCCGTGGCCGGCGACAACAGCGTCCGAGCGTCGATCGTCCTACTCCCCTCGGTCTGACCCGTACCAGCGGCGCCGAAGCGGGAGGGTGAGGGGCGACGCCGCTCAGCTCGCGGCCGGCAGCCACGCCGGCCGATCGGCCTCGTAGGCACCGATGTCGTCGGCGTGCTCGAGGGTGATGCCGATGTCGTCGAGGCCGGCCAGGAACCGTTGGCGCACCGAATCGTCGAGGGGGAACTCGACCGAGAGCCCCAGCGCCGGCGCCTCGAGGGTGCGCCGCTCCACGTCGATCAGCAGCTCGAGCGTCGGGTCGTCCTGCACCGCCCGCAGCAGGCGTTCGCCGGTCTCGGCGTCGACCACCACCGACACCAGGCCGTTCTTGGCCGAGTTGTTGCGGAAGATGTCCCCGAAGCGGGGGCTGATGACCGCCTTGAACCCGTACTGCTGGATGGCCCACACCGCGTGCTCCCGTGACGACCCGGTGCCGAAGTTTGGCCCCGCCACCAGCACGGTGGCTCCGGCGAAGCGCTCGTCGTTGAGCACGAAGCCGGGGTCGTCGCGCCACTCCGAGAACAGCCCCCGTTCGAAGCCGGTGCGTTCGACCCGCTTCAGCCAGTCGCTGGGGATGATCTGGTCGGTGTCGACGTCGCTGCGGTCGAGGGGGACGGCGGTGCCTTGGACGATCCTGACCGCCTCCATCAGCCGAGCTCCTCGGGGGTGGCGAAGGCGCCCTTGATGGCGGTGGCGGCGGCGACGGCGGGCGACACCAGATGGGTCCGGCCGCCGCGGCCCTGGCGGCCCTCGAAGTTCCGGTTGGACGTCGACGCGCACCGCTCGCCCGGTGCCAGCTTGTCCGGGTTCATGGCCAGGCACATCGAGCATCCCGGGTCACGCCAGTCGAAGCCGGCGTCGGTGAGCACGACGTCGAGGCCTTCGGCTTCGGCCTGCGCCTTCACCGCCCACGAGCCCGGCACCACCAGGGTGCGCACGCCCGACGCCACCCGCCGGCCCCGGGCCACCGCCGCCACCGCCCGCAGGTCCTCGATTCGGCCGTTGGTGCACGAGCCGATGAAGATCGTGTCGACGGCGATGTCGCGGATCGGCTGGCCGGCGGTAAGCCCCATGTACTCGAGCGCCCGCGCCGCGGCCGAGCGGGCGCCGGCATCGGCGAAGCCGTCGGGGTCGGGCACCGAGCCGGTGATCGCTACCACCTGGCCGGGGTTGGTGCCCCAGGAAACGTGGGGGTGGATCTCGGCGGCGTCGAGGGCAACCTCGCGATCGAAGCTGGCGTCGTCGTCGGTCACCAGCGACCGCCAGTCCTGCACCGCCGCATCCCAGGCGGCGCCGGCGGGGGCGTGGGCGCGCCCGGCGAGGTAGTCGAAGGTCACGTCGTCGGGGGCGATCATGCCCGCCTTGGCGCCGGCCTCGATCGACATGTTGCACACCGTCATCCGGCCCTCCATCGACAGCGCCCGGATGGCCGCGCCGCGGTACTCGGCGATGTGGCCGATGCCGCCACCGGTGCCGATGCGACCGAGGATGGCGAGGATGACGTCCTTGGCCGTCGAGCCCGGGGGCAGGTCGCCGCCGACGGTGACGGCCAGCGTGCGCCCCGGCTGCTGGGGCAGGGTCTGGGTGGCGAGGACGTGCTCGACCTCGCTGGTGCCGATGCCGAAGGCGAGGGCGCCGAAGGCCCCGTGCGTCGAGGTGTGGCTGTCGCCGCACACGATGGTCATCCCCGGCAGGGTCCAGCCCTGCTCGGGGCCGATGATGTGCACGATGCCCTGGCCCGGGTCGCGCATCGGGAAGTGGGTGAGGCCGAACTCGGCCACGTTGGCCCTCAGCGTGTCGACCTGCTTGCGGCTGACGGCGTCGGCGATGGGCTGGTCGGTATCGGCGGTGGGGACGTTGTGGTCCTCGGTGCACACGGTGAGGTCGGGCCGGCGCACCGTGCGCCCGGCCAGGCGCAGGCCGTCGAAGGCCTGCGGCGAGGTCACCTCGTGGACCAGGTGCAGGTCGATGTACAGCAGGTCGGGTTGGCCCGTCTCGGCCCGCACCACGTGGCGGTCCCACACCTTCTCGCTCAAGGTCTGCGGCCGGCTCATGAGATGCCGACGACCTCGACCTTCTGGGTCCCCCGGGGCGTCTCGAAGTCGACCACGTCCCCGGCCTTGGCCCCCATCAAGGCGCGGCCCAGGGGCGAACCGGGGGAGATGACGCCGTCGAGGGTGTCGTCGTGCTGCTCTTCGATCGAGCCGATGAGGTAGCGCTCGGTGGCCTCGTCGCCGTGGTAGCGGATCTCGACCACCGATCCGGCCTGGACGGCGTCGCCGCCGCCGCCCTCGACGATCTCGGCGTTCTTGATGATGGCGTCGAGACGGAGGATCCGCCCTTCCATCTTCCCCTGCTCCTCCTTGGCGGCGTGGTAGTCGCCGTTCTCGGAGAGGTCGCCGAGCTCGCGGGCCGTCTCGATCTTGCGGGCGATGTCCACCCGGCCTCGGGTGGTGAGGTCCAGGTGTTCGGCGCGCAGGCGTTCGAAGGCTTCGCGGGACAGGTGTTGTGTCTCGGCCATCGGCCCAGGTTAGGCAGTCGCAGCCGGACGACAGCTCTCACGGGTTGACGCCTGGGCCGCGCCTAAGCACACTGTGCACCGTGCCCGGCTACTCCGGCTTCGTCGTAGTCATCATCGTGTAGCGCACGCGAGCCTCGCGTGCGCACCAGACCGTCCACCTCGGTGGACGGTTCTTCAGTTTTCGCGGCCTGAGGAGACGGTTTGACCCACAAGATCGGAGTGATCCCTGGCGACGGGATCGGGACAGAGGTCGTGCCCGAGGCGTTGAAGGTGGTCGCCGCCGCCGGCGTCGAGCTCGACACCGTGGACTACGACCTCGGCGGCGCCCGCTACCTGCGCGACGGCACCGTGCTGCCCGACGAGGTCCTCGACGAGTGGCGCCACCTCGACGCCCTGTTCCTCGGGGCGGTGGGCACGCCCGGCGTCCCCCCCGGGGTCATCGAGCGGGGCCTCCTGCTCAAGATGCGGTTCGAGCTCGACCTGTACGTCAACCAACGCCCGTTCCTGCACCCCGAGCGTGACATCGACTTCATCGTCATCCGGGAGAACACCGAGGGCACCTACGCCGGCGAGGGTGGCTTCCTGCGCAAGGGCACCCCGCTCGAGATCGCCACCCAGGGCTCGGTCAACACCCGCCACGGCGTCGAGCGCTGCGTGCGGTACGCGTTCGGGCTGGCCCGCAGCCGTCCCCGGCGCCGTCTGACCTTGGTGCACAAGACCAACGTGCTGACGTTCTCGGGCGACCTGTGGCAGCGCACCTTCGACCTCGTCGCCTCGGAGTTCCCCGACGTGGCCACCGGCTACAACCACGTCGACGCCGCCTGCATCCACCTCGTGCAGTCACCCCACCAGTACGACGTGATCGTCACCGACAACCTGTTCGGGGACATCCTCACCGACCTCGCAGGCGCGGTCTCGGGGGGGATCGGGCTGGCGTCGTCGGCCAACCTCAACCCCGGCCGGACCGGCCCGTCGATGTTCGAACCGGTGCACGGCTCGGCCCCCGACATCGCCGGCCAACAGAAGGCCAACCCGGTGGCCGCCATCCTGTCGGCGGCGATGATGCTCGACTTCTTGGGCGAGGGCTACGCCGCCGCCCGCATCCGCAAGGCTTGCAGCGAACCGGCCGCGCTCGCCGGGACCACTTCGGAGATCGGCGACCTCGTCGCCGCCCGGCTCTAAGGAGGCGGACACCCATGCCCATCACCCCGACCCCGCGGATCTGGATGAACGGCGAGCTCGTCGCCTGGGACGACGCCAAGATCCACATCCTCACCCACACCTTGCACTATGGCATGGGCGTGTTCGAAGGCATCCGGGCCTATGAGACCGACCAGGGTGCGGCGGTGTTCCGCCTCACCGACCACATCCAGCGGATGGCCAACTCCGCCCGCATCATGGGAATGCCGCTGCCGTACACGGTCGACGAGCTGATCGAGGCCACCAAGTTGACGGTGCGGGAGACGGGCCTGGGCTCGTGCTACATCCGCCCGATCGCCTACTACGGCTACGGCGAGATGGGGCTCAACACGCTGCCGTGCACCGTCGACGTCGCCATCGCCTGCTGGCCCTGGGGCGCCTACCTCGGCGACGACGCCGCCACCAAGGGCGTGCGCATGAAGATCTCGTCGTGGCAGCGCCACGGCCACAACGCCATGCCGCCGGCGTCGAAGACGACCGGCAACTACGCCAACTCGTCGCTGGCCAAGGTCGAAGCCCTCAACGCCGGCTACGACGAGGCCATCATCCTCGCCGCCAACGGCCTCGTGTCCGAGTGCACCGGCGAGAACATCTTCGTCGCCCGCCACGGGGTGCTGCTCACCCCGCCGCTGTCGGCCGGCGCCCTCGAGGGCATCACCCAGGACACGGTGTTCAACATCGCCCGCGACCACGGCTTCGACGTCCGCTTCTCCGACATCGCCCGCAGCGACCTCTACATCGCCGAGGAGATGTTCGTGTGCGGTACCGCGGCCGAGGTGTCGGCGGTGAACTCGGTCGACGACCGCCCGCTCCCGTGCCCCGGCCCGATGACCCAGGCCATCGCCACCGAGTTCGGCAAGGTCGTGCGGGGCCAGGTCCCCAAGTACAAGGAGTGGGTCGAACATGTCGGTACCTGACCCCCGGGCGGGCGGCATCGTGCTGCCCGCCGCCGTCGACATCTTCGACACCACCCTGCGCGACGGTGCCCAGTTCGAGGGCATCTCCCTCACCGTCGAGGACAAGCTGCGGATCGCCGAGCAGCTCGACTGGCTCGGGGTCGCCTTCGTCGAAGGCGGCTACCCGCAGGCCAACCCGAAGGACGAGGAGTTCTTCCGGCGGGCCCGAACGGAGCTGAACTTCGTCACCGCCGACCTGGTGGCGTTCGGCTCCACCCGCCGGCCGGTGGGCCGGGCCGACACCGACCCGACCCTGCGGGTGCTGGCCGAATCGGGTGCGCCGGTGGCGTGCATCGTGGGCAAGTCGTGGGACTTCCACGTCACCGAGGCGCTCGGCACCACCCTCGACGAGGGCGTGGCCATGGTGGCCGACTCGGTGCAGTTCCTCGCCTCCACCGGTATGCGGGTGTTCTTCGACGCCGAGCACTGCTTCGACGGCTACAAGCACAACCCCGAGTACACGCTCCGGGTGCTCGAGGCGGCGGCGGCCAACGGCGCCGAGGTCCTGGTCATGTGCGACACCAACGGCGGGTCGCTTCCCCACGAGGTGCAGCGCATCGTGGGGGAGGTCCACGCCTACTTCGGCCGCGACCTGACCATCGGTATCCACACCCAGAACGACTCGGGCTGCGCGGTGGCCAACTCGGTGGCGGCGGTGGTCGGCGGCGCCACCCACCTGCAGGGCACCGTCAACGGCTACGGCGAGCGCACCGGCAACGCCAACCTCATGACCTGTGTCCCCGACCTCGAGCTCAAGCTCGGCGTCCGCTGCCTGCCCGAGGGCAGGCTCGAACGGCTCACCGCCGTGTCCCGCCACGTGGCCGAGCTGGTGAACCTCCCTCCCCACGAGGCCGATCCCTACGTCGGCTCGCAGGCCTTCGCCCACAAGGGCGGCCTGCACACCTCCGCCCTGGGCAAGGCCGGCAGCGCCACCTACGAGCACGTCGACCCCGGCCTCGTCGGCAACCACACCCGTGTCCTGGTGTCCGACCTCGGCGGCCGGGCCGGCATGGCCATGAAGGCCAAGGAGTTCGGCGTCGACCTCGACGACCGGGCCGCGGCCGAGCTGACCGAGGAGCTCAAGCGGCTCGAGTCCGAAGGGTTCGTGTTCGAGGCGGCCGACGCCTCGCTCGAGTTGCTCATGCGCCGGGCCGCGGGGTGGGAACAGTCGTTCTTCCGTCTCGAGCACTACCGGGTCACGACCTACCACCGCGAGAGCGGGGTAGAGACCGAGGCCACCATGCGGGTCTGGGTCGGTGACGACCGCCGGGTGGCGGTGGGCGAGGGCAACGGCCCCGTCAACGCCCTCGACGCCGCCTTCCGCAGCGCGGTTGCCGGCGCCATCGTCGGGCTCGAGCAGATCCACCTGACCGACTACCGGGTGCGGATCCTCGACAACGTTGCCGACACCGATGCCGTCGTGCGGGTACTGATCGAATCGACCGACGGCGACGACGTCTGGACCACGATCGGGGTGTCGTCCAACATCATCGAGGCCAGTTGGCAGGCGCTGTCGGATGCCCTCGTCTTCGGCCTTCTCAAGGCGGCTCGTTGACGCCGGCATCCCCCGCCAACGCCGGCTCGCGGCCAGTCCCTCAGGAGTGATGGACGCGCCGGCCCACTGAAGCGAGCGCCGGACCGTCGCCATCGATGCGGGCGCCATCCGAGCGGCGCGGTGGCTGTCCCGACGCTCGTTTCCCACCGATGCGAGCGCCGAAGCGCCAGCGCAGGCGCGGCCCCGCCCGGCCCACCTGGCCGGGGAACGCCGGCGCTACCGCCAATTACCATGCGCCCATGGCTGCGCCTGAGTTCGTGCCCCGTACGCCGCTGTCGGAGGCCCGGGCCTACGTCTCGCCGCCACTGCGGGCCGGAGGGTGGAGGGCGGCGAGGCCCGGCGACCTCGACGGGGCCGGTCAGCCTCACGGCGACGGTTTCGGTAGCCCCGGCCCCGACCAGGGCTACGCCCTGTCGTTGGCCCGGCAGTTCGACGGGGCCCTGCACCTGGACGCCGGCGAGCACCGGGCCGACGTCATAGCCGGCTGCCTGGGCGTCGCGCTCAAGCGGGCCTCGCTGTTCGGTCGGGCGCCGACGGTCCACGACTGGACCGTCGCCTTCACCGTGTGGGGCTACCTCGACGACGACGCCCCCTCGGGCGTGCGGGAACTACGCCAGCGCCTGTTCCGCGAGGTGGGCCACGCCGGCCAGTACTCCGCCCGGCGTGCCATCGTCGACACCGTGCCCGACGCGATCCTCCGGTTGACGCCGGATGCGGTCGGCGCCCGTTACCGGGACCGCTGGGACATGGTCGTCGACCGTGACGAGCCAGGGTCGTGAGCATCCCCGAGATCGAGGAGATCCCCGGCCCCGACCCCATCGGCAGCTACTTCAAGGCCTGTCGGGGCTTCGACGCTGCCGTCGAGTCCGTGGGCGACAAGGGGCAGGCTCTCAGCCCGTGCGCCGGGTGGACGGCCGCTGACGTGATCGAGCACGTCACCCTCATCCACCGGGCGGTGGCGGCGGCCCTCGGCCGGGCCCTGGACCCTCGATGTCCTTGGGATGCCGCCCGCGACGCGGTGAGCGAGGGGCTCGTCCTCGACGGCGTCCGGGACCAGGCCGTGCGCCTGCCCTGGGTCGGCATGGGTGGTATCCCGCTCGCGGGCTTCGTCCCGGTGCTCACCATGGACACCCTCGTGCACACGTGGGACGTGGCCCGGGCGGTGGGGGCGGACGAGACGCTCGACCCCTTCCTCTGCGTCGAGGTCTACGAGCGGGTCGTCAAGCTGGAGGCCAACCTGCGCGCCGGCGACCAGTTCGGGGTGCGGGTACCGGTGCCCGACGGCGTCAACGCCCAGGTCCGCCTCCTGGCCTTCCTCGGCCGCAACCCGCTCTCGTCTGAATAGCAAGCGGGCCCTCGCCGAGCCGGCGGGCGTCCCTGGCCGGGGCGTAAGGGGCCGGTAGCCTCGGGCGCGATGGTCGAGCCCCGTCCCCGGTGCCGATTCGCGCCTTCCCCCACCGGGTACCTCCACGTGGGCTCGGCCCAGTCGGCCTTGTTCAACTGGCTGTTCGCCCGCAGCCAGGGCGGAGAGTTCCTGCTGCGCATCGAGGACACCGACGCCGAGCGCAACCGCCCCGAACTGACCGCCAACATCGTCGACATGCTCGAATGGCTGGGCCTCGACTGGGACGGCGACGCCCTGCACCAGTCGGACCGCCTCGCCGAGCACCGGGCGGCGGCGGACCGTCTCGACGAGACCGGCCACGCTTACTGGTGTGACTGCGCCCCCGGCGAGGTCGCCGAACGTAACCGGGCGTCGGGCGGGGCCTACGACGGCTTCTGCCGCGACCGTGGGCTCGCCGGCGGCGTCGGCCTTGCCCTCCGGTTCCGTTCTCCCGACGACGGTGTGACGGCCTGGGACGACGTCATCCGGGGCAAGGTCAGCTTCGAGAACGCCAACCTCGAGGACTTCGTGCTGCTGCGCTCGAACGGCTTGCCGACGTTCCTGTTGGCCAACGTGACCGACGACGTGGCCATGGGGATCACCCACGTCATCCGGGGCGAGGACCACGTCAACGGCACCCCCAAGTACCTCCTCGTGCGCGCCGCCCTGGGGTTGGCCCTGACCCCGACGTTCGCTCACCTGCCCCTGCTGGTGAACGAACAGCGCAAGAAGCTGTCCAAGCGACGCGACGACGTGTCGGTCGCCGACTACAAGGCCGGCGGCTACCTGCCCGAGGCCATGCGCAACTACCTGGCGCTGTTGGGCTGGGGCCCTCCAGACGAGGTCGAGGTGCGGCCGATCGACGAGATCGTGGCCTTGTTCGAGCTGAGCGACGTAAACCCGGCGCCGGCCTTCTTCGACCGCCGCAAGCTCGACCACGTCAACGCCGAGTGGGCCCGCCGGCTCGACGTCGGCGAGTTCGTGGCCCGAGCCGCCCTTTTCCTCCCCGCCGGCGAAGGGCCGATCGCCGCCTTGCGGTCCATGGCCCCGATGGTCCAGGAGCGGGTCAAGACCCTCGCCGACGTCGACGGGCTCATCAGGTTCCTCTACCTCGACGACATCGAGATCGACGAGGCGGCGTGGGCCAAGGCCGCTCGTGACCCCAGCACCGGCGCCGTGCTCGGTGCCGCCCTCGAACGGTTCGTCGTCGTCGACTGGGAGGCCGGCGCCATCGAGGAGGCCGTGAGCGCGGTGGCGGTCGCGCTGGGCCTGGTCGGCGACGACGGCCACCCCCAGCTGCGCAAGGTGCAGGCCCCGATCCGGGTGGCCGTCACCGGCCGCGCCGTCGGGCCTCCGTTGTGGCAGTCGTTGGCGGTCCTCGGCCGGGAGCGCACGCTCGAGCGGCTCCGGGCGGGCAGGGCCCGCCTGGCATGACCATTCATGCTCGGGGGCTGCGCCCCCGGGGCCCATCGTCGCCCGGCTCGCTGGCGCTCGCCCGGTCGACCGGTCACCAGCGGGGATCGCCAGCGATGGTGCAGCAGTGACCGGGCCCGGCGGCAGCGGCGGGGGAGCCCCGACGCGGGCGGCTGGCCCTTCGGTCTTCGGCCCGGGCGGCCGCCGGCGCCGCCTCGTGCTCAGGGTGGTCCTCGGCCTGGTCGGGATCACGGTCTTCTACCTAATGGTCACGTTCCTCCAGATCTGGAGAGCGGCCGGCCGCGACGGTTCCCGGCCGGCGCAGGCGATCGTGGTGCTCGGCGCGGCCCAGTACGACGGCCAGCCCTCGGCCGTGCTGGCCGCCCGCCTCGACCACGCCATCGCCCTGTACCAACGCGACCTGGCCCCGCTCATCGTGGTGACCGGCGGCAAGCAACCGGGGGACCGCTTCACCGAAGCCGAGGCGTCGGCGACGTACCTGTCCTCGAAGGGCGTGCCCGGCGCCGCCGTCGAGCGGGAGACGACCAGCACCGACAGCTACGGCCAGCTTGCGGCGGTGGCCCGGTTCCTGAAGGCGCAGGGCGTGACCGACGTGTTGTTGGTCTCCGACCCGTTCCATGCCTTCCGTATCGCCGCCATCGCCGACGAGGTCGGCCTGGACGCCCGAGTGTCCCCGACCCGCACCAGCCCGGTCCAGGGCGGCGCCGAACTGCGGGCCATGTTGCGCGAGACCGTCGCCGTGTCCGTCGGCCGGATCATCGGCTTCGGCCGGGAGAACCGGATCCAGGGCTGACGCCGGCCGGCGTCGAGACTCGCCCGAGGGAGTGTGCGACCCCGGCAGACGCTGGCGTATCGTGTCCTCTCCACCGATCGGGGGTGGTGTAATCGGTAACACAGCTGGTTCTGGTCCAGTCGTTGGGGGTTCGAGTCCTCCCCCCCGAGCCCAACCCGGCGCGCCGCTGCACCGCGTTCCGCCGCCGGCTACATATGACCGTGGCCAACCGGACCGGCTGGTTCGTAGGTGCCGAGGACGATGCCGAGTTCGGTCACGGTGAGGTCGACGGGGCGCATCGTCGCCGGGTGGATGCCGTCGTTGAACAAGTGCCGGCCGGAGCCGAGCACCACCGGGAACGTCATCAGGCGGAACGTGTCGACGAGTTCGTGCTGCAGCAGCGTCTGGAGTAGTTTGCTGCTTCCCCAGATCTGAAGCTCGTCGCCGGGTTCGTCCTTCAGCGCCTGCACCGCCGCGACGACGTCGCCGGCCACCAGGCGAGCGGTGTCGGGGTGTTCGCCGCGCCACGTGGCGTCGGCCTCGCTGAGCGAGTTGGACACGACGTACTTGGGCCGCGAGTTGATCGCCGTGGCAATGGGGTCGTCGGGATCGGTCTGATCAGGCCAGTGACTGCGGAAGATGTCGAACGTTCGGCGACCGAACAGGAACGCGCTGGCGTGGCTGTTGAGCTCGGTGACGAACTCGCCGACGGCCGGGTCGGGGAACGGCGCCTGCCAGCCGCCGTGGGCGAAGGCGTCGCTGGGATCTTCCTCAGGTCCCCCGGGGGCCTGCATCACGCCGTCGAGGGTCAGGAACGTCTGAACGGTGAGCTTCATGTCAATGCAGACGGAGCGGCGCACTGATTCTGAGCGCGCGTCTCGCGTCCAGTCGCAAGCGGAGAATCCGGATTTCACCACCACGAAGTCGACCGGAGCCCTGCGGGGTTCCGGCGCATCGCAGACATCATCGGTTCGGCCAGCAGCACGTCGAGCGGACGCCGCCCGCAGGTCGACGCTAGCCCTCGTAGGCAGCAGCCACCTTCTTCGGCACGCACATGCGCCACGCGTCGACAAGCAGCTCTCGTAGCTCGTCGAGGTCGATGGCGTCGAGCCGGACGCAGACCCATCGGTACCGCAGTTCGGAGGGGCGCGGCATGAGGAACTTGCCCGGGCTCCGACTCCACGAGAGCCTGCCGCTCCTCTCTGGGGAAGCCGAAGCCCATGATCGTCTCATCGCGGGAGAACGCGGCATAGACGATGCTGCCGACACGGAGCTTCACCCGGTCGCGCACCAGCGCCTCCTAGGAACGCGGGAGGGTGTCGGCGATCACCCTGGCGTCGTCGATCGTTACCGCCATCGGCGGCGCACCTCCTTGGCCATGAATTCGTCGGCAGGCAGGATCACCTCGAGGTGCAACTCGGCGAGCGTCACGTCGGCCGTGGTCGCGAACGATGTGAGCGTGGTGATGCGGCGGTCGCCGTCGGCTGAGCCCAGCTCGAGCGGCACGGATTGGCCGAGGAGATCGGTCCACGGGGGTACTCGCGGCCAATGCTCGGTCTCCGTACCAATGGGACTGCTCGCCGAGGCCCGAACTCATCGCCACAGGGGAACGCCGGCCGGTCGAGCGGCGGTGGGCGAACAAGCGAAGCTTGCGTGCCGTCCGACGTACAGCCGGCGGCAGGGGCGCTCTCGTCCGTGGGCTTGACGTCGCTCTGCAGCTGGCGTGGGGCGCCGGCGGGCTGGCTGTGCCCGGTGGTTGTGTACCTTCGATACGACAGCACCAGCACGATGCCGTTATCCTTACTTCAGCACGAGAGTAAGGAGTCGGTCGTGGACGCTGCCGCGAAGGTCACATCGAAAGGGCAGGTGACGGTGCCCAAGGCGGTCCGTGACGCACTCGGGATCAAGGCAGGAGACGGGGTCGTCTTCCGTGTCGAGGGCAACAGGGCTGTTCTGGCTCGTACCCCGGACTTCCTCGAGCTGGCGGGAACGATCCGAGTGCCCGCGGCGAAGCGCAACGTCGTATGGGACGAGGTGATCCGCCGGACGAGGTCCGAGCGGGCAGCGGCGCGACGTTGAGCGCCTTCATCGACACGAACGTCTTGATCCGTCACCTGACGGGCGACCCTCCGGAGATGGCAGCGCGGGCGAGCGCCTACCTCGATCACGAGCGGGACCTGTGGCTCACCGATCTCGTGGCGGCGGAGACGGTGTATGTCCTGGAGTCGTTCTACGAGGCCCCGCGGGAGGAAGTCGCGCCGGCCATGCGTTCGTTGGTCGCCTTCGATGCGGTCGTCTGCGTCGATCCGGCGCTGCTGTTGCGGGCAGTCGAGGTGTACGAGACCGATCGCGTGGACTTCGCTGAGGCCTACCTCGTGGCCTGCGCCGAGAGCACTGGTGTTGGCAAGATCGCCTCCTTCGACCGGTCCATCGACCGAGTCGACACGATCGAGCGGATCGAGCCACCGCCGGCATGAGCGGCGTTGCCCCGGCACAAGCGGGAGACAGGCAGGTGGTTCCGGTGCTCAGGATGGCGACAATCGGCGTCTATGGCTTCGACGGCGAGTCCTTCCTGCAACAACTGCGGAGCGCGAACGTCCGTCTGCTGTTCGACGTACGCCAGCGCCGCGCTGTCCGCGGCGCCGAGTACGCCTGGGCGAACTCACGCCGACTGCAAGCGGCCCTCGCCCATGCCCGGATCGCCTACGAGCACCACCCTGAGCTCGCCCCAACCACCGAGCTACGCCAGCTCCAGTACGCCGAGGATGACCGCCGCGGCGTCGGCAAGCGCTCGCGCCGCGAGCTCGCTGCCGAGTACACCCGCCGCTACACCACCGAGATCCTCGACCGCGCCGACCTCACGCCGATCGTCTTGGCACTCTCGAGCAAGGAGACGGCAGCGCTGTTCTGTGTCGAGCGCGACCATGAGGCCTGCCACCGCTCGTTGATCGCCCAGCGGTTGATCGAGCAGCACCGCGTCACGATCGAGCACCTGCGCCCGCTCTGAGATCGCAGCGTTTCGTCGGGTTCTCAGCCCGGCGAGACGAAGGGTTCCAGCCGAGCGCAGATCAGGTACCGGCCCGCGGCTTCGAGCTGACATGAAGACCGACCTGGACGAACCGGCGGGGCCCGGTGGTGCGGGGGAGACGTCTCCAGAGGCCGTGCACCGGGCCCGGCATCGTCCGTAGCGACGCCTCAGCGGTGTTCGAGGAGGGCTTGGGCGGCGAGTTTGCCGGGGGTTCCGGCGATGCCGCCGGCGGGATTGGTACCGGCTCCGGTGATGAAGAGGCCGGGAATGGGGGTGGAGTGGCCGGCGAGGCGGCGGGTGGGGCGGAAGGGGCCGAGTTGGTCGAGGGCGATGTCGAGGTGCATGGGGTGCCCGCCGGGCCAGGCTTGGTCGGCTTCCATGAGGTCGGGGGTCCAGGGGGCGATGCCCTGGATGGTGGTGCGGAAGCCGGGGGCGCGGGCTTCGACGGTGTCGATGGCGCGCTCGACGAACTCGTCGCGGATGTTGTCCCAGCCGGCGCGGGCTGTGGAGGGCGCGGCGGGGCAGGCCAGATAGACGGTGTGGTGCCCGGGTGGGGCCAGGCTGTCGTCGAGGGCGGAGGAGGTGAACGTGTAGAGCGGCAGGGGGTCGGGCAGCAGGCCGGCTTCGGCGTCGGTCCAGGCCTGGGTGAGGTCGCCGAGGCGGTCGACGTAGCTCTGTAGGCCGTTGTGGTCGCCGGGACGGGCGTCGGCGTAAGCGGGGAGCCGGTCGACGGCGATGTGGACGAGGGCTTGCACGACGTTCCCGCGGCGGGCCGAAGCGAGGTCGTCGCCGTCGGGCCCGGACAGGGGCGGGTCGAGTAGTTCGAACAGGGCGGTCTGGGGGTTGATGGCGGTCATGACGGCCCGGGCGCGGATCCGTTCACCGCCGGCGGTCTCTACCGCCCGGGCCCGGCCGCCGGCGGCGTCGATGCGGGTCACGGGGGTGGTGCAGCGGACCTCGACCCCCAGGCTGGTGGCCCGGTTGACGAGGGCGTCGGTGAGGCCTTGAGCGCCGCCGACGGCGTGCCATTGTCCGAACAGGTGATAGGCGGCTTGCCAGAACGCGTACAGGGCCCCGCCGGGGACGGTGGGCCCGACGGCGGCGTGGGCGGCGAACGCGGAGACCGGGCCGCGGGTGAGGTCGGAGGGCAGCCACCGGCGTAGGAGGCTGTCGTAGGGCGACAGCACGTCCCGGGCCCGGGCGAGGGGCCCGGTCCGCAGGACCCGTAGGACCTGGGGGACCCGCCCGAGGACCTCCTTGACGCCCACGCGACCGCGGATGGCGGGCAGGACCGTGTGCACGATGGGCAGGGCGAGGTCCATGAACCGCTGGTAGGCAGCCGCTTCGGCCTTGTCGGACTCGGCAATGGAAGCGACCGTGGCCTCGATGGACCGGGAGAACCGGACCCGGCGGCCGTCCTCGTGCACCGCGATGGAGAACGGGTCCATCTCCCGGTACTCGAGGCCGGCAGCGGCCAGCCCGAGCTCGTCGGGTATCGACGTCATGTTGATGATGTTGTGGGCCACCGAGTGGGTGTCGAACCGGTAGCCGGGGATGCGCTCCTCGGTACGGGACCCGCCCCCGGGGCGGTCCTGGCCCTCCAGGACCAGGACTCGGCGCCCGCCCATGGCCAGGTAGCAGGCCGCCACCAGGCCGTTGTGGCCGGCCCCCACGATCACGACGTCGGCTTGTTCGCTCATCGGGGGGCCCTTCGTGGTGACGCCAGGTCTGTAGTCAACCCCACCACCAGCCGCCGGGACCGCCCCGGTCACCACGGCCGGTCACAGCAGGGCCACGATGCTGCGGACGGCGGTATAGCCGGCGACGGCGAACAGCAAGACCACGAACCCCCGAGTGAGCCGTTCAGTCGACACCCGGGCGGCGACCAGGCCGCCGAACGCGGCTCCGATACCGGCAGCGATGAGGAACGGCACGGTCACCGCCCAGTCGACCTCGGTCTGCCCGGACCGCAACGTCAACGTGGTGGCCGAGTTGATGGCGATGACCAACAAGGACGTGCCCACCGCGTCGGGCATCGCGTAACCCAAGGTGAGGACCAGGGCGGGCACGATCACGAACCCGCCGCCGACCCCGAAGAGCCCGGTGAGCAACCCGACAGCGCTGCCGGCGGCGACCACCCGGGCCACTCGGGCCACCGTCATCGGTGCCCGGGCCGGCGCTGGCCGGGCAAGGACCACGACCGCACCGCCATTGTCCCCGAGCCCAGGGCCGCCGTCGACCATGTCGGCGTCGACACCGACGGCGTCTGCTTCGGTGTCGTGACGGTCTCGTAGGACCATTGCCATGCCGGCAGCGACCATGACCGCGCTGAACGCCAACAGCAGGACGTCAGGATCCGTGTGGCGGTTCAGGACGGTGCCGACGGCGTTCCCGCCCACGCCGGCAATCCCGAACATGACCCCGGCACCGACCCGGGCCCGGCCGTTGCGCAAATGGGGGACCACCCCCACCAGCGCGGAAGCACCGACTATGACCAAGCTCGTGCCGGTGGCGGTCCCGACGCTCTCGCCGGCGCCGTAGACCAACGCCGGTATGGCCAGGATCGAGCCGCCCCCACCAAGGGCACCGATGGACAGGCCGATCAACACGGCAAGGGGACTGGCGATGACCCCGCGCATCTCTTGGTCAGGCCCTGGCGCTGGTGGCGGTGGCCATGGTGTCGTAGGCCGCGAAACCGCCGAGCAGGTCGGACACGTCCAGGGCACCTTCGGCTCGCAGCACGCTGGCCGCGATCGACGAGCGGTACCCGCCGGCGCAGTACACGACGACCGGCTTGGCCAGGTCGAGCCGACCGCACCGTTCCCGTAGCTGGACCATCGGGATGTGGACGGCGTCGGGCACGGTGCCCGCCAACCGTTCACCGGCGCTCCGCACATCGAGGACCTGCACGTCGTGGTCGGCCGCCGCTGCGGCCAGTTCGCGGGCGGTGAGCCTCGATGCCCGCTGGGCCAGGTCGGGCCGATCGACGAAGCCTTCCTCGGGGCCGATCACCGCACCCTCGACCTGGTCGTATCCGATCCGGGCGAGACGGGTACGGGCTTCGGCTGCCGACGCACGGTCGGCGGCCACGAGCACCAGCACCGAACCGGGCGCGATGACCGTGCCGGCGAACTCGGCGAAGCGGCCCTCCAAGCCGATGTTGACCGATCCCGCCAGGTGGGCGGCGGCGAACGTGGCCGGCGGGCGCACATCGAGCACCACCACACCGTCACCGGCGACGTCGGCGGCCGCGTCGATCGACATCGCCGGGAGCGGGCCGCTGTCGAGAAGCTCGTGGGGCGTGCGGTTCAGGCCGGCGTCGAAACCGAAGTAGCCCGGCACCTGGTTCTGGCCCTCGGTGACCGCGGCGATGAACCCTTCCCGGTCGGGGCTCTGGAGCGCGTAGTTGGTGCGGCGCTGCTCCCCGATCGTCGACACCGTGGCGGTCGACAGCTGCTTGCCGCACGACGACCCCGCCCCATGGGCAGGGAACACCCGGGTGGCATCGGGAAGGGTCAACAGCTTGGTGTGCAACGACTCGTACAGCTGGCCGGCCAGCTCGTGCGCGCTCACCCCTTTCGACGACAACAGGTCAGGGCGGCCGACGTCGCCGATGAACAGCGTGTCCCCGGTCAGCACCCCGTAAGGCGTCTCGTCGTCTTCGTGCTCCCACACCACGATCGACATCGACTCGGGGGTATGGCCCGGGGTGTGGCGCACCTCCAGGACCACCTGGCCCAGCACCAGCCGCTCACCGTCTGGGGCCAACCGGGCCGGGAACTCGGGGTCAGCCCGGTCCCCGAACACGATCTCGGCGCCAGTGGCAGCCGCCAACTCCAGGTGCCCGGACAGGAAATCAGCGTGGAAGTGGGTCTCGATCACATAGACGATCCGAAGGCCCGCAGTCCCGGCGTCGGCCAGGTACACGCCGATGTCCCGCCGCGGGTCGACCACCGCGGCCAGACCGGTCGTCTCGTCGCCGATCACGTAAGAAGCCTGCGACAGGCACTCCAGGTAGTACTGCTCGAATCGCATCAGGTCGCTCCAACTCCGGATCGGCATCCGCCACGGCGACATTCACTAGGGCGATCACCGGTACCGGCGACATCGAGCCCCAACGGGCGCTCGAACGGATCTCGGGCGGTGCTCTCAGCGAGCACACGCCTACGGCTGGCGGGCGTCGTCGTCAGGGCTTCGCCGACGCCAGAAGCTCATCCATGCCGCTCTCGACGTCCCAGGACTTAGCCCGGTTGTAGGGCAGCCGCGACAGCAGGCCGCCCATCATGCAGGTGTTGGAGAGCGCTGCGAACGTCAGCCCGGCGCCGACGAAACCGGCGAGGAACTTCATCGCCGGCACGAACAGGCTCCCGATGATCCCGGTGAGCACCAACAAGCCGGCCACCAAGCGGATCTGGCGTTCCAACGCCCAGCGCTGACGGCCCCGGTTCACCTGCCGGGCCCCGTCGTCCCACGCCTGCATGCCGCCGGTCAGCACCCGGTGCCCTTCGGCTCCGGTCGCGGCCAGCAACGTAGCGGCCTGCCCGGCACGCTGCCCCGACCGGCACACCAACACCGTCGGAACGGTCATGTGTGGCTGCAGTTCCCCAGCGCGGCCGCTCAGTACCTCGAGGGGAACGTTGAAGGACCCAGGGATGTGCGCAGCCTCGTACTCGGCCGGGCTACGCACGTCGACCAACCGGCACTTCGTGCCGGCCACCAACCACTCCGCCAACGTGGCCGAGTCGATCGCAGCTTGTGGGATCGTCGTCGTAGGCACTCGCAACCCCCTGGTCGCGCCAGACATCGGGCATGTCGCTCTGTGGCTTCCCCCATGCAAGCCCGCCCCACACCAGAAGTCCAAGACAGAGATCGGTCTATAACCATAAGATTGCGGTATCTCTAGCTTCCAGACGAATCAGCAGTCCAGCACCGATACCTTGCCAAGACAATAGGATATTCCTATGGATCTCCGACGGCTCGGCTTGTTCCTGGCGGTGATCGACCACGGGGGCTTCACCGCGGCCGCCCGTGCAGTGCATGTCGCCCAGCCCGCCATCTCGCTCGCCGTACGCGAGCTCGAGGCCGAGCTCGGCACCCAGCTGGTGGTCCGTGCCCGAACCGGGGCGGTCGCTACCCCAGCCGGCGAGGCCCTTGTCGGCCCCGCTCGTCAAGCCCTACGCGACGTGCAGATCGCGGCCGCCGCCGTTGCCGCGGTCAGTGGGCTCGTTGCCGGGCGCATCGAGATCGTGTCCTTGCCGAGCCTCGCGGCCGACCCCCTCGCCCCCATCGTCGGCCGCTTCCGTCGGGACCACCCTGCCGTCGAGGTGCATCTCCTTGCTGCTACCGACCCGGACGACCTCGCCGACCAGGTCCGATCAGGCCACGCCGAACTCGGCGTCACCGTCGCCGGCAGCCGCGGCACCACCCTCGTCGAACAGCCTCTCACCGACCAGGAGCTCGTGGCCGTCTGCCCGCCCGGCTCGCGCCATGCCGGGAGGCGTCTCTCACTGTCGAGCCTGGCCAAGACCCCACTGGTGCTGACACCTGAAGGCACATCTCTGCGCTCACAGATCGATGCCGCTCTAACCGATGCCAGCATTCAAGCCGCTATCGCGGTCGAGACAACGCAACGTGACGCGCTCGTCCCGCTGGTCATCGCCGGCGCCGGCACCACCTTCGTGCCTCGGTCTCTCGCCGCTGGCGCAGCCGCCCTCGGGGCTGTCGTGCGCCCCACACGCCCTATCCTGCGGCGCAGCATCGTGCTGGCTCACCGTCCAGGAGAGCTCTCACCGGCAGCTCTGCACTTCATCGACACTTGCCCGAAGTAACCAGACCGGACGGGGACTGTCCGACGGAGTGTGTAACCGGGCGTGATCTGAGGGTCCGCGACTGATGGTCGCGGCAGCTTTGTGTCGTGCACCTCCTCCGCCCGCCGATCGGATCGTCCAAATGTTCAGAAGTCGGGGGGTTGTCGGGGCGATCGTCGCGGTCGTGGTCCTGGCCGGGTGGGCCGTGTGGCCGGCTGAGGCCGACTCCGCCAAGCCTGCGGCCGGGCACGAGGTCGTCCACTCGCTCGCCGGTGGGGTGCTGGCTGCCGGGCTCTCGCCGCTGAGCGATCCGCCCGGTTCGAACGACTACTCGTGCCGGCCCTCGGTAGCCCACCCGCGACCGGTCGTACTCGTCCACGGCACGTTCGCCAACATGACGCTGATCTGGCGCGCCTTGTCGCCGGTGCTCGCCAACGACGGCTATTGCGTGTTCGCGTTCAACTACGGCGGCGTCGACCCAACCGGTCAGGTTCATGGCATCGGGCCCATCGAGCGATCGGCGCAGCAGCTCGCTGACTTCGTCGACGTGGTGCTGGCCAACACCGGCGCCGAACAGGTGGACCTGGTGGGGCTTTCACAGGGCGGCGGGGCGATGCCGCACTGGTACCTCAAGATGATGGGCGGGGCGGCCAAGGTCCGTTCGCTGGTGGCGCTGGCCCCTTCGAACCATGGGACCGACATCAACGGTCTCGCGGCACTGGCCGCGCTGATCCCGGGAGCGACCGCCACGGTCGGCCAGCTGTGCGCCGCCTGCGAGCAGCAACTGTCCGGCTCACCGTTCATGGAGTCGCTCAACGCCGCCCCCGACACCGTCCCCGGCGTGTCGTACACGGTCATCGCCACCCGGTACGACCAAGTCGTCACGCCCTACACCAGCCAGTTCCTCACCGGGCCGGACGTGGACAACATCACCCTCCAGGACGGGTGCGAGCTCGACCTGTCCGAGCACCTGGCCCTCCCCTACAGCCGGGTTGCCCTCGGGCACGTCCGCAACGCTCTCGACCCAACGACTGCCGTCGTCCCGGAGTGCACGCCGGTGCTGCCCGTGCTCGGCGGCTGAGCCAGGTAGTAGTCCTGGCGCGAGCCCTAGGCTGGCAGGCCATGCCGGACTGCAACAGGGGACTGCTGCAGACGCCGGCCCGGACCTGTGCCGTTCGCCGTGTACCGGCGTGAGGAGACGAGGTGGCCACGAATGACCAGCGCCGGCGAGGACGTGCTGCTCATGGGAGCGGTGGCCTATGACCCCAAGGTCGTGACCATCTGGGGCGGGTTCCGGGACTGGTTCGCGGAGCAGGGTCTCGCCTTCGACTACGTGCTGTACTCGAATTACGAACGCCAGGTGGAGGACCTCGTCGGCGGGCGGATAGGCGCCGCCTGGAACTCCCCGCTGGCGTGGGTCCGGGCACGCCGGCTGGCGGCGGCCCAAGGCCGGTCGTTGTCCCCCCTGGTGATGCGCGACACCGACTGCGATCTCACCTCGGTGATCGTGGTCCCCGCCGGCTCTCCCGTCCAGGCTCTCGACGACCTCCGGGGCAAGGTGCTCGGCGTAGGTGCGGTCGATTCGCCTCAGGCGACCCTGCTGCCGCTCGATCACCTGTGCGCCCGCGGCCTCGTGCCGGGCGCCGATTTCGAGGTGCGCTGTTTCAACGTCGGCGTGGGCCTGCACGGCGACCACATCGGCGGTGAACGGGTGGCGGCGACAGCCATGGCCCGGGGTGAGGTCGACGCCGCCTGCATGACCGACGGCAACCATCTGCTGTTCATGCGGGAGGGGACCTTGGCCCGGGGCGACACCCGGGTGCTGGCCCAGACCGTCGCCTATGACCACTGCAACATGACGGTGATGGGCGACGAGGCGACCAAGGCGGTGTCGCGCTTCGGTGAGCTGTTGTTGGCGATGGACTACGGCGATCCCACAGTCCGTCCACTGCTCGATCTCGAAGGGCTCAAGCAATGGCGTCCGGGCCGGGCCTCGGGCTACGGGGCGCTCGAGCGGGCGGTCGACACGTTGGGCTTCTACGACGCCGCCGGGGAGGTGACGGTTGAGGACTATCGACCTTGACGAGCTCGGCTTCGACCGGGGTGCTCACATCATCGTCGAGCGGGCTCTGGTCACCGTCGGCCGGGGGGAGTGCGTCGAGGTGTGCGGCTCGGACCCGAACCTGGCTGTCCACCTGGGAGCGTGGGGGCGTAGCCGCGGCCACCGGGTGCTCGAAGGCCGCTTCGTCGAAAAGGGCGGTGCCGACGAGGACCGCTGGCGCGATTCGGAGCGGGCGGGCACCGCCGGTGTCGACGGGATCGCCGAGCACGCCCCGGCGGTGTGGGGACTGGCGGCGCGCGGGGCCCTGGTGGAAGCGGGCGGCCCACCGCTGTACAACGCCGACCTCGACAACAAGCACGAGGTGTGGGCGTCGATCGCGCCCAAGCTCTACGCCCAGGCGTTGGCGGCACAGTGGGACCCGGAGACGGCCATCGATTGGTCGGCTCCCTTCGAGCTCGCCGACGAGGTCGAACGGGCCGTCGTGCAGGTCATGACCTACCTGATCGAGAACGAGCAGGCGGCGCTGGTAGGACCGGCCCGGTTCATCGGCCGGGTGCACCCCCACTACCGGGAGGTCGTGCAACTGCTGGCCATCCAGGTGGCTGACGAGGCCCGCCACGTCGAGGTGTTCACCCGTCGAGCGCTGCTGAAGGGATCTGATTTGGGCACGTCGGGTGTCGGTGGCCGGGCCTCGCTGCAGACGCTGCTCGACGAGCCCGATTTCTCGCTGGCGTCGTTCCTGTTGTCGGTCCTGGGGGAGGGCACGTTCCTCAACCTGCTGTCGTTCCTCGAACGGCACGCGCCCGACCCGGTGACCCGCCAGGTGTGCCGGCTGGCGCTGCAGGACGAGGCTCGCCACGTCGCCTTCGGGGTCGCCCACCTCGAGCACCGGGTCGCCGTCGAACCACGCTTGCAGGAACGGCTGCGAGCCGCCGTCGAGCGTCGCCACGACACGCTGGCGGCCACCGCCGGCCTCGATGCGACCGTCCAGGACGCGCTCGTCGTGTTGGCCGCGGGCGCCTTCACGCCAGCCGCGGTGGCGCAGGGCTGGGACCGGGTCGAGCGGCTCCGGGCCGACATGGACGAAGGCCGTCGGCACCGCCTGGTCCGCCTCGGCTTCCCCGCTGACGAAGCCGGTGACCTGTCCGCCCTGCACACCCGCAACTTCATGTGACCGCCACCCGTCCAGGCCCCCAGGAGGCGCCACGATGATCGATCCGGCCTGGCTCGCCGGTTGTGTCGTCGACGCCCGCGACCGGGCCGTCGCGCTCCAAGCCGACCTTTCCGACGAGCAGCTCACCGGCCCTCTCCTCGAGGTGATCAACCCGCTGGCGTGGGAACTTGGCCACGTCGCCTGGTTCCAGGAGCTGTTCGTGCTCCGCCGGGCCGGGAGCGACGAGCCGTTGCTCGCCGGCACCGACAGCCTCTTCGACTCGGGGGCGGTGCCCCACGACACCCGCTGGCACCTCGCCCTCCCGTCTCGGGCGCGGATCGTCGCCTACCTGGACGAGGTCACCAAGCGGGTCGTCGACCGGGTGACGGGCCCGGCCGGCAGCGACGTCGTGCACCACTTCACGCTCTACACCGTGTTCCACTACGACTGGCATGCCGAGGCGGTCACCTACACCCGCCAGACCCTCGGGTACCCGGCCCCGACGTTCTGCTCCAGGCCCACCGGGCTGACCGAGAGCGCCGGACCGGTCCGGGGCCGCCTCGAGGACGATGTCGAGGTCCCCGGTTCCACGCTGTTGCTCGGGGCTTCCCGGGCGATGCCCTTTGCCTACGACAACGAGAAGTGGGCCCACCCCGTGACCGTCGCCCCGTTCGCCATGGCTCGGTCTTGTGTCACCGAGGACCAGTTCCGTCACTTCGTCGACGACGGCGGCTACCGGCGACCCGAGCTGTGGGACCGGCAAGGGCGGGCGTGGCGCGACCGGGCCGGGGCGCAGCACCCGGTGTACTGGCGCCCGGTCGGGGGCGACTGGGAACGCCGGCATTTCGACGAATGGTCGGCGCTCGGCCGCGACCGTCCTGTCGTCCACGTGAACTGGTACGAGGCCGACGCCTTTGCCCGCTGGGCCGGCCGCCGGCTGCCGACCGAGGCCGAATGGGAGCTCGTCGCCACCGGCGGGCCCGGGGCCCACCGGCTCGATCGCAAGCCCCGCTTCCCGTGGGGCGACGACGAGCCGACCCCGGCGCAGGCGAACGTCGGGTGGTCGCGGGCCGGCCCGGTCGACGCCGGCTCCTTCGGCGGTGGCGACGACGGGGACGGCTGCCGGCACTTGATCGGCAACGTCTGGGAGTGGACCGCGACCACCTTCGAGCCCTACCCGAACTTCGAACCCGACGCCTACCGGGAGAACTCCGAGCAGTTCTTCGGCAGCCGCAAGGTGCTCCGGGGCGGGTCGTGGGCGTCCCCAGCCCGCCTGCTGCGGACGACCCTGCGCAACTACTTCACGCCCGAACGGCGCGACGTGTTCGCCGGGTTCCGCACCTGCGCCCCCTCGGGGTGAAGGTCTGCCTCGTCACCCCGGCCCGCCCGGGGGCCCGCACCGGCAACGGTGTGACCGCCCGCCGCTGGGCCCGCATCCTTCGCGACCTCGGTCACCGCGTCGAGGTCACCCAGGAGTATGCCGGTGGCACCGGCGACGTGCTCGTCGCCCTCCACGCCCGCCGCAGCGCCGGTTCGATCGAGAGGTTCCACGAACGACGGGAAGCCGCGCCGATCGTGCTCGCCCTCACCGGCACCGACGTCTACGGCGATCTCGCCACGAACGCCGAGGGGCAACGATCCTTGGGGCTGGCGGACCGGTACATTGTGCTGCAGCCGCTCGCCGTCGACCAGTTGCCTCCGGCTTTTCGCAGCCGGTGCCACGTGGTCTTCCAGTCGGCGACCGCGCCTCCGGGCCGCTTCACGCCGAGACCGGGCGTCTTCGACGTCGCCGTGCTCGCGCACCTGCGCCCGGTCAAGGACCCGCTGCGGGCGGCCGCCGCCTCCCGCCTGCTGCCGGCCACGTCGATGGTACGGGTGCTCCACGCCGGGGGGACGATCACCCCGGCGGCGGAACAAGAGGCCCGGGCCGAATCCGCCGTCAACCCCCGGTACCGGTGGCTCGGGGACCTGCCCCGGTGGAAGGCGATGCGGCTGCTGGCCCGCTCACACCTGCTGGCGTTGACGTCGAGGTCCGAAGGCGGCGCCAACGTCGTGTCCGAGGCGCTCGCCTGCCGGGTGCCCGTCCTGTCTTCTCGCATCCCCGGCTCGGTCGGGATGTTGGGCCCGGACTACCCTGGCTATTACGAGGTCGGTGACACCGAAGGCCTCGCGTCGCTGCTGCACGAGGCCGAACGCCCCGGTGGGTGCTACGCCGCACTCCAGGACGCGTGCCGGCGGCTCGCCGGACTCGTCGAACCGGCGCGAGAGCGCGAGGCGTGGAGCCAGTTGCTCCGCTCCCTTTGACACCGAGGACGCCATGTACCCGAGCACGTACCGTCTCACCCGCTACAGCCATGGGGCGGGCTGAGCTTGCAAACTCGGTCCCAGTGACCTGGCACAGGTCTTGTGCCACCTCGAACCGGTAGTCCATCAGGACCTTCTCGTCGGAGCCGAGACGGGTGACGATGCCGCGGTCTGGCGCCGGCCCGACGGGCGTGCCCTGGTGTCGACGGCTGACTTCTTCACACCGATCGTCGACGACGCCCGGACGTGGGGGCGCATCAGCGCGGCCAACAGCGTGAGCGACGTGTACGCCATGGGTGGCCAGCCGTTGTTCGCCCTGAACCTGGTCGTGTGGCCCCGCGACGAGCTGCCCTTGGACGTGCTGGGCGAGGTCATGGCCGGCGGCGCCGAAGTTGCCGGCGAGGGAGGCTGGGCGGTCGTCGGCGGCCATACCGTCGAGGGCCCCGAGCCCATGTACGGCCAGGCCGTGACCGGCGAAGTCGACGCCGACGCGGTGCTCACCAACGCCACCGGCAGGGCGGGCGACGCGCTGGTGCTGACCAAGGCGATCGGCATCGGGATCATCGCCACCGCGGTGAAACGGGCCGAAGCGGCCGCCGTCGCCGCCGGTGGAGAGCTGGCCGGCGCCTACGCCGCGGCGGTGGCCAGCATGGTGCGGCTCAACGGCCCGGCGGCGTCGGTGGCCGTGGCCAGCAGGGCGTCCGCGGCCACCGACGTGACCGGCTTCGGGCTCCTCGGGCATCTTCACAAGTTGGCCCTCGCCAGCGGCGTGGCCGCGGTTGTCGAGGCCGGGGCGGTACCGGTGCTTCCCGGCGCCTGGGAGCTGCTCGACCAGGGCCTCGTACCCGGCGGCACCGTGCGCAACCGCGACTACGTGACCGAATGGGTCGAGGGCCGGCCCGGCCTGCGGGCGCTCACGATGCTGGCCGACGCCCAGACCTCGGGAGGGATGATGTTCGCCTGCCCGCACGCCGCGGCCGCCGACGCGGTCGCCGAGCTGGTGGCGTCCGGGCATGCTGCGGCCGTGATCGGCTCCCTGGCCGAAGGCCGTCCCGGCTCGGTCACGGTCACCGGGACACCCGCTCCGGGGTGACCTGAGCGCCTCGCGGCCCCGCTCCGTCGTGACGACGGACGGGGCCGGAGATCATCGGCGGGAGCGGCTCGAGAAGGAGCCGAACGCCGCCCGCACCAGTGAGTCGATGGCGTTGCGGTCCTCGACGAGGGACTCGGGCATGAGGCTCCACGTGCCGTCGGGGCGCGGGCCGAGCGCAGGCACCAGGGAGCAACGTTCCCCCATCACCACCGCCGCCGCCCGCCGGACCTGTTGCCACTTGGTGCCGAGGGCCAGGGCCGCTTCGATGCCGGCGCTCCACTGGCCGGCGAGGCCGAGCTCGACGAGCCCGAGCGCGCCGAGGCCCACGGCCGCCTCGGCCCGGGCCTGGTCCACCCACGGCGCGACCCCCGGTCCGAGGCCGGCGCCGTCACAGCCGGCGACCTGGACCAGCCACCGGCGCAGCTCCGCCGCCGTGGAGGCCCAACCGGGACCGTCCATGTCCGTTGCTGCTCGGGCCACCAGCGCCGCCGGGACCGCGCCGTCGCACGCCTCGGCCAGGGCACGCACGCCCAGGGTGTCGACCTCACGGCCCCATGCCCGTTCGGCGTCCTCGCCCCTCAGCCAGCCACAGGCCGCCGCCAGCGCCGGGCGGGCGGCGCCGGCCTGGACGGTCGGGTTCAGCAGGTAGCCACAGCACCGTGTCATGACGGCCGGGTCCCGTCCTCGGACCGGGCCGAGCGGGAGCCGGTCGGCCATGACCCCGTCATTGGCGGCGGCGTTGTCCCACAGCAGCGGGGCGCGGCCGGAGCAGGCGATTGCCCGGGCATCGGCCTGGGCGGCGGAGATCTCGGCGGGTACCACCGTGGCGCCGGTCCAGGCGATCGCCACCGTCGTCGGCAACCCGGCCGCCAACGCGCTCAGGTACGGCGTCGGGTAGGTGCCGGCGTACTCGGTCGGCACCACGGCCACGTCGGTCCCGTCCCCCCAGCGGTCACAGAGCCAGGCCGCTACCCCGGCCTGGCCGAAGCCCTGCGCCTCCCCGCCGAACTCGACGTCGTCGAACGCGAGCACGACCAGCTCGACCCCGATATCGAGAACCGGACGGACCTTGGCCAGCAAGGATCGCCGGTCCCGCTCCGAGCGGTAGTCGATCGACAGGCCGGGGGCGATGGCGTAGCCCACCCGCAGGGTGCCCTCGTCGACTAGCCGGGCCAGCCCGTCGAGGGCGTCCGGGCTGTGAGGTTCCCGCCATCGTTGCCGGTGGGACGGGTCATCCTTGGGGGCGTAGACGTAGTGGGTCATCCCCCGTTCGGAGCAGAACCTCATGAGCTCGCACCGCTCGTCCCACGACCACGGCGGTCCGTAGAAACCCTCGACGATCCCGGTGATCGGCCATGCCACGGGGCAACGCTAGGTGGGCCCTGCCGGCGCCGACTGGCCTGCGCACGGCCATGAGCGAGGCGGCGCCCACCGCCGGGCCGCGAGGCCAGCGGTGCTCGCCGCCGTCCCGCTCCCGCCCGGGCGTCGGGGCCGGCTCAGCGCATGCGCCGTATCAGGGCCCCGAGGGTGGAGCCGTTGGCGTAGCCGACCTGGGGGGCGATGGTGTCGATGCTCTGCGCAGTAGTGCGCTGGAGATGCACGGCTCGTTCCACCCGGAGCCGCTGCACGAACGCGATGGGGGTCAGGCCCACCGACTGCCGTAGCCGGCGTTCGAGCGTGCGCCGGCTGGTGCCGAGCTGGCGGCACACGTTGGTGATCTCGAACGGCTCGTGGAGGTGGGAGCGGGTGAACCGCTCGAAGGCGAGCACCAGGGGGTCGTGGTGGTGAAGGTGGTCGAGGGCGACGTAGGTGCCCTGCGAGCGGCGTTCGTCGATCACCAGCATGTGGGCCACCCGTTCGGCCAGCATCGGGCTGATGCGACGGAGTAGCGCCAGGGCCAGGTCGACGTGGGCGAAGCCGGCGCCGGCGGTAATGGCACAGTCGTCGATCACCACCATCGCATCGAGGTCGAGTTCGACCTTCGGGTAGCGCGACCGGAACTCGGGGCCGAGCCACCACGACGTGGTGGCTCGGCCGTCGTCGAGGATCCCGGCCTCGGCCAGGATGAACGCTCCGGTGCACGCCCCCGAGAACGTCGTCGTCGACGGGTCAGCCCGAGTCAAGGCCTCCACCAGCCGGCGGCACTGCACATGGGCCAGAGCATCCTGAACTTGTCCACCGCTCAGCGCCCGCGGCGCCGGCACCACTACGACGCCGAAGTCTGACAGGTCACGGAACGAACGGGTGGGCTTGGCCACGAGCCCGATGCTGGTGGTGACGGTGCGGCTCGGCCCGACGATGTCCACCGTGATCGGTGCGATAGAACTGTCGACCTCGTCACGCATGGCCTCGCCGGTGTTGATCACGTCGAGGAGCGCGCTCAGCCCGGACGAGAAACAGCCGTCGATGGCCACGATTCCGATATGCACGTCGCATACGGTATCAATGATGTCGTCTGCGCCACTAGGCCAACGTGGTTCCAGGACGTAGGTTGGCGGTTCACCGACTGGCTTGGCGGGAACCCCAGCCAGCCGTCGTCTTCCCCCGTTCGTCCCAGCCCGCGGACGAGGGAAGGCGGCGGTCCCCCTCCGGGCCGGGGGCAGAGCGCGCCGAGCGGTCGGCAGGTGTCCCCTTGACCTGATGGCAGCCGGCGACGATCGGCACGTCCGTGAGGCCCGCTTCGTCACCACGGCGACCGCAGCCACACCTGCACGGCGATGGCGGTGACGGCCTGAGCGGCGAGCCAGGCCCTCCGGGCCGACAGACGCTGCGACCCGAGGCCGGCAGCGCCGGCCAGCACGAGGGGGAAGAACGGCTGCCAGATCCGCTCGACCTCACCCTTGGCCAGACCTGACAGGGCGGCAACCACGACCATGGCGATGCCGGCGCCGACGAGGGCCCAGACGGCCCGGTCGCGCAGCCGGCACACCCCGACCACCACCGCCGGCCCGACGGCCACGGCGACCACCGCGGCGTTGCCGACGAGCGAATAGCCGTAGGGCCGCACCGTGGTCGAGTTGAGGGCGTACTGGCGGGCCGTGGCCCCCAGCCCGGCGAGCCACCAAAAGCCCCATACCAATGGCACGACGACGACGGCGGCGGCCGCGGTGCCGGCGATCACGACGGGGCGGGCGCGTCGGCGGTGCCACGCCGCCGCCAGCATCGGGACCGCCACCAGCGCGACGCCATAGGCGAGCAGCAAGGCGACGCCGAAGACCACGCCGCCGGCGGCGGCGAGAACGTCGGCCCGGCGTCGTTCGGCGTTGGTGGTGGCGGCCACCACCAACGCCACCGCGGTGAGGGCGACACCGGCGAAGATGACGTCGGCGTTGGTGTGCCAGATGGCGGCCGGGGCCACGGCCACGAACGGTGCCGCAACCCGGGCGGCGGCCCTACCGGCCAGGTCGGCCACGGTGCAGAGCACGGCCACGGTGGCGGTGGCGACGGCCACGAGGGCGAGGGCCACGTGCATCCACCCGCCGTGTGCTCCGGCGCGCTCGAGCCACCACAGCACGACCATCAGGCCCGGCGGGTGGGCCTGCAGGTGGACGGGTGCGTCGGTCTGGGCGTCGACGAAGCCCCGGACGTAGGCGCCGGGGCCGCCGGCGCCGTCGACGAGATGAAGGTGCTGCCCGTAGTCGTCCTGGACCGAGAAGGTGAGGGTGGCGGCGCCGGCGACGGCGCCGCGGGCGAGGGGCCACACGCCCGCGGCGGCGGCCGGCGCCGCCCCGACGCGCCGCCCACGCCCCCGGGCACCACCCACC
>JBQTIQ010000057.1:0-56620 GCA_052387955.1 Acidimicrobiia bacterium | reverse complement strand
CCAGCGGAGGTGCGGCCCGGCGCGGCCTGCGTGGCCGGGGAACGCCAGCATGACGCCAGCCTGCGTGGCCGCGGATGCGAGCGCCGGAGCGCCAGCGGAGGTGCGGCCCGGCCCGGCCTGCGTGGCCGGGGAACGCGACTGATAGGTGCGAAAGACACCTATCGACGCGTGGGCCCCTCGGCGGTAGTCATAGCGGGCGGCGTTCGTTGCGCCGTATGCCGCACCGCGGGGAGGCGATGCCGTGACCGCAACTGACGAAGCTGCGACCGCAACTGAAGCGGACGAAACCGTCATCCATATCCTTTGGATCAACGCTGGGCTGAGCTGTGATGGTGATTCGGTCGCGCTGACGGCGGCGACCCAGCCCAGCATCGAAGAGATCGCCCTCGGCGCTCTGCCGGGGTTACCGAAGATCGCAGTCCACTGGCCGTTGATCGACTACGAATGTGGCCCCGTCGGCGGGGCCGATGATTTCCTCGAATGGTTCTTCAAGGCAGACCGAGGAGAGCTCGAGCCCTTCGTGCTGGTGATCGAGGGATCGATCCCGAACGAGGCGATCAAGAGCGAGGGGTACTGGGCCGCTTTCGGGAACGATCCCGAGACCGACCAGCCCATGACGACCAGCGAGTGGCTCGATCGTCTGGCCCCCAAGGCCCTGGCCGTGCTGGCTGTCGGCACTTGTGCCACCTACGGCGGCATCCATGCGATGGCGGGCAACCCGACCGGTGCCATGGGAGTCCCCGACTACCTGGGTTGGTCCTGGAAGTCGAAGGCCGGCATCCCGATCGTGTGTGTCCCGGGATGTCCCATTCATCCCGACAACCTTTCCGAGACCATCCTCTATCTGCTCTACATGGCCACCGGCCAGGCCCCGATGATCCCCCTCGACAGCGCGCTGCGGCCCCAGTGGCTCTTCGGCGCCACCGTGCACGAGGGCTGCGACCGGGCCGGCTACTACGAGCAGGGCGACTTCGCTGCCGAGTACGGCTCGCCCAAGTGCATCGTCAAGCTCGGGTGCTGGGGACCGGTGGTCAAGTGCAACGTGCCCAAGCGGGGCTGGATCAACGGGGTGGGGGGGTGCCCCAACGTCGGCGGCATCTGCATCGGCTGCACGATGCCCGGCTTCCCCGACAAGTTCATGCCGTTCATGGACGAGCCTCCGGGCGCGACGGTGTCGACCATCGCCTCGGGCGTCTACGGCAGCGCCATCCGCGGTCTTCGTCGGGTCACGGCCAAGACCGTCGACGAGGAGCCCAAGTGGCGTAAGCCCGGGAAGCGCCTGCTGACCGGTTACCGGGAATCGTGGAGGTAGGAGCGCCCATGGCTACAACCGATGCCAACGGCCTCGTCGAGATGGCGTGGGACCCGATCACCCGGATCGTCGGGAGCCTCGGGATCTACGCCAAGATCGACTTCGGCAAGGGGACGGTCGCCGAGTGCCACTCGACGTCGTCGATCTTCCGGGGCTATTCGATCTTCATGAAGGGCAAGGACCCTCGGGACGCGCACTTCATCACCAGCCGCATCTGTGGTATTTGCGGCGACAACCACGCCACCTGCTCGTGCTATGCCCAGAACATGGCCTACGGGGTGCACCCGCCGGCCCTGGGCGAACAGATCGTGAACCTCGGTGAGGCGGCCGAGTACATGTTCGACCACAACATCTTCCAGGAGAACCTGGTCGGGGTCGACTTCTGCGAGCGGATGGTCGGCGAGACCAACCCGGGCGTCCTCGACCGGGCCAACGCCACCGAGGCCCCCCACGCCGCCGATCACGGCTACAAGACGGTCGGCGACATCATGCGGTCGTTGAACCCCTTCTCGGGCGAGTTCTACCGTGAGGCCCTGCAGGTCAGCCGGTCGACCCGGGAGATGTTCTGCCTCATGGAGGGGCGCCACGTCCACCCCTCCACCCTCTACCCGGGCGGGGTCGGCACCACCGCCACGATCCAGCTGTTCACCGACTACTACACCCGCCTGATGCGCTACGTGGAGTTCATGAAGCGGGTCGTGCCGTTGCACGACGACCTCTTCGACTTCTTCTACGAGGCCATGCCCGGCTACGAGAAGGTGGGCCTTCGTCGTACCCTGCTCGGCTGCTGGGGTGCGTTCCAGGACCCGGACGTCTGCAACTTCGACTACCGGGACATGACCACCTGGGGGCGGGCCATGGGCGTCACGCCCGGCATCGTCGTCGACGGCAACCTGGTGACCAACGACCTGGTCGAGATCAACCTCGGCATCCGCATCCTTCTCGGCCACTCGTTCTACGACGACTGGGAAGGCCAGGAGATGTTCGTGTCCCGGGACCCTCTGGGCAACCCGGTCGACCGCCGCCACCCGTGGAACCAGCACACGATCCCCCAGCCCCAGAAGCGCAACTTCGACGGCAACTACAGCTGGGTGATGTCGCCCCGTTGGTTCGACGGCACCGACCACCTCTCCCTCGACACCGGCGGCGGCCCGCTTGCCCGCCTCTGGGCGACCGCCCTGTCGGGCCTCGTCAACACGCCCTTCATCAAGGCGACCGGCCACAGCGTCGAGATCCACCTGCCGAAGACCGCGTTGCGGCCCGAGGTGACCTTCGAGTGGAAGGTCCCGGAGTGGTCCAACACCATCGAGCGCAACCGCGCCCGCACCTACTTCCAGGCCTACGCCGCCGCCGCCGCCCTCGACTTCATCGAGAAGGCGCTGGCCGACGTGCGGGCGGGCAAGACCAAGACGTGGGAGCCCTTCGAGGTGCCCGACGAGGGCATCGGGTGCGGCTTCACCGAAGCCGTTCGGGGTGTGCTCTCGCACCACATGGTGATCAAGGAAGGCAAGATCGCCAACTACCACCCGTACCCGCCCACACCCTGGAACGCGAACCCCCGTGACAGTTACGGGACACCAGGGCCGTACGAGGACGCGGTGCAGAACACGCCGATCTTCGAGGAGAACGACCTCGATCATTTCAAGGGCATCGACATCATGCGGACCGTCCGCAGCTTCGACCCCTGCCTGCCCTGTGGCGTGCACCTGTACATGGGCAAGGGCAAGGTACGTAAGACGATGCACTCGCCCAGCCAGATCAGCCACCCCGAGCTGGCGACCTGATGGTGCCGTCGGACCACCGGTTCGACGGCGCCTCACCCGGCGCCTGTACTCCACGGGTGCCCTTCTGCGGTACCTCGATTGTCGCCGTTCACCGCACGGTAGGGCCCGTGCGGTGAGCGGTGGCACCAACCTCCGGGCCACCGGCGACCGCATCGAGCAGCTTCTCGACGAGTTGCAGGTGACCGCCGACCCTCGCACGGTGGCCCGGGCCGAAGAGCTGCTGCGCTTGGTGACCGAGCTGTACGGGGGTGCTCTGGCCAAGGTCCTCGACTACGTCCAGGCCGATCCTCAGCTCTTCGGCCTGCTCGTCAACGACGAGCTGGTCGGCAGCATCCTGCTCGTGCACGGCTTGCACCCCGACAGCCTGGACGCCCGCGTCGAGCGGGCGCTGGCGTCGGTGCGGCCGATCCTCGCCACCCACCACGGCGACGTCGAACTGCTCGAGGTCGACGCCCACGTCGGCGCCGTCCGGTTGCGGCTGCTGGGCAGCTGTGACGGGTGCCCGTCGTCGTCGGAAACCCTCGAGAACGCGGTGAAGAGCGCGATCATCGAGGCGGCCCCCGAGGTCGCGATCATCGACGTCGACTCCTCGGTCCCCGACCAACCCGACGTCTTCGACGACGGCAGCATCCCGATCTCGATCTCCACCAGCCGCCGACCGGTCTACGACAGCTGTCCCACCGAGCTGGCTGTGACGTGAAGCTCGTATGAACGAGCCGCTCGCCGTACTCGCCCGCATCCGTCAGACCAAACCGCGGGTGCTGCCCCGGGCCGGCGAGAAGTGCGAGATGTGCGCGGTCGAGATCACCGACGAGCACGGCCACTGCGTCGACGTCGAGTCCCGTCAGCTGATGTGCGTCTGCCGGGGCTGTTACCTGCTGTTCGCACCCGACGGCGCCGGCGGCGGCCACTTCAAGGCCGTGCCCGACCGCTACCTGGCCTTCCCCGAGTTCCGTCTCTCACCGGCACAATGGGACGCGCTGCAGATCCCGGTGAGCGTGGCGTTCTTCTTCGCCAACTCGGCAATGCAGCGCATCGCCGGCTTCTATCCGAGCCCCGCCGGCGCCACCGAGTCGCTGCTGGAGCTCGAGACCTGGGATGAGATCGTCGAAGCCAATCCGGGGCTGGCCACCTTGGAGCCCGACGTCGAGGCGTTCCTGGTCCGCACCGACAAGCGCGGCGGCCGGGGCAGCGAGTGCTACCTGGTGCCGATCGACGCCTGCTACGAGTTGGTCGGCGAGCTGCGCCGGCTGTGGCGGGGCTTCGACGGCGGCAAGGAAGCCAACGACGCCCTCGAGTCCTTCTTCGCCAACGTCCGGCTGCAGGCGACGGCGGGGAACCGATGACATCGGTCGCCTTCGAGGTGCTCGGCGCCCGGGCCGAGCCCTACGCCGCCGAGCCCACCATCATGTTGCGGCTGCGGATCAGCGAGGCCGACGGCGCCGATGTGCACGCCGTCGCCCTGAAGTGCCAGATCCGCATCGAGCCCCAGCGCCGGCGCTACGACAAGGCCGAAGAGGCACGGCTCTACGAGCTGTTCGGCGAGGCCTCCCGGTGGGGCGAGACCCAGAAACCCTTCCTGTGGGCCCATGTGGCGGCCACCATCACCCGCTTTTCGGGCGAGACCGAGGTCGACCTCCCGGTGCGCTGCTCCTACGACATGGAGGTGGCTGCCAACCGCTATCTGCATGCGCTCGACCAGGCCGACGTCCCGCTCATCCTGCTCTTTTCGGGCACGGTCTTCGGCCGCGGCAACGGGCCCGGTTTCATGGCCTCGCCGGTCGCCTGGCACGAGGAGGCGCAGTTCCGCCTGCCGGTGGCGGTGTGGCGGGAGACGATGGACATGTACTTCCCCAACGGGGGATGGCTGCGCCTGCACCGCGACACGCTCGACGCCCTGAGCCGGTTCAAGGGTGCCCAGGCGCTGCCGACCTGGGACCACACCATCGAACAGCTGTTGAAGGAAGCCGGCGAGGAGATATGAGCGGCGCCGTCGGTCCGGCGCCGGGGGGCACGGGCACCCGCGATCGCTTCGCCGACGCCCGCACGGTGGCTGACGCCGTGCTCTACGAGGGCTACCTGCTGTACCCGTACCGGGCGTCGTCCCGTAAGAACCAGGTCCGCTGGCAGTTCGGCGTGCTGGTGCCCCGGCGTTGCGCCGAGGCCGACCGGACCGAACGCTGGTCGGTCCGTACCGAGTGCATCGTCGACCCCGGCCACCAGCCGGTGCTCACCGTCCGGGCGCGCTGCCTCCACGTGCAGCACCGTGCGATCGAGGCCGCGGTCGGCGACCACGACGGCGGCACCGGGTTCGCGCCGGTCGAATCGTTGGAGCTGGACGGCGCCCGATGGATCGACTGGGACGAGGCCGTGGACCGCGAGATCGAGATCCCTCCGGTGCCGCTCCTGCCGCTGGCGGGGGCGACGGTGGCGGTCCCCTTCGAGCTCCCCGGCGGGGAGGACGTCGAGGTCCTCACGCACCCCGACGGCACCGTGGCCGGACGGCTGGTACGTCGTCGCGAGCCCATCGCCGGCCTCGTACGGGTCGAGGCGGTGTGGGCCGACGGCCCTGGTGCGTTGATCAAGGTGGCAGTCACGATCGAGAACGCCAGCGAGTGGTACGAGCCCGGCGGCGGCCGGGGGCTGTTCGCCCGGCATTCCCTGGTGGCGGTGCACACGTTGATGGCGCTCGACGACGGCGATTTCCTGTCGAAGCTCGACCCTCCTAACGACGCCGTCGAAGCCCTCGCCGGCTGTGCCAGCGAGGGCACCTACCCGGTGCTGATCGGCCCAGAGGGCAGTCATGACCTGGTGCTGTCGTCGCCCATCATCCTCTACGACCACCCGGCCATCGCCCCCGAAAGCCAGGGCGACCTGTTCGACGGGCTCGAGATCGACGAGATCCTCCAACTGCGGATCATGACCCTCACCGATGCCGAGAAGGCCGAGGCCCGCGGCACCGACCCCCGGGCCGCCGCAATCCTCGACCGCACCGACGACATGCCGCCCGAGATCTGGTCTCGGCTCCACGGCGCCGTCCGCTCCCTCGGCCCCGTCGCCGCGGAGGCGCCGGCCGACGAGCCCGCCGACGAGGTGGCGGCGGTGCAGTGGTGGGACCCCGAGGTCGACGCCGCCGTCGACCCCTGGACCGACTCGGTCACCGTCGCCGGTGTCGAGATCGCCAAGGGCGCCAAGGTCCGTCTCAACCCCACCCGGCGCTCCGACGCCCACGACTTCTTCTACGCCGGCATGGACGCGACCGTGGCCGGGGTCTTCGAGGACGTCGACGGCGAGACCCATGTGGCGGTCACGATCGACGGCGACCCGGCGGGGGAGGAGTTCGACTGGCAGGGCCGGTACCTGTTCTTCTTCCCGGAAGAGGTCATCCCCCGGACCGACGCCGAGGCGGGGCGATGAGCGAGCCTGCGAGGCGGGTCCTGGTGGCGGGTATCGGCAACATCTTCCTGTCCGATGACGGGTTCGGCAGCGAGGTGGCCCAGCGGATGGTGGGAACACCTGTTCCCGACGGTGTGCGGGTGGCAGACTTCGGCATCCGCGGTGTGCATCTCGCCTACGAGCTCTTGGACGGCTACGACGCGCTCGTGCTCGTCGACGCCATGCCCATGGGCGAGCCGCCGGGCACCGTTGCCGTCCTCGACGCCGACCTGCCGCCGCCACCGGGACCGGGTGACGACATCGCCCCGACCATCGAAGCCCACTCCATGAACCCCGAAGTTGTGCTCGGCATGCTGGCCAGCCTGGGTGGGGGAATCGGACGGGTGGTGGTCGTCGGCTGTCAGCCGTCGGTCATCGAAGAGGGTATGGGGTTGTCCGCCCCGGTGGCGGAAGCAGTCGACCGTGCCGTTGGCGTGGTCGGCGACGTCCTGAAGGAGCTGTGCCCGACCGTGGAAAGGAGCTGACAGAATGATCCGACGCTTCATCATGTCCATATTGTTCGCATTGGTGGCAGGCCTCGTCGTCAAGTCGTTACCGGACCTGGCCCGTTACCTCAAGATCCGGGAGATGTAGAGGAAACAGTGGCGAAATACGAGATCGTTCCCGAGATGTCGAAGGTACGGATGGATGCGACGTCCAACGTGCACCCCATCCACAACGAGAGCAGAGCTCTCGAGGGCTCGATCGACGCCGAGGTCGAAGGGGGAAAGCTTGTTCTGGGCTCTACCCCTTCGGCGACGGTGTCGTTTGCCGTCGACAGTCTCAAGTCCGGCAACGCCTTGGAGGACCGCGAGCTGCGCAAGCGGATCGAGTCCAAGAAGTACCCGACGATCGAAGCCAAGCTCACGGGCTTGGAAGAGACCGAGCGGGAGGGCGTCTACCTCGCCCGGGGCGAGATCACGTTCAAGGGCGTGACCAATACCTACGAGGACGAGGTGACCTTCACCGCCGACGGGGACGACAGCATCCGGTTCGACGGCGAGTCCACGTTCGATATCCGTGACTTCGGTATGGACCCGCCCAAGGTCCTGATGTTGAAGGTCGACCCTGACGTCAAGATCTCCGTCGAGGTCGTTGCCAAGCGGACCGGCTAGTCAGGAGAAAGGACCGCCCCCATATGTGCCTCGGGATCCCCGGACAAGTCGTGGAGTTCCTCGAAGTCCACGAGCACCTGGCCAAGGTTGACGTCAGCGGCGTGGGCCGCATCATCAATATCGGCCTGTTGGAGGACGAGGGTCTCGAGCTCGGCGACTGGGTGCTCATCCATGTCGGGTTCGCCATGTCGAAGATCGACGAGAAGGAAGCGGCCCTGGCCTTGTCAGGGCTCCAGATGATGGGCCAGGCCTACCTCGACGAGGTGGGCGCCCTGGCCGAATCCAGAATCACGAGCGAAGGGTGAGTTGCCATGGGAGCGATGCTCGGTCTGACGATCGGTTACGTGATGGGTACCAAGGCGGGCCCGAAGGGGTTCGAGCAGTTGAAGGACGCCTGGAAGACGATCTCGTCCTCCGATGAGGTCAAGGACATCCTGACCGGGGCGGTCGGCATGCTCGGCGGCCTGCTGCAGCAGGGCCGGGGCATCCTGGCCGAGCGGCTGGCCGTTCCCGAGCAGTCGAGCCTTCGGGCCGCCTAGATCTGCTCGGTCCCGAGAAGGCTTGACGTTGTGACAAGTTCCGGGACCGAGCAGATTCTGACCGAGCGACCGCCAGGGAGCCGGGCGGCGATGGGGGCCGGGGGGGCGCAGCCCCCCCAGCTAGTGGGCTCCCCTGGCAGGGCCAGGGACTGACCGGCGCAAGGGGGGCAAGTGAAATTCGTCGATGAGTACCGCGACCCGGTCGCGGCGCGCGCCCTGGTGGCGCGGATCACCGAGCTGGCCGGCGACGACCATTTCAAGTTCATGGAGGTGTGCGGCGGGCACACCCACACGATCTACCGCCACGGCATCGAGCACGTGCTGCCGGCGAACGTCGAGCTGGTCCACGGTCCCGGCTGTCCGGTGTGCGTGATCCCCATGGGCCGCGTCGACGACGCCATCGCCGTCGCTGCCACCCCGGGGGTCATCTTCACCTCCTTCGGCGACATGATGAGGGTCCCGGGCTCGGCCGGCACCCTTCTCGAGGCGAAGGCCCGGGGGGCCGACGTGCGTTTCGTGTACTCGCCCCTCGACGCCCTGCGCATCGCCGCCGAAGCGCCGGAACGGGAGGTGGTGTTCTTCGCTGTCGGGTTCGAGACGACGGCGCCGTCCACCGCCCTCACGTTGCTGCGGGCCCGGGAACAGGGCGTCACGAACTTCCGGGTGTTCAGCAACCACGTCACGATCGTGCCGCCGATCAAGGCCATCCTCGAGTCGCCCGACCTGCGCCTCGACGGGTTCCTCGGGCCGGGTCACGTGTCCACGGTGGTCGGGAACCGGCCCTACCGTTTCGTGCCCTCGCAGTACGGCAAACCGCTGGTCACAGCCGGCTTCGAGCCCCTCGACATCCTCGAGGCCATCTACATGCTGCTGGTGCAGATAGGCGAGGGCCGCTGCGAGGTCGAGAACCAGTACACCCGCATCGTGCAGGACGAAGGCAACCCTCGCGCCCTGCGGGCCATCGCCGAGGTGTTCGAGCTGCGCCCCCACTTCGAATGGCGCGGACTCGGCTTCATCTCCCAGAGCGGTCTCAAGCTGCGGCCCGAGTTCGCCGCCTTCGACGCCGAGCTGCACTACCAGGTCCCCGGCGTACGGGTGGCCGACCCCAAGGCGTGCCAGTGCGGCGAGGTGCTCAAGGGCGTCATCAAGCCCTGGGAGTGCAAGGTGTTCGGCACCGCCTGCACCCCCGAGACCCCGATCGGTACCTGCATGGTCTCGAGCGAAGGCGCCTGTGCCGCCTACTACAACTTCGGCCGCCTTCACCGCGAGGCTGCCGTCACCCTGGGCCGCTCGGCATAGGGGAGCCTGCCGGTCGATCCTTCGGGAGGTCGTGTTTCAGGGTCGACGGGAGCGGACCGCGCCGGCGATACGGGCGGCGGCGTCGGCCGGCGCCTCGTGCTCCCAGACCCTGAGGACCGTCCAGCCGTCTTCGGCCAGGCGCCGGTCGGTATCGGCGTCGCGGGCCTGGTTGCGGGCGATCTTGTCGGGCCAGTACCAGCCGTTGACTTCGTGGTGGCGGCGGCCATGGTCGGGGCAGCCGTGCCAGAAGCAGCCGTCGACGAAGACGGCCACCCGGGCCGGGCCGAAGACGATGTCGGCGGTGCGGCGAAGGCCGGGGACCGGCTGGCGGTGGACCCGGTAGCGCAGCCCGAGACGGTGCAGCGACCGACGGAGGGCCAACTCGGGGGCGGTGTCGGCCGAACGTTGGTCGCTCATGCGCCGTCGCACCGCGTCGGAGGAGGCGAAGGGCTCGCGCCACCGCTCTGCGCTCACCGGCTCATGCCCGATAGGGCTGGTTGCCGAACCGGTCGAGGTGGACCACGTTCCCGACCGGCTGGCGCGTCGTCGGGCCGTAGCGGCCCTGGGGCCATCCCATCGGCACGGCACAGCAGGGCTGGACCGACAGCGGCAGGTGCAGGATCCTGCGGGCCATCGTCGTGCTCCACAGCGGCAGCGTGATGAGCGACGCCCCCAGGCCCATGGCCCGTGCTGCCAGCAGCAGGTTCTGCACCGCCGGGTAGATCGACCCGTAGTAGCTCGAGGCCGCCACCGGGGGCGTCGGCGCGAACGGCACCCGGCCCCCCCGCAGGCAGGCGACGACGATGACCGGGACCTCCTCGAAGTGGTCGACCTGCCATTGGACCGACCGCAGCACCTTCTGCATGCCCTCGTCGTGGCGGCGTTCGGCCGTCCTCCGGCCGGCGCCGCCGTACAGGGCCCACGAGCGGCGGTACTGGGCGCCGAGCGCCGCTTTGACCTCGCCGTCGCGCACGACCACGAACTCCCAGTTCTGACCGTTCGACCCCGAGGGTGCCTTCAGGCCCAACTCGATGGCCCGCAACACGACGGCGTCTTCGACCGGGTCGGGCTTGACCCGCCGGACCGCCCGCTGCGTCAGCATCGCCTCCTGCAACGGCATGTCGAGCCCGGCAGCGACTTCGTCGAAGGACGGCACCCGCTCATTCTGACGTCAGCCACGGCCGCATCCAGCTCTGGCGCGGTCAGGGCCAGGACCGCCAACGGACAACGTCGAGGGCGACCACGGCGCCCGGGGGCCGGGAGGCGGCGTACTGGGGGTACTTGACGGCCAGCACGTCGAGAGCCGAGTCCCGTTCGGGCCCGGCCTCCACGACCCGCCCGTTCCCGTCGAGCCGGGCCCACCACAGAGCCGACCAGTCTTCGTCGTAGTGGTCGACGAGCAGCGACGCCGCCGGGTGGGCACGGATGTTGGCCAGGCGCCGCAGCGCCAACGTCGTCTTCGGTTTGCCGTCCACGGCCGAGTAGACGACCTCGCCGACGAGCGCGAAGCAACACGGCACCAGGTGGGGCCGGCCCGACGCGGTGACCGTGGCCAACCGGCCGACTCGGGCCTCGGCGACCCGCCGGCGCAGAGTCCTCCCGTCCACGGGCCCCGACGGTAGGCCGCGCCCAGGGCCCGTGCCCGGGGCGATATCGGCGGCGGTGGAGGCGCCGTCCGCCGGTAGCGTCGGTCGACAGTGCATACGCCCCCACGCCTTGGACGGCGCCGGCCGGCCGGGCCCCCGGGGAAGGAGCGGGCCGGCGTTCTCGCCGGTGTCGCCGCCTACTCGCTGTGGGGCGTGTTCCCGTTGGTGTTCCACCAGCTCCGATCGGTGGGCGCGTTCGAGATCCTCCTGCACCGCATCGTGTGGTCGTTCGTCGTCGTGCTGGTCCTGCTGGCCCTACGCCGTCGGCGAGGGTGGCTGGCCCTGCTGCGGGCCGAGCCCCACCGGGTGCGGCTGCTGGCGGGCGCCGGTCTGCTCATCGCCTTCAACTGGCTCGTCTACATCTGGGCCGTCAACCACGACCACGTGGTCGAGGCCGCCCTCGGCTACTACATCAACCCGCTCATCACGGTGGCGCTCGGGGTGCTGGTACTGGGCGAACGCCTGCGGCCGCCCCAGTACGCCGCGCTCGGCCTCGGCGCCGGATCGGTGGCTGTGCTCACGGCCGCTTACGGCCGTCCTCCGTGGGTCGCCATGACCTTGGCGGTCACCTTCGCCGCGTACGGGTACCTGAAGAAAAAGGTGTCGGCGGCCGCGGTGGAGGCCTTGGCGGTCGAGACCGCCGTCCTCGTGCCGGTCGCGGCGGTGGGCCTCCTGGTCATCCAGGCCGGTGGGGACGGGGCCTTCCTACACGGCTCGGCTGGGCGTGACCTGTTGCTGGTGGGCCTCGGAATCGTGACCGCCGTCCCCCTTCTGTTGTTCGGCGCCGCCTCCGCCTCCGGGATCCCGCTGTCCCTTCTCGGTCTCCTGCAGTACCTGACGCCGACGTTCCAGCTGATGTGCGGCGTGCTGGTCCTGGGTGAGCCGCTGCCCCCCGAACGCCTCGCCGGCTTCGTGCTCGTGTGGGCGGCACTGCTGGTGCTGGCCGCCGACGCCCTGCACACGGCGCGGCGTGCCGGCGTCAGCCCGCTACCGGTCGTGGAACCGGCCTGAGCCGGCGCCGGCGGCGTCGACCGCCGCCTGCGCGGCGCGCAGCCCGTCGCTGGCGCTCTGCACTGCCCGGCGTACGAGGTCGAGCGCCGTCAGCTCCGGCCCGCTGCCCTCGGGCCTGCCTGACCGCTCCCATGCCGACGACGGGTACCGTTCGACGGCGTCCGCCAGCGCATTGCTCTCCGACGCCAGGACGTCGAGCACCGCTCCGAGCCCGAGGCGGGCGTCCTCGGCCCATGGGCACGCAGCGCCGTCGGCGGCGGCCGCCGGCAGGTTGGGCCGTTCGTGGACCGCCACCTGGTGCAGGGCTTCGGAGGCGGCCGCGAGAGCCCGCCCGGTGCGGTCGGCGTGCTGGAGCGCGGAGTAACCGTCGGGACCGGGCCGCCGTAGCGGGCGCTCCTGCTCGTCGGCGCCGTCGCCGACATCGGTGAGCGCAGCCCGGAAGCGACGGGGGAACGATCGCAGCGCGACCGCGGCGTCGGCCGGCGACAAGCGCGAGACGTCCACGCTCATGCCCGGCGAGCCGCCCGCATGACCCGGCCGATGTCCAGGAGGTGGTGCTCGGCCTCGTGCAGGGTGTGGGCGACCATCCAGGACAGCGTCCGTTCGGTCGGCTCCGGGAACGGATAGGCGACCGTGCGGGCCAGCTGCGACTGCGTCAGCTGGGCCACCAGGTGCGACAGGGTCTCCGCGTTGGTGCCTATGTCGTCGGCCACGGCCTCGGGCTCCTGCTCGTTGTAGCGCAGCTCCAGGACGCGCTCGTCCCGCCGCATCAGCTCGAGCACCGGGTCGTCCTCGACCAGGGCCCGCTCGATGCGGTGACGCTGGACCTCGAACACATCGCGCACATGGCAGGCGTACTCCAGGGCCGACCACGTCCCCGGTAGCGGATGCGCTCGTAACAGGCCCGGACCGTCCTCGCCGGCAAGGAACCGGCTCAGCGGGATGCGGTAGCGCCGGGCCATGCCGGCGATGGCGCCGGGCCCGTCGGCCTCGGCCACCGACCCATAGGCGTACCCACACTCCCTGCACCGGTCTCCCACGCCCGGCACGCTACCGGCCCGCGTGCCATGGGTTTACCTCCTTGGTGCTCCGTACCCGGCCGGAAGGTCGGCCCAGAGGGAATCGAAGCGGGGACGGAGCCGGGACAGCTCCTCGAGGTGGGCGCCGGCGAGCGACTCGACCCGCCGCGTCCCGCTGGCCGTCAGCAGCAGGCGGACGACGCGCTGGTCGTCCTCGTCGTGCACCCGTCTGACGAGGCCGGCGGCCACGGCACGGTCGACGAGCTCGACGACGCTGTGGTGCCGGAGGAGGAGGTGGTCGGCGATCTCCCGGATCGACGGCGCCGAGCCGTGCCCGCGTACCGCCAGCAGCAGCTGGTGCTGGGTGGCGGTCAACCCGACCTGCTTCGCCTGCTCCTCGCTCCAGCGCTGGAAGCGCCGCAGTCCGTCACGGAACACGAGCAGCCGAGCGAAGTCCTCATCACGCAGGCGCTGCCCTGGTTCCTTCATATCGAGTTACGATAGTATCGCTTCACGATGATTATGCGGACCTCGACGAAGCGGCTGTCTCTCCTGGCTTGCCTGGCAGCCTTGCTCGGGTTCGCCGGCGGCGGCGCCGCGTGGGCCCTGATCCACCTCATCGAGCTGCTCACCAACCTCGCGCTGTTCCACCAGGACGGCACCGCCGTCCCGTCCCTGGCGACCCTTGAGGTCGGGTGGCCGAGCTACGCCGTCGCGGTCGGCGGCGCGATCGCGATCAGCCTCCTGGCCAAGTGGGCGCCGCTCATTCGGGGACACGGCATCCCCGAGACGATGGAGGCTGTCCTCACCAAGCAGAGCCGCATCGCACCTCGCACCGCGATCGCCAAGCCCATCTCCGCCGCGATCGCCATCGGCACCGGCGCACCCTTCGGTGCGGAGGGCCCGATCATCGTGACCGGCGGGTCGATCGGTTCCCTACTCGGCCAGGCCCTGCCGGTCACCCCGTCGGAGCGGAAGATCCTCTTGGCCGCCGGGGCCGCCGCCGGTATGTCGGCGACCTTCGGGGCGCCGCTGGCCGCGGTGGTCCTCGCCATCGAACTGTTGCTCTTCGAGTTCTCGGTCCGGGCCTTCGTCCCGCTCGCGGTCGCAACCGCCATCGCCGGGGGCATGCACTCCGCGCTCTTCGGCGACGGCCCGCTGGTCTCAGTCCCCCAGCACGATTTCGCCGCCCTCGACGTGCTCCCGGCCTTCGTGCTGCTCGGCCTCACCTGCGGCGTCCTCGCCATCGTCATCAGCCGAGGGCTGTTCTTCGTCGAGGACCTCTACCGGCGGCTGCCGGTCAGCGACTTCTGGCATCCGGCGATCGGGGCCATTGGCTTCGTGACCGTCGGCCTGTTTGTGCCCCGCGCCCTCGGCGTCGGCTACGACGCCCTCGACGACGTCCTCAACGCCCGCCTCGCCGTCGGCACCGGCGCCGCCCTCGCGCTCGGCAAGCTCCTCGCCTGGTGGCTGGCCCTCGGGTCGGGCACCTCCGGGGGGACGCTCGCACCGATCCTGCTGATCAGCGCCTCGTTCGGCACCGTGGTCGGCGACGGTCTCAACCATCTGCTCCCCGGGCCCGACATCAGCATCGGTGCCTTCGCCATCGTCGCCATGGCTGCCACCTTCGGCGCCGCCACCCAGGCCCCCTTCACCGCCATCGTCTTCGTGTTCGAGCTCACACGCGACTACGACGTCATCCTGCCGCTGATGCTGGCCAGCGTCCTCGCCGATCTCGTGTACTCCGCGGTCAACCGGGACAGCCTCATGACCGAGAAGCTGCGCCGCCGCGGCCTCCACATCGGCCGGCACTACGGCGTCGACCCGTTCACGGGCGTGCGGGTCGGCGAGATCATGACCACCGAGGTCGCCGTGCTCGCCCACACCGCCACGGTCGGTGAGGCTCGGAATTGCTTCGCGGGAGGCGGGCACGGCGCCTACCCGATCCTCGACGACGGCGCCCGGCTGGTGGGTATCGTCACCCGCGGCGACCTGCTCCGCGACGACTGCGACGACGACCAGGCCCTAATCGACCACGCCGCCCTCCAAGTCCTAACCGTCGAGGCCGGCGACACCGCCCAGGCAGCCCTGCGGATCATGGTCGACGAGCACGTCGAACATGTCCCCGTCGTCGACCACAGCCACGGCGTCGTCGGGATCTGCACCCGCACGGACCTCCTGAAGGTCCGCCGCCGCCAGCTCGAGCTCGAACGCCCCCAGGCCGGAGTCGCTGCCCGGATCGCCGCCAACCGTGGCATCCGCCGGAACCGCAGGCGAGAGGAGACATCGACATGACGGACACCGGCACGCTCCGACCTTCCCAACGATCCCGGCGCCCTCGAGCCGCCCATCAGCGCCCGGATCATGGAGCTGCACCACGACAAGCACCACACCGGCTCCGTCAAGGGCGCCGACCAGACCCTCGAGAAGCTCCACGACATGCGCGGCAGGGGATCTCCCCGGCCGGCCAGTGCGGCCCGCGCGACGCGACTTCGGCACAGACCGGTAGATTGGCCCGCCTGGCCCCTCTGGTGGCCACGCAGGCGTTGCTCCAGACCCTGGTGGCGCTGCCGCCGAGCAGCGACGTCGGGGGAGCGATGGGAACAGGTCGGTACGCCGCCACCGGGGACCGACATGCCAACGGGACAGCCCCGGCCTGCACCGGCCCGGCTCCGACCTTCTGCGTGGCGTCCGTCAGCAGCCAGTTCGGCGTTCGTGTCGAGCACCAGGCCCTCACGACCTGGGTCCTCGTGGCCGGTGACATCGACTTGTCCACCGCTCGTCTGCTCACGGACCGACTCACCGCCGAGATCGACGGGGTCATCACCGGCCTGGTCGTCGAACTGACCGACGTCGACTTCATGGGCGCCGCCGGGCTCACCGCGCTCATCGAAGCCCGCGCTGTTGCTCGGGACGGGGGCTGTGTGTTGCAGGTGACCGGATGTCGCCCCGCCGTCCGGCGCACCATCGACATCTGTGGCCTGGCCGAGACCTTCGCCATGGGCGCCATCCCGCGATGAGCCGGGTCATATTCATCACCGGCTCGGCGACCCGCCTCGCCCTCGGCCCCAGACCGCGCCCGACGAAGCCGCCCGCCTCCTCGCGGCGTCGTGATCGGCTCCACCCTCAACGGCACCGCCGTCGAGGTCGTCATCGAAATCCCAGTGGACCACCCAGGCCGGGCTGTCGGCGTGGCCGGGGAGTTCAACGCCCGCCCGAGGCCCGGTCGCCACTCCCCGCGGGGCAACGGTGACCGCCTGATCGCCACCGTGCACCTGGCCTCAGAGCCGAAGCTCGAACCGGACCCGCTGGCCAGATTCGGACAGCGTCACGCCCCACGCGCTGGCACGGCGTCGACCATGAGCATCGGCCGGCCCGACAGTCCGGTCCCCGGTTCACGTTCGACCGGCGGGACCGGGCTCGGATCACGCACCTCCACTCGGATCGCATCGAGGGTGACGTCGACCCGGAGCTCGATCTCCTCGCCGTCACGATGCGGGCCCCCGTGGACGACGGCGTTGGTGACGACCTCGCTGGCCAGCAGCACCGCTTCCTCGACCAGCCCGCCGAGGTCCTGGCCGCCGAGGGTGGACGCGGCGAAGGCGCGGGCGGCTCCGATGCTGCCGGCATTCGCCTCCAGTCGCAAGGCAGCAGTGATCGGGAACCCCTTCTCGGTTGCCCGGCGTGGGATGCCGTTGTGGCGCTCGGGCCCGGCGCGGTGTTCGCCTCTACGCCGTCGCCGCCCTGGGTGCCGCCGCCCTCACCCTTGTGCGTCGCGATGCCTGAGCGTCCCGTCATCAGCCCGGCGGCATCGATCTGAGGCCATCGCTGCGGCTACTCGCCCCAACCCGACAGGCACGTTGGCTGGGCGAGCCACCGGGCTCGCCCGAACGCAACGCGACGCGAGCCAGTGAGCGAAAATACTCAGTCAAGTTCGCGAGCGTCGCGCTTGACCTTGTCGACGAGATGGTTGGGCATCACGTCGTAGTGGTCGAAGGTGGCGTGGAAACGGCCGCGGCCGCCGGTGAGCGAACGCAGGTCGATCGCGTAGCGCAGGATCTCCGACGTCGGCACCAGAGCGGTGACGGTCTGCTCGCCCACGTCGGCGGGCTCGCTGCCCTGCACCCGGCCCCGGCGGGAGTTGAGGTCGCCCATCACGTCACCCTGGTTCTCGGTCGGGGCGGTGACCTCGAGCCGTGACACCGGCTCCAGCAGCACCGGGCCGGCCTTGGCCAGCGCCTCGCGGATGGCGAGGCGGCCGGCGATCTTGAACGCCATCTCCGACGAGTCGACCGAGTGCTCCTTGCCGTCGACGAGCTCGACCTTGACGTCCACGACCGGGTGGCCGAACACGCCGCCGTTGGCCATGGCCTCGTCGACCCCCTTCTGGACGGCAGGGATGTAGCTGCGGGAGATGGCGCCGCCCACGATCTTGTCGACGAACTGGAACCCTCCGCCCCGCTCCGCGGGCTCGACGTTGATGACGCACACGCCGAACTGGCCGTGCCCGCCCGACTGCTTCTTGTGCTTGCCCTCGACGCCGCGGGTTGCCACCGTGATCGTCTCCCGGTACGGGACCCTCACGTCTTCGGTGTCGACCTCGACACCGAACTTGCGGGCCAGCTTCTCGAGGCTGATCTGCAGGTGGGTCTCGCCCGTGCCCCGCAACAGGGTCTGGTGCGTCTCCTCGGCCCGCTCGATGACGAGGGCCGGGTCCTCCTCCTGCAGGCGGTGCAGGGCGTTGGCCAGCTTGTCCTCGTCGGCCTGGGTACGGGCCACGATGGCGGCGGCGAGCACCGGCGGGGGGAGCTCGATCGGCGCCACCGATACCGGCGTCCCCTTGGGCGCGAGGGTGTCACCGGTCGACGTCGAGGACAGCTTGGCGACGGCGCCGATGTCGCCGGCGGGGATCTCGTCGAGCTGGTCCTGGTCCTTGCCCCGCAACGTGAACAGCCCGTGGAGCCGTTCGTCGGTACCCGAGCGCGAGTTGACCAGATGGTCGTCGGGCCTGATCGTCCCCGAGAGCACCTTGAACAGCGAGATGCGGCCCACGTAAGGATCGGCGATGGTCTTGAACACGATGGCCAGCGGGTCCCCGCTGGCGTCGGAGGCGACGTCGACGGTGCCGTCACCGGCCCGCACCGTCACCGGCGGGCGGTCGGCGGGGGCCGGCCCGATCTCGCACAGGAAGTCGGCCAACCGGTCGATGCCGATGCCGGTGGTGGCGGAACCGATGACCACGGGGAACACGCTGGCGCTGGCCACCCCGTGGGCCAAGGTGTGCTCGAGCTCGGTGACCGTGATCTCCTCGCCTCCGAGGTAGCGCTCGAGCAGGTCGTCGTCGGCCACCACGATGCCCTCGACCAGGTTGTCGTGGACCTCCCGCTCCCGGCCGGCGAGCTCGTCGGGGATGGCGCCGGCAGTGGATTGGCCACCGTCGTAGATCAGGGCCGAATCGGTGAGCAGGTCGGCGATGCCCCGGAACTCGCTCTCCTCGCCGATGGGCAGCTCGAGCGGGGCCACGCCGCTCCCGAAGCGGTCGCGTAGTTCGTCGAGGGTGCGTTCGAACGAGGCCCGCTCCCGGTCGAGCTTGTTGACGAAGACGAGACGGGGGATGCGCAGCTTGGCGGCGAGCTTCCACGCCGCCTGGGTCTGGACCTCGACACCGTCCACCGCGCTGACCACGAAGACGGCCAGGTCGGCCACCCGCAGTGCGGCCTCGACGTCGCCGAAGAAGTCGGCGTAGCCGGGTGTGTCGATCAGGTTGATCTTGTGGCCCTTCCACTCGAAGGGCGCCAGCGCCAACGAGAGCGACAGGCTCCGCTTCTGCTCCTCGGGATCGAAGTCGCAGACCGTTGTGCCGTCCTCGACGCGGCCCATGCGGTTTATGGCCCCGGCGGCGTACAGCAGCGCCTCCGCCAGCGTCGTCTTACCCGAGCCTCCGTGGCCGACCAAGGCGACGTTGCGGATCTTGTCCGGCGCGAAGCGCTTCACCAGGATTCCCCCGATCGTGACGAGCGGTCCCGAGCGTAGCTTCCCCTCAGGCGTGTATCCCCTACGGTCTGGGGGTGCCCGATCCCGATCTGATCGTCGCCGGCGCCGGGCCCGGCGGCCTGGCCCTGGCGGCCGAAGCGGTGGCCGCCGGCCTGCGGGTGACGGTGGTCGACCCTGCTCCGCACCGCCCCTGGGAGCGGACCTTCGCCGCCTGGGCCGACGAGGTCCCCGACTGGGCCACGCCGGCGGTGGCGGTCCGGTGCGACAACGTGCGCGCCATCGGGCACAAGGAGCAACGCATCGACCGCGACTACGCCGTGCTCGACGTGCCCCGGCTCCAGCTCCTGCTGGCCGACCGCGCCGCCAGCGCCGAGCTAGTCACCGGCCGGGTGGAGGGCGGCGACGCCCATCACGTGCGCCTGTCCGACGGTGTCAGCCGGGGCGCGGCGGTGGTCGTCGACGCGACCGGCCCTCGTCGGGTGCTGCTCGGCCCGGGCCGCAAGGTACCGGCCGAACAGACCGCCTTCGGGCTCATGGTCGACCGGGCCGCCGCCGGGTTGGCGGAGAGGGAGGCGGTGTTCATGGACTGGCGGCCCGAGCACGGTGAGAGCGGGCACCCGACGTTCCTCTACGCCCTCGACCTCGGCGACGGTCGGGCGCTGTTGGAGGAGACCAGCCTGGCCGCCCGGCCGGCGTACCCGTTGGCCGACCTCGAACGACGCCTCCGGGCCCGGCTGGCGGCACGGGGCATCGCGCTGTCGGACGACGAGGAGATCGAGCGGGTCCGCTTCGCCATCGACCCACCGGTGCCCCGCAAGCGGGGCCCGATCGGCTTCGGCGCCGCCGGCGCGCTGGTGCACCCGGCGTCGGGCTACAGCGTCGCCGCCTCGTTCGCCGCCGCCCCGGTGCTGGCCCGGGCGCTGGCCTCGGCGCTGGCGTCGGGCGGGCCGTCGGCCGCCGTCGCCGCCGGCCACCAGGCCCTGTGGGGGGCCAACGCCCGCGCCGCCCGGTTCGTCCAGCGCCGCGGGCTCGAAGCGATGCTGCACCTCGGTCCCGACCAGATGCCCGGCTTCTTCGACACGTTCCTCGGCCTGAAGGTCAAGCGGTGGGCGCCCTTCCTCGGGCCCCGGCCCCGGCTCGGCGGCACGGTCACGGCCATGACCGCAACCGGCCTCCGGGTCGACCTGCGTACCAAAGCGTCCCTGGCCGCCGGCGCCTTCCGTCGTCCCTGATCCTCGGCGACCCCGCGTGTCGGCCAGTCGGGCCTCGGCGATGTGGTTGACCGATGCGAGCACCGCAGCGCCAGCGGAGGTGCGGTCGAGCCCGGCCTGCGTGGCCGGGGAACGCCGGCCGGTACGGTAAGGTTCGCGGAGTTTCGCCCCGGCCCCCGGAGTTGCCCGTGTTGGACAAAGGGTTGCGCTCGACGGTGGAGAAGAACCTCCGGCCGGTCGGCGCCAGCATCCGCAAGCGGGGGATCACGGCCGATCATCTCACCGCTCTCGGCCTCGTCATGGCCGTGTTCGCCTCGTTTGCCATCGCCCAGGGGGCGCTGCGGGCCGGCTTGTTGCTCCTCGTGTGCGCGACGGTCCCCGACGTCCTCGACGGGGCCGTGGCCAAGGCGTCCGGCACCGCCGGGCCTCGTGGTGCCTTCTTCGATTCGGTGTCCGACCGGGTGGCCGACTCGCTGCTGCTCGGCGGCGTGGCCTGGCACCTGGCCTCCCGCCACGACGGGCGCATCGCGGTGCTGCCGCTGGCGGTGCTCGCCCTGTCGATGCTGATCTCCTACGAGCGGGCCAAAGCCGAGGCCCTCGGTTTCGACGCCCGGGGCGGGCTCATGGAGCGGGCCGAACGCATCATCGCGTTGGCCATCGGCCTGCTGTTCAGCAACCTGCTGGTCGCCATCCTGTGGGTGATGCTGGCGCTCACCGCGGTCACCGCGGTACAACGGTTCGCCTCGGTGTGGAAGCAGGCCAGCGTGCCTCGGCGACCGTCGCCGGCGCCCTCCAGCCGGCTGCGCTCGGCTCGGCCGGCCCGAAGCCGGGGCCGACGCGACCGTTGGGAGGACCTTCGTTCCGCTCGTCCCCGTCGTCGGTAATAGGGCTGCGCTGAACCCGTCGCCGCTCGCGGGCACGGCCTGACGCGCCGGTGGCGGACCGCACATCGTTGCTCTTCCGGGCCGGCGCCACCGCCGCCCGGCGCGTCCCCGAGCCCGTGGCCGACGGCCTCGCCCGTCTGGCCGGGATGGGCGTTGCCCGCCGGCGAGGCCCGCGGCGTGCCCAGGTCGAACGCAACCTGCGCCGGGTGCACGGGCCCCACTTCGAGGGCCGGGCGCTCAATCGGGCGGTGTCGGCCACGTTCGTGTCCTACGCCCGGTACTGGGTCGAGTCGTTCCGCCTCCCCGGCGTCGACCCCGCCACCCTCGACGCCCGCATGTCCTACGTGGGAGCCGACCACCTCGAGGCCGGCCTCGCCGCCGGCAAAGGTGTCATCCTCGCTCTCCCGCACCTCGGCTGCTGGGAGTGGGCCGGCTTCTGGGTGGCCGAGATCATGGGCCGGCCCCTGACGGTCGTGGTGGAGGCGCTCGAGCCCCCGGAGCTCTTCGAATGGTTCGCCGACCTGAGACGTTCGCTGGGGATGAACGTCGTCGCGCTCGACCGCGACGCCGGCCGCGAGGTCATCAAGGCGCTCGAGGCCAACCACGTCGTGTGCCTGCTGTGCGACCGCGACCTGGGCGGCGGAGGGGTCGAGGTGGAGTTCTTCGGTGAGGTCACCCGGCTCCCGGCCGGCCCCGCCACCATGGCCCTGCGCACCGGGGCCCCGGTCCTGCCGACCGCGGTCTACCTCCGGGGCCGCAGCCACCACGCCGTCGTACGCCCGCCGGTCCCCGCCACCCGCGAGGGCCGGGCGCGCGACGACATCGGTCGCATGACCCAGCAGCTCGCCTTCGAACTCGAGTCGCTGATCCGGGCGGCGCCCGAGCAGTGGCACCTGCTGCAGCCCAACTGGCCCAGCGACCCCGGCTACGTGCCCTCCCAAGCACCGCTCCCACTGCCGCCGGCGGCTGCGGACAGAGGTCCCGGCACACCTGCTGGGACCAGCGAGTAAAGCCGTCGCGGCCGCCAGGTTGCCGGCGACTGTCTGCGGAGGCAGGAGCGAAGCGACGCCCGCAGCAGACCGACCAGCAACGCCGTCGCGGCCGCCAGGTTGCCGGCGACTGTCTGCGGAGGCAGGAGCGAAGCGACGCCCGCAGCAGACCGACCAGCAACGCGCCTACGGATGAACAGACCGGGTTAGGGTGCCGGTGATGCGGGTCGGACTCGTGTGCCCGTACAGCCTCACCATTCCGGGGGGAGTGCAGGGCCAGGTCCTGTCCCTGGCCCGGGCGCTACGGCAGCGGGGCCACCAGGTGCGGGTGATCGGGCCCTGCGATGGCCCACCGCCCGACGCCGGCGTCACGCCGGTGGGGCGCTCGGTGCCGACCAGCGCCAACGGCTCGGTCGCCCCCATCGCCCCCGACGTCCCGTGCACCCTGCGAACGATCCGGGCGCTGCGCGACGAGGAGTTCGACATCCTGCACCTGCACGAGCCCATGGTCCCGGGGCCGACATTGACGACGCTGATCTTCCGCAATGCACCCGTGGTCGGCACCTTTCACGCCGCCGGCGGCAGCGCCGCCTACCGCTGGCTCGGCCCGGCGCTGCGGCGCCTCGCCCGTCGCATCGACGTGCGCTGCGCGGTCTCCGAGGATGCCCGGGAGATGGCCCAGGTAGCGCTCGGGGGCGACTACGAGCTGCTCTACAACGGCATCGAGGTCGACCGGTTCGCCAAGCCGACCCCCCGGCCCACCGAGGGCCGGACCGTCTTCTTCGTCGGCCGCCATGAACCCCGCAAGGGCCTCGACGTGCTGCTCGCCGCGTTCTCCCAGCTCCCGGGCGACGTGCGGCTGTGGGTGGCGGGGATCGGCCCCGAGACCGAGGCGCTGCAGGCGGCCCATCCCGGAGACGCTCGCATCGAGTGGCTCGGGTGTATCGACGACGCCGACAAGGCCGTCCGGATGCGCAGCGCTGACGTCGTCTGCGCCCCGTCGTTGCGGGGCGAGTCCTTCGGCGTCGTCCTCCTCGAAGCCATGGCCGCCCAGACCCCGGTGGTGGCTTCGGACCTACCCGGTTATCACAACGTCGCTCGGGCCGGAGCCGACGCCCTGCTGGTCCCCCCCGGCGACGCCGGCGCCCTCGCCGCCGCCCTGTTGCGGGTGTTGGACGAACCGGTGCTGGCCGCCGCCCTGGTCAGCTCCGGCCAACAACGGGCCGAGGAGTTCTCGGTCGACACCCTCGCCGGCCGCTACTGCGAGTTGTACGAGACCGTCGCCGGGCGCCCGTAGTCGTCCGGAGGTCCGGGCGCGGTCCGGGCGTACCGAAGGGGCCCGGAGGATGCACGGGCCCCTTCGCTGCGAGTGACCCCCATGGGTGCGTCCGGTGCTGGGACGGGTGGTGCGGGCGGAGCGGCGGCGGGTGGGGTGGGGCCACTGTGCCCGATCCTCGGTGCCGCCGGCCATGCTCCGAACGGGCCCTTTTTCACCCCCGTTCGCACTAGACCTGCTTGGTCCCGAGCAGGCTTGACGTTGTGACAAGTTCGGGGACCGAGCAGATGCCGGCCGAGCGACCGCCAGGGAGCCGGGCGGCGATGGGGGCCGGGGGGGCGCCGCCCCCCAGTTAGTGACGGGTCGGGTGTGCGACCTTACGAACGACGTCCAGCGGAGGTTGTTACGCTCGCCTCGTGGTTGCTCTGCTGGTGATCCTGGGTCTGGTCGTCGTTCTCGTCGTCTTCGCCGTCGTGCTCTACAACGGGCTCGTCCGGCTGCGGAACCGGGTCGACAGCTCCTACGCACAGATCGACGTCCAGCTGCGCCGGCGCTACGACCTCATCCCCAACCTGGTCGAGACCGTCAAGGGCTATGCCGCCCACGAACGCGAGACCCTCGAGGCCGTCATCCAGGCCCGCAACATCGCCGTCGGGGCACAGGGGCCGGCCGACCAGGCCCGGGCCGAGAACATGATCACCGGGGCGCTGAAGTCGTTGTTCGCCGTCTCCGAGGCCTATCCCGACCTCAAGGCCAATCAGAACTTCCTGAACCTGCAGGAGGAGCTGTCGGGTACGGAGGGCCGGATCGCCTACGCCCGGCAGTTCTACAACGACACTGTCCAGAGCTACAACACCAAGATCCAGACGTTCCCGTCGTTGGTGTTCGCCCGGTCGATGAACTTCTCCGAGCGCGAGTACTTCGAGGCCGAGGAAGAATCCCGCGGCCCCGTCCCGGTGTCCTTCGACAACCCGCCGGCGACGCCCCCGGCATCCCTCTAGCCGGGAACCACGGCCCTGTACGACCAGGTCGCGCACAACAAACGTCGCTCGTACCTGCTCATCGGCGGGTTCGTGGCGCTGGCGGTGCTGGTGGCGCTCGCCCTCAACACCCTCCTGCAGTTCGGGATGGTGGGTGTCGTCGTCGCCCTCGTGCTGGCGCTGGCCCTCTCGGCCGGCGCTTACTGGAACTCCGACAAGGTGGCGCTCCGGCTCAGTCGGGCGGTGCCTGCCGACCCCGTCAGTTTCGCCCGGCTGCACAACGTGGTCGAGGGGCTCTGCGTCGCTGCCGGCCTGCCCAAGCCCGGGATCTACATCATCGAGGACGCCGCCCCCAACGCCTTCGCCACCGGGCGCGACCCGCGCCACGCCGCCGTGGCGGTCACGACCGGCCTGCTCGACAAGATGAACCGCATCGAACTCGAAGGGGTGCTGGCCCACGAGCTGAGCCATATCAAGAACTACGACATCCTGGTGTCGACGATCGCGGTCACGCTGGTCGGCTTCGTGGCGGTGGCCGCCGACGTCGCCATCCGGATGTTGTGGTGGGGTGGAGGCCGGCACCGCGACGGCGACCGGGAGAGCGGTGGCGCCGGCGCGGTGCTGGCCGTGTTCGGCTTCGTGCTGTTGTTGCTGGCCCCGCTGATCGCCCGGCTCATGCAGTTTGCCGTCAGCCGCCGGCGCGAGTCGCTGGCCGACGTGTCCGGGATCGAGATGACCCGGTACCCGCCGGGGTTGATCGCCGCCCTCGAGAAGCTGCGCGACGACGAGACCGTCGTGCACGCCCACTCCCGGGCCACCGCCCATCTTTGGATCGAACAGCCGCTGCCGACGAACAAGGCGCAGGGAAGGCTGTCACGCTTGAACCGGCTCTTCGATACCCACCCACCGCTCGAAGAGCGAATCGCCGCACTACGGGAGCTGTAAGTGCAAACTCGTCATCACCCCGTCCCCACCCGCCCACGCCCGGCCCGCCGGCGCCGTCGTCGGGCCCTCGTGCGCACCGTGCTGTTCCTGGCGGCGGCTCTGGCCGCAGCCGCCTGCGGCGGAGGCAGCGACGACGGCGCCAGCGACGGCTCGGCCCGGCCCGGCGGGGGCGACGGTGGCCCCACGACGGCGGTCCCGGCCCCGACCTACCCCTTGACCGGGCTTGCGGTGACCAACGCCGGGGTCGCCGCCCGGCCTGCCCTGGTGGTCAAGATCGACAACGCCGACAACGGCGCCCGCCCGCAGTCTGGCCTCAACCAGGCCGATGTGGTCTACGAGGAGATGGTCGAAGGCGGCGTGACGCGCCTCGCCGCCCTGTTCCACTCCGGTGACAGCGACCCGGTGGGCCCGGTGCGATCGGCCCGACTGACCGACATCGACGTGTTCGGCCCGCTGAATGTGCCCCTCTACGCCTACAGCGGCGGCAACGCGGGGGTGACGGAGGCGATCGGCGCCTCTCCCCAGCACGACGTCGGCTTCAGCTTCTTCCCCGACACCTACTTCCGTTCCAGCGGGTACCGCGCCCCCCACAACCAGTTCAGTACCACACCGGCGTTGTTCGCACTGGCCCCGCCCGGCGTGGTCCCTCCGCCGGCGCTGTTCCAGTACCGGGCGCCGGGCGACAACTCGTTGCCGGCCAACCCCGCCCCCATCGGCGTCGTGAGGCTGGACTTCGGCGGCCCGGTCAGCCCGCCGATCGACTGGGCTTGGGACGTGTCCACCAACACCTTCATCCGGGCACAGAACGGCACCCCCCACGTCGATGCCGCCGGCGTGCAGGTCAACCCCCAGAACGTGGTCATCCAGTTCACCGAGTACTTCTTCAACGGCGACACCGACTCCGGGGGCAACCCTGTGCCCCAGGCCCAGATGGTGGGCAGCGGCGACTGCTGGGCCCTGACCAACGGAGCCATCGTGCAGCAGTGCCGGTGGACCAAGGCGTCGACCGTCGGGGTGATCCAGTACACCGACGCCACCGGCGCGCCGATCAAGTTCACTCCCGGGCGTACATGGGTCGAGCTCCTGCCCCCCGGCGGCGCCACCATCACCGCCGGGAGATGATCCCGGGTGCCGGCGCGGCCGTACACTTCGGCCCCATGACACCCTCTTCGCCGCCGCCCGAGACCGGGACGTTCCGCGTCAAGCGAGGGTTGGCCGAGATGCTGAAGGGGGGCGTGATCATGGACGTGGTCACCCCCGAGCAGGCCCGGGTGGCCGAGGACGCCGGCGCCGTCGCGGTGATGGCGCTGGAGCGGGTGCCGGCCGACATCCGCCGCGACGGCGGTGTCGCCCGGATGAGCGATCCCGAGATGATCGAGGGGATCAAGGAGGCGGTGACCATCCCGGTCATGGCCAAGGCCCGTATCGGCCACTTCGTCGAGGCCCAGATCCTCGAGGCCCTCGGTGTCGACTACATCGACGAGAGCGAGGTGCTCACGCCCGCCGACGAGGCCCACCACATCGACAAGTGGGCCTTCACCGCCCCGTTCGTGTGCGGCGCCACCAACTTGGGGGAAGCCCTGCGGCGCGTCAGCGAAGGGGCGGCCCTGATCCGCTCGAAGGGTGAGGCCGGCACCGGCAACATCGTGGAAGCGGTGCGCCACCTGCGCTCGATCCTGGGCGACATCCGCAAGGTGACCCGGGCCGATCGGGCCGAGGTGTACGACTGGGCCAAGCAGCTACGGGCGCCGGTGACGCTGGTCCAGGAGATCGCCGAGACCGGGGTGCTGCCGGTCCCGTTGTTCTGTGCCGGCGGCATCGCCACGCCCGCCGACGCCGCCCTGGTCATGCAGCTCGGCGCCCAGGCGGTATTCGTCGGCTCGGGCATCTTCAAGGCAGCGGGCCCGGGGCCTCGGGCCAAGGCCATCGTCGAGGCCACCACCCACTTCCAGGACGCCGCCATCCTGGCCAAGGTCTCACGGGGCCTGGGGCCGGCCATGGCGGGCACGGAGATCGCCGACCTCGACGTCAAGCTCGCCGAGCGGGGCTGGTAGTGCCCGGCCGTCGCGGGCCGTTGCTTTCCGTGTCCGCCGATACGAGCGCCCGAGCGCCAGCGCAGGCACGGTCTCGAGCGGCCTGCGTGGCCGGGGAACGCCAGCAACGTCGCGGGCCGTTGCTTTCCCAGTCCGCCGATACGAGCGCCGGAGCGCCAGCGCAGGCGCGGCCTCGAGCGGCCTGCGTGGCCGGGGAACGCCAGCAATGAGGCCTCCAGGTGAAAGTCGGGGTGTTGGCGCTGCAGGGCGCCTTCGGCCTTCACGTGGAGGTACTGCGGCGGCTGGGGGCTGAAGCGGTCGAGGTCCGCGTCCCGGATGCGCTGGCCGGGATCGACGCCCTGGTCATGCCGGGGGGCGAGTCGACCACGATGTCGATGTTGCTCGACAGCTCGGGTCTCTATGACGTCGTCGCCGACCGGATCGACGCCGGGATGCCGGTGCTGGGTACGTGCGCCGGCATGATCCTGTTGGCCGAGACCGTGCTCGACGGGCGAGCGGACCAGCGCAGCTTCGGCGTCCTCGACGTCGACGTGCGCCGCAACGCGTTCGGGCGACAGGTCGACTCCTTCGAGGCCGACATCGACGTCGACGTCGACGTCGAGGGGATCGACGGCCGCCCGTTCCACGCCGTGTTCATCCGTGCCCCCGAGGTGGTGCGGGCCGGGCCCGAGGTGCAGACCCTGGCCCGCCTACGGGGCCGACCGGTGCTGGTGCGCCATGCCCGACGCGCGGTGTGGGCGGCGGCCTTCCATCCCGAGCTGTCCGACGACGCGCGCATCCACCGCCGCTTTCTGCAGGAGGTCTAGCCCGATGTCCGGCCATTCCAAGTGGGCCACGATCAAGCACCAGAAGGGGGCCAAGGACAAGGCCCGGGGGAAGCTGTTCGCCAAGCTGATCCGCCAGGTCGAGGTGGCCGCCCGCGAAGGCGGCGGGGACCCCGAAGCCAACCCGACGTTGCGGACGATGTTCCAGAAGGCGCGCGACGCGTCGGTGCCGATGGACACCATCGACCGGGCCATCAAACGGGGCACCGGCGAGCTCGAAGGCGTCACCTACGAGTCGATCACCTACGAGGGCTACGCCCCCGGCGGGGTGGCGGTGCTGGTCGAGGTGCTCACCGACAATCGCAACCGCACCGGTGCCGACGTGCGCAGCCTGTTCTCCCGCCACGGAGGCTCGATCGCCGAGCCCGGCGCGGTGGCGTGGCAGTTCGAGCGCAAGGGCGTGGTCGTCGTGGACCGCTCGGCCGACGAGGACGAACTGATGCTCCTCTCGCTCGACGCCGGCGCCGAGGACCTCGCCGACGACGGCGACACCTGGCGGGTCACGACGCCGGCGCCCTCGCTGCACTCGGTCAGCTCCGCCATCGAGGCCGCCGGCATCGCCGTCGAATCGGCCGAGGTGACCCTTCTGGCTCAGAACAGCGTTCCCCTCGACGACACCGAATCGGCCAAGAAGGTGCTGCGGCTCATCGACGCCCTCGACGACCACGACGACGTGCAGAGCGTGCACGCCAACTTCGACATTCCCGACTCCATCCTCGAAGCGGTCGAAGCATAGGGAAAGCTCTGCCTCGGGCGTCGCTTCGCTTCTCCCACCCCAGACAGCCGCCGGCGGCCCCGAGTGCGGCGACGACATCGCGCCCGAGTTGGCGTTGCCCCGGGGAGCGGGGCATGGTGGCCCAATGGCCGCTCGCATCGGGCAACCCGCTCCTGACTTCACGCTTCCCGGCGTCGCCGGCGCCGGCGGCTCCCGACGCGACTATTCCCTCGCCGAGTTCCGGGGCCAACCCGTGGTCCTGATCTTTTATCCCGGCGACAACACGCCGGTCTGCACCCGTCAGCTCAACTCCTATACCGACGAGTTCGGGCGCTTCGACGCGGTAGGGGCACAGGTGCTGGCCATCAGCCCGCAGTCGGTCGACAGCCATGAACGCTTTGCCGCCGACCAGGACGGGTTCGCATTCCCGTTGCTGGCCGACGCCGACAAGGCGGTGGGCCGGGCCTACGGCGTCGTGGGACCAGTCGGCTTCTACCGCCGATGTGCCTTCGTGGTGGACGCCGCCGGCCTCGTCCGGTTCTCGCACCGGGCGGTGGCCGGGCTCACCTTCCAGCCCACCGACGCTTTGGTCGAAGCGGTCCGAACCGCCGGGTGACGCTGCCGCGCTGGCGAGGGCACCGGGTTGGCCGCGACAGCCTGATTCTGCGAGCGGAATCGGCAAATTCGCGCTCCACGACATTTCCAGCAGATCCGCCTAAGGTGTGGGCGGGGCGGGCCGACGGCCTCGTATCCGATGTCCAATCGAGGAGGCAGGTCTGATGCGATTGCAGGGTTGGCGCAGGCGAGCATTGATGGTCACTGCGGTGACGTCACTGGCGGGGCTGGTGGTCCCGACGGTCATCGCCCAGACGCCCGACCATTTCCCCGCCGGCTCGACTCTCGACACGTCGGCGTACACGTTGCGCCTGGCCGGGGCCGACCGGTTCCAGACCGCGGGCACGATGGCGTTGGTCTCGGCCGTCAACGGGCCTCCGGGCACCGGTTACCCGTTCAACAGCGCCGACAGCGCGTCGCCCAACGCGGCCTACGCCACCGGCGTCTGCCCGACCACGGTGGCCATTGCCGCCAGCGACACGCCGGCCGACGCGCTCTCGGCGGCCGCGGCCTGGGACACCCAGCTCGACGGCGTGCCCTTCGCGGCCACCACCGGTCAAGCCGACAACGTCCAGACCGGCGACGGGGTCATCCTGTTGACCGCGGCCAACCGCACCGGCGGCAACGCCGACTTGTCGACCGCCACCAGCCAGGTGCTCAACCAGATCCTCGCCGTGCCCTGCCCGGCCCCCAACGCGGTCATCTTCGGTGGGACCACAGCCGTGTCGGAGAAGGCGGAGTCGACCCTCGACAGCCTGGTGGGGACCGTGTACCGCTTCGCCGGCGACGACCGCTTCGACACCGCCCGACAGGTGGCCCAGTCCATCAGCCTGGGCAACGCCGGTCTGGGCTTCGTCAACCACTTCCCCAACGACGAAGACCCCCCCGAAGCCCTCGACGACACCGTGTTCCTCGCCGAAGGCCGTACCGGGGCCGACGCCCTGGCCATCGGCCCCTACGCCGCGTTCAACGCCGTGCCCATCCTCACCACCGACTCCACCTCGCTGCCGGCGGCCACCAGCAACGGCCTCACCGTCCTGCAACCGGACAACATCGTCGTGCTGGGCGGCACCTCCGCCATCTCCGAGGCCACCGCCCAGGCCGCGGCCACCGCCGCCGGGGGCGCCACCGTGACCCGCATCGCCGGCGCCAACCGCTACGACTCGTCGGTCGAGATCGCCCGTCAGCTGTTCAACTACTACGAGCAGTTCGCCGCCGACAACGCCGGTGAGTACAGCGAGCAGGCGTTCGGTTTCGCCCGCTCCGAAGGCGCCGGCGCGGCCCACACCGGCTGGCCCGACGCCCTGGCGTCGAGCTGGTGGCTGGCCACGCTGTTCGCCAACGGCGACAACCCGCTGCGGGCGGCCCCGCCGGTCGAGCGCAACGACGGCCCCGACAGCGACATCGGCGGCGGCGACCGTGAGCTGCCGGCCCTGCTGTTGACCACCGCCGGCTCGCTCCCCGGTGACGTCGACGACTACCTCGGTGGGCTCTACCCCGACAGCGACGAGATCTTCACGCCCGACAACCTGGCCGGCATCAGCGACGGCGGCTTCGGGTTCCTGTTCGGCGGGACGAGCGCCATCAGCGACGGCGCCGCCGGCGACATCGCCTCGCTGCTGTCGGGTGGTACCTACACCAGCGCCAACCGCACCGACCTCGCTCCCACCGTGGACGAGGAGCTCGTGTTCTACACCGACCTCGACTTCAGCGACTACAGCGACGACAACGAGCTGGTGGGCGGGCCGCTCGGCGCGATCACCGGTGTCGAGAAGGTGTGCGCCTTCCGCAACGCCTTCGAGGGCGTGCAGTTCCTCGCCGCCGTCGACGCGGACGACTTCGTCAACGCCGCCGAGATCGACTACCAGGGCCAGCCTGGCCCGGTGGGCGACGACATGGGCTACGAGGCCGAGCAGAGCCGGTTCACGTGTTCGGACCTGAGCCTCAGCGGCGAGGACGCCACCACCGTTCACGGCACCAGCCTCTCGGGTCATGAGACCGGCACCGTCGCCTTGGACTGGTCGGCGGCCACCAGCCGCCTGTCCAGCGTCGCCGACCTCGCCGACCCCGCCCCCGACTCGACCACTCAGGAGCCGGCCGGCTGCGATGTCTTCGGCAACCAGGCCGACGCCACCGAGTGCACGGTGACGACGACCTACACCGGCCCCGCCAACGTCGTCTTCAAGAACATCGGTATCGCCGGCGCCACCTTCGAGCTGGAGCTGGCCGTCACCGCCACCGACCCGGCCGGCGGCGCCGACCAGACCGACGCCGTTACCGCCGTCGGCACGCTCGAGGTGATCAGCGGGGGCAGCACCGTCTTCACCGCCAGCCTGGTCGGTGAGAGCGCGACCGCCCCCGGGGTGGACCCGTTCCAGATCGCGGGCTACTACCTGCAGGGCAGCGCCCGGGGCGGCTTCCACCTGTCGGTCGCCCTCAACTTGGGCCTGAGCGACCTGGCGTTCCAGGGCCTGGCCTCGTAACCGCCCGGGCATAACCGCAACGGGGGCACTCCTCACGGGGTGCCCCCGTTGCGCGCCCGGCCTCGGGCCCGGACGACCGGTGGTCGCTACTCCGGGCCGCGGCGCAGCCGGGGGCGCCATGACCGCGGTGTGCTCATCGTGGCTGGTGCGGCGGCGATGAGGCGGCGCTCGCGCTCGCTCAGGTCCGTGGTCCCGACGAAGTCGACGTCGACGCTGTCGACGACGGCGCCGATGGTCACGTCGGTAGCCCGCTCGATTCCCGGAGAGGGCCTGCGGTGCCCGGAGCGACGCCGCCGGGGAGATAGGCGGAGTGGAGCAGCTCGGGGTGGGCGGCGAGCTCTGCGGCAGTACCGCGGTGACGGATCCGGCCCCGGTCCATCAGGTGCACGGTACCGGCCAGCTCGAGGGCGACGGCCGCGAACTGTTCGATGAGCAGGATCCCGACCCCCTCGCCGGCGAGGGCCTGGAGCTCGGGTACGAGGCGGCGGACCACGATCGGGGCCAACCCGAAGGACAGCTCGTCGATGACGAGGAAGCGGGGCCGGGCCACCGTGGCCTGGGCCAGGGCCAGCATCTGCTGCTGGCCGCCCGACAGCGAGCCGGCCCGTTGCGGGAGCCGCTCGGCCAGCTCCGGGAACCGGGCCAGGGCGGCGTCGACGCCGTCGGCCAGCGCCGGCCGGGCCAGCGAACTGCCCGCGACCCGGAGGTTGTCGAGCACCGAGAGGTCCCCCAGGACCCGATGGCCCTCGCATACCACCGCCAGGCCGGCGGCCCGGGCACGGTCGGGGCGGTGCCGGGGCAGGGGATGGCCATCGACCACGATGCGGCCGCCGGCGAGGGGGAGGACACCGCCGGCGGCCAGAACGAGGCTGGTCTTGCCGGCGCCGTTCGGGCCCAGCAGTGCGACGATCCCACCGGCGGGCACGTCGATGTCGACGCCGTGCACCACGGTGCGGGCGCCGCGGGCCACCGTGACCGATTCGAACACCAGCGAACCGGCGCTACTCATCGGTCCCCCACGGCCATCTGGGCCCGGCGATGGCCCTCTGGCGGGCGTATGCGTCGCCGCCCATGAGCGGAATGCCCGTCGCGGGCTGATTCGTCGCACGCTCGCTCATATGACGTCCAGCGTGCCCAGGTACGCCGCCCGCACGGTGTCGTCGCGTAGGACATCGTCGGTCGGGCCGTTGACCAGCAGCCGACCGAAGTCGAGCACGCAGACCTCGCTGCACACCGCGGCGATGAGCTCGACATCGTGGTCGATGACGATGGTCTGCGCTCCGGTGCCGGGGTGGATCCCCTCGATGACCGAGCGCAGCCGGGCCACCTCGTCGCCCGACAGCCCGGCCCCGGGCTCGTCCAGCAGCACCACCTTGGGCGACCCCACCAGCGCCCGGCCCAGCTCGGTCAGGCGGCGCTCGCTGTTGTCGAGGGTCGCCACCGGGACGTCACGGCGGGTGAGCCCCAGGAGCTCGCAGACCCGCTGGGCCTCGAGGCGATGGTGGCGGGCGCGGCCGGGCGTACCGTCCAGGGCGATCTGGATGTTCGCTGCCGCGCTCAGGCGATCGGCGAGCTGTTCGGTCTGGAAGGTACGCCGGAGGCCCCACCGAGCCCGAGCGCGTGCCGACAGGGCGAAAAGGTCGGTGCCGTCGCAGTCGACCGAACCGCGCTCGGGCACGACGAAGCCGCTGAACACGTTGAGCAGGGTGGTCTTGCCGGCGCCGTTCGGCCCGATGACACCGTGCACGGCGGCCCCGAGGTCGAGGTCCAGCGCATCGAGGGGCCGGACCCCACCGAAGGCAACGGTGAGGTCCCGGGCCCGGATCACGGTTCGGCCCCTGCCACCAGCGGCGCCGGCGCCGGCCCGGTTTCCCGTCGCCCTCGTCGGCCCCGCCCACGGGCCCCTAGCGCGGCGCGGGCCTTGGCGAGCTCGCCGACGATGCCGTCGGGCGCACCGATGAGGTTGACCACCAGCGCGGCGCCCGAGATCATCAGGGCGACGTTGCCGTCGATCGACCATTCGTCGAAGAGGGCCGGCAGCGCTTCGAAGAGCAGGGCGGCGACGACCCACCCGGCCCAGTGGCGGGCACCGCCGACCAGGGTGAGGGCGAAGATCACCACCGACGCCGCGGGCTCGAACGGTGCCGGCGACAGCTGGCCGATCTGGCCGGCCAGGAGGGCGCCGGCAACTCCGCTGAGGGCCCCGGCGAGGGCGAGGGCCCACACCTTGTAGGCGGTGACGTGGATGCCGGCGGAATGGGCGGCGCCCTCGGAGCGGGCGATCAGCGCCCAGGCCCGCCCCGGCCGGGCCCGCACGTGCAGCCGCACCACCACGAAGAGGACCACCATCACCGCCAGTGCCAGCCGGAAGTAGGCGACGTCGCCGACGGCGAAGTCGGGCCGCGACATCCGCTCGAGCCGGCCCGACGACGCGTAGCCCAAGAACCCGTCGGCGCCGTTGGGGAAACCGGTGGCGGTGAAGACCTGGTCGAGCCCGCCGGCCACCATCAGCGTGACCAGGGCCAGGTAGAGGCCTCGGAGGCGCAAGGCGGGGAGGCCGACGACGAGGCCGACGATTGCGGTGACCGCCCCCGCCGCCAGCACCGTCACCGGGAACGGGAGCTGGTAGGCGAACTCGAGGCGGAGCGCCGTCCACCCGCCGACGCCCATGAGCGACACCTGGGCGAACGACGTCAGGCCCAGCTCGCCGTAGAGCAGCCCGGTGCCGGCGGCGGCGATGGCGAAGATGGCACAGGTCGTGAACGTCGACAGCCAGCCGGCGCCGACCGAGGTCGGGATGTAGACCGCAGCGGCGACGGCCACGACGAGCGGCGCCACCGCCCCGGCGACCGGCGCCCACCGCAGCTGTCGCCGCGCCGCCCTGGCCTTCGCCGCTCGGGTGGTGCTCGGGGCGGGAGCGCTCACGCGAGCGCCCCCGGCGCGACGCGGGCCTCGAAGTGGCGGTCACGGTGGGGCCGTTCGGTCTCGCGCTGGATGCGAGCGCCGGAGCGCCGGCGCAGGCGCGGCCGGGCGCGGTCTGGTTGGCCGGGGAACGCGACTAGCAACGCTTCACCGGCCGTCCGCCATCACGACGGGGATGACCCGTTGGCGCTGACGGGCGACGAGCACGACGATGGCCACCAGGAAGGGGGCGACGCCGCGGTAGTCCGAGACGCTGGCGTAGGCCGCCGCCACCGATTCGACCACGCCCAGCGCCAGCCCGCCGGCCAGCGTCACGGTCAGAGAGGTGAGACGCCCGATGATGGCGGCTGCCGCCGCCGGGATGACCAGGAACGTGAGCGTCCCGGCCTCCAGCCGGACGAGGCTGGCGACCAGGATGCCGGTCATCCCCGACAGCACGCCGTTGAGCAACCAGGCCAGGCTGCCCACGCTCACCACCCGTACCCCGAGGACGGCGGCGAGCTCGCGATCGTTGGCCATGGCCCGCATGGCCAGGCCGGTACGGGTCGAGCGCAGGAACCAGCCCACGCCGGCGGTGACGATCACGGCAAGGGCGACGGCAATGACCTTGGTGTAGACGACCCGCACCCCGAAGATGTCGAAGCCGCTGTCGTCGGTGGGCAGCGACAGCGAGCGGCTGGTGTCGCTCCAGCGCCAGAAGGCGAACCCGAGCAGGAACAGGGCGAAGCCGATGGTGGCCCCCGCCTTGACGGTGGCGTCGCGATCGGCGAGGCGGGGGCTGACGACGCACCCGTAGAAGACCGAGAGGAGCGTCGAAGTGGCGATGCCGGCCGCCCACGCCAGCGGCTCGGGGTTGCCGCCCTCGATCATCTCCCAGGCCACGAGAGCACCCACCGCCCCCGTGGCCCCGTAGGCGAAGTTCACCACTGCGGTGGCGCGGTAGAGCACGACCAGGCCGAGGCCCGACAGCGCGTAGATGGACCCGAGCGCCAACCCGGTGACGAGGAAGGGTCTCAGGTCCATCAACGCTCAGTGCTGCTGCCTGCTCCGCCCCGCCACCCGCTCAGTTCGCTTCGGCGGCGAGGATGGCGTCGAGGTCGGGGTCGGGGACCTCGAAGCATTCCTTGATCGTCTCGAAGCGGATGCCGTCGGCCACCTGACGCACGATGCGCCCGGCGTGGTTGGGCGTGTGGTCCTGCGCTTCGCCGAAGTACCACGGGCCGCACAACAGGTCGGTCTCGTAGTCGTCGATCCCCCGCAGCGCCTCGCTCACCGTCGCCCGGTCGAGGTCGGTCGCGTCGAGGTCGAGCAACGTGTCGGTGAAGATCTTGGCGGCCAGGAAGCCGGCCTGCGAGAACGAGTCGCGAGGATCGTCGTCGGCGGCGTAGGTGTCCATCACCGAGGTCCACAGGGTGTTGTCCGGGCCGGTGCTGTCAAGCGGCGCCAGCTCGATCTGGACGTTGAGACGGTCGTTCCAGAAATCGCCGACGGCGTCGGGGAAGGTCAGGTCGTAGGCCGAGGTCGGTGCGTACCAGTCGATCTCGGGAGCCTGCTGCTCGGCGACCTTGAGATAGGCGACCATGGCCGGGGCGGCGTCGACGACGACGACCGAATCGGGCTCGGTGGCGAGCGCCTGGGTGACCACGGTCTCGGCGTCACTGGCGTCGGGCTGGCCTCCGAAGGAAGCGACCTCGACGTTGTTCTCGGCGCCCCACGCTTCGAGGCCCTCGCACACCCAGCCGCCGAAGTTGGGGATGTTGTTGGCGATGCAGGCCATCTTCTGGGCGCCCTGCTCGCGGGCGTACTCGGCGACACCGATGCCCGACAGGCGCGGCCCCTGGTTGGTAGGGGCGATGTTGCGGCTGTGGAAGCATTCGCGGGGCACGCCGACGCCAGCGATCACGAGCACGTCCTGCTGTTCGTAGTAGCCGGCGTTGACGCGGCACTCGACGAAGCTGGTACTGCCGATCATGGCCACCACGTCCTCGTCCTCGACCAGCTGCCGGGCGACCTGGGTGGCCTGGGCGTCGTCCCAGCCGTCGTCCTCGACGAGGTACTCGACGGGCTGGCCGTCGATCCCGCCGTTCTCGTTGACGCAGTCGAAGAACGCCGCCGCCCCCTTGGAGGCCGAGCTGAAGTCGGCGGGCCCGGTGGCGCCCACGACCGCGCCGACCTTGATCGGCTCACCGGAAGCCTTCTCACCGTTGGCCAGGCCACAATCGAGGCCGCCGGCGCCGCCGCTGGACGTCGATCCTGTCGCCGGCTGGCTGGCCGACGAATCACTGCCGGCCTGAGTCGTCGGATCGTCGTCGTCCCCGCAGGCGGCGGCGCCGACGGCGAGCGCGAACGCGAAGAACAGCGCCCCGAACCGGCGCGAGGTGGTCGAGATGGACATGTCTTGATTGCCCCCCTGGCAGACGGCGCCGACGCGACGCAACCCACTATCGGGTCGCCCGTCGACGAACGGTGCGAATTATGCCCCGCGTCCGGCGCCCGGACCGAGAGCACCACGCCCGCTCACGCCTTGCGCTTCCACCGGCACCATTCGTGACCCGTCAGACCTCGTCGGCTACGCCGAGGAGGCGGGCCCGGGTCACCGACCGCATCCCCCGGCGGAGGCCCCAGAAGGCGGTGGCCCAGGCGAGGGCGCCGATGATCAACGGGGTACGGCCCGAGCCCAGCAGGGCACCCGAGGCCTGGCCGTAGGCGATCATGATCAAGGGCAGGCTGACCAGACCGGCCGCCTGCTGGGCGGCGGCCGTGGAGCGCACCCGGGCCGACAACCGGAGCACGAGCGATAGGGTCAGGGCCAGGAACGGCGGTACCACCCACAGCATCAGGACCCACCACTGGGGGGTGGGGAAGAACCAGCCGCCGACCTGGGGGCCGACGATCAGGTTGACCATCAACGAGTACACCCCGAACCCCACGATCGTCGTGAAGTAGCCGGGGATGAGGCTGGCCACCAACTTGCCCAGGTAGATCTCGCGCACGCCGACCGGCGCGTGGGCCAGGAACTCGCCCGTGCCCCGCTCCCGTTCGCCGACGATGGTGGCGGCGCCGACCGCGGTCGAGATGGTCAAGGGGACCACGACGGCCACCGGTGCGAAGAGGAACACGGCCAGGGCGTAGGCGGTCCGGGCGGTGCCCGTCGTCCCCTCGATCTGGGCTTGGGCCGACGCCGGCAGGACCCTCAGCGCGTCGGACAGCTGCTGGAGGGCGTCGACGTCGCCGATCCGGGTGATGGTGAGCAGCAGCACGGTCGGGATCAGGAAGAAGAAGAGGCCGCCGAGCAGCGCCATCGGTCCCCAGAAGTCCCGGGCCTGGACCAGCTGCTTGAGGTCGGTGCGAGCGACGGTGCGGGCGCCGGCGAAGTCAAAGGGCACGGGCAACCCCACCCGGCTCGGCGCCAGCCCGACCGAGGGCATCGGCGGGCGCCGGTGCGGCCGACCGAGGTGTGCGGCCCCGGACCGCGAAGTACAGGTCCTCGAGGGTGGGCTCGTGGGGCTCGACCCTGGTGATCCGTACGCCGTCGAGGGCGAGGGCGGCGACCAGGTCGGGTACCCGGGCCAGGTCGTCGAGATGGGCCACCGCCGGTCCCAGGCCGTCGGGCGGGCGGCTGTAGCCGATCACGCCGTCGGCGGTGGCCAGTCGGTCGAGCGACGAGGGGTCCTCGGCGTTCAGGCGGACCACCGCGGCGTGCCAGTACCGGGCCGCCAACTCCGCCGGTGACCCTGACACCAGGTCACGCCCGTCCTCCAGGACGACGACCTGGTCGGCCAGCCCTTCGGCCTCCAGCAGCAGATGGGTGCACATGATGACGGTGGCGCCGCCCGCGGCCATGGAGCGGATCAGGTCGAGCACGGCGAACGACGACTCGGGGTCGAGGCCCGAGGTCGGCTCGTCGAAGAGCAGCAGTTCGGGCTGGTGCAGCACCGACCGGGCCAGGGCCAACCGGGTCTTCATGCCGGTCGAGTACCCACCCGCCTGCTGGGCGAGGGCGTGGTCGATGCCGAAGCGGGCGGCGGCGTCCCCGATCGCCCGACGGGCGGTCGCCCCCCTTCCCAACCCGTACAGCTCGGCGGCGTAGAGGAGGTTGTCGAACCCCGACAACCGGTCGTACAACGACGGCTTGGCCGACACCACCCCGCACCGCCGGCGGACCTCGTCACCGTCGTCGGTGGGGTCGAGGCCGAACACCCGGACCAAACCCCGATCAGGGCGCAGGGCGCCGGTGACGGTACGGATGGCGGTCGTCTTGCCGGCACCGTTGGGCCCCAGGAGGACCGTGACCTCGCCGGGCGGTGCTCGGAGCGTGAAGCCCTGCAGCGCCGGGTTGCGACCGAACGCCCGGTGCACCTGGTCGAGCACCACGGTGGCTTCGCGAGGGCCGGACATCGGGTTTCCTATCGGTAGGCAGTGGGCCCATTGGACCACTCGGCCCCGACCGGCGCCGAGCCATCGGTCACAGCGCCGCTGGTGAAGCCCAGCCCGGCCCGGCCCGCCCGGGCCGGCGTCGCCCTCGGTCCGGGCCCTACGCTGGCACCTCGGCGCTCGATCGACCGCACGACGCGGCCGCGCCGTGGCCCGTTGGCGAGAGAGGCAGGTACCCGTGATCACGCTGGACGACGTACGGGCCGCGGCGAGGGAGTTCCAACAGGGCGCCGACGTGTTCGCCCACCTGGCCACCGTCAGCGCCCAGGGAACCCCCGACGTGGTGCCCATCGCCCCCGGTTGGGAGGGGGACACGCTGTGGGTCATGAGCCACGACGGCAGCGTGAAAGTGCGCAACATCATGGTCAACCCCTCGGTCGCGCTGCACTGGCAGGTCACCGTGGCCGGGGACGGGGTCGCGTTGTGGGGACAGGCCGAAGTGTTCACCGATATCGAGACCAAGCGGCGGCTGTGGACCGGGATCTTCGACTACGACCTGAACGACTTCTCACCCGGTGGTCCCGACGCCCCCGGCTCGGCCTTCGTCGCCGTGCATCCCACCCGGGCGGTCATCGTCAAGCAGTACGGGCTCGCCGGCGTCGACCGGTGGACGGCGCCGGCCTAGTGTCCCGGCGCATGGCCCACGGAAGGCTGGTGGCGCCGGGTATGGGGCACTGAGCCCGACGGGTCGCCCTCGGCGGGAACCGCCCCGGTACCGCCGAGTGGCCGTGCGCGGCGTCGAGCACCTGGGCCCGAGGCTGGCCCGGGTCACGTTGGCCGGCCCCGATCTCGACGGCTTCGCCGTCGATGGGCCTGCCGCCAGCCTTCGTCTGCTGTTGCCGTCGCCGGGGACCGACGAGCTGGTCATGCCGACGTGGGACGGCAACGAGTTCCTCCTCCCGGACGGGCGCCGGCCGACGATCCGCACGTTCACGCCGTGCCGCGTCGACCCCGTCGCGCTCGAGGTCGAGCTCGAGATCGTCGTCCACGGCGGAGGGGTTGCGTCGGAGTGGGCCGCCTCGGCCGAACCGGGCCTCCCCGCGGCGCTGTCGGGCCCGGGCCGGGGCTACGCCGTCGACCCTGACGCCCCGGGCCATCTGCTGGTCGGCGACGAGACCGCCGTGCCCGCCATCGTCCAACTGCTCGACGCCCTACCGCCCGGCCACCCGGTGCAGGTCCACATCGAGATCGCCGACGCCGACGGGCGTCGGGCGCTGGGCGCGGGCGGCGACGCTGTCGTGGGCTGGCACACCCTCCCGTCGGGCGCGCCCCCCGGTGACGCCCTGGTCGCCGCCGTGCGTGGTGCTGACCTGGCCCCCGGGACACGCCTGTGGGTGGCGGGCGAGGCGGCCGCCGTGCAGAAGATCAGGCGCCACCTGTTCGAGGACCGGGGCCTGCCCCGTGCCCACGCCACGGTCCGGGGCTACTGGAAGCACGGGCGCGCCAGCGCCGAGTAGGCCGGCGGCGGGCCCGGGCCGTTCGTGAAAGCGCCCTACCCGGCAGTTGCGACCCCTGGCGGGGTTCGTGGACGATGGTGGCGGCGTTCGCTCTCCGGGCTGTCAAGGCTGGCCCCTTCGGGTGACGGACAAGGGCGCAGGGTGCTACCGGCGGCGGGCGGGGCGGGGGGCGCCGACGAAGCGGGCGCCGACGGGGCCGGCGATGGCGGTGATGAGGACGAAGCCGGTGGCGAGGGCGCGCAGCTGGGCGCCGTCGGCCAGGCTGGCGCCGATGCTGGCGATCACGATGGAGAACTCACCTCGGGCGGTCATCGTGGCGCCGGCCCGGAGACGACCGGGGCGGGCGACGCCGGCCCGGCCCGCCGCCACCCAACCGGTGAGCATCTTGGTGGCGATGGCCACCGCGGCCAGCGCTCCGGCCGGCGCCAACGTGCCGAGGAGGTCCCCGGGGGCGATCTGGAACGAGAAGAAGAGGAAGAAAACGGCTGCGAACACGTCGCGCAACGGGCCGATCAGGGAGCTGGCCCGCTCCTGCACGGTGCCCGACAGGGCCAGGCCGACGAGGAAGGCGGCGATGGCGGCCGACACCTCCATCTGCTGGGCAAGCCCGCCGACCAGCAGGGTCAGGCCGAACACCGCCAGCAGCAACGACTCGTCGCTCCCGCCGGCCAACAAGGCGCTCAGGTGCCCGCCGAAGCGCAGGGCGATGGCCAGGATCACCGCTACCGCGGCGAGAGCGACGGCCACGGTGACGACGGTCGCCGCCAGCTCGTCGCCGACGACCAGGGCGCCGGCCACGGGCAGGAAGGCGGCCATGGCCAGGTCCTCGATGACGAGCAGGTTGAGGATCGCCGGGGTCTCGCGGTTGCCCAGCCGGTCGAGGTCGGCCAGGACCTTGGAGACGATCCCCGACGAGCTCACCCAGCACACGCCGCCGAGCAGCACGGCCGCGGTCGCCCCCCAGCCGAGGAGGAGGCCGGCGATGAAACCGGGGGTGAAGTTCGCGGCGGCGTCGACCAACCCGGGCCGCACACCGGTGCGAAGCCCCGAGCGGAGCTCGTCGGCGTTGTACTCGAGGCCGAGGGTCAACAACAGCAACAGCACGCCGATCTCGGCCACCAGCGAGATGAAGTCGGCGCTGACGTTGAGCGGCGCGACCCCACCCTCGCCGACGGCGAGGCCCGCCACCAGGTAGAAGGGGATGGCGGTGAGGCCGAGCCGGCCGGCCAGGCGGGCGAGCACCGCCAGTCCGACGGCGACGGCACCGATCTCGATGAAGGCCAGCGCGGCGTCGGAGCCCGCGGCGGCGAGGGTCACCGCCCGAGCAAGGCCTGAAGCGCCGCCAGTCCCTCCGGCGTCCCCACCGCCACCACCACGTCACCCGCCTCGAAGCGCGTATCGGGGCCGGGCGCGGGGATCGTCGTGCGTCCCCGCACCATGGCCACGATCGACGCGCCGGTCCGGGTACGGAACTGGCCGTCGGCGATGGTGGCGCCGGCAAAGGACGACTCCGGCGCCACCTTCAGCCAGTCGATCGCCAACCCCTCGATCTGCTGTTGCACCGCCGCCAGCACCTCGCCGACCTGGCTGGCGCCGAGCAGTTCGGCCAGCGTCCTCGTGTCATCGAGGCTGAGGTGGAGCACGGTGGTGCAGGCGTCGGGGTCGCGCTGGTCGTAGACGGCCAGCTCCCGGCGGCCGCTGTGGTGGGCGAGCACCGCCACCCTCTCACCCCGCCCGGTGGTGAACTCGTGGCGTACGCCGACGCCCGGCAGCAATGTCTCTCGCACCTCGGTCACGGTGCCATCCTCGCGTGCCGGGCCGACCATCCGCGCCCGGCCCGGACCCCGGTCGCTAAGGTCGAACCGGTGTTCGTCCTCGGTATCGACCCGGGCTTGTCGCGCTGTGGCTATGGCGCGGTCGAGGCCCTCCCCGGGGGCCGGGCCCGGGCTGTCGCCGTCGGGGTGCTGACGACCCCGGCCGGTGCGCCGCTACCCGAACGGCTGGCCGAGCTCCAGCGCGAGCTGCGCAACCTGTTGGCCGAGGTCCGCCCCACGCTGGTCGCCGTCGAGCGGGTCTTCTTCCAGGTCAACGTGCGCACGGCCATGTCCGTCGGCCAGGCCAGTGGGCTGACCATGGCCGAGGCCGTCAACGCCGGCTGCGAGGTCGTCCAGTACTCGCCCAACGAGGTGAAGCAAGCGGTGGCCGGCTCCGGTGCCGCCAGCAAGGACCAGGTGGAGCGCATGGTGCAGACACTTCTCGGTATCGACCAGCCTCTGCGGCCCGTCGACGCCGCCGACGCGGTGGCGCTGGCCCTGTGCCATCTCGCCCACCTCCCCCGCCAGCGGCGGGTGGCGGAGGCGATGGGCGCCGCCGACCGTCCGGGTGCCCGCTGGTGATCGGCTCACTGCGGGGCCGCCTGCTCGAGCGCGGCCACGACAGCCAGTCCGAGGTGCTGGTCGAGGTGGGCGGGATCGGGTATCGGGTGGTGGTGACGCCCACCACCGCGGTCGCCATCGGGGACGTCGGCCGGGAGGTGTTCCTCCACGTGCATCACCACGTGCGGGAGGATGCCCAGCTGCTGTACGGGTTCGCCAGCCGCGACGAGCGGGTCTGCTTCGAGTCGCTGATCGGCGCCCATGGCGTCGGCCCCGCCCTGGCCCTCTCCATCCTGTCGGTCCACTCGCCCGACTCCCTGCGACGCACGCTGGCCGACGACGACGTGGCGTCGCTCTGCCTCGTGCCCGGCGTCGGAAAGAAGACAGCCGCCCGCCTCCTGGTGGAGCTCAAGAGCCGGCTGTCGCTGCCCGAGCTCGACCTCCCGGTGACTGCCGACGGGACGCACCCCTCCACCGGTGCCCGCGCCGACGTCCGGCAGGCGCTGGCCGGCCTGGGCTACGGGCCGGACGACATCCGCACCGTCACCGCCGAGCTGCCCGACGACGGCGACACCGCCCTGTTGTTGAAGTACGCCCTCCAGCAGCTCTCGCCGGCCGTCCGATGAAGCACCGGGCGGTCCGGTGGACCGGGCCGGGCCCACGGACGGGCTGACCGTGCGGGAGGAGCTGCTCAACCCCGAGCCCATCGACGGTGACGAGGTGGTCGACGAGCCGGGCCTGCGACCCCGTCGGCTGGCCGAGTTCGTTGGCCAGTCCGAGCTCAAGGACCACCTCGGCATCCTGCTCCTGGCCGCCCAGCGCAGGGGCCAGGCCGCCGACCACCTCCTGTTCGCCGGGCCTCCCGGGCTGGGCAAGACCACCCTCGCCGGGATCGTCGCCGCCGAGCTCGAGGTGCGCATGCACGTCACGTCGGGGCCGGCCATCGAGCGCGCCGGTGACCTCGCCGCCCTGTTGACCAACCTCGACGAGGGCGACGTGCTCTTCATCGACGAGATCCACCGGCTGGCCCGGGCCGTCGAAGAAGTGCTCTACCCGGCCATGGAGGACTTCCAGCTCGACATCGTGCTCGGCAAGGGGCCAGCGGCACGGTCGATCCGCCTCGACCTGCCCCGGTTCACGCTGGTCGGCGCCACCACCCGGACCGGGCTGATCACGGGCCCCCTGCGCGACCGTTTCGGCCTCGTCGCCCGCCTCGACTTCTACGAGCCCGACGACCTGCGGGCCATCGTCGAACGGGCCGCCGGCATCCTCGGTGTGCCGGTGAGCGACGATGGTGCCCGGGAGATCGCGTCCCGGTCACGGGGCACGCCCCGCATCGCCAATCGTCTCCTGCGCCGGGTGCGGGACTTCGCCGAAGTGCGGGCCGACGGCGTCGTCGACGGGCCCACCGCCCGGGCCGGGCTCACCGTGTTCGGCGTCGACGACCTCGGCCTGGACAAGGTCGACCGCTCGCTGCTGGAGGCGCTGTGCCGGCGGTTCGGCGGCGGGCCGGTCGGGCTCAAGACCCTCTCCATCGCCGTCGGCGAGCCCGACGAAACGGTGGAGGACGTCTACGAGCCCTTTCTCATCCGGGAGGGCCTGCTGATGCGCACCAGCCGGGGCCGGGTGGCGACGCCGGCGGCGTGGGCCCATCTCGGCCTGGCCGCCCCCGACGGACCACGCAACTCCCTGTTCGGCTGAGTTCGTCGCCGTCACTGCTGGTCGACGCAGTTCTGCTCGTGCCGGCCCGACGGCGTGAGGTTCTGCGTTCTGGCGAGTCTTGGCCCGTGGGCCGGAAGCGGTGGCTACCTTCGGGCGTCAGTCGCCGGCCGGGCCGGCCTCGGCGTCGTCGTCGGTTGCGGCCGTGCTCGCCGGGGACGACGTCGCCGGCGCTTCCGCGGAGGGCTCGGCGATCGGGCGGTCGAGGAGGTGCAGGACGATCCCATCGGGTTCGATGGCCACCCGGCCGAGGAAGCCAAGGTCGGCCAGTACCGATGGGAGCGAGGCTCCTTCGATATCGGAGAGGCTGGCGAAGGGCCCGATCCGGAGCCGGGCCAAGCCCAGGTCGAGCACGAGCACGGAGTCGTCGGCGGGGGCGCCGGTCGGGGCCAGGGTCGTCTCGGTGGTGCTGGCCGACGGGCCCCCGTCAGCGGCAGCAGCCTCGGCCCCGTCCACGGTCTCGCTGGCGTCGGCCGCGGCTTCGTCGAACAGGGCGACCGGACCGGCGGTCAACGGCGCGGTGGGAGCGGGGACGGGCGGGTCCGGGCGGACCATGGGGACGACGCCGAGGCCGACCACGGCAAGCCCGGCGGCGGCGGGGACCACGACCGGCGCCAGCTTCACCACGGCCAGCTTCGCCTTGGTCTTCCACGCCTGGGCGGCGACGCCCCCGAGCAGGGGCAGCAGCGCCAACTTCCCTCCGCCCGACACCGACAGGAACTCGCGCCGCAGTGCCTTCCGGGCCCGGTGCAGGAGGGCTTCGACCGTGGTCAGGGGGACGTCGAGCTCACCGGCGATGGCGTTGTAGGACATGCCCTGAGACTCGCGCATGTCGAGGATCTGACGGTGGCGGGGGGCGAGGCGATCGAGGGCGAGAACGAGGTGGTCGTGGTCGACGGCGGCGAACACGTCGTCATGGTCGGGCTCGACCGAACCGGTGTCGATCTCGGGGGCCGGTTCGACCCGCGCGCTGCGACGGTGGTGGTCGATGCACAGGCGCTGGGCGATGACCGTCATCCACGGGTAGAAGCGCCGGTCGCCGCCGAAGCGGGACATGGCGTTCAGCGCCCGGACGAACGCCTCCTGGGCGAGCTCCTCGGCGACATGGGCATCACCGACGCGGCGCATGCAGTAGAGGTGCAGGCGGGGGGAGTAGCGCCGGTACAGCTCGTCGAACGCCTCGCCGTCGCCGGCCTGGTACCGCAGCACCAGCAATCGGTCGCGGTCGAGGTCGACGTCGCCTCGCCCGGTCTCGATTGACTCTGCGGAAATGGCCATGCGCTACACCGAGCCCCTGTCGGTTCGTCCAGGCCCCACCCTTACCCCACGGCGTACACTTCGACGCCGCCGAGTAATGCCCCTTCTGGTGCCTTTCATGCTCCTGGAGGCCGACCTTAGCCCGGCTGCCCCGAGCCCACGTGCATCGCCAGGACTTCGACTACCACCTCCCCCCGGAACGGATCGCCCAGGTCCCGGTCGTTCCCCGTGACTCCGCCCGGTTGCTGGTTGACCGGGGCCCGGGTCGCGAGCCCGAGCACCGAAGGGTGGCCGAGCTCGACCGGCTGCTGGCGCCCGGCGACCTTCTCGTCGTCAACGACTCCCGGGTGCGGCCAGCCCGTCTCCGGCTGCGCAAGGAGACCGGGGCCGAGATCGAGGTGCTGCTGCTCGAGCCGCTCGACGGCAGCCGCTGGGAGGCCCTGGTCCGCCCCAGCCGCCGGGTCGCGCCGGGCACCCGGCTTTCGTCAGGCGACGGTGAGCTCCTGGTCGAGGTGGGCGAGGCCCGCGGCGAGGGCCTCCGCCTCGTGGAAGTGGTGAGGGGAGACCCGGCTCAGGGCGGTGAGGTACCGCTGCCCCCCTACATCCACGCCCGCCTCGACGACCCCGAGCGCTACCAGACCGTGTACGCCCGCCGGGTCGGCTCCAGCGCCGCCCCTACCGCCGGCCTACACCTGACCGCCGCCCTGCTGGCCCGCTGTGCCGAGCGGGGCATCGGCCTGGCCCGCCTCGATCTGGCCATCGGCCTGGACACGTTCCGCCCCGTCACCGCCGCCCGCCTCGAGGACCACCCGATGCACTCGGAGGCCTACGCGGTGCCGGCGGCCACGATGGCGGCGTGCGCCGAGGCCAGCCGGGTGGTGGCGGTGGGTACCACGGTGGTGCGCGCCCTCGAGTCGGCTGCCCTCACCGCCCGCCTCGCCGGGCGGACCGACCTGTTCGTACGGCCCGGGTTCCGCTTCCAGGTCGTCGACGTCTTGCTCACCAACTTCCACCTGCCCCGCACAACACTGCTGGCCATGGTCGAGGCCTTCGTCGGGCCCCGGTGGCGGGAGCTTTACCGGGCGGCGGTCGACGGCGACTACCGGTTCCTGTCCTTCGGCGACGCCATGCTGGTCGAGCGGGCCACTAGCGAGGCCCGGTGACGGCGGCCGTGAAGCTGACGATCGAGGCCACCTGTGGGGGAGCCCGCGTCGGCCGGGCCGAACTGGCCTCGGGCCGGGGGTTCGAGGTTCCGTGCTTCATGCCCGTGGGCACCCGGGGAACGGTACGGGCCATCGACGCCGCCGATCTGGAGGGCCTGGGCGCCGAGATGATGCTGGCCAACACCTACCACCTCATGCTCAAGCCGGGCGCCGACGTCGTGGCCGGGCTGGGTGGCCTCCACCGATTCAGCGGATGGGGCGGGCCGATGCTCACCGACTCGGGGGGGTACCAGGTCTTCTCGCTGCGGCCCGAGGTGGACGACGACGGTGCCACCTTCCGGTCGACCTATGACGGGTCCGCCCACCGGCTCACGCCCGAGTCGGCCGTCGCCCTCCAGGAAAGGCTCGGCGCCGACATCCAGATGGTCCTCGACGTCTGCCCGGCCCTCCCGGCGCCGGCCGCTGTCCTGCGCACGGCCGTCGAGCGCACGGCGCAGTGGGCCGCCCGGGCGCGGGCCGCGCACCGGCGCCACGACCAGGCCCTCTTCGGCATCGTGCAGGGCGGGACCGACCCCGGCCTGCGGGCCGAGTCGGCCGCTCGCAGCACCGCCCTGGGCTTCGACGGCTACGCCATCGGGGGTCTCTCGGTGGGGGAGAGCAGACAGGAGATGGTCCCCGCGCTGGCGGCCGCGGTCGAGGTCCTTCCCGGTGACCGCCTGCGCTACCTGATGGGGGTCGGCGACCCCGCTCGGCTGGTCGACGCGGTCGGGGCCGGCGTGGACCTCTTGGACTGCGTGCTGCCGACCCGCCACGGCCGCCACGGCACGGTGCTCACCGCCGCCGGCCGGCTCAACCTGCGTAACGCCCGCTACCTGTCCGACGACGGGCCGCTCGACCCCGACTGCCGTTGCCGGGTGTGCGACCGCTATTCACGGGGCTTCCTGCGCCACCTGGTCATGGTGCACGAGCCCACCGCCGCCCGGTTGCTGACCCTGCACAACCTGGCCTGGACGTTCGAGCTCGTCCACCGGATGCGCCGGTCGATCCGGGCCGGGACGTTCCCCGCCCTGCGCGCCGAAGTCCTGGCCGTGTGGGGCTGAGCGGCGTCCGGGACGGGATCGCGGGGACGGGCCAGCGCGGGCGACGGGCTCGACTACGGTGATCCAGCCCCCCAACCGGTCGATCCACGAGAGCGCGCCATGGGCCAAGTCATCTTTCTCGCCGTCACCTTCCTCGCAGTGTGGCTGCTCTTCATCCTTCCTCAGCAGCGGCGCCTGCGCGCCCATCAGGCCTTGGTCGACGCACTCCGAACGGGCGACGAGGTCATGACCTCGGCTGGGCTCTATGGCCTGGTCACCGCCCTCGACGACGAGCACGTCACCCTGCGGATCGCCCCGACGGTCGAGGTGCGCTTCGCCCGGGGTGCCATCGCCAAGCGCGTCGGCGCCGATCCGCCCGACTCCCCGGCCGACGAGCCGGCGGTCGCCGACGTCCCCTCCGAGGGGGCGACTGCTGGCACCGGGACGAGCGGCGGCGACGACCGTGTGACCCTCGACAAGGGCTCGGATGCGCCGGCCGGCCCGGCGGCACCCGACGGCACCGACGGGCCGGGATGAAACGAAAGCCGGGCTACGGCTGGCTGATCGCCCTGGTCGTCCTGTGCCTGGGATCGTTGGCCGCGACCCTGACCGTGGGCGGACAGTCCCCGGCGCTCGGCCTCGACCTGCAGGGTGGCATCTCGGTCGTGCTCCAGCCCAAGACCAGCGCCACGAGCCAGCAACTCGACCAGGCCATCACCATCATCCGGCGCCGGGTCGACGGCCTCGGGGTCGCCGAACCCGAGATCACCCGCCAGGGGGACTTCATCGTCGTGTCCCTCCCCGGGGTCGAGGACAAGGACCGGGCCATTGCCCTCGTCGGCCAGACGGCGCGGCTCACGTTCCGCCCGGTGTGCGCCCTCATCCCCGCCGGGCTCGGCAACGACGTCTACCGCGCCGCCCTCGACCCGGCCCAGGCCGGGCAGGCCGCCGCCTGCGTGACGCCGGCCACCGGCGCCTCGACCACGACGGCCCCCACCACGACGGCGCCGACCGCCTCGGAACCGCCGCCGGACACCGCCACCTCCGACGGCTCCGAAGCACCGGGCACGACCACCGGGCCCGACGCCGGCGCGAGCGAGGGCCCCGACACCGCCGGGCCCCCGGACGGCAACAGCGCCCCGGCGCCCCTTCCCCGGGCCGGGCACACCGGCCTGGCCCAGACCGACCCCCCGACGACCGACGAGGCGCCGGCTGCCTCCAGCGAAGCACCCGATGCGACCCCCACCACTGCGCCGGGTACCACCGCCACTTCGGCGGCACCGCCGACGACGGTCGCCGGGGCACCTCCGTGTGGCGAGACCGGCGCCAACGCCTCTGACGCCCCCAACGAGCAGCCGATGGTGGCGGTCAACCCCCGCGGCGGTCAGGGAGGCACCCCCCTGTGCGAGGTGCTCGGGCCCACCGAGCTCGAGGGCAGCGCCGTGTCCAGCGCGGCGGCATCGATCCAGAGCGGCCGGTGGCTCGTCGTCGTCGAGCTCAAGCCCGCCGGCCTGGCCGGGTTCAACAAGGTGTCGACGCCGTGCTTCAACCAGTCCCCCCAGTGCCCGGTCGGGCGGACCGCCATCGTCCTGGACGGGATCGTCCAGTCCGACCCCGCGCCCGAAGCGCCCACCTTCAACTCGACCACGATCCAGATCACGGGTGACTTCAGCAACGCCGACGCCGACAACCTGGCCCTGGCCCTCAACTACGGGTCGCTGCCGGTCGAGCTCGAACAACAGCGGGTGGAGACGGTGTCGGCCACCCTCGGCCGTGACTCCTTGCGGGCAGGCCTGTTGGCCGGCCTGATCGGTGTGGTCGCGGTCCTGGTCTACATGATCCTCTACTACCGGGCCCTCGGCCTGGTGGTGGTGCTCGGCCTGATGTTGTGGGGCGCGCTGAACTACTCGATCATCACCTGGTTGTCCGAGTCCCAGGGGCTGGCGCTCAGCCTGGCCGGCGTGACCGGCATCATCGTCTCGGTCGGTGTCACCACCGACTCGTTCATCGTCTACTTCGAGCGGATGAAGGACGAGATCAAGGCCGGGCGCACCGTACGATCGGCCGCCGACCACGCCTTCGTGCGGTCGTGGCGGACCATCGTCGCCGCCGACCTGGCCTCCTTCATCGGCGCCATCCTGCTGTTCACGCTCACGGTCGGGGCGGTGCGGGGCTTCGCCTTCTTCCTGGGCCTGTCGACGATGCTCGACCTCTTCACCGCCTACTTCTTCAAGCGCCCCATGGTGGCCCTCATGGCCCGGAGCCGGTTCTTCACCGAGGCTCGTTGGTTCGGCCTCGCCAGCGCGCTGGGAGTGCACGACCAGCCGGCCCGTACCGCGACCCCGGCGACGCCAGCGGCGACGGGGCTGTCGCGATGACCGTCGAAACGCGGTCCAAGAGCGCCGGGAGCCGGTTGGGGCGGCTCTACCGGGGCGAGTCGAACATCGACTTCATCGGGCGCACCAAGCTGTGGTTCCTGATCTCGGGGGCGGTGCTGGCCATCGGGCTGATCTCCCTCGGGGTGCGGGGGCTGAACCTCGGCATCGACTTCGAGGGCGGCGCCGTGTTCGAGGTGCCGAGCGCGACGTTGTCGCTCGACGATGCCCGCCACGCGCTGGAGGGCGCTGGGATCGGGGGCGAGCCCAAGGTCCAGGAGCTGGAGAGCTCGAGCGGCCGATTCGTCCGGGCCCAGACCCCGACGCTGTCACCCGAACAGGCCACCGCCGTCCAGGACGCGCTGGCCCGGGCGGCCGGGGTGCCGGAGGCGGAGGTCTCCCGGAGCGAGGTAGGCCCGTCTTGGGGCCAGGAGATCAGCCGCAAGGCCCTTCGCGCCCTGGTCGTCTTCCTGATCGTCATCTCGCTGTACATCACGCTGCGATTCGAGTTCAAGATGGCGATGCCGACCCTGGCCGCGCTCATCCACGACGTGCTGGTCACCGTCGGCGTCTATTCGGTGCTGGGCTTCGAGGTGACGCCGGCGACGGTGATCGCGGTGCTCACGATCCTCGGTTTCTCGATCTACGACGGCATCGTCGTCTTCGACCGGGTCAACGAGAACACCCGTCTGGTGTCGGCGTCGGGCCGCATGACCTACGGCGACATGGTGAACGTGTCGCTCAACGAGACCCTGATGCGCTCGCTCAACACGTCGATCACCGCCTTGTTGCCGATCGTGTCCCTTCTCACCATCGGCTCGTTCGCCCTCGGTGCCACCACGCTGCAGGAGTTCGGCCTCGCCCTGCTCGTTGGCCTGGCGTCGGGCGCCTACTCGTCGATCTTCATCGCGTCGCCCCTGCTCGCCCTGGTCAAGGAGCGTGAGCCCCGCTACCGCGAGGTTCGCCGCCGCATCGAGCTCAAGGCCGACCGCCGCGACCCGGGCCCGGTGACGGTCACCGAGCCCGACGCCGCCGCCCCCGTCACCCCGTCCGAAGCGCCGCCCACCACCGGCCCCCGCCCCGAGCGTGAAGCCGTCGCGCCCGGCGAGCACCGCGAACCGGTCGCCGCCGGCGGCGAGCAGGCCGCGCCCGTCGCGGTGCGGGCCACGTCGTCCATCCCTCCTCGGCCCCGGAAGAAGGGCAAGCGGCGGTGACCGACACGGCCGTCGAGGGCCGTATCCGGGCGCTCGTGCGCGACGTGCCCGACTTCCCCTCGCCCGGTGTCGTGTTCAAGGACCTCACCCCGGTGCTCGCCGACGCCGCCGCCTTCCGATCGATGATCGAGGGCCTCTGTGCGGGGACCGCTGGTACCGCCGTCGACGTGGTGGTGGGAATCGAAGCCCGGGGCTTCATCGTGGGATCGCCGGTCGCCGATCGGTTGGGGGCCGGCTTCGTCCCCGTCCGCAAGACCGGCAAGCTGCCCCACGACGTCGCCCACGTCGACTACGCCCTCGAGTACGGGACCGACCGGCTCGAGGTGCACCGCGACGGGTTGGCCGTCGGCCAACGGGCCCTGATCGTCGACGACGTGCTGGCCACCGGAGGCACCGCCGCCGCCACCGTGGCCCTCGTAGAAGGCCTCGGGGCCGTCGTCGTCGGGCTCGCTTTCGTGATCGAGTTGGTCTTCCTGGGCGGCCGGGCGCGGCTCGACGGGCACCAGGTGCGATCGCTGGTCCCCTACCGGTAGGAGGGGCACCGGCCGGGCCCCTCCCCACGAGCGCCTCGCTCTGCCCCGGTTCGAGACCGCCGCGGCCGTAGAATCGCTGCCAATGTCGACCGTCACGCGGGTACTGCCGTGGCGCCGCAACGCGGCTCCGCCGGCGGAGGAGGTCGCGCCGCTTCTCGCCACCTTCCGGGCCAAGCACCCCAGGAGCCCCAGTGGCCTGATCACCCGGGCCTACGCGGTGGCGGCCGAGGCCCACCGCGAGCAGGTGCGCAAGTCGGGCGACCCCTACATCACCCACCCGCTGGCGGTGGCCCGGATCGTGACCGACCTGGGCCTGGACGACACCACCATCGCCGCTGCCCTCCTGCACGACGCGGTGGAGGACACCAAGCTCACCCTCGACGACGTGGCCACCCGGTTCGGCGACCAGGTGGCCGCCATCGTCGACGGCGTCACCAAGCTCGAACGGATCCGCTTCGACTCCAAGGAGGCGCAGCAGTCCGCCACCATGCGCAAGATGCTGGTGGCGGTGGCCAAGGACGTCCGGGTCCTGATCATCAAGCTGTCCGACCGCCTCCACAACATGTCGACGGTGGCGGGGATGCCGGCGTGGAAACAGGAGCGCGTCGCCCGCGAGACCATCGACATCTACGCCCCATTGGCCCACCGGCTGGGCATGCAGGACATGAAGCAACAGCTCGAGGACCTCGCGTTCGCCGTCCTGCACCCCAAGCGCTATGCCGAGATCGACCACATGGTCTCGACCCGCACTCCCGAGCGAGACCTGTACCTGACCCAGGTGCTCGAGCACGTGCGGGAGCGGCTGGCCGAGCTGCACATCGACGGTGAGGTCACCGGCCGGCCGAAGCACCTGTGGAGCATCTACGAGAAGATGGTCGTCAAGGGCAAGGAGTTCGACGACATCTTCGACCTGGTCGGCATCCGGGTGGTGGTCGACTCGGTGAAGGACTGCTACGCCGCCCTGGGGTCGATCCACGCCACCTGGAAGCCGGTGCAGGGCCGGTTCAAGGACTACGTGGCCATGCCCAAGTTCAACCTGTACCAGTCGTTGCACACGACCGTCGTCGGCCCTCAGGGCAAGACCGTCGAGGTCCAGATCCGCACCCGGGAGATGCACCAGCGCTCGGAGTTCGGCGTCGCCGCCCACTGGTCCTACAAGGGCGACGGCGGCACCGTCTCGGACATGCCCTGGCTCAGCCGGATCATCGACTGGCAGCAGGACACCTCCGACCCCGACGCCTTCATGCAGACCTTGAAGGTCGACCTCGAAGAGGACGAGGTCTACGTCTTCACCCCCAAGGGCAAGGTCATCACGCTGGCCATGGGCGCCACCCCCATCGACTTCGCCTACTCGATCCACACCGAGGTCGGCCACGCCTGCATCGGGGCCCGGGTCAACGGCCGGCTGGTGCCGCTCGACTCGACGCTGTCGTCGGGCGACACCGTCGAGATCTTCACGTCCAAGGTGGAAGGTGCGGGACCGTCCCGGGACTGGCTCAAGATCGTCGCCACTCCCCGGGCGACGAACAAGATCCGCCAGTGGTTCTCCCGTGAGCGGCGCGAGGACGCCATCGACACCGGTCGGGAAGACCTGGTCAAGGCCCTGCGCCGGGAGGGCCTCCCGGTGCAGAAGATCCTGGCCTCGGGGGCGCTGGCCGAGATGGCCGCCACGCTCAACTACGTCGACCTCGAGGCGCTGCACGCCGCCATCGGCGAGAACCACGTGTCGGCCAAGTCGGTGGCGTCGCGGATCGCCCGCGAGCTGCGCCATGGCGAGGCCGACCGCGAAGAGCAGCTGTCGACCAAGGTGGCCGAGCCCGAGCGCCGCAGCCGCCGGCCCCGCCAGGCCACCGGCGTCCACGTCGAGGGGCTCGACGACATGATGGTCCGCCTGTCACGGTGCTGCACCCCGGTGCCGGGCGACTCGATCATGGGCTTCGTCACCCGGGGCCGGGGCGTCTCGGTGCACCGCGCCGACTGTGCCAACGCGGTGTCGTTGTCGAGCGCCAACGGCGAGCGCCTGATCGAGGTCGAGTGGGAGACCGAGATCTCGGGATCGTTCGTCGCCTCCATCGAGGTCAAGGCCCTCGACCGCGCCCGCCTGCTCTCGGACGTGGCCCGGGCCATGTCCGACCAGCACGTCAACATCCTCTCGTGTGCCAGCACCACCGGCTCCGACCGCATCACCCGCATGCGCTTCGACTTCGAGCTGGGTGACCCCTCCCACCTCGACTCGGTGCTGTCCACGATCCGCCGCATCGAGTCCGTCTACGACGCCTACCGCGTGCTGCCCGGCAAAGGCGCCTGACGGCCGGCGCCGGCACAACGATCGTGCATCGTGCGTCGCTCCTGGACGGACGATGCACGCTCGTTCGGTTGGACCGGATGAACGTGCATAGCCGGTTGCCGGGCGACGGTCGATGCACGATGGTCGGGTCAGGGTGGATGTCCATGCATCGCCGGCTGCCCTGCGAAGGTCGATGCACGACAGTTGCAGGAGCGGGGACGATCGTCGTTGCCGCCAGCGCGGGAGCGGCGATAGTGGTGATGCGAGGTGGGGCGGATGTCTGCTGACCGCCGGCGCCGGGAGCGGCGATGCACCGTGGTGACGGATCCCGAGTAGGTGCTGTCGGCTACACAAGGGCCGTGGGCTCCAAGCGCCGCATCTCCGGCACCGCCGTTGCCTTCATCGCGGTGCTCACGGCCGGCTGCGACGGCGGTGGCCGTCCCACGGCAGCCGGCGGCGCGAGCGGAGGGCCTCCGGCGACCAGCTCGGGACCGTCCGGCGCGGCAACGGTCCCCGGCTCGGCGCCGGCGGGGGCTGTCGGCACCGTCCCAGCGCCCGCTTCGGCTCCCCCCGCCCGCACCCCGACCGCGCCGGGACCTGGCCCGGCGCCGGCGCCGCCGGCTGGGGACGTCCCGCTCTTTCGGGCCGGAGCCGAGCCGGTCTCGGCTGCCGACCTGGGGTCGAGCTGGCGGGAGGGATGCCCGGTCGGTCCCGAGGGCCTGGTGCTGCTGACCCTGGCCCACTGGGACTTCGACGGGGTCGACCAGACCGGCCGGCTCGTCGTCGCCGCCGACCAGGCCGACACCGTGACCGCCATCTTCGCCCGGCTGTGGGAGCAACGGTTCCCGATCCGCCGGATGGTGCCGGTCGATGCCTACGGCGCCAGCGACGACGCCTCCATGGCCGACGACAACACGTCGGGGTTCAACTGCCGCGAGGCGGTGCGCTTCGACGGCGTGCGCCAGTGGTCGCAGCACGCCTACGGCCTGGCTATCGACCTGAACCCGGTCGAGAACCCGGCCGTCTACGGCGACCGGGTGCTGCCGCCGGAAGGAGAGCGCTACGCCGACCGGGCCCTGGCGCCGTCCACCCCCGGCGCCGCCTTCGACGGCGGCGCGGTGGTCGACGCCTTCGCCGCCGGCGGCTGGTCCTGGGGCGGGACCTGGTCGAACCCGGACTACCAGCACTTCTCCCTCACCGGCCGTTAGGGGTGCGCCTCGTCCCCACGAGCCGCAGGTCGGGGACTGGTTAACACGGCCCGGCTACCGCGGTGAAATGGGGGCAAGTCCCAGCTCGAGATCCGACTCGGAAACATTGCAATATGACATGGGGGACCGGTAGCCGTGCCGGCCGTCGAGCCGCCCCATCGAACTCCTTGCATTAGATCGAAGATCGGCATACTCTAAGTTTGACGAGAAGGGTCGGCGGTATAGGGCTTGACAACAGAAGGTGGGTCATGACGCGCTCTCGGACACATCGGGCGAGTGCCAGCGGCGGCCGCTGTCACGAGAAGCGAACATACTCGGCTGTGTCGCCCGTCTTGTCGATTAGGGCTCACGCCAGGTCTGATTGAGCGTTGATGGTGTAGTTCCATTCGCCGTGCCAGTCGTGTGGGTCGTGGGGGACGGCGGCGAGTTCGGCGTCGGTGATCTTGACGCCGGTCGGGTACCAGTTC
>JBQTIQ010000056.1:0-12976 GCA_052387955.1 Acidimicrobiia bacterium | reverse complement strand
CCGGTTGCGTCCAGCTGGTCCCGCTTCGCCTGTAGTGATCGATCCTCTCGTTCGCTTCGGGCGGCCCACGGTCCACGGCGTCGCAACCGAACGGCTCTGGGAGCTCCATGACGCAGGCGAGTCGGTCGATGAGATCGCTGAGGGCTACGACATGACCCAGGAGCTCGTCCGGGCCGCGGTCTCCTACGAGGAACAGCAGCGTTCGTTGGCCGCGTAGGTCGCCATGCCAGCCAGGTTCTTCGTCGACGAGACCGACCTGGCGCTCGGCAAGGCGCTCGAAGCGGCGTATGCCGGCGTGGTCTACCCCGGTCACGCGCACCTCACATCTGTGCCGCGGGGAAGCCTCGACGACGAGTGGCTACCGGTGATCGGCCAGCAACGACTGGTCGTGATCACCCGCGATCAGAAGATCCGCTACCGCGTGGTCGAGAAGCAGACGTGGCTCGGGCACGAGGTTCGAGGATTCGTGCTCACCGGCCGAAAGAGCCAGTCGACGGCCGAGAGCCTGGCCCTGCTCACCAAGCAATGGACTGACATCACGGCGCTCGTCGAGGCCAGACCCGACGGGCCATGGATGTACGGCGTGACGCAGGAACAACTGCGCGAGATCGACCTGTCGTGACCATCTGGCGTCGGCCGCGGGCGCTCGCCGTGCTGGCCGTGCAGGTCGGCGCACGGGAGCCCTCAGGCGGAGGACAGCACCGCCCGGGCGACCAGGTCGGTGCCGGCAGCCGTGAGGATGGCGAGGTAGAGCAGGCCGGTGGCGGCCATGACCGCTGAGTAGGCCCGCTCTCTCAGTGCGGCCCGGGTCAGGAACACCAGGGCGATCGTGGTCACCGCGCAGGCCACCCAGAACCAGCCCAGCACGCCGCTGTACCCGTCGTCGACCGAGCCCGTGAACACCGACACCATCCCGGTCGGGACCAGCAGCGCCCCCACCTCGAAGGGCCAGAGGTAGCCCACGCAGCGGACCACCTCCAGCAACGGGCCGCGGGCCAGCCCGGGCTGGACCAGGTACCAGTGGCCCAGGAGCATGGCGTCGGTGACCGCCCCCAGGAAGGCCGCTCCGACCAGCAGCCGCACCACGCCGAGGACGACAGGGCCGCCACCGTCGATCCCGGCGGCGACGAGCCCGATCAGACCGACCACGGGCGCCACCAGGTCCAGCGCCGGCGGGAACTCGCTCGAACGCAGCGCCGCCGTGCCGTCCTCGGGGGGCCGCGGGTCGCGACCGCTCTCGTCGGGCCGGTCGACCATGGCCGCCACCCGGGCGGCCTTGCGTTCCTGGCGGGCGCGTTCGCCTTCGACGCCGGCCCGACGCCGGATAACCGACACCGTCAGTGCGAAGGCGGCCGCCACCGCGACCAGCACTGCGCTCAGGTCTCGGACCAGGACAGGCCCGAGGCGGCGGCCCAACAGCGCGGCACCCACCGCCATGGCCAGATAGCAGCCTCGGAGCAGCCAGCCGTAGCCGATCCCGACCTGACGGCGACGGGTCGTGACCCACAGGAACGCCAGGCCCCCGGTCGCCCACTGCAACAGCACGGTGGCACCGTCGAAGGTGGTCACGCCGGCGACGACGGGCAGCAGGCCGCCACGACAGCTCTGGAGCTAGACGTCGACGACGACGAGCCCGTGGTCCGCCTGGTTGAGGGCTTCGGGGCCGGCCGCGGTGGCCACCACGATGTCCTCCAGGCGCGCACCCCAGCGGCCGGGCACGTAGATGCCGGGCTCGATCGAAAAGGCATGGCCGGGGGCCAACGGCGTGCAGTTGCCGCCGACCAGATAGGGGTCCTCGTGCTCCTCGATGCCGATGCCATGCCCGGTGCGGTGGATGAACAGGTCGCCGTAGCCCCCTTCGGTGATGAGCCGCCGGGCCACGCCGTCGACGTCCTCGCACGGCATGCCCACGACGGCGGCGCCGACAGCCGCCTGTTGGGCGTCGTGGAGGACACGGTAGAGGTCACGGAACTCCGAGGGGGGCTCCGAGCCACCGGTCCAGACGCACCGGGTGATGTCGGAGCAGTAGCCGACACCGTCGTCGCCGGCCATGGTCCCGCCGAAATCGCACAACACGACCTCCCCGGCCTGGATGACCCGGTCGGCGGGCTCGTGGTGGGGGCTGGCGGCGTTGGGGCCGGCCGCGACGATGGCGAAGTTGACCCGATGGTGCCCCTCGGCCAGCAGGCGCCGGCCGATGTCGGCCGAAACCTCGGCTTCGGTGCGGCCGACGAGGGAGATCTCGCCGCCTTGGAGCTGGGCCGCCACCCGGTCGGCGCCGGCCGCGGCCCGGCGCAGGGCCCGGACCTCGGCGTCGTCCTTGACCGCTCGGAGCTCGCCCATGACGTCTCGGGCGGCGATGAACCGGGTCGCCGGCATCCGGGCCGACAGCTCGAGGAGGAACCGTGCCCAGGTCCGGTCGCCGATGGCGGCGAGGGCGGGAGCGCCGGCGGCCTCGGCCACCAGCTCGACCGGGTCCTCGGTCTCGGCCCATGGCACCAGTCGGAACCCATCGGGACGTTCGGTCACCCTGGGCGCTTCGAGCCCGGGCACGACCAGGACCGCCTCCCCGGCCCGGGGCAGCACCAGCATCGTCAGCCGCTCGAGGGGCATCGCCTCGTAGCCGGTCAGATAGGGCAGGTCGGGACCGACCGAGAGCAGCAGGACGTCGACCTCGAGCGCCTCCATCCGAGCCCGTGCCCGCCCCATCCGTTCGACGAACGGGGGGCCGGGCGAGCAGGCGCTCGCGCTGTCGGCCTGCCGTGCTCGCACGTCAGCTTCCGAAGCCGGGCAGGCCGTCTATGGAAGCCGCGTTCTTGTCGCGCTGGTAGCGGGCCACGCCGTCGTCGCCCTTCTTCTCGGCCCATTCGCTCAGGGTCGGCCGCTCGCCGACTACCTCCATGAACGGGACTGCGAAACCACAGGAGGACGAGATCCGGTCGATGTCGACCTCGATGACGGCCCTCGCACCGGCGAGGGTCGGGAACCGTTCGGCCCGGCTCGCGAACCCGTCGGTGCCGACCTCGTACACGGTGCCGGCGCCGTACAGGCGCAGGATCTGGGGCGGGCCGACGAAGGCACAGAACATGATCGTGATGCGGCCGTTCTCGCGCAGATGGGCGATGGTCTCGATCCCGCTGCCGGTGAGGTCGAGGTAGGCGACCTTGCGGGGGGCGAGGACCCGGAAGGCGTCGTAGCCCTTGGGCGACAGGTTCACGTGGCCGCCGTTGCTGGGGGCGGTAGCCACGAAGAAGACCGGCTGTCGTCCGATCCAGCCGATCATCTCTGCGTCGAGTTCGTCGATCACGGCAGCCATGGTCTATCCACCTCCGGTGCGGGAGCCGATCCGTACCGGGGAACGAGACACCGTGGCGGCCGAGGCCGCCTGCGTGGCCTGGCGGGCGTGGTGGCTCGACCGGGTGAGCGGCGTGGCCTCGACGTGGGCAATTCCCATGGCCTCGCCGGCGGCCTTCACCGTGGCGAAGTCTTCCGGCGCCCACCAACGGGCAACCGGCAGGTGAGCTGTCGTCGGCCGCAGGTACTGGCCGACGGTGACGATGTCGACCCCTACCCCATGCAGGTCGGCCAAAGTGGCCAGCACCTCGTCGTCGCTCTCGCCCAGCCCGACGATCAGCCCCGACTTCGTGGTCAGCCCGTCGGCCCGGGCACGGGCGAGCACGGCCAGGCTGCGGGCGTAGGAGGCGCTGGGGCGCACGGCCCGCTGGAGCCGGGCCACGGTCTCGACGTTGTGGTTCAACACGTCGGGCCGGGCGGCGAAGATGACGCCGAGGGCGCCGGGGTCGCCCTTGCAGTCCGGGACCAGCACTTCGACCTGGACCGACGGCGTGCGTTGCCGGATGGCCGCGATGGTGGCGGCGAAGGCGCCCGCCCCGCCGTCGGGAAGGTCGTCGCGGGCCACCGCGGTGATCACGGCGTAGGACAGGCCCATACGTTCGACGGCATCGGCCACCCGCAGCGGCTCGGTCGGGTCGAGGGCTTCGGGCCGGCGGGTGTCGACGAGGCAGAACCCGCACGCCCGGGTGCAGCGTTCGCCGTTGATCATGAACGTGGCGGTGCCGTCGGCCCAGCACTCGAAGATGTTGGGACAGCCCGCTTCCTCGCACACCGTGACCAGCCCGAGGTCGCGCATCGTCCGCTGGAGCCGCAGGTAGTCGGGCCCGATCCTCACCTTGGCCTTCACCCAGTCGGGCTTGCGGGCCTCGATGTCGACCGATGCGGTCACCCCGGCCTCGGCGCGACGGGCCATGAGCCGCAGCGGGACAGCGTCGCCGGCGACCCCGGAACGGGAGAACGCCGACAGGTCGGTGTCGTCGGCCCGGTGGCGCCAGACCACGTCCTGGCGTTCGTGGCCGTCGGTCCCCCACCGCTCGACGGCCCGGCCGACGAGGGCGTCGACCGCGTCGCGGACACTAATCTCGACGCCCTCGGCCGCCAGCGAAGTCACCGCCTTGTCGGCGATCCCGCAGGGGACGATGTGGCCGAAGTAGGACATGTCGGGGTCGACGTTGAGGGCGAAGCCGTGCATGGTGCGCCCCCGTGACAGCCGCACACCGACAGCGGCGATCTTGCGGGGAGCAGGCCCGTCGGCGTCGAGCCACACGCCCGGTTCGTGTGGGTATCGGCCGGCGCCGGGCAGGCCGAGGTCGGCCAGGGCGTCGATCACCACCTGCTCGACGGCGTGGACGTAGGCGGCGGTATCGGCCATACCGCCGCCCCTCTTGCCGGGCACGGTCAATACCGGGTAGCCCACCACCTGGCCCGGGCCGTGGTAGGTGACGTCACCACCCCGGTCGGTCTTCACCAGTTCGGCACCCACGTCCGCCGGCGGCACGAGGACGTTCCCCAGGTCGCCCCGAACCCCCAGCGTGAACACGTGGGGGTGCTCGAGCAGCAACAGGTGGTCGTCGGCCGACCGCTCGAAGAGCGCCCGCTGGAGCGCGTGGGCGTCTCGGAAGCGCACACGACCCAACCACCGGACCCGCAGCATCGGCGGCCACGCTACCGGCCGGCGCCGGCCGGCCGGCGAGCCCCAACCCCCCCCTCGACCGCAATGCGCCCGCGCCCGCTGAGGGCAGGTATGCGCCGACTCAGCGGTCGGCAATTGCCAGCCGGGCGCTGAGACCGACGAACCTCACCGCGTACGTGCGTCGCATCGAACATCAGCTGCGCGGCGGGTTACCACCCGTGGGTGGTTCGCCGGTGCGGGCGTCGAGGAGGGACTGCACGCCGTCGAGGATGCGCCGGAGGCCGAACTCGGCATGCTCTTCGTTCGACCCGGCGAAGGCATCGTCGCTCAGGCCGGCCATGTGCGGGTACCGGCCGGTCTCCATGGCGCTCACCAACGCAGCCTCCTGGGAGCTCCAGAACTCCTGGTGGGTGACGCCGGTCCGCTCCTCGGCGGTCGCCATGGCGTTCGCGGTACGGGCGAGGGTCGTGGTGAACGAGTCGATCGTGACCATCAGGGACACCTTCTCCTGGTCGGTCAGCCCGCTCCCGTGCAACGCGCCCATCACCAGGTCGAGCGAGCGGACCGCGTTCGGGCCGAGGACGGGCCGCGCCTGGTCGACGAGCGGCAACCACCGGTGGGTGGTGTAGAGCCGCCACAGCTCGCGGCCGACCGCTTCCATCGCTGGCCGCCAGCCGGTAGGGAGTCGGTCGAGCTCGGGCTGGTTGACCCGATCCAGCATCAGGTCGAGCAGCTCGGCCTTGCTGGGGATGTAGCGGTACAGCGTCATCGCGCCGACGCCGAGCTCGGCCGCCACCGATCGGATCGAGACGGCCGCCAACCCTCGCTCGTCGGCGATCTCGACCGCCATGTCGACGATGGCCGCGACACGCAGCGAGCGTCGCGGCCCCCGCCCAGAGCTCGACTCGGGGTCCCACAACAGCTGCAGCGTGCGCCCGATGTTCCCGCTGCCGGCGCGCTCGTCAGCCATCTCCTCCAACCCTTGAGCCCGATTCTGCGGACGATGTACGCTACAACTGCGTACAGCGTACCCGAAGAAGGAGGCAACGGTATGCCGACACCGAGCGACGTCCTCGATGCTGCGTTCGACCGGCTCGGCCAGTGGGGGTTCGACGATCCGCAGGGCTATGTGAACCACGGCCCGATGGTGTGCGAAGCGCTCGACGCGCTTGGCCGGCCGCGAGAGGTCGACTCGTGGTCGCGGCTCGACGCCGGGACTCCTCCGACCACGCCGGTCGCGCCCGGTCGGTTCCTCTGGACGGAGGCGCTTGGTGACATCAACCTGGCGGGCGAGTGGATGGGCTACTTCCAGCGCGCCATCGCCGACGACGGCTGGGAACCGGTCCTGAACGAGTGGCTTCCTCGACTGCTACCCGGGATGGGAGTCGCCTTGTTCCACGGCACGATCCGCTGCGCCCACGCGACCCGCGCCATCGAGAGGGCAGACACGCCTGCTCGCGGCGCCGAGCTCGTGCGCGCTCTCGGCTACTGGGCCGCTCAGTTCGATCACGGCTACCCGCCCGACCTCGCCGCGGTCCGCGCTGTGAACGACGTCGAGCTGGCCGTCGTGCACGCGGCGGCGGACGCCGCACGCCACTACCTCGCCCGACCGAACATCATCCACCTCCATGGCGTTACCGCCGCCATGGCGGTGTCGATCCTGGTCCGCCACACCGACGAGGCAGCCACCGCGGTAGCCCTGGCTCACGTCAAGGCCGAACACGCGGCACTCTACGAACACACAGAACCGATCGCCCCGACGGCCGCACCCGAGGTTGACGAGGCCACGCTGATCGACGCCGCGATCGCCAGCGGCGATGCCCACGCGGTCAAGCTCGTGGAGGCCTCGCTTCGCGGCTTCGCCGCGACCAACAATCCCGTGTTCCTCGCCGCAGCCGAGCGCGTCGCCCGCCGGGGCCTCCGGACGCTGACTCGACAAAAGCCGTCCTGAACCACGTTCCAGCACGTGCTGCCCGGCATGCAGGCGCAGGCCGCGCGCCTATTCGAGCCGCTCGTCGTGCCTGGCCTTCGACCGGCCGACGAGAAGTCGGAGAAGACCGGGAGAAGCGACGGAAGGACCGCCTGAACCCGGTAGAAGGCCACAACGAACGCAAGGAAGACGCCCGGTCCGCCGCCTGACTCGATCGGGAACGCACCGACGCGCGCCGAGCGCGGGTAGGTGCATCGAGTCGCCGGCTGGTGGTGGCGGTAGCTACAGCTCGGCGGCCCAGTCCCGGGTCTCGACCAGCTCCTTGAGACGGCGGAGGAAGCCGGCGGCGTAGGCGCCGTCGAAAGCGCGGTGGTCCCACGTGAGGGTGAGGTTCCCGACCGAGTGGATGGTGATCGCCTCGCTGCCGTCGTCGAGGTCGACGACCACCGGGCGGCGCTTGACCGCGTCGGTGGACAGGATCGCCACCTGGGGCTGAGAGATGATCGGCAGCGTCATGGTGGTGCCGAAGGGGCCGGGGTTGGTGATGGTGAACGTGCCGCCGGCAATGTCGTCGGGGCCCAGCTTCTTGGACCGGGCCCGTCCGGCGAGGTCGCTGATCTCGCGGGCGATGGCCCGAAGGCGCTTGGTGTCGGCTCCCTGGACCACCGGGACCATCAGGCCCTTGTAGTCGAGGTCGACGGCGATGCCGAGGTTGACGTCGTGGTGAACGATCAGGTCCGACTCGCCCATGGTCGAGTTGACCTCGGGGAACTCGGCGATGGCGTCAACGACGGCTCGGGCGATGAACGGGAGGTAGGTGAGGCTGAATCCCTCGGCCTCCTTCCAGGCGGCTCTGACCGACCGGCGCACGGTCTCGACCACCTCGAAGTCGACCTCGCTCGACACGTAGGCATGGGCTGACGTCGCCTTCGAGCGGGTCATGTGCTCGGCCGTCCGGCGGCGGATGTTGGAGTACGGGACAGCTGTGTCCCGGGCACCCGGCCGGACCGCCGCTGCGGCCGGCGGCGCTGGCGCCCCAGCTGCAGGTGCAGCAGCGGCGGGAGCTGCCGGCGGGGCCCCGGCGGGCGCGGCGGCCGGCGCCGATTCGGCGGGGGCTGCCGGTGCGGAAGCAGCTTCGGGCGGAGAGGCCGGCACCGGTCTGGTGCCGCCGGCCTCGATCACGGCCAGCACATCGTTGCGGGTGATGCGGCCGCCGGCCCCGGTGCCCTGGATGCGATCGGTGTCGAGGCCGTGCTCGGCCACCAGCCGGCGGACCACCGGCGACAGCAGCTTGCCCGCCCCCGGTGTTGCCGGCGACGGGCCGGGCGCAGGAGGCGCCGGGGGCGGGCCGGGCGGGGCTGTGGGCTCGACTGCGGCAGCCGGCGCCGGCGATGGCACCCCTTCGGGGGCGGGCTCGGCCGGAGCGGGCCGAGACTCCGCCGCCGGCTCGGGCTGGGCCGGCCCAGGGGCCGCCGGCTCGGCTTCAGCCGCCACCGGCTCGGCTTCAGCCGCCGCCGGCTCGGCGCCGGCGCCGCCGCCGGCGGGGGCGTCCCCGATGACGGCCAGCACCACACCGACATCGACCGTTTCTCCCTCGGGGACCTTGATCTCGGTGAGGTACCCGGCGGCTGGCGACGGCACCTCGGAGTCGACTTTGTCGGTCGATACCTCGAAGAGGACCTCGTCGGCCGCGACCTGGTCGCCAACCTGCTTGAACCACCTGGTGATGGTGCCCTCGGTCACCGTCTCGCCCAACTGGGGCATGGTCACGTCAGCCATGGAGGCTCCTTCCGGTGAGGGCGAGGACAGATTCGCCGAACAGCTCGAGCCCGGCCGACGATCCGTAGAGGGCGGCGGCGTCACCCCCGGGCCCGCCGCCCAGGATGGCCACGTCGTAGTGGATGTCGCTCACGTCGGGAACTGTGTACTGCTCATCCGGTCGGAGACTACCCAAGGCCCCGCTTCCTCCGTCCGCCGTTGGCCGACTGCCGCCACCCAGCCGTAACCTCCCCTCGCGTGAGCACCCGGAAGCTGATCGTCGCCGCCCTGTTGTGCGGCCTGGCCGTGCTCGTCGCCTTCGCCGTGCAGATCGCGACCGTCGACTGATGGAGAACGCCTTGGGCGCAGCCCAGTCGGTACTGGTGCTCGGCGGCGGGTCCGAGATCGGCCTCGCCACCGTTCGCAGGCTGATCGCCGGCGGGTGCCGGACGGTCGTGCTCGCCGCCCGTGCCCCCGAGGCGCTGGCGGGGACGGCCGAGGAGTTGCGGGGCGCCGGCGCCGCCGTGGTCGACGTGGTGCCCTTCGACGCCGCGCTCACCGCGGTGCACGGTCAGGTCGTCGACGACGTCTTCGGCCGCCACGGCGACTTCGACGTGGTGATGCTGGCTTTCGGCGTCCTCGGCTCCCAGGCCGACTACGACGCCGATCCCGAGGCGGCCGCCGACGCCGTGCGGGTGAACTACGTCGGCCTCGTGTCGGCCGGCCTGCATGTCGCCCGCCAGCTCCGTCGTCAGGGTCACGGCACCTTGGTGGTGCTGTCGTCGGTGGCCGGCGAGCGGGCCCGCAAGGCCAACTTCGTCTACGGCTCGGCCAAGGCCGGGATCGACGCTTTCGCCCAGGGCCTGGGCGACGCCCTGGTGGGCAGCGGTGCCCGGGTGCTGGTGGTCCGTCCCGGCTTCGTCAAGGGACGCATGACCGAGGGCTTGACGCCGGCGCCGCTCGCCACCACCCCCGACGCGGTGGCGGGCGCGGTGGTCCAGGCGCTGGCCACGGGCGAGGAGCTGGTGTGGGTGCCGTCGGGCCTGCGCTGGCTGATGTCGGTCTTGCGCCATCTCCCCCGGCCCTTGTGGCGCCGGGTCTCGGCCAACCGCTGACCGCCGAGCGGAGCGGGACCGTCAGGGCGACGGCCCGGCGCCGGCTCGTCCTGCGGGCGATGGGCGTGGGGGTGCAGTCCCACAGGATCGCGTGAGCCGCTGGCACGGCCGAAGCCGCCCGGCCACGTAACCTCCGGGCATGGTCCGCCAGGCCGAGGAGGTCCGCGACGCCCCGCCGCCGCCTCGTCGGTCGTTGGCCCGCGGCCTCCTCCACGAGGCCCGGCCCAAACAGTGGGCCAAGAACGTGCTCGTCTTCGCCGCCCCGGGGGCGGCGGGGGTGCTCGACGAGGCCCACCTGCTGGTCGAAACGCTCATCGCCTTCGTGGCCTTCTGCCTGGCGTCGGCGGGGACTTACTTCGTCAACGACCTCAAGGACCTCGAGGCCGACCGCCGCCACCCGACGAAGTGCCGTCGGCCGATCGCCGCCGGCGAGGTGCCGGTCGGGCTGGCCCAGGCGCTGGCGCCGCTGCTCATCTTCGGCAGCATCGCCCTGGCCTTCGTGGCCAGCCCTGCGCTGGCGGCCACCATCGCCGGCTACCTGGCGCTCACGACGGCGTACTCGGCCTGGCTCAAACACGTCGTGATCCTCGACATGGTGGCCGTCGCCACCGGCTTCGTGCTGCGGGCCATCGCCGGTGCCACCGCCACCGGTGTGCCGGTGTCGAACTGGTTCTTCATCACCGCGTCGTTCGGCTCGTTGTTCATGGTGGCGGGCAAGCGCTATGCCGAATCGCTCGAGATCGGCACCGACGCCAGCACGGTGCGGGCCACCCTGGGCGAGTACACGCCGTCGTACCTGGCCTACCTGCGGGCCGTCTCGTCCGGCGCGGTGCTGGTGGCCTACTGCCTGTGGGCGTTCGAGAAGGCAGCCGAGTCCGACTCGCCGGTCCCGTGGTACCAGCTGTCGATACTCCCCTTCGTCGTCGCCATCCTGCGCTACGCCCTGCTCCTCGACCAGGGCAAGGGCTCGGCGCCTGAGGAACTGATCATGGAGGACCGCACGTTGCAGATCGTGGGCCTGGTATGGATAGCGGTGTTCGGAATCGGCGTGTACACGGCTGCCGCGTGACCAGCTCCGTTCCCCCCGCCGCCCCCGTCGGCGCCGTTCCCGAACGCCGTCTGCTCACGGGTTGGGGCCTGACCGTGCCGACCGCGGCCGAGGTCGTCGAGCCGACCACCGTCGACGACCTGGCCCAGGCGACCACCGCACCGCCGGTACGCGGCGTGGTGGCCCGGGGCCAGGGCCGAGCGTATGGCGACGCCGCCCAGAACTCGGGCGGCCGCGTGCTCGACACCACCGGGACCGGCGCCGACGGTGGCCCGGTGGTGCCGGCGCCGGACGGCACGGTGCGGGTCCCGGCCGGTCTGAGCCTTGACGACCTGCTGCGTCAGGTGGTGCCCCAGGGCTGGTTCGTGCCGGTCAGCCCCGGTACCCGGTTCGTGACCGTGGGCGGCGCCATCGCCGCTGACATCCACGGCAAGAACCACCACGTCGACGGCTCGTTCGCGAGCCACGTCGGCCGGCTGCGCCTGGCCCTTCCGTCGGGCGAAGTAGTCGAGTGCGGCCCCGAAGAAGGGGCCCGGCCCGATGTCTTCTGGGCCACCGCCGGCGGCATGGGCCTCACCGGGGTGATCCTCGACGCCGACGTGGTCCTGCCGGGCATCGACACCAGCCGGGTCTTGGTCGACACCGACCGAGCTGCCGACCTCGACGAGGTCATGGCCCTGATGGAGTCGGGCGATGACGCCTACCACTACTCGGTGGCGTGGATCGACCTCATGGCCACCGGACGTTCGATGGGCCGGTCGGTGCTCACCCGCGGCGACTTCGCCCCCCTCGACGCGCTCCCGCCCAAGCGCCGGTCGAAGGCCCTGGCCTTCGACCCCCATCAGCCGATCCCCTCGCCGCCGGCCCCCAACCTGCTGCTGAACAAGCTGAGCGTCCGGGCCTTCAACGAGTTCTGGTTCCGCAAGACCCCCCGCCAGCGGCGCGACGAGCTGCAGACCATCACCTACTTCTTCCATCCCCTCGACCTGGTGGGGGGCTGGAACCGCTTGTACGGGCCCCGTGGGTTCATCCAGTGGCAGTGCGTGGTGCCCTTCGGGTCCGAGGCCACCATGCGCCGCATCGTCGAGGCGTTGAGCTCGGTCGGCCTGGCCTCGTTCCTGGCCGTGCTCAAACGGTTCGGCCCCTCCGACCCCGGCCCGCTGTCGTTCCCGGCGCCGGGGTGGACGTTGGCCCTCGACATCCCCGCCGGGGGCCGCCACGTATTCGAGCTGGCCGAGTTGCTCGACCGCCTCGACGTCGACGTGGCCGACGCCGGCGGGCGCATCTACCTGGCCAAGGACAGCCGCATGCGGCCCGAGCTGGTACCGGTGATGTACCCCCGGCTGGACGAGTGGCGCACGATACGGGCGGGCCTCGACCCCGAGGTGCAGCTGCAGAGCGACCTGGCCCGCCGCCTCCGGCTCTGAAGTGCGAGCGAAGCGATTGCTTTAGGCCGACGGCGCGAGCGCCAGCTCGCCCGACGGCGCGAGCGCCAGCTCGCCCGGCGGCGATGGGTGTGGGGCGCAGCCCCGCCGGAGACACTGAGGCCGAAGGGCCAGCCCGGGCCGGAGCTCGACCAGCGCCTGTTCCGCAGGCCGAACCGACATGAGGCTCGGCGCGCTACCGGTGGCCGTATCCTCCGGACGTGGGATTGCGTGCCCGAGCCCGCCGGATGGTGCAGACATCGGCCGATCTCGATCGCGACCGCCTGCACGACCACTACGGCGAACTCGACGTGATGAGCATCGACGAATGCCCGATGCGGGTCCCGGTGCGCATCGGCGGCGAGGTCCAGGGCCTCCGCGTCGTGCCCCGGGCCGGAAGCCCGAGCCTCGAGATCACGGTGGCGGACGGCACCGCCAAGGCCGTGGCCGTCTTCCTCGGCCGCCAGCGGCTCCCGGGCCTCGAGTGCGGCCGCGGTGTCATCCTCGAGGGCGTGGCCCGACGCGACGGTGCTCGGCTGGTCCTCCTCAACCCCGCCTACACGCTCCTGCCCCGCTGACGGAGGAAGGCTAGTGGTGTGTCCGCGTATTGATCGCGCGGTTGTGTCTACACTTGTGCATGGCTCATCCTCCGGCCGAACCGTTGGTGTTGTTGCTCGAGGAACGGCGGCAGCTCGAAGCGATCGTGGCGGCGCC
>JBQTIQ010000055.1:0-33726 GCA_052387955.1 Acidimicrobiia bacterium | reverse complement strand
GACGACGACTTGGCCAACCGCTCCAGCCCCACTCGCTGCTTCCTCGTCACCCGCAGCGCAGGTGCAGTCAACACTGGCATGCCGCCAGCCTAACCTACCTTGCTATTTCAGCGACGGACCACTAGCTGCCGGGTCCGCCTCGCACGGTCACCGCCGGTCCGTCAATGTATGGCTCTCCTAGAACAATATCGCCGGGGCAGACGACGACCAGAGCATCGTGGACCTCGACAGAGCCAGTACCAGTACGGCTGTCCGTAGGTGTCGGTGCAAGCGTGCTCGGCGACAGGTTCCTATCGCGGTTGACGCCATCCGCGAGTTGATCCGACGGGCTAGCTGTAGATCCCATCCACGTTCGTCATGACGGGCTCCTTGAGGATTGGGGGTGCGACCCACCCTCACCTCAAGGAGCCCGATGGAAGTTCACGGTAACGCTCGCCTGACTGTCAACGACGGCCGAAAATTGACCCCTTGGCGACGGTTGAAAGTTGACCCCCCTCTTCGTTCTGGTGGTCACGTTGTGTCGTCGGTGGGCACCCTCCCGAGGTCTCGGTCTTTGAGTCGGTAGCTGTCGCCCTTGAGGGACACGACTTCGGCGTGGTGGACGAGGCGGTCGATCATGGCGGCGGCGACGGTGGCGTCGCCGAAGACTTCGCCCCAGCGGCCAAAGGGCTTGTTACTGGTGACGATGACCGAGGCCCGTTCGTAGCGGCTCGAGACGAGCTGGAAGAAGAGGTTGGCGGCGTCGGCTTCGAAGGGGATGTAGCCGACCTCGTCGATCACGAGCAGCGGGATCCGGCCGAGGCGGGTGAGCTCTTGTTGGAGGCGGCCTTGGGCGTGGGTCTCGGCGAGGCGGGCGACCCACTCGGCAGCTGTGGCGAACGCGACGCGGTGGCCGGCTTGGCAGGCCCGGATGCTGATCCCGATGGCGAGGTGGGTCTTGCCGGTGCCGGGCGGGCCGAGGAACACGACGTTGGCGCGCTCGGCGATGAAGTCGAGGGTGCCGAGGTGCAGGACCGTGTCGCGTTTGAGGGAGCGCTGGTGGTCGTAGTCGAAGTCCTCGAGGGTCTTGCGGGCCGGGAACCGCGCCGCGCGGATGCGGCCTTCGCCGCCGTGGTCCTGGCGGGCGGCGACCTCGCGTTCGAGACAGGCAGCGAGGAACTCCTCATGGGTCCAGCCGTCGCTGCGGGCCCGTTCGGCGAGCCGGTCGATCGACGCCGCCAACGACGGTGCCTTGAGGGCCCGGCACAGGAACGCCAGATCCGCGGTCGGTTTTCGGGCAGCGGTGCGGGTGGCCATCACGCGACCCCGAGGGCTCGGTCATAGACTGACAGGTCCCGGACCTCGACGTCGTCGAGGTCGACGGGCTGGGGTGCGTGTCGCATCGCCGAGCGGGCCGCGACGTGCGCGGGGTCGGTGATCGTGCGGTGCTTGGCCAGTGAGCGTTGGTGGCGGGCGACCTCCACGCCGGCCAGAGCAACGAGGACTTCGTCGAGGTCGACGCGGACCTCGACGCGCCGGCCGATCGCTTTCGGGTGGACCGAGTAGTCGCAGGTGCCGACCCGGACGTGGTGGTCCCGGGCGATCCGGGTCGCGAACCGCAGGGCCGGGTCGGGCAGCACCGGCGGGAAACGCCAACATCGCCCGGCGATCCTCGACGACCCGATCGGCAGGCCGGCATCGCAACGTCCGGTGCTGACGCCGGTTCGCCTTGACCAACCACTCGGCGAGCTGGCCGTTGAAGTCGGTGACGCCGGCGAAGGTCCGGCCCGGCATGAAGCTGGTCTCCAAGTAGCGGTTCGCTCGCTCAACGAGGCCTTTGGCTTCGGGGTCGCCCGGCTTGCAGAACACCGCCCCCATCCCCAGCACGCCCCGGAACCGGTCGAAAGCCTCCGTCGGCTTGGCCCGGCCGCCATGACGAGCGGCCAGCGCGGCTTCGTTGTCATAGACCCCGACCTTCGGGACGCCGCCCAGCTCGACGAGGCAAGCGAGATGGCCGCAGAGGATGTCATGGGCCTGGCGAGACGGGATCATCCGCCCGACGATCCAACGCGAGTAGCCCGCGACCCCGACGATCACCGGCGGGCGGGACACCTGGTCGAACCCGATCGGCACATCCGCCGGCGGGAACCACAGGTCCCACTGCGCCAACTCGCCCGGCGAGTACTCGGTCCGCTGCACGGGGTCCGGCGGCACGAACAACGGCCGCAGCTGCGCGACGCGGACCTTCAGTTGCGTCATCGACTGCTCCCAGCCGACCCGCTCGGCGATCACCGTCGCCGGCATCCTCGGGTGCTCGGCCAGCAACGCCCGGATCGCCGGCTCGAGCGCATCGACGGCCCACGCCTTCGGCGCCCGCACATAACTCGGCGGACTCTCGGCTCGCAGCGCCGACCGCACGGTGTTCCGCGAGACCCCGAACCGGCGGGTGATCTCCTTGATCGACAGGTCCTCAGCCCGATGCAGCCGACGAATCTCGGCCCAGTCCTCCACCCCAATCACGTCCTTCCTCCCCGGCTCGAGTCCGAGCCAGGGTTCGCTCGCCACCACCACACGTGGTGGACCCTGAGGAAGGGGGGTCAGATTTCGAACGTCGATAGGGGGTCAGTCTTCAGCCGTCGTCGACACTGACCGCGCACGGCCGGACACTGATGTGCCGGCGCGTGCGACACGAAGGCTGGACGGTGACCGAGGCCGCCGACGCGGCTGGATGTTCGGAACGAACGACCTACCGGTGGTTGACCCGCTACGACGCCGGCGAGGTGTTGACCGATCGGTGTTCGGCACCCCTGCGGGTCCCGGGGCGGACCCCACCGCAGACCGAGGCGCTCATCGAGCAGCTGCGCCGCCTGCGGTGGACCTCGACGAGGATCGCGGCCGAGCTCGACCTTGCGACCTCCACGGTCTGCGCGGTGCTGCGCCGCCAGGGTCTGCACCGGTTGTCGCGGCTCGAGCCGCCCGAGCCCGCGAACCGGTACTGCCGACGCCACCCTGGCGAGCTGGTCCACATCGACATCAAGAAGCTCGGCCGGTTCGACCGTCCTGGCCTGCCTGCGCACCGCCGTCAGGGCGGCTACCGGGCCACCTGCCGGGCCGGTTGGGACGTCGTGCACGTCGCCGTCGACGACACCAGCCGTCTCGCGTACGTCGAGATCCTCGATGACGAAAAGGGCGTCACCTGTGTGAAGCGCCCCGGGATTGATGGAGGCTTTGAACCCACGGAAGGGTGGGCAGATGCGAGCACCGAGGAAGTACCCGGGAGAGCTGAGAGAGCGGGCGGTCCGGCTCGTGGTCGAGGCGCGGGAGCAAGAGCAAGGGCTGTCGTTGAACGCGGCGGTGGTTCGGATCGGGCCGCGGGTCGGGGTCAACAAGGACACGCTGAGAGGCTGGTGCAAGCAGGCCGAGATCGACGCCGGCCGCCGGGCTGGGGTGTCCTCGAGCGAGGCGGCTGAGATCAAGCTCTTGCGCCAGGAGGTCAAGGAGCTCAAGCGGGCCAACGAGATCTTGTTGGCGGCCTCCTCGTTCTTCGCGCGGGAGCTCGACCCGCGACTTCCCTGGTAGTGGCCTTCATCGACGAACACCGTGAGCGGTTCGGGGTCGAGCCGATGTGCCGGGTGCTCTGCGAGCACGGCGTGCGCATCGCCCCGAGCACGTTCTACGCGGCGAAGACCAGGCCGGCGTCGGCTCGTGCGTTGCGCGACGCCGAGCTGCTCGTCGAGATCCGCCGGGTGTGGTCCGAGCGGCGCAAGGGCCGGCGCCTCTATGGCGCTCGCAAGGTCTGGAACGAGCTCTAACGCGAGGGCATCCCCGTCGCGCGCTGCACGGTAGAGCGGCTCATGCGGGTCAACGGGATCGTGGGCGCCCGTCGGGACTAGGGCTTCAAGACCACCCGAGCCGACCCGGGCGCGGTGCGCCCTCCCGATCTCGTGCAGCGACACTTCCGGGCGTCTCGACCCAACGAGCTGTGGGTGGTCGATTTCACCTATGTGCCGACCTGGTCGGGCATGGCGTTCACCGCGTTCGTGTCCGACGTGTTCTCCCGCCGGGTCGTCGGCTGGCGCACCGCCAGCTCGATGCCGACCGAGCTGGCGCTCGACGCGTTGACCATGGCGCTCTGGGCCCGTGACACCAACGGCGAAGCGGTCCGAGGGGTGATCCATCACAGCGATGCCGGCAGCCCAGTACACCTCGATCCGCTACGGCAACAACCTCGACGACGCCGGCGCGCTGGCCTCGATCGGCACCGTCGGCGACTCGTTCGATAACGCCATGGCCGAGAGCGTGATCGGGCTCTACAAGCGCGAGTGCGTCCGCCACGACGGGCCGTTCCGCACCGTCGACGAACTCGAGCTCGCCACCCTTGACTGGGTCGACTGGTTCAACCGAGACCGGCTCCATGGCTCCATCGGGCATGTCCCACCAATCGAGCTGGAGGAGCGCTACTACCGTCAGAACAACCCCCAACAGCAGCCGCTGTTTGGAGAACCGAGCATCCACTGAACCCGGGGCGCTTCACTGCGACCCCGAACCCGCCACCGTCTGGAAACCCCTCGCCGGCACCGGATAGGCCGCCACCGCTGGCTCAGCCACCAACACCAACAACGGCAACACCGCCGCCACCAGCAGCACCACCAACACGGCTGGGCCCACACCGCGCCAGCGACGCGGCCTACGCCCCGACAACCCACCCCCCAGCCGGGAGCCCTCCACGCCCAAGAGCGGCGCCGGCGCGAGCGCCTTGCGCGCTGCCGTCCCCAGAAGCTCGCGGACACGCACGGTCATACTGACGAGGACCCGCCGGAACGAACATGACACCCCGATCGGCCCCACGAAGGCCCGCTCCCATAGGCCAAACGACCCATCCTCGAACGAGGGCTCCGGCCCCAGGCATCTCCCGACAGTCCCCCGCCAGATCGAGGTAGGTAGGCGTGGTACGCCTTCCCAGGCGTACTAGGGCGCCACTATGAAGGTCTCGATGACCTTGTCGGCGACGGCGATGTCGGCTTCGGTGGCCAACTGGATCAGGACGAGCGCGGTGAAGCTCTTGTCCGCGGGCTGAGCCGCGATCCCGAGCGCCACCGCACCGGTGCCGCCGCAGTTGGTGAAGACCTGGAGCACGCCGGTGTAGAGGCCGTCGTCGTAGGGCTCCGCCGGCACCGGAGTACAGAGGTCGACGATGCTGGACGTGATCTGGGTCAGCAGGAGGTTGACGTCGGTGCCGATCTCGGGGCCGGCGCCCGACAGGGACAGCCCCGGCGCGTTCGAGGTGGCGAAGAACGCGCCCAGGTCGGGCGCGGCCGACACGTTGGGGATCACGGTCCCGTTCTCGAGCGTGATGGCGCTGCCGTCGACCTGGGCCCAGCTGGTCGGCACCTGGACGGTGATGGAGCCGCTGTCGTCGCTGACCTCGGTGAAGTCGGTGTAGGCGGTGCCGCCGGTCAGGGTGCCGGGGCCGGTCTCCTCTTCGATGACGGTGCCGAGCGACTCGAACTCGGACAGTTCGTCGCCGTTGAACTCGCCCCGCAGGCGCACGTCCTCGTCGAAGCGGAGGACCTGCACCGAGAGCCTGTCGGAGGGCTGACGGGAGCGGAGGACGTCGCAGTAGTCCTTCATGGTGCCGTCGGTGCCGAGGGCGAGGCCCTCGATCCGCTCGATGATGTCGCCGCCGCGCAGGCCGAGCTGGCCCGCCGGGCTGTTGGTGTCGACGGAGGCGACCCAGATGCCGGCCACGCCGGTCTCCTCGTCGACGACGGCCACGCCGTTGACGCCGAGCGACTCGACGTCGCCCTCCTCGAGCTCCTCGACGAGGGGTTCGGCCAGCTTCGAGGAGATGGCGAAGAACTGCGAGGTTCCGGTGCCGCCGACGTCGCCGCCGGCGTAGTTGACGGCCACGACCCGACCGGACTCGACGTCGACCAGGGGACCGCCGGAGTTGCCGGGCTGGATGTTGGCGTCGTGCTCGATCACCGAGGACACCGACGCCCAGTCGGTGTCGCCGTCGGCCTCGGCCTTGGACACGATGCCGTTGGTGAGCGTGTACTCGGGATCGCCGAGGGGGAAGCCGGCGGCCCGGACCTCCAGGCCGGCGTCGATGTCGCCGTCGTACCAGTCGAGGTAGGGGTAGGGGCCGCCGTCGAGCTTGATGACGGCGAGGTCGCTGCACTCCGACACGCCGAGCACCCGGGCGCTCACCGGGTCGTCGCCGCCGGCGACGAACACCTCCAGGCTGGCGTTGCCGGTGACCACGTGGTTGTTGGTGACGGCGATGCCGGAGGGGTCGATGATGAACCCGCTGCCGCTGCCGGCGCCCTCGATCTCGACGAAGGTGGCGAGCGAATCGGCGGGCTGCACGAAGCTCCCCTTGGACACGATCTGGATGGTGGCGTCCTTGACGTCCTTGACGTCGGAGATGGCCCCGGCCCTGCCTTCGGATGCATCGGAGCGGTCCGACCGGTCCGAGGACGCGGAGGGAGGATCGTCTCCCCCGCCGCAGGCTGCCACCACCAGTGCGACGGCCACGACAACGGCCACATGCAGTCGACTCGTCCTGGTCACGGCCGTCCCCCCGGGGTGTTCAGCGTCGTGGGCCGAGAGTACTCAGAGGGGCACGCGCCCGCCCGGATGGCTACACAGCGCCCACATCCGAGCGCCGAGCGCGACTTCTCGGCGACGCCCTGCGGGCCTAATGAACTCAGAAGGCGGACGCCTGCGCCGCCACCACCGAGCCCACCGCCGCCAGCACCCCGAGGGCCACGCACATGACGGCCGGCCCCAACGAATCGGGGCGGGGCGCCAGCCGGTACAGGATCGCCCCGCACAGGAACCCGCCGGCCAGGCCGCCGAGGTGGCCGCCGATCGAGATGCCGGGCACGCCGAAGGTGAACAGCAGGTTGATGAGCAGCACGCCCCCGAGGCCGGACTGCCAGATGTCGACACCGCGGGACAGCTGGGCGGCCAGGGCGAGCCCGAAGAGGCCGAAGATGGCCCCCGACGCACCGACGGTCGGGCTGTGGGGGCTGAGGAGCATGACGCCCAGCACGCCGGTCAGCAACGACACCCCGTAGACGAGGGCGAAACGCAGCCGGCCCAACGCCGGCTCGAGCTGGGAGCCCAACATCCACAGGGCGAACATGTTGAACCCGAGGTGCAGAGGCCCGGCGTGCAGGAACCCGCCGGTGAGGATCCGCCACCATTCGCCGTAGCCGACGCCGGCTTCGAACAGGCCGCCCCCCCGGAAGCGGAACTGCACGCTGCCGATGAGGCCGTAGTCGTCGGTGAAGGGGTTGTCGGCGGAGAAGAGGTTGGCCCCGCTGGCGCCGGCACCGAGCAGGAAGACGGCAACGTTGACGGCGACCAGCACCTGGGTGACCAGCGGCGCCGACGCCCTCACCAGGCTGGCCCGGTCGTAGACCCGCTGGCGGCCGCGGCGGGAGCACTCCGGGCAGTGGAACCCGACCGCCGCCTGCACCATGCACGACGGGCAGATGGGCCGGTCGCACCGCTGGCACGACACCCCGGCGCGGCGATCGCCGTGCTGGTAGCAAGTCATCAGGTCGCTCATGGAGGACGGTCACGCTACCGGGGCGGTGGCGAGCTTCCCTGGCAGGTCAGGAGCCAGCTCTGCGGGGCCGGGGAACGCAGCCGGCACGGCCTCGCCGGCGCTGAGCGCTACGGAGCGAGACCGAGGGCCTCGGCCAGCGGCCGGAGGGCGCCGGCGTCGGGCCGGCCGGCGGCGGCGTGTACCAGCTCCTGTACCCGGTCGACGTCGATGTCGACGCCCACCTCGCGGGCCAGCTGCAACAGCCCCAGCGCCGCCTGCAGACGATCGGGGTGGGGGGCGTCGATGACGCCGGCGACCGCGGCCCGCAGGGTGCGGCCGAGGACGGCTGTCACCCGGGGGGTGGCCAACCCGAACCCGGCCCGCCGGGCCTCGGCCAGGATCTCCTCGGCGACGCGGAAGGGGGCGAGGACGGCGCCCTCGCCGGCGGCGACGATCTCGGCCTCGAACCGACGGGCGAGGACGAACCGGGCCGGCGCCCGCAGCTCCTCGGGCACCGGGAACCGGGCCGTGAGCAGGGCACCGAGCAGGTCCCGGTGCTCGCCGTACAGCCGCTCGTAGGTCGACCCGAACCGCTCGACCATGCCGTCGACGGCGCTGGCCACGATCTGTCCGGCGGCGTCGGGCAGCGCCGAGTCGAGCCCGAACTCGCGGGGGCCGAAGGCATCGCCCACCAGGCGCAGCAGGGTCGTCACCCGTCCGGCGCCCTCCACCGCGGCGACGAATCGCTCGACGAGGTCGGCGTCCTCGGCGTCGGTGGCCGCACGGAGGGCGCCGTAGACCTCGAGGCCGCCGAGGTGCAGGCCGGCGTACACGTAGGCCGCCGCCCGCCCGGTGCGGTGGTGGACGAGGTCGACGCGGCCGGCCAGGCCCGACAGCCCGCCCCGTTCGGCCCGCCGGTAGCGGTGCCCGACGACGTCGTAGCCGCCGGCTCGGGCCAGCTCGCGCCCTTCGAGGAGGAGGACCAGGCCGACGTGCGCCGCGACCCGGCCGGCGTCCACCCGGGTCGGTTCGACGTGACGGTGCCAGATGTCGGTCCCCGATCCCTCGGCCCGGTCGTTGCTGTGGGCCTGGGCCAGCACCGTGGCGAACCGGTCGAGGAGGCCGTCGGCCTCTCCGATCTCGTCGAGCAGGTCGATGGTGCGAGCGGCGTAGCGCAGGACCTGCACGGTCTCGATGCCGGCCAGGTCGTTGAAGAACCACCCGCACGACGTGTACATCGACATGGCCTGACGCTGGGCCTCGAGCAGGGCCAGGGCCACCACCCGGGCGTCACGGCCGATGCCGCCGCGACCGTGGGTGGCGAGGAACTCGTCGGTGCCGGCCCGGCCCAGGACCACGTCGACGTAGGCGTCGCGCGCCGCCCACGGGTCGAGGAGCACCTCGGCGCCGCGCCGCTCGAAGACGCTGATGCCGTGGTCGCGCACGACGTCGAGCGCGGCCCGCAGGGGCGAGCGCCAGGCCTGGTCCCACCCCGGCTCGCCACCGGTGCTGCAACCGCAGTCGCGCTCCCAGCGGCCCACGCTGTGCTCGCAGGACCACGAGCTGCGCCGGACCTGTACCTCGTGGGTGGCGCCCGTGTCCCGGACCAGGGTGGCGGCGTTGACGACCTCGACGCCGTTGGCCCCGGCTTCGTAGGTGAAGGCGTAGGCGAGGGCACGGTCGGCCCACTTGTGGTGGTGCCCGAAGGTCTCGCCGTCGGTAGCCACGCACACCGGCGAACCGTCGGCGCCGGCGTCGAGCACACGCCGGACCAGGTCCTGGCTGGACAGCCCGCTGAGACCGAAGGCGAGGTCGTGGGAGATGGCCCCGTCGTAGAAGACGATGTCGACGCAACGGCCGTCGCCGGCCGGGTGGTACCACCGGTAGGGGCGCCCACCCACGACGGCGTCGCCGCCGAGCGCGTCCCAGTCGAGCCCGGAGCCGAGGGGCCGGGACCGGGCGGCCTGGCCGGGGGCGAGGATCGTGAAGCGGACGCCCTCGTCGGCCAGCACCGCCAGCACGTCGTCGTCGACCGCCGCTTCGGGCAGCCACATGCCCTCGGCCCGCCGGCCGAAGCGGTGGGCGAAGTCGGCGAGGCCCCACCGCACCTGGGTCCGCAGGTCGCGGCCGTTGGCCAGAGGCAGGATCATGTGGTTGTAGGCCTGGGCCATGGCCCCGCCGCCGACGGCGTCGGCCTCGCGCATCCGGGAGTACACGTCGGGGGCGTGCACCTCCAACCACGAGAGCAGCGTGGGGCCGACGTCGAAGGACAGGAACTCGTAGTTGTCGACGATGTCGGTCACCAGGCCCCGGTCGTCGATGACCCGGGCCCAGCCGTTGGGGCGGTAGCTCTCGGTGCAGACCCGCTCGTTCCAGTCGTGGAACGGCGCCGCCGAGGGCTCGACGGGTACCTCGTCGGTCCACGGGTTCTCCCGCGGCGGTTGGTAGAAGTGCCCGTGGACCACCAGCCGTACCCCACCCATCGGCCCACAGTACGTGCCGCCTCGCTACCCCGGTTCGGGCACCAGCCAGATGACGGCGAGAGGGGGGAGGGTCACGACGGCCGACTGGTCGAAGCCGTGCCAGGCGGTGCCGTCGGTGCGGACCTCGCCGTTGGCCACGCCGCTGCCCCCGAGGGACTCCCAGTCGGTGTCGAGGATCTCGACCCAACGGCCGGCGCGGGGCAGGCCCAGGCGGTAACCGTGGCGGGGCACGGGGGTGAGGTTGGCCACGCAGGCGACCGGGCGGCCACCGCCGGCGGCGTCGAAACGCAGGAACGAGTACACCGACTGGTCGCTGTCGTTGGCGTCGATCCATCGGAACCCGTCGACGTTGAAATCGTTGCCGTGCAGCGCCGGCTCGTGGGCCTGGGCCCGGTTGATGGTGCGGACCAGGTCCTGCACCCCCCGGGGCCCGGCTCCGGCCAGCGCCTCCCAGTCGATGGTGCCGGTCTCGGACCACTCCGCCGCCTGGCCGAGCTCGCCGCCCATGAACAGCAGCTGCTTGCCCGGGTGCGCCCACATCCACGCCAGCAGGCACCGGAGGTTGGCGAAACGCTGCCACTCGTCGCCCGGCATCTTCCCCAGCAGCGACCCCTTCAGGTGCACGACCTCGTCGTGGGAGAGGGGCAGCACGAAGTTCTCGCAGAAGGCGTACAGGAGGCCGAACGTGAGCTGGTGGTGGTGGTAGCGGCGGTGGACGGGCTCGTGGGAGAAGTACGAGAGGGTGTCGTGCATCCAGCCCATGTTCCACTTGTGGCCGAAGCCGAGGCCCCCGAGGTGGACCGGGCGGGACACGCCGGGGAAGGCGGTCGACTCCTCGGCGATGGTGAGCACGCCGGGGCAACGACCGTGGAGGACGGCGTTGACCTCCTGGAGGAAATGGATCGCCTCCAGGTTCTCCCGGCCGCCGAACTCGTTGGGCACCCACTCGCCCTCGGCCCGGGAGTAGTCGAGGTAGAGCATCGAGGCCACGGCGTCGACCCGCAGGCCGTCGACGTGCAGCTCCTCCACCCAGTACAGGGCGTTGGCGGTCAGGAAGTTGCGGACCTCGTGGCGCCCGAAGTTGAACTCCAGCGTGCCCCAGTCGGGGTGCTCGCCCTGACGGGGGTCGGAATGCTCGTAGAGCGCGGAGCCGTCGAAGCGGGCCAGCGCCCAGTCGTCGCGGGGGAAGTGCGCCGGGACCCAGTCGACGATGACCCCGATGCCGCGCCCATGGAGGGCGTCGACCAGCGCCCGGAAATCGTCGGGGCTGCCGTAGCGGGCGGTGGGGGCGTAGTAGCTGGTGACCTGGTACCCCCACGACCCGCCGAAGGGGTGCTCGGCGACGGGGAGGAACTCGACGTGGGTGAAGCCGAGGTCGGCCACGTAGTCGGGCAGCTGCTCGGCCAGCTCCCGGTACGAGAGCGGGCGGCCGCCTTCACCGTGGCGCCACGAGCCCAGGTGCACCTCGTAGGTCGACATCTGGGCGTCGGTCACGCCGGCCCTCTCGGCCCGGCGCTCGAGCCAGTCGTGGTCGGCCCAGGCGTAGTCCGAGCGGTCGATGATGCTGGCCGTGCCCGGCGGGACCTCGGCAGCACGGGCGAGGGGATCGGCCTTGAGCCGGAGCTCGCCGGTCGGGGTCAGGATCTCGAACTTGTAGCGCTGGCCCGCCCCGACGCCGGGGACGAACAGCTCCCACACCCCCGACGAGCCCATGGTGCGCATCGGGTGCGCCCGGCCGTCCCACAGGTTGAAGTCGCCGACGACGCGCACGCTGCGGGCCGACGGGGCCCAGACCGCGAAGGCGGTCCCCTCTGTCCCCTCGTGCGCCCGGGGGTGCGCCCCCAGCACCTCCCACAGCCGTTCGTGGCGGCCTTCGCCGATGAGGTGGAGGTCGATCTCACCGAGGGTGGGCCAGAACCGGTAGGGGTCCTCGACGACGAGACCGGTCCCGTCGGGGTAGGTGACCTCGATGGTGTAGTCCGCGGGCAGACCGGGGGGGACGGCCGCCTCGAACAGGCCGACTTCGTCGAGGCGTTCGCCCCGTGCGCCGCCCACCCGTACCGCCGCCGCGCCGGGCCTGAGCACGCGCACCACGTCGCCGTGGCGGCCGAGATAGGCGTGGGGGTTGCCGTGCACACCGTCGACGATCGTGCGCATCTCGGCTCGCTGGGCAGGGCTCGTCACGGGGTCTACCTCTCCTGGGGGCTGCGCCCCCGCTCGCACTTGCGCATCAGTTGGCCAGCAGCCGGCTGACCGCCCTCAAGGGGATGCGGGCCCAATCGGGGCGGTGGGACAGCTCATAGGCGACCTCGTAGACGGCCTTGTTGAGCACGAAGGCGTCGAGGACGGTCCGGCGGTCCTCCTCCGACGTCGGCAGCAGGTCTTCGATGCCGTCGACGCCGAGATAGCCCCGCATGAACGCACGCGAGGCCCGGTCCTCCCACCGGGCCGCCAGGGCGGTCAGCTCCGGGTCCTGGGCCTCGTCACCCCGGTCGTAGAGCGCCACCTCGGATGCGTAGTGGAACGAGCGGAGCATCCCGGCGACGTCGCGCAGCGGCGACGACGGACGGCGACGGGCCTCGAGCGGCAGGGCCGGCTCGCCCTCGAAGTCGAGGATGTACCAGCCCTGGTCGGTGCGCATCGTCTGGCCCAGGTGGTAGTCGCCGTGGACCCGGATCGAGCACCCCGCCCCGGCGACGTCGCGCAGGCGGTCGAACGCTTCGCTGATGGCGACGGCGTCGAGCTCGGCGGCCCGGCTGTGGGCCAGCTGCTCCTCCATCGCCTGCGCCCAGGCGCCGGGGTCACCGTCGCCGACGCCCAACGCCTGGCCCAGGGCCACGTGCATGCGGGCGGTGATCTCCCCCAGGCGGTCGGCCTCGGGACCGAAGTCCCCGCCCGACTCCTCGGGGGCCAGGCGCCGGTCGTAGAGGTCACGCAACGAGGTGAGGACGAGCTGCCAACCTTCGGTGCCACCGTCGAGGAAGGTGCGCACCACGGCCAGGTCACGGCCGCCGCCGCGCCAGGTGGCGACCGGGGCGCTGATGTGGGTGAAGCCGGCGGAGTCGAGGGCTTCGGTGATCTCGGCGTCGGGGTTGGGGCCGTCGGGCACCCGGCGGAAGAGCTTCATGATCAGCCGCTCGTCGTAGACCACCGACGTGTTCGACTGCTCGACGTTGAGGGCGCGGACCCGCGACACCTCCTCGTCGGGGGCGATGACGCCCAGCAGGGCGAGGCACAGGTCGGGGTCGACCAGGGCGTCGTAGACGAGGGCCGGCCCGGCGTCGGTGTCGACGTCGCCCAGGAAGCCGCGTCCCTTGCCTTCGAGGAAGCGCTCGGTCTGCTCCAGCGGCCGGGCCCCGACGGGCACCTGGAACCGGGCCTCGCTGCCATCACCGAACCGGGCGACGGCCAGGGCCCAGGCCAGGAACGGCCAGCCCGGCCGCAGCACCTCGAAGTCGACGACCTCGACCCCTTCCAGTTCGAGATCGGCGGCGCCGTACCACCGCTGCCGGGGCAGGAAGTCGGGCAGGAGTCGCTCGATCAACGCCGCGGTGATCATTGGGCCTCCACCGAGCTGGGCCGGTTCATCGACTGGTGCTCGGGGTCGATGAGCTCGAACCAGAAGAACCCGTAGGGCGGCAGCGTGAGCATGTACGGGAGCTCGCCGATCTCGGGGAACGGGACCCGCCCCGTCATCTCGATGGGGTGCAGGCCGGCGAGGTCGGCCAGCAACAGCTGAACCGGCTGAGGGAACCGGCTCAGGTTGTTGACGCAGAGCACGATGTCCTCGACCCCGTCCTCCCCCGCCCGGCGGCGCAGGTAGGCCAGCACCGACGGGTTCTCGGCCGAGAGCACCTCGAAGGTCCCCCGGCCGAAGAGCACGTGTTCGCGGCGGACCTGCAGCATCCGGCGCAGCCAGTGCAGGAACGACGAAGGGTTGCGGGTCTCGGCTTCGACGTTGCAGGCCGAAAAGCCGTACACCGGGTCCATCGACGGGGGCAGGAAGAGACGGGCGAAATCGGCTTTGGAGAACCCGCCGTTGCGGTCCGGGGTCCATTGCATGGGCGTGCGCACACCGTCGCGGTCCCCCAGGTAGATGTTGTCGCCCATCCCGATCTCGTCGCCGTAGTAGAGCACCGGGCTGCCCGGCATCGAGAACAGCATGGCGTGGAACAGCTCGGCCACCCGGCGGTCGTTGTCGAGCAGCGGGAACAGCCTCCGGGAGATCCCGATGTTGCGTCGCATCAGCGGGTCCTTGGCGTACTCGGAGTACATGTAGTCGCGTTCCTCGTCGGTGACCATCTCGAGGGTGAGCTCGTCGTGGTTGCGCAGGAAGATGCCCCACTGGGCGCCGTCGGGGATGGCCGGCGTGTTGGCCAGGATCTCGGTGATCGGGTAGCGCTGCTCTCGCCGCACGGCCATGAACATGCGGGGCATGAGCGGGAAGTGGAAGCACATGTGGCACTCGTCGCCGTCCCCGAAGTACTCGACGACGTCCTGGGGCCACTGGTTGGCTTCGGCCAGCAGGACCCGGCCCGGGAACTCGGCGTCGACCGATGACCGGAGCCGCCTCAGGTAGGCGTGGGTCTCGGCCAGGTTCTCGCCGTTGGTGCCGTCGCGCTCGTAGAGGTAGGGCACGGCGTCGAGGCGGAACCCGTCGAGGCCGAGGTCCAGCCAGAACCGCATCACGTCGAGCATCGCCTCGCACACTTCGGGGTTGTCGAAGTTGAGGTCGGGCTGGTGATGGAAGAACCGGTGCCAGTAGTACTGGCCCCGTACCGGGTCGTAGGTCCAGTTCGACGTCTCGGTGTCGGTGAAGATGACCCGGGCCTCGGACCAACGGGTGTCGTCGGGGTTCCACACGTACCAGTCGGCCCGGGGGTTGTCGCCGCTGGACCGGCTCTCCCGGAACCACGGGTGCTGGTCGCTGGTGTGGTTGACCACGAGGTCGGAGATGACCCTGATGCCGCGCCGGTGGGATTCCTCGACCAGTTCGGCCACGTCCTTCACCTCGCCGTAGGCCGGCAGCACGGTGAGGTAGTCGCTGACGTCGTAGCCGCCGTCGCGCAGCGGTGACTGGTAGAAGGGCAGCAGCCACAGGCAGTCGACACCGAGCCATTCGAGGTAGTCGAGCTTCTCGGTCAGGCCGCGCAGGTCGCCCTGGCCGTCGCCGTTGCCGTCGTAGAACGAGCGGATGGCGACCTCGTAGAAGACCGCCGTCTGGTACCAGCGGGGGTCGGAGAAGTCGACCTCTCTCATCGGCTGCGGGGCCGTACCGACAGCACGTGCGCCACCCGGTGGAAGGGGTCGAGACGCACGTAGGGATGGTCGCCGGTCCAGGTGTATGCCGTCCCGTCGAGCTCGTCGACGACCTCGTAGGTCGAATCCCACTCCAGGCCGAGGGCGGGCAGGTCGAGCGACAGCACCGCTTCTGCCGGGTTGTGGGGGTCGAGGGTCACCACGCACAGCATGGCGTCGGCCCCGTGCCCGTCGGTCTTCGAGAACGCCACCACCGCGTCGTTGCCGGTCTCGTGGAAGCGCGTCGTGCGCAGTTCCCTGAAGGCCGGGTGGCGGCGGCGGATGTCGTTGACGGTCGTGATGAGGGGCGCCATGGAGTCGGCCCGGTCCCAGTCCCGGTTCTTCACCTCGTACTTCTCCGAGTCGAGGTACTCCTCGTTGGCGGCCGAGGCGGGCTCGTTCTCGTAGAGCTCGTAGCCCGAGTACAGGCCGTAGTTGGGCGCCAGCAGCGCCGCCAGCAGGTACCGGAGCTGGAACGCGGCCAGAGGCCCGTTGCGCAACGGTCCCGAGAGTATGTCCGGGGTGTTGGGCCAGAAGCTGGGCCGCATGAAGTCGGCCAGCGGCGGCTGGGCCAGCTCCTCGACGTACTCTTCCAGCTCGGCCCGGGCCGTGCGCCAGGTGAAATAGGTGTACCCCTGGGTGAAGCCGACTTCGGCCAGCTTGGCCATCATCGGGGGCCGGGTGAAGGCCTCGGCCAGGAACACCGTGCCGGGATGCTCGGCCCGGACGGCGGCGATGACCCACTCCCAGAAGGCCAGCGGCTTGGTGTGGGGGTTGTCGACCCTGAAGATCCCCACGCCGTGGGCGATCCAATGGTCGAGCACGTCCTTGCACGCATCCCACAAGGCCTGTCGTTGCCCGTCCTCCTGGGGCCAGAAGTTGATCGGGTAGATGTCCTGGTACTTCTTGGGCGGGTTCTCGGCGTACTTGACGGTGCCGTCGGGCCGTTGGTGGAACCATTCCGGGTGTTCGGTGACCCACGGGTGATCGGGCGAGCACTGGAGGGCGTAGTCGAGGGCGACCTCCAGCCCCAGTCCCTCCGCCTCCTCGACGAAGGCGTCGAAGTCCTCGAGCGTGCCCAGCTTGGAGTGGACGGCGGTGTGCCCTCCGTCCTCGCTGCCGATCGCCCACGGGCTCCCGGGATCGCCCGGCCCGGCCTCGAGCGTGTTGCCCGGGCCCTTCCGGGCGGTGTGGCCGATGGGGTGCACGGGCGGGAGGTAGACGACGTCGAAGCCCATCTCGGCCACGGCCCGCAGCCGCTTGGACGCCCCCGCCAGCCCGCCCTCGGACCGGGGGAACAGCTCGTACCAGGCCGAGAACCGCCCGGCCCGGCGGTCGACCCACAGCGGGAAACGGGCCGAGCGGGTCAGGTCGACCGGGTCTTCGACCGGGGCCAGCAGGGCGCCGACCCGGTCGTCGAGGCCGGCGTTGAGGCGGGCGTCGCGCGATGCCTCCCCGTTGCGCAGCCCCGCCACCGCCGCCGCCAGCGCCGGCCGGGCCTCCTTGGGCGCCCGTTTGGCCAGCCGCTCGATGAGGAGGGCACCTTCTTCGACGTCGGTGGCCAGGGGGTCGTGGGGGTCGTCAGCCGCCTTGAGCTCGATGTCGTGGCGCCAGGTCCGGTAGCGGTCGGTCCACGCCTCGACCTGGAACTCGTGGGCGCCGACGACCGCGGGCTCGATCACCGCCTCCCAGCGGTCGAGCCCGGCCACCGCCAGCGCCATGGGCACCGTGGCCCAGTCCTTGTCGCCGCCGCGACGCCAGCGCAGGCGGGCGGCCAGCAGGTCGTGGCCTTCTCTGAACACCGTGGCCGACACCGTGACCACCTCGCCGACGCCGGCTTTGGCGGGGTAGCCCGCCGGGGTGCGGGGACGGACATCGTCGATGATCAGGCGGCCGAGCACACAACACCCCTACCACGGATGAGCTGGCCTGATCCCGAACCGCGGACGCCACGAGGGCCCGTGCCGTCGGCGCCGACGCCGGTTCGCCCCGCAGCGACGGGTGTGGGCGCAGCCCGCGGGAACGGCCGCGCCGGAGCGGACCTGGCGCCCTGGCCGGCGACATGGCGACCGGCCCCGGGCAAACGCCCCGGGCCCGGGCGCTAGCTTCGCCCGGGTGCAGACCGTGCTGGCCGCCGGGGGCCTACTCGACCCCGAGAACCTCCTCGACAAGGTTGGCCTCGTCGGGCTGTGGGCGGTGATCTTCGCCGAGTCGGGCCTGCTGGTGGGGTTCTTCCTCCCGGGCGATTCGCTCCTCTTCACTGCCGGGTTCTTCGCCTCTGGCCCCTCATCGATCCCGGAGTCGCTGCACCTGCCCCTGGTGCCGATGCTGGTCGGGCTGGCCATCGCGGCCATCGCCGGCGACCAGGTCGGCTACCTGTTCGGCCGGCGGGTGGGCCCGTCGTTGTTCCGCCGGCCCGACTCGCGCTTCTTCAAGCAGCAGAACGTGGCCAAGGCCAAGGCCTTCTTCGACGAGCACGGCTCCAAGACGATCGTGCTGGCCCGCTTCGTCCCCATCGTGCGGACGTTCGCCCCGATCGTGGCCGGCGTGTCGGGCATGAAGTACCGCCAGTTCGTGACCTTCAACATCATCGGCGGGCTGTTGTGGGCCGTCGGCGTCACCCTGCTCGGTTACTTCCTGGGCCAAGTGGACGTCATCGAGGCCAACCTCGAGCTGACCATCCTGGCCATCGTCGCCATCTCGTTCCTGCCGATCGTCATCGAGGTGCGCAAGGCCCGCAAGGAGCGCCGGGCCGACGACCCCGTCACCGACGCCATCATCTCCTCCCTCGACGAGGACTAGCGAGCCGGTCAGGGAGTCGGCGCTGCCTTCAGCCCACGTAGGGGCAGTGGCGGCAGCCTTGGTCGCAGCAGTCCCCTCGGTCGAGGAGGTACGCGGCGGTGAGCACGAAGAGGCCGGTGCCGGGGTCGAGGTAGCCGAGCTCGCCGGCGGCGACGGCGGCGGCGTGGGCGGCCAGGATCGCCGTGCGCCGAGGGTCGAGCGGGTCCAGCCGGCTGGGGTGAGGCTCGCTGAGCGATCGCGGCGCCGGCTGGTCCACGTCTATCGCCCTCGTCGGCTCTCCTGCCAAAGCGACGCCCGCAGCAGACCGACGAGCACAGCTACAGCACGACGACGGAACGCAGGACGTCGCCGCGCTGCATCCGGGTGAAGGCAGCCTCCACCCCGTCGAGGGGAACGGTCTCGGACACGAAGCCGTCGAGGTCGAGACGGCCCTGCAGGTACAGGTCGATCAGCATGGGGAAGTCGCGCGACGGCAGGCAGTCGCCGTACCAGCTCGGCCTGAGCTGGCCGCCGCGACCGAAGAACTCGATCATCGGCAGGTCGATGCGCATCGTCGGGGTGGGGACGCCGACCTGGACCACGATCCCGGCCAGGTCCCGGGCGTAGAACGCCTGGGCGAAGACGTCGGGGTGCCCGACCGCCTCGATGCAGACGTCGGCGCCGTTGCCGCCGGTGGCCTCCTTGACCGCGGCCACCGGGTAGGTGGTCGAGGCGTCCACCGTGTGGGTGGCGCCGAAGCGGCGGGCCAGTTCGAGCTTGCGGGGATCGAGGTCGACGGCCACCACCGTCGATGCCCCCGCCAGCCAGGCGCCGTGGACGGCGGCACAACCGACACCGCCGCAGCCGAAGACCGCCACGGAGTCGCCCCGGCCGACCTCCCCGGTGAACAGGGCCGCCCCCAGGCCAGCCATCACACCGCAGCCGAGCAGCCCGGCCGCCTCGGGCCGGGCCCGGGGGTCGACCTTGGTGCACTGGCCGGCGGCGACCAGGGTCTTCTCGGCGAAGGCCCCGATACCGAGCGCCGGCGACAGCACGGTGCCGTCCTCCAGGGTCATCTTCTGCGCGGCGTTGAACGTCGAGAAGCAGTACCACGGCCGTCCCCGGAGACAGGAACGGCACCGGCCGCAGACCGCCCTCCAGTTGAGGATGACGAAGTCGCCCGGCGCCACCGTCACGACGTCGGGCCCGACCGCCTCGACCACACCGGCCGCCTCGTGGCCGAGCAGGAAGGGGAACTCGTCGTTGATGCCGCCCTGGCGGTAGTGCAGGTCGGTATGGCACACACCGCACGCCTGGACCTTCACCAGCGCCTCGCCCGGCCCGGGGTCGGGCACCACGATGGTCTCGATCGTCACCGGGGCGTCCTTGGCCGACGACACGACACCTCGGACCTTCTGCGCCAAGACAACACCCTCCTCGTGCCGGAGCGGCACCGGCCGGGCCAGGCCCGGGCCAACGCGCCGGGACCGTACCCGATCCCGGACGGGCCAACCCGGTCACTGCGGCAGCCGAACCGGCGTGCCTCGGCCGTCCCCCCGGGGCCGGCCGGCGGGCGGCACTCGGCATGGGGTCAGGGGCGGCCGCCGACCAGGAGCTGGGACGAGGCGGCCCCGGTGACGTCGGCCCATTCGTCGCCGCCGGCGGCGGCACCGGCCTCGAAGTCGGACGCGGCCGCCGCCGCGTCGCCCCGGGCCAGGTGGCACCGGCCCCGACGAAGGCACAGCTCGGCCCGGGTACCGCCGTCGAGCTCGCCGGCGAGCACGACGTCGTAGTCGGCGACGGCGGCGTCGAAGTGGCCGGCGTGCTGGTGGGCACGACCCCGGTTGGCGCGAACGTCGGGGTCGTCCCCGAGGGCGAGGGCGCCGTCGAAGAACGCCAACGCCTCGGGCACGGCACCCATCTCGAAGGCAACGACGGCCCGGTTGCCCCAGGCCGCGGCGAGCGAAGGGTCGAGCCCGAGGGCGGTATCGAAGGCGTCGCGGGCGTCGGCCAGCCGGCCGTCGTCCTGGGCCAGCAGCCCCCGCAAGCACCACAGGTGGGCCTGGCCCGGATCATGGGCGAGGCCGGCGGCGACGTCGGCGGCGGCGCCGTCCACGTCGCCGAGCTCGTAGCGGAGGCTGGCCCGATTGACCCGGGCGTCGGCGAAGGCCGGGTCGAGCTCGAGCACGTAGTCGAAGCCGGCCAGGGCGCCTTCGACGTCGCCTCGCTCCAACAGGAGGTCGGACCGGTTGTAGTGGGGCTCGGGGTAGGGCGGGCTGAAGTGGATGGCGGCGGCGTAGTCGGCCAGGGCGGCGTCGAGACGGCCCAGGCGGCGGAGCAGACCGGCCCGTTCGAAGTAGTACTCGGAGTGGTGCGGGTCGGCCTCGATGACCCGGGTGTAGGCGCCCAGGCCCTCGTCCAACCGGCCCAGGCCCACCAGGAGTTGCGCCTGGTTGGACAGAAGCACCGAGCGGTGCAGCGTCTGGCCGTGCGGGTCGAGGTCACGGTCGAGACGGTCGAGGCCTTCGGTGACGAGCCGCAACGACTCCTCGAGATCGCCGAGGTGCATCTCCACGAGGGCGAGGCCGTTCTCGTTGAAGGTGAGGTTGAACGCCCGGCGCTGGGCCTCGGGCACCAGCGACGAGATGGCGATGGCGGTGTTGATGGCGGCCTTGGCCCGGCGATGGTCCTGGCGGGGCTGGTCGAAGAAGCGGGTCAGCAGCATGGCCCGGCCGTAGGCCGACTGGAGGTGGACGCTCGGATGCGTCGTGTTGGCGCAAGCCTCGTCGTAGAGCTCGGCTGCTTCGTCGGGTCGGCCGAGGGCGCCGAACGCGGTGCACAGCTTGGTGGTGATGAGCCAGCACGCCTCGGGTTCTCTCTCCCAGTCCCGCAGGGCGAGACCCCGGCGCCCGAGGTCGACCACGGCGTCGTAGTAGCCCATGAGCATGCAGTGCTCGAGGGCGGCCTCCACCGCGGCAGCGCCGGCGCCGGCGGGGTCGTGGCCCCGCTCGCGGTGGAACGGCACCGCCCCCAGCCGCCAGGAGAACTCGTCGCTCGCCTCGAGGGCGTCAGCCCGGGCGTCGTGCAGGGAGGCACGGTCGCCGGCGCTCAGCGCCTCGTACGGCGCCTGCCCGGCGGGGTCGTCTCGGGCACAGTCGCCCTTCACGTAGCCCGCCGCCAGCTCGGGCCCCGCGTGGGCAGGACCGGGGCCCAACGGGGGGACCCTTTCCACGGTCTCGCTCTCGGCGTAGAGGGCCAAGGCCTCGGCCAGGGGCTCGGGCACGGCGTCGGAGCGGGTGCCGATCACCAGGCGGAGCCGGTGGGCGGGGACGCGGCGGAGCATCACCGCCAGCCATTCCAGATCGGTGGGGTCGGCTTCGTCGGCGTTGGCGACGACGAGGGCGGATGGCAGGGCTGCTGACCGGTCGAGGAAGGCGAGGACGAACTCGGTCAACCCGTGGGCCAGGCGCAGCGTGCGGCCGGCAGGGTAGAAGCGGGTGCGCTCTTGGGGGGTGGCCGTCGAGGTGAGGTTCTCGCGCCGGCCGGGCACCACCGCCACCAGCTCGGGGGCCACCGCCCGGACCTCGATGTCGTGGGCGTCGACCAGGTCGGGCCATGACGCCAGAACCTCGGGCACCAGGAGGCGCACCAGCTCGCCCGCCGCCGAGTACGGCCCTCGTCGGCGCCGGTGGGCGTCGATCGATGCCAGCCCGGGCCCCGACGGCGACGGCTCGGCTTGGCCCTGGCACCAGCGGTGAGCGACGGGCCCAGCGAGGGAAGGAGTGGCTTCGGACATGGGGGGCTACCTCCGTCAGGACAGGGCCCGGCCCGGCTGGGGCCGGGAAGGGGATCGATCGGAGCGGCGCCGGTCGCGCCACCACAGGGCGACGGCCAGCACCAGCTGGCCGGCGCTGAGGGCGAGCAGGCCGGCGGAGTCCCAGAAGGCGCCGGCGTCGCCACCGTTAGGCCCGGCCGCCACCCGGTCGAAGGCCCCCGACAGGAATCGCCAGGCCAGCGGGGCCATCACGAGGGCCAGCATCAACAGGGAGGCGGCGTAGCCGGCCACCACCGCGGGGGCGAACCAGCGGGCGACACGACGGTCGCGGGGGTGCCAGCGGTCCTCGTCGGCCATCCGGTCCCGACGGCCGACGGCGGCCCAGAAGCGGTTGCCGATCACCGTGCGGGTCGTGCCCTGGAGGTCGACGCAACCGAAGGCGGTGGAGACCAGGTAGTACAGGTCGGTGCGAAGGTAGAAGTAGAACTGCCACACGACCCGCAGCAACGTCGTGAACATGAGGGCGAGGCAGATCGCGCCGAGCCCCGACACCGAGCCGTCGCCATGGCGGGTGACGGCGGCCACGAGCACGAGCACCGCCATCACCACCCCGTCGGCCACGATGCCGGCCACGATCGGTAGGTAGCGGCGGCGGCGGGGCACGATGACGAGGCCGTCGAGCACGGTCTCGAACACGACGTAGTGCAGGCGCTGGGCGACCCGCAGCCTCGAGCGCACCCCGAGCCGGCGCCCGGCGAGCACGTGGAACATCTCGTGCACCAGGGTGAGGGGGACCTGGCCGAGGAGGATCGTGAGCTCGACGACGAGGAAGCGGTCGACGAACATGACCTGGCCCGGGTGTGGGGCCAGGACGGGGGACGAGGCACAGGCCACCACCGCCGCCACCGCCACCGCGGCGTACAGCACCCAGGCGCCGGGCGAGAAGAGGGCGGCGCCGAGCCGCTGCCATCGCACCGGGGCGCCCCCGACGGGGCCGGCGACCGGCGCCGGCTCGTCGTCGTCGACGAAACCGAGCAGGCGCAGCTCGTCGACGAACTCGTCGAGGTCCACCGGCTCGCCGTAGCTCCGCTGGTACCAGGCGGCCGCTTCCGGGCCGGGTAGGCCGGCTTGGAGTTGGCGGACCAAGGCGGCGCCGTCGGTGGGGAACACGGCGTAGGAGTCGATGTCGCGGCGCCCGATGACGACCTCGTCGTCGTCCTCGGCGAGGAACGACAGAGGATGGAAGCGGACGGTGCCAGGGACGTGGGACACGAGCATGGACGGCCTCTCGGCGGTTCTCGGGAGCGGGGAGCGGGCGGGCAAGACCCGGCCTTACGATGGCCAGGGGCCGGGAGCCCGCCGCGGCAACGACGGGTTCCCGGGCCCGGGACCGCGTTACAGCGCCTTGATGACGCAGCAGCAACAGCCGTAGCAGTAGGCGGCGCGAGCCGTCAGCCGGACGGTTCCGGTCTTGCGGACGACGATCTTCTTCATGGGTTCACCTCCCTCTCGGACCTGAGGGAGACGGTTGCCCGCCTCCGCCTCGACGAGCGGCCCGCCAGGAGGAGCCCGACGGGTGACCCGGCAGGCGGCGCCCCGCAAGGCCGCCGCCCGCTGTGGGACCAGAGCGCGCCGCTGCGGCGGTGATACGCCGCTGTTCGGGGCGCAGGTACGGTCGCGGCCGATGAAGGCCCTGCGCAGTTTCACCGTCCGGCCCAGCCTGCCCGACGAGCTGGCGTCCCTCGAGGCACTGGCCATGAACCTGCGCTGGTCGTGGGACCGCCAGACCCGCGACCTGTTCCGCTGGGTCGACCCCGAGCAGTGGGATGCCAGCACCCACGACCCGGTGCGGCTCTTGGGCCTGGTGCCTCGCCCCCGCCTCGTCGCCCTCGCCGCCGATCCCGGTTTCATGCGCTTCCTCGACGAGGTGCACACCGAGCTCACCGGCTACCTGTCCAAGCCCCGCTGGTTCCAGGCCCGGGCGTCGACGTCGGCACTGCGGTCGGTGGCCTACTTCTCTCCCGAGTTCGGCATCGCCGAGGCGCTGCCCCAGTACTCGGGCGGCCTCGGCGTGCTTGCCGGCGACCACCTCAAGGCCTGTTCCGACCTCGGCGTCCCGCTCGTCGGCGTCGGCCTCTTCTACCGGCACGGGTACTTCAGCCAGCAGCTGTCGGTCGACGGCTGGCAGCAGGAGCGGTACCCCGACCTCGATCCCTACGCCATGGCCCTCACTCGCTGCGAGGGCGTCAGGGTCTCCGTCGACCTGGCCGGCGAGCCGCTGGTGGCCCAGGTGTGGCGAGCGGACGTGGGCCGGGTCCCGCTCTACCTGCTCGACGCCGACGTCGACGAGAACCGGCCCGACATCCGTACCGTCACCGACCGCCTCTACGGGGGCGACATCGAACACCGGCTCCGCCAGGAGATCCTGTTGGGCATCGGCGGGGTCCGGGCCCTGCAGGCCCTCGGGGTCGACGCCCAGGTCTTCCACACCAACGAGGGCCACGCCGGCTTCCTCGGCCTCGAACGCATACGCCAGGCCATCGTCGAGCGCGGCCTCGGCTACGACGAGGCGATCGAGGCGGTGCGGGCCGGCAACATCTTCACCACCCACACCCCGGTGCCGGCGGGCATCGACCGCTTCCCGCTGGAGCTGACCGAGAAGTACTTCTCGGGGTGGGCGGACGAATGCGGCGTGACCGTCGCCGCCCTGATGGAGCTCGGGCACCGGCTCGGCGACCCCGCCGACGAGCGGTTCAACATGGCGATCATGGGACTGCGCCTGGCCGGCCGCTCCAACGCCGTGTCCGAACTGCACGGCGCTGTGAGCCGGGAGATGTTCGCCGACCTGTGGCCCGACGTACCCACCGAGGAAGTGCCGATCACCTCCATCACCAACGGCGTGCACGCGCCGACGTGGGTGTCGCCCGAGATCGACGACCTGCTTTCGCGCCACGTGCTACCGGCGTGGCACGAAGCCGGGCCTGAGCGGTGGGCGCGCATCGACGAGGCCGGCGACGACGAGATCTGGCGAGAACGTGAGCAGGGCCGCGAGCGGCTGGTCGGCTTCGTGCGCCGCAAGCTCCGCCAGTCGGCCCTCGACCGGGGCCTGTCGGCGTCGGACGTGGCCTGGACCGACGAGGTCCTCGACCCCAAGGCCCTCACCATCTGTTTCGCCCGCCGCTTCGCCACCTACAAGCGGGCCACGCTGCTGTTGTCACAACCCGAACGCCTCGCCGCCGTGTTGCTGGCGGGCGAACGCCCGGTGCAGTTCGTCTTCGCCGGCAAGGCCCATCCCGCCGACGACCACGGCAAGGAGATGATCCGCCACATCGTGCAGTTCGCCGCCGCCGTCGGTATCCGCCATCGGTTCGTGTTCCTCGAGAACTACGACATCTCCGTGGCCCGCACGCTCTACCAGGGCGCCGACGTCTGGCTCAACAACCCCCGCCGACCGCTCGAGGCGTGCGGGACCTCAGGCATGAAGGCGGCCCTCAACGGCGCCCTCAACGCCTCGGTCCTCGACGGCTGGTGGGACGAGTCGTTCAACGGCGACAACGGCTGGGCCATCTCGTCGGCGTCCACCGTCGAGGACGACGAACGACGGGACGAGATCGAAGCGAACAGCTTGTTCGAGCTGCTCGAACGCCAGATCGTGCCGATGTTCTACGAACGGTGGGAGGGGCCCGTGCCCCGGCGCTGGGTACGGCGGGTCAAGGCCAACTTCACTTCGCTCGGCCCCCAGGTCACCGCGGCCCGCATGGTACGGGACTACGTCGAACGGCTCTACGAGCCTACCGCCGCCCACGCCGACCGGCTGGCGGCGGACGGGTACACCCGCGCCCGGGCCCTGGCGCAGTGGAAGCGGCGCGTCGTCACCGCCTGGGACGGGGTCAAGGTCCTCGCCGTCGACACCGACGCCGCCGTGGTCGACCTGGGCACCGAGCGGTCGGTCGAGGCCACCGTGTCGTTGGGCGAACTGGACGGGCCCGACATCGAGGTGCAGCTGGTGCAGGGACCGGTCGGCCAGCACGACGAGATCGAGGACCCGGTGGTCCTGCCCATGGAGCCGGTCGGGCCACCGGCGGGCGGCGCCCAGCTCTACCGGGCGGCGTTCACCTGTGCCCGGGCCGGGCGTTACGGGTTCACGGTCCGGGTGGTGCCGTCGCACCCCGACCTGGTCAACCCGGTGGAGCTGGGCCGCATCACCTGGGCATAGCCCCTGTCCCCGACCGCGGGCCACGAGGCCCGCGTCATGGTCGCCCAGCCTGCGGCGGGGGGGGACGACTGTGCCCGCCGTCAACCCGGTGGGGGCGGCGGCGGGCCCCACCGCGGTTGCGGCTGGGGCGGGTAGGGCCCGGGCGGGGCCGGGTAGCTCCCCGGCGGCGGGGAGCCAGCCGGAGGCCACGAAGGCCCCGGCGGGGCGGGGCCGGGCGGCCATGTCGGCGCTCCGGGAGGCGGAGGTGCGGTCCCCGGCGTGGGCCACCCCGGCGCCCCGGTCCCGGCCCGGGCGTCGACGGCCCGCAGCTGACGGGCCGACAGCGCACCGACCATCACCGCAGCGAGCACGCCGGCAGCGCCGAACAGCACCATTGCCACTCCCGCGGTGTTGTCGGCCTGGCGGAACTCCTCGGTGACGTCGTCGAACCGGCTGAAGCTTGCCTCGGCCAGCTCTTCGTCGGTGGGGCGTTGGCCGATGGCGCCGATCAACCCGAGGGACCCGATGCCGAAGACGATGGCCCAGGCCAGGATGATGCCTGCGGGCCGGCCCCTGGTCCCTGGGGGCAGCGGCCCAGGATCGCTGGCCCGGGAGGCCTCACGCAGCTGGAGGGCGGGCAGGACCAGGTTGCCGATGGGCACGAACCATCCGCCGACGGCCCACCCGGGCCCGAGCCGCAGCGGGCCGGCGAGCCGTTCGGCGTTGGTGGCGTGGCGGTGCTGCCAGATGATGAACACGACCGCGGTGGCGAGGAAGCCCAACCCCCACCCTCCGAGCCAGCCGTTGACAAGGTTGTCGGCGTCGTCGAGCTCCCGGAACGTCCGGCTCTCGAAGTTCTCGATCTTGGAGGCCCGACTGAACAGCGCGCCGGCGGCGGCGAGGGCGAGGGCGGCCCCGAGGCCGAGCATCACCTGCACCGTGACCACCAGGCCCCGCGACAACGGAGAGGGGGGCGGACCATAGCCCACCGGGTAGCCCGGTGGTGCGGGGTACCCGGGCGCGACGGGGTAGCCGGGCGGGGGCGGGTAGCCCGCAGGAGGGTAGGCGCCGCCCCCCGGCGGAGGTGGGTAGCCATAGGGCGGAGGCGCCGGTCCCGTCGCCGGGGGCGGTGAGGGCTCGTCCCACGGCTCACCCTGCGCCCCGCCGGGCGGCGGGAACTCAGTCATCCCGGTGGGGCCGCGCCCCACACCCCTCGCCGTCGAGCGAGCTGGCGCCCGCTCGGCCCGCCGGTCGTGCCCGCTCCGCTCGCAGCTTGGTCACGTCCGGACGGTAGCGGACGCTCGGCGCCGGCTGGGGAGGTTCTCGCCCGCGGGTCGGCGCCGACGCTACCGGCCGGTGAACGCGGCCTTGCCCGGGCCGTGCTCCAGGAAGCTGCTGACTCCGATGCGGGCATCATCGGTGGCGAAGACCTCGGCGAAGAGCTGCTGTTCGAGGTCGAGGCCGCCGTTGAGCGTGATGTCGAGGCCACGGTCGATCGCCCGTTTGGCCAACGCCAGCGCGCTCAGCGGGCCTCGGGCGAACTCGGCCGCCCACGCCCGCGATTCGTGCTGGAGGGCTTCGGGGGCCACGACCCGGTCGACGAGCCCGATGCGGAGCGCCTCGGCGGCGTCGACGGCCCGGCCCGAGAAGATCAGGTCCTTGGCCCGAGCCGGTCCCACCAGGCGCGGCAGCCGCTGGGTGCCCCCGCCGCCGGGGATCACGCCGAGCAAGATCTCGGGCTGTCCCAGACGGGCGCGTTCCGACACCATGCGGAAGTCGCAGGCCAGGGCCAGCTCGCAGCCCCCGCCGAGGGCGACGCCGCCGATAGCGGCGATCGTGACCCGGGGGATGTCGGCCACCGCTCCCAGCGCCCGGGCGAAGAGCCCGCCGATCTCTTCGGCTTCGGCCCGGCCGCCGAACTCGGCGATGTCGGCGCCGGCGGCGAAGACCCGGTCGCCGCCGGTGACGACCACGGCTCCGGGCGGCTCGTCGGTCAGCCCCCGGGCCGCCGCCTCGAGCTGGGTCAACAGCTCCTTGGACAGCGCGTTGACCTTGGGGTGGTCGAGGCGCACCAAGGCCACGCCGTCGTCGTGGCGCTCGACGTGAACGAGCATCGAGCCCTCAGCCATCGCCGGCGAGAGTACTCAACAACTCGTCGGCGGCCGTCCACGGGTCGAGGCGGCGTCCCACCACCGCCGCCCGCAGGTCAGCGAACTTGGGCCCTTCCCCGGCCCGGCGCACCCGCTCGGCCACCTGGGATACGGCGATGGCGCCGATCTCCTGGACCAGCCGAGCGCTCCGGCGGTCCTCCAACAGGCCGCCGGCGACGAGCCAGGCCCGATGCTGGCTGACGGCGGCCACGAACTCGTCCAGCCCGGCGCCGGTGGCGGCGACCACGCTCAGCACCGGTGGCCGCCAGGCGCCGGCGCCGTCGGTCGACAGGTCGAGCATGTGCTCGAGGTCGCGCTTGGTGTCGTCGGCGCCGGGACGATCGGCCTTGTTGACGACGAACAGGTCGGCCACCTCCAGCAGCCCGGCTTTGGCCGCCTGCACGGCGTCACCCCATCGGGGGTTGACGACGACCACGGTGGTGTCGGCGGTGGCCGCCACCGCCACCTCGACCTGCCCCACGCCCACGGTCTCGAGCAGTACCCAGGCGAAGCCGGTGGCGTCGAGCACCCGCACCGCTTCGGGGGTGGCGAGGGCCAGGCCGCCGAGATGGCCCCGGCTGGCCATCGACCGGATGAACACGCCGGGGTCGAGGGCGTGCTCCTGCAGGCGGACCCGGTCGCCGAGGACGGCGCCGCCCGTGAACGGCGAGGACGGGTCGACGGCCAGCACCGCGACCTCGTCGCCGAGGGCTCGCAGCGCTCCCACGGTCCGGCCCACGAGGGTCGACTTGCCCGCGCCGGGGGCGCCGGTGATGCCGACCGTGTAGGCGCGCCCGGTCTGGGGATAGACCAACCGGCCGACGCTGCGGCCGGCGTCACCGCCTCGTTCCACCATCGACAGCAGGCGGGCCAGGGCGGCGCGGTCACCGCTGCCGGCGGCGGCGAAGAGGACCTCGGGAGGCTGCTCACGTCGGCTCAGGCGTCGGACGCTATAGCGGCGCCCGGTGCGGTAGCGTCCGCGGCGATGACCGGGGCGCAACGCGCTCGGACGGCTCTGGTCCCGTCCCGATGGGTGTTGGCGTTCCTCGTCGGCGCGGCGGTGTCGGTGGGGCTGGGCGTGTACGGCCGCGCCCACGACCCGACCGGGGACACGGTGACGGTGCTGTTCTTCCGGGACCAGATCACGATGAAGTCATGGCTGGCAACAGTGGCCGTGCTGATCGTGGTGGTGCAGGTCACCAGCGCACTCCGCCTGTACGGCAAGATCGGCACCGGCGACCCTCCGTCGTGGCTGGGCGACGTCCATCGGCTGTCGGGGACGCTCGCCTTTATCGTCAGCCTGCCGGTGGCCTACCACTGTCTGTGGTCGATCGGGTTCGCGGCCGACGCCGGGCTGGACCGGGCCTTCGTCCACTCGCTCGCCGGCTGCCTCTTCTACGGTGCCTTCGCCACCAAGGTGCTCGCGGTCCGGGTGAAGGGCCTCCCCGGCTGGGCACTCCCGCTGGCCGGCGGGCTCGTGTTCACCGGCCTGGTCGTGGCCTGGCTGACCAGCGCGTTCTGGTTCTTCGACACCCAGGGCCTGGGCTTCTGACATGCGAGTGCAGCGAGCGTTTCAGGCCGACGCCACGAGCGCCAGCTCACCCGGGGGCGATGGGCGTGGGGCGCAGCCTTACCGGAGGGACCGATGAAGCGGCTGGTGGCGGCGGTGCAGGTCGTTGCCGTGCTGGCGGCACTGGCGTTCGTCGTCCTCCTGTTCGCCAACGAGCCCGCCGCCGGGCCTCCGGTGGCGGCGCCGACGCCCGGCGCCGACGGGCCCGGGGCCACCGTCGCCAGCCCCGACGGCGCCGAGGTGTTCGCCAACCGGTGCGCCAGCTGTCATGGCCGTGACGGCGGCGGCGGGCTCGGCCCTGCGCTGGCCGACGGCCGGGCCGTGGAGCGCTTTGGGGACGTGGCGACGATGACGGCGGTCATCGCCCAGGGCCGCGGTGGCATGCCGGCGTTCGAGACCCGGTTGAGCGAGGCGGAGATCCTCGCCGTCGCCGAGTACCTGAGGTCGCTGTGAGGACCTTGGCCGGGCTCGTCCTCGTGGTCGGCGTCGTCGTGGCCCCCGGCCCAGCCCAGTCGTCGGCGGCCACGGTCGAGGGCCAGATCCGCGACTTCGAGATCCTGCCGCCCGAGCTCGCCGTGACCGCCGGGGACTCGATCACGTGGGCCAACGACGGCCAGCGACCCCACACCGTCACCGACCGAGGCGGGCTATTCGACACCGACGCGGTCCTCCCCGGCCAGGCCGCGACGGTGACCGTCGACGTACCCGGCACCTACGAGATCTTCTGTCAGATCAACCCGTCGCGCATGAACGCCCGGCTCGTCGTCGCCCCCGGCCCGGAGCCGCCCACCGAGGTGCGGGTGCAAGCCGTCGACGAGGCCCGCGAAGAGGAGACCAAGCGGTTCGACCCGGCTCAGCTCGAGGTCGCCGCCGGCACCCGGCTGATCCTGGCCAACGTCGGCGGGCTGCGGCACTCGCTGGTGGCCGAGGACGGCTCGTTCGCCCTCCCGGTCGTCGAGCCCGGAGCCGAGAACGGGCGCTTCGCCGGCGGGAACGCCGGCGCCGTCGTCGACGAGCCCGGTACGCACGCCTTCTTCTGTGAGATCCATCCCGCGGCGATGCGGGGCGCCTTGGTGGTGACCGCAGCCCAGGTGACCGCCGACGAGCGGGCGCCACCGGCGCTCGAACGGCCCCCACCGGCGGCCGCCACCATCTCGGTCGTGGAGTTCGCCTTCGCCCCCACCGGGACCCTTGTCGCCCCGGGCAGCACCGTCACGTGGGACAACGACGGCACCAAGCCCCACACCGCCACCCTCGACGACGTCGATCTCGACACCGGTCGGATCGAGCCGGGACAGGGGGCGACGCTCATCGCTCCCAGCCAGCCCGGTTCGTACAGCTACCGCTGCTCGATCCACGACCAGATGCGGGCCGTGCTCGTCGTCTCCCCCGAGCGTGCTGCGCCGGCACCGGCGCCGGTCGCGGCCCAACCGGATGACGGCGACGCCGAGGGTGCCACCGCGGGCACCGCCTTCGCCTGGGCCGTGGCCGGCCTTCTCGTGGCGACGGGAGCCATGGGCCTCGTCCTCGGCCTGCGCCGCGTCAGCGCCGGCTGAGGGCGCACGGGCACCGGTCGCGGCCGAGGTCTCACGACACCGACGTCACCGCTCTGGCCATCTTCGTCAGTGCCAGCGAGCCGGCACGTCCGCAGCTGAAGCCCTTCATCGGGCGAAGGGACGTCGCGTCGAGTCCTGGCCGGGCGACCCCCTTGCGTGGGACGAAGGGCCGTCTGGCCCGACCGGCGCGACGGGATGCCGATCTGGAGATGACGGCGGCCGGCTGTCCGAGAATGGCCCGCCCTCGGGTAATCGCTAGAGCGAGAGGGGTGTGCCCTCGAGGGCGGCGCTGCCGCGGTCGATGACCTCGGTCACGCCCTCGACCCGGTCCTTGAGGATGCGCTCGATGCCGGCTTTGAGGGTCACCGTGGACGCCGGGCAGCTTACGCAGGCGCCCAGGAGCTCGACCGTGACGACGCCCGACTCCTCGTCGACGTCGATGAGATTGATGTCGCCGCCGTCGGCCTGGATGGCGGGGCGGATGACCTCGATGGCCTGCTCGACCTTTTCTCGCACCGGCACAGTCTACGAGCCCGGGCCCCGACACCCCACGGTGCGCGCCCCGACCCCCGGCGGCCGCCCTACCATCGCCCGTCGCCATGCCGGGGACCGCTACCGACGTCTTTGCTCACGCCGCCGGTGCCACCGGCCTACCCCTGCCCCGCTGGCTGTTGGCATGGCTCCTGGCCTCGGTGGTCGTTCTCGGCTTCGTCGCCCTGCGCCTGGGCGAGACCGGCCGACGGGCGCCTGGCCCCGCTGTCCCCTCAGTCGGCACGGCCGCGGCTGCGGCCCGGCCGAGCCGGACCGCCCGGGCCGGGTTCGTGGCGGTCCGGGCGCTGGGGCTGGCCCTGTTCGTGACGGTGTTCCTGATCGCCGCTGTCGGCATCGACGACCCGTCCTCCAACGTCGCCCCGGTGGCGGTGCTGGTCGTCTTCTACATCGGGACGCAGGTCGCGTCGGCGTTGGTCGGCGACATCTACTGGGCCCTGAACCCTTTCGACACCCTGGCCCGGCTGTCTCCGTCTCCCGGCCGGGACGACCGAGCGCCCGGGACGGACGATGACGGCTCCGACGGACCGTGGTGGACGGCGCCGGCCCTGCTCGGCTCGTACGTCTGGTTCGTGCGGTGCTGGCCCGAGCAGTACCCCCCCGGCCCCCGGGCCCTCGCCGTCTACCTGGCCGCCTACACCATGGTGGTGTTGGCCGGCGCGGCGGTCTGGGGACGAGGCTGGATCCGGCGGGGCGAGGGCTTCGGGGCGCTGTTCGGCCTCCTCGCCCACCTCGCGCCGGTCGGCCGCGACCCGGTGACCGGCCGGTGGCGGCTCCGGTCGCCGCTGTCGGGCCTCCGTCGGCTCCGGGCCACCCAGGGCCTGGTCGCGGTGGCCGTCGTCTACCTCGGTGGGGTCGGCTTCGACGGGCTCAGCGGCACGTCGTGGTGGGTGGACGTGGTCGGTGCCCGTCAGGGCTGGGAGCTGCGCCTGGTCCAGACCGTCGGGCTGATGTGGTCGGTCGCGGTGGTGGCGGCCGTCTACCTGGGGGCGTGCCGGCTGATCGCGGGGATGGCGGGGCACGACCCGGCCCCGGTGGTGCTGCGGTTCGGAGCGGTGCTGGTGCCGATCGGGCTGGTGTGGACCTTCGTGCACGAGCTCGTCGTCTTCATCGTCGACTGGCAGAACTTCGTCGCCCTCGCCTCCGACCCGCTCGGCCGAGGCTGGGACCTGTTCGGCACCATCGCCAACCCCATCGTCTACGAACCGTTGACGCCGGCCCACGTCGGCGCCATCCAGCTGGTCGCCCTGGTGACGGCGTGCTCGGCGGCGGTGACGATGGCCCACCGGCAGGCGTTCTCGGACCTGCGCCCCCGCTCGGCGGTACGGGCCACGATCCCTCTGGCCGGCATGATCGCCCTCGCCGGCGCCGGCGCCGTCGGCCTGCTCCTGTGACCGCGGCAGAGACGACCCCGCGAACGGCGCCCGTACCTGAGACGATGGGGAGATGCCGGTGCTCGCCTCCCTGTTGGCCCATCAGGGCGGCTGGGACGAGATCGCCTTCGTGGCGCTGCCCATCGCCATCTTCGCCGGCCTGCTCATGCTGGCCAACCGCCGGGCACAGTCGATCCTCGACGCCGAAGCAGCCGCCGCGGGCGAGGCCGGCGACGACGAGGCCGGCAAGATCTGATCCGCATCTGGGCCACGATGCCGCCGGCTATGCGGGTGGGCGGGGGCCGATGACGGCCTGGATCTCGACGACGGGATAGCCGGTCCCGGCGGTGAGGACCTGGTCGTCGAGGTCGGCGACGGCGGTGAACCCCTCGGGGTTGGTCACCGTGTAGGTCCCGTGCCAATGGGCGCTCGCCACGATCGAGTACAGGCCGTCGTGGT